>NC_015435.1:1200000-1840348 GCF_000204925.1 Metallosphaera cuprina Ar-4 | reverse complement strand
ACAAATATCATTCTTCATTTCACGTTTTAAGGGTTGAGATATTTAATCGGGGAGTAAATAACCCCTCTGTTTCCACTGGAGAATCTAAGATAAAGTGAGCCACCCCTCTGTTTCCACTGGAGAATGGTCTAAGTTTATGATTTTTCCTTTTAAAAAAGAACGGTTTGTATAAAGATAATAATAGATTGTAGTTAAGTTAAAGTGAATCTGTTTCCAGGAGAAGTATAGGGGTAGGCCTCTCCACGGTTTAGGGAATAAAATGGTAGATTTATAAACAGAATCTACAGATCTAAATATGGGCCGGTAGCTCAGCCTGGAAGAGTGTTCGGTTGGCATCCGAAAGGTCCCGGGTTCAAATCCCGGCCGGTCCATAAAATTACAAGAAGTTATATCCATAAAAATGAAAATTTCTTCCAAACAATTAAATTCGTTTTTAGTGTAAATAGAAATATAATTATGAGTCAAGCACGGTCGCATGATATTACCAACAAGTTGGCAAAGGTTAAACAGATTATTGAGGATGAATTAAGTAACATCATTAGTTTCAAAGTTTATGATTTATGATTTAGAACATTATTAGAAATCGAGATACTCTTTTTATTCCAAAATAGGACCCTTGAATTAACACGTTCTAGTTTAGCCTTCTCAGATATCGAGACGTAGGGAGTGATAGGAAGCGTTGGGATTATTGATATCCGTAGCATCAGACCGGGAGGACTAAAGAACGAACTGTGTTAAAGGAGCTATAAAAATATTGGGTCCTTACGATCTCTACAATCGAAAGCGTTATAATCAGTTTATGGTTCCATAGCAATTCGAGTTCATGAAAAAACGAAATAAAATCAATATTTAATAATAATACATTTTTAATTTATTAACAAATATCAATTAGTGATTATGTAGGCGATTAGAAAAGTATTCCTCTCCTCTATTTCAACTATCTGTTACACCCTTTTATACTACGATAGAAATTTGAGACTAGTAATCTTATCATGATATTGTTTTTATCTTATTTAAGATCTTCTTTACTATCATAGATTGTCTCTAGGAAGATAGGCTTAGTTAAATGCCTGTATTTTCTTGTCTGATATACGCCTATAGTTACGGATCGAGGTCTTTCTTGTATTATCTTATTTCCTTTGAACTTATTTCTACATTTTCTACACCTAAATCCCTTGTTTCTACCTAGGGATTCAGATGAACCACCACAAAGAGGACATCTTGGGTTTATGTACATTTGATCTGGCTTAAGTTCAGTTATATCTATCCTTTCAGCTTCTATAACTAAACCATACTCTGCCGAGGGCTTCGCAGCTCCATATACTTTAATCGCGTCTCCAGGCAAAAGATACCTTACAGCCTGATTTAACTCCCCGGTTTCTTTATACACTATAACTGGAAATTTATATCCAAATAACATGCAATCCCCTCCTCTCATAACGTTTACTTTCTTTATGGTCACATCACCTACAAAGCTGCTGTACGGTTTCAATGAAGATGTTTTAAAGTGATGATCCGAACCTTGGTTGGTCTCGAAGAGTTGATAGCCCTCTACGTCTTCAGACCGTATTAGCTTAAGACCTTCAAGTAAAACACTGGGTTTGAGTCCTCTTAAGCCGTATAAGACAGGATCGTTTCCATGTGATACGATTAACTGTTCCTTTGAAACGTAATCCACATTTGCGTAAACGTAAGGGAAGAAGGCTAGATCATAGTTCATAACTGTATTAAAATCAACCCTTCTTGGTGAATTCCAATTCTCTCTACGTCTATAAGTTAGTAACTCGTAGGTTATGCCAGTTTTAAACCCCATTGATGCGATGGCGCCTATAATTCCTCTACCTCCTTTCGTTTTTATTCCTAATTTTTCAGATATTTTAACTGCGTACTCTCTCGTAACTACATCTGTTACTGCCTTCCAATATATGTGTTCTAGTAAGGGATCGTGTCTAAAATTCATAATTGCAACTCCGGGAGATCTCTTGTAATTGTATCCCTTAGATATATTTTCTATATAATCTAGGGACAAGTTCCATACTATATCCAGCAACTCATCCATATCCCTTTCAGTCTCAACCACAAAAGAGATCGAAGCGTTACCCCTAGTCTTCCACGGAATATTAGGGTTAAGCCTAGTAAGTCTAGGATATCCTTCGAGTTTGACCTGAATTTTCTCAAATTCTCTAAATAAGAGCCATGAAAAATGAGTAGTGCAGCCTCCTACAGGAGAGTCGTGGTCGTCTACCCCGATTATGTATCTCATTCTATCCATAGTCACTTCTTCTGGGCTTTACCTTCCATTATTATCATCGTTAAGGTAGATCTCACTTTAGGCAGCTTTCTTATATTGTTACTAATGAAATTCCTGAGAGAGTCCATATCCGGAGCTTCCAACTTAGCTACTATGTCATAAACTCCATACACTATATAAGTCTCATTAACTTCACTCATAGATCTTAGCTTATTGTAAACCTCTTCCTCTCCCCCTGGATCTGTGTTTATGAGGACTATCGCAGTTACCAAGTTCAATCCCACTACATTTAATAAATATAAAGTTATAAGAACTTTACGATACTTAGTGAATATCTTTGTCTTAGAATTTGGAGAGGATGATCCGGCTAAGTGCACAGGTAGGAAGATGGTTAGGCTAGGTTTAGCAAAAAGGACTAATAGACCTATAGGGATAGTCCTCAATCCTCTTTCAAATCGCGTCATTTCAATAGACGATAAAGACACTATAATGAAAAGGGGTTTAACTATACTAGACTCTTCTTGGAATAGATCGGATGAAAATTTCTTCCAGAGATATGAGAGGAATGGAAGAAGATTGCCTTTCTTGTTAGCAGGAAATCCAGTTAATTATTCTAAGCCTTTTAGACTGTCCTCTTTGGAGGCGGTCATAGCTTCGCTCTACATTATTTCCGAAATAGATAACGCAATGAGATTCGCGTCTATTATGAAGTGGGGTAAAACTTTCTTAGAGCTTAACAAATGGTTATTAGAAGAGTATAAAGGAAAGTCTAGCCAAGAGATATTGTCAATCGAAGAACAGTTTCTCAAAGAAATAAGGGAGCCAAGGCAATAACCCAGCTTCTGTACTTAGGGGGATTTGACTTTGCGTATCAGGGGAATCATATCGCCCCGGATCTTCCCCTACTTGCTCAGAGGGAGATCTGCCGTTTCAACCCACTAAGAACCTCTCCCGCTACTGGATCCGTCGCCGGACACAGATCGCGTTCATCTTCATTTAGTTCTTAGTGGGTCTCGTTTCTGTGCGGTTGTCGAAGTGGCTGACCTCGTCCCTCAAGGGACTCCCTCAGGGCGAGAGGCTGGAGTTTCCTCAGTTTCCCGTAACCCCCTGCCTGGCTCCTACTTATTTTCTTGACAAATACTTGATTAAATCGCTTCTGGTTATGATTCCCAAAGGAATTAGGTCTTTCTCTACCACTATAGTTACTGAGTGTTTAGTAAGAAGTTTCATGATTTGTGTGACAGAAGTTTTGGGGTCTACTAGAGGCGGAAGAGGTCCCATCAAGTCTATTGCCTTGAAATGCCTCGATGAAGGGAGGCTTAATTTTCTCAATAGAATAAAATCATAGATCATTCCAATTAGCTTCCCCTCAGAAGTAATCACAGGTACTTGCGAGATGTTATTTACCTCCATTATGTCTGCTATATCTTTTAGTCTAGCATCAGTTTTAACTGAAATAACAGGCGAATGCATTAGGCTAAGGGCTATCTCGGGGATTTCTATAAGAGGACTTAGTTCATCCATTATTCTTCTTACTATAGATAATCTAGGGTCCACACTTCCTTTTTCGATCTTAGCTATATATGACTGTGATACACCTACACGCTTTGCTAGTTCTGATTGAGTCAAACCAGCAGATTCCCTCATTTTCCTTAAATCTTTTGTATCTATTAACAATCTGGAAGCCCTACGGTGGGACAATTTTAGTAATTGCTACAACCAAAGCAACTAGAACTACACTGCCTATTATCACGTATAAAGGATCTATCTTGTATTTCTCATGCTCTTCCTCATAATATCTAATTAGACCTGCCATTGACATCATAGGTACGTTCTCTTTCTTCTTCTTGGAAGTGGGCATTGTTAAATCAAGGATATCTTCTGAATAGCATCTATTATTTTTATTGCCTTCTCAACATCACTTTCAATAATATTTCCAGTAACTATAGCTTTAGCTCCTGCCTTAATCAACTCTGTAGCCTTTTCAGGAGATCTGACGCCACCACCAACAATGATGTTAATGTTAGAACCTTTAGATACGACCTTTACCATTTCCGGTCTTACAGTCTCTGGAGCCCCTGATCCTGCCTCAAGATAAAGATAATTCATTCCCATATATTCAGCAGCTAAGGCATAAGCTAGCGCAAGTTCCGAATTGTCATAGGGTATAGCCCTGGCCCTACCTATATGTGCAGCCGTGCCGCCGTGCCCTACTATCAGATAACCTGTAGGGATAGGTTCCAATCCGCTCAGTTTTACGATTATTGATGCAGAAACTTGAGCACCTATTACATAGTATAGATCGTCTGAATTAAGTAACGACATAAAAAGGATAGCATCGGCCTTTTCCGAAATTAGATTTATATTACTAGGGAAAATAATTGCAGGGATTTCTAGGTCTTGGATAATACTTAATATCCCATCCATTTTCTCCTTAGAAACTCCTAAGGTACCTCCTATTAGAAAGGCTGAGGTACCTGCCTTATAAAGCTTAAAGACTACCTTCTGTAAGGAGTTGATATCATATACCTTATCTGGATCTATCAAAGAAAAATGTATAGGAGAACCTTCATTGATTAGTTTCTGAAGATAGGCTCTCGTCTTCCCCTTCATTTTCATGGTCTTTATTCCTCTTATTGTCTTTTATTTCCAGCGTCCCTTCAAGATAAAGGTCTAGGAATCTTCCATAAGCGTTAGCTTCATCGTAAATGGGTGGAAGGTCGTGAATCTCTGTCTCTAGACCACAACTACCACATTTAATATGCGCAGATTTAGGCCCTTCATGGTTCTTGTCAAATTTTATAGTTACAGCTATTTTACCGCAACGGGGACATTCGAAAGTCTTAGGTAATTTAGGCTTTACTTTTACGATCTTAGTCCTTTTTTTCCTTTTACCTCCCATGTGAGCCACTCTTCCTTCTTTTTTCTATTTTTACAGCCTCTTTCTTACTTGTTACACCGGTTAATATTTCCTCAAACGTTACGTACGTAACACTTCCGAAGATAACTACTATAGAAGCTATAAGTATTACCTGGATTAATGATAAGTCACTCATTTCGGGATCTCATTAACTTTCTCAGTTTTAATGATTTTCCATAAGTGAAAATCTCGTTTAAGATTTCTTTATATTCCTGTTTTTTAACAATGATCTTTACGAAGTCTTCTCTTTGAGAAGCTAGCTCATAAGTTTGTGCATGAACGCACAATCTGTCATAACCTAGGAGTTTAGAGAACACAAAAGATTCGCAGTCGCAGAAATTTGGTCCTACTATATGATCTTTATGTACTCCCTTTTCTCTAGCTAAGAAAATGAAAACATAGGAACCGTTATCTTGCAAAATAAGTTGTGCTATTCTTCTTTCCTTGACCGCTTTCTCTGCTCCTTTGGAATATCTCAATTGTTCCACCTTCGTCAGCAATCACTATCATGTCATATAGTTTCTCACAAAATATACCTGTTTCTATCACTCCAGGGATAGATTTTATTTCCCTTTCTAAGGCACAAAGGTTAGAGGTTTCTACTGAAACATCAACTAATACGTTTCCGTTATCGGTTACTATTGGCCCCATCTTTCCATTGGATTCTCTAAGGGTCGGATTTAAGCCAGATGACCTTAGCTTAGAAACCACAAATGAGAGCGCGAATGGTGCTATCTCAATAGGGACTAGTACGTCCCTTTTTGAGATGACCTTAGACTTTTCTCCGATGAAGATCCTCTCAGTTGAGAAGAAAGAGAGTATCTTCTCTCTTAGAAGAGCTCCTCCACCACCCTTTACTAAAATCTTTTCATCTCCCGAGTTCAGAAAGAAATCAAAACTATCAATGTAAATTTCTGGTATAGCTCCAGTCAACGGAGATAGGACGTTCTGAGTATATCTAGAAACTAAAAGATCTGTATCTACAGAACTAGTAATAATTATCTTATTATGTAACAGATTAGCGTTTTGTAAAACTTCTACTAATTTTCTCACGGTCTTTCCAGTGCCCAATCCGATTATTTTCTTGTCTCGTAGCATAGGTAAGACGTATTCAGCTAAGGCCTTTTTTGTATCATACATAGATCTAAATTAAATAGCCCTTTAAATAAACATTATGAGGGACCCGTAGCTCAGCCAGGATAGAGCGAAGGCCTTCGGAGCCTTAGGTCCCGGGTTCGAATCCCGGCGGGTCCGTAAAATAGTTAAAACGGATTGATAAATTTCGGTCCAACTCTTCATATCGTCTAATGAGCACTTTAGCTTTTATCGGATGTTTCTTAATCTTACCTCAATCTGTAAAAATAGAAATTTTTGTTGTACTTAGCAAAGCAAAACAAAGATGTAGATTTGTTACTTATGTCTCTCTTTTCCAGGTCATTCGTCATAGCTTCAATATCAGCTTCTGATTTGAAACAGGTTAGAGTAGGTCAAAGGTAAAGCAACAAGTCTTCAATAATTAGCTCTTCTAGACTATGAAATTGTTAAAATCTTTTTCTGAAAATTCTTTATTATTATTTAAGTTGTCTATGACGGTATTTGAATACGATGTCCTCGATTCCACTTCGTATCTGTAGTTTCGTCTAGCGTTTAGTTTTTAATTTTTATGTTTTTCAAATAAAAACATTTAATATTACTTCGTTATAATTAATAAAACAATTTCAGAACAGTTCTAGGTTTAGCTAAAGTTCACGATAGCGAATCTGTTATAGTATATAGAGAAAAGACCTTATCTTTGTTAACTTTTCTCATTAATATAGTTTTTGAACAATTTAATGGGCCCGTTGGGATTTGAACCCAAGACCTCTGGCTTGTAAGGCCAGCGTCCTAACCAGGCTAGACGACGGGCCCATTCCTTACTTTTCTTACAGGTTTGATTATAAGTTAGGGGTTATTAATTTGTTTCTAAGATCATGACAAGTCAAAACTTGTATCAGAATCGCCTGAAAGGTTATTAGCGATTTATTAATAAATCAATGTGCATTATAAAATATTATTTATGCCTTAATTCCATTTATACTGCAGTAAAGAATTGCACTAGCATAAGGAATGGGACCAACATCTATTTTCATTGATCTTAAGGTTACGTGTTCTCCTAGAGATTGTTCAATCTTGGTAAACCCATTCTCAATCCCAGGGAAAATCAGTATCGAGTTTTCCTGAATAGATCCTGGTTCTATTTCTTTTTCAGCATATGGAGAAAATAAATATATCTTACTGGGACTAAATAGCTCAACGGCGTCTTTAAGATCTGGAAGAATTATAAGAGATTTATTATACTTTAGAGCTAATCTTCCTACGTCGGGAATTCCAGCCTGAGCTGCAGTACCTCCAACCTTTGTTATTAAAAGTTTCTTAATGTTTAAGCTAAAAGCCAACTTTGCAAAGTCTAAAAGTCTCTGAGAACTCGTAACATTATGCAATCCGACTACTATTTCCAATTAAAGCACCAAATATATTCGAGGCTATTCTTGTTGATAAGACTACTGGTACGGCTTCTCCAACTTGGTTATATTGCTCTTCCTTACTACCGTAGAAGACGTGAGAGTCCGGATAGCTCATTAGTCTAGCCTGCTCTCTCACTGTGAGATATCTTGGATGAAACGGATGAACAAATTTTGAATTTCCGAGAACCGTGGGCGCTACTTCAAAAGGATCTAGTCTAATGTATAGAGGGATTTCTCTCTTGTGACCTCTGAACATTGTCAAATAGTCTCCATAATCTAGGGAACTCATCCTTACGGTCTTCATCTCATTTGGCTCTATCGGTTCATGATTAGGGACATCAAATCTATCCTCCAGGTCATATATTGCCTCCCACACAGTTTTTTTAGGCGATGTCTTTAATTCTAGCTTTACATTGGAGATAAAGATCCTGGTTCTTTTGGACGGATTTCCATAATTTTCGGCACGAAGGAGATTAAAGATTGGTTCATAGCCAACTCTTCTGAACTCATTTATTATAGCCTCTTTCAATTCTTTTGTCTCTATTATTGAAGGAACGTTTTCCATTATAAATATTCTAGGTCTCAGTTCTCCAACCAACCTGATGAACTCCAGGGTTAATGTCCCACGTTCATCCACGTAAAGTCTTTCCACCGGGTTATTCATTCTTAAAGGGTTAGCTCCTGTGAAAGGTTCACAGGGAGGACTTCCAATGACGACGTCGGGTCTTGAACCTATCAAACCTATTATATCTTTTCCTGTTACGTTTCTAATATCCTCTTCTAGTACTGTGGCTGTGGGGAAATTGCTAGAATAAGTTCTAGCAGCAGCATGGTTTAAATCTATGGCAAGGCTTATCTCAAATCCTTGAAGTTTAAACCCCTTAGCGAAACCACCAGCTCCAGAGAAAAGGTCCACTACCTTAGGAGCTTCCAATTTTTGTCTCCCTTGAAATCTCCTCCTCTATTTCTCTGATTTTTCGTTCTAAGAATTCTCGCATCTTAGCTGAATCATAATAAATTAATTGAACTCCACATTTTGGGCATTTAAACTCGTTCTCAAAAGCTTCCTCAAATGTGTACTTAGTTTTGTCATCAGGACAAATATAAAACTCATTGTTTGTCTCATACTCTAGTCTGGCCCTTAACTTATTTAGGATCTCTCTCTTTCTAGAGAGAAGTAACTCATTAATCTGGTCTATATTAGCTTTCCAATAGTACACGTACCATCCGGTCTCCTTATCTCTAGTCCTTCTATAGCTGACTAACCCGTGTTCCGAAAGAGCGTAAAGTTTTTTCCTTATCTCATTAACTTTTACGTTAAGTTTGTTAGCCATATCTTCATCAGTTAGCTCAGCTCTATTTTCTAAGAGGAAGGATAGAACGTCGATGACTTCATCTCCTAGCAGCTCTCTTGCAATGTCTTTCATGAGCTGATCTACGTTATCTGACGTCATTTATGAATCACCCTCTTTCCTCCATTTGTGGGAATAACGGAAATTTTACTATCCCCAAAAATAAGATTTAGTTGTTCTCCCTTATATAGCCTGTCAAGAAAAATAGCTAAGGACGCCACCTCTGAGTGTGGTTGGTTAGATATCGCTACGTTAAAGTCAGCTATATGATAGTACCATCCCTCCACCTTCTCCGCTCCAACTATAACTAGAATATTGTCCAATTGTCGTATGTTATCTATTATTTCAGGTACGTTGATCCCATACATGGTTAGATGAACTACTTTACCTCCGTCTTTCTTCCACTCACTGACAATTTTTTTAGGCTCAGATGTAATATCTATAGTGAAATAGTTTCCGCCCCACTTGCCTATGGTAGATCTTATTTTATCTACTACTTTTAGGTCGTCTCCTTCGATATAGATTCCTCTAGCCCCGAAGGCCCTTGCTACGAGCGCAACGTGGGTTGTTACTCTCTTATCTCTTAAAGGCCTGTGACCTAATCTTAAGACATATACGTTCTTTAGTTGACTAGGGAGAATATTTTATCCCTCAATAGTTCTATATTGAGGCCATTTTTAGCTGAAACTGGGACGCAGTCCATAATTGGAGCGTACAATCCCTCGCTTAGTAGCCTTACTGTTTCTAGTTTGTTAGCAACATTGCCGTTTAGCAAGTCGGCCTTATTGCCAACAATAATAATAGGTTTTCCTGTTATTCCGAGTTCTCTAAGTATCTCAAAAGACGATCTAGTAATCTCAATAAGAATCGAATCGTCTAGGGAAATGTCTACAACCAGTAACAATAGATCCGCATATTTTATCTCTGATAATGTAACAAAAAACGTGTCTATGATTTGAGGTGGGATACTTCTAATAAATCCTACAGTATCCACAAGCATCAATTTCTTAGAGTTTCGTTTTATAGCGTATCTCTTCGGGGCTGTTGTGGTGAACATAGACTGATCCGTAGCCTGATTTAAACCTGTCATCACATTAAAGATCGAAGTTTTACCGGCGTTAGTATAACCAGTAATAGCGACGTATGGTATATCCCTTTCTCTGCTCTTCATCTGATCCTCTCTAAATTTTTTTAGACTTTCTAACTCTCTAGTAATTTTTGAGATTTTCCTATTATAAAGCCTGAGAATTGATTCCACACCGTAAGTGCCGGCGCCCAAAGGCCCTTGTTGTTCTGACTTCTTGGTCTTGCTGTATACATCCTTTAGTATTGGAAGCTCATATTTTAGCCTGGCTAACTCTATCTGAAGTTTTGCTTCCTTTGAGCCAGCGTGTAGGGCAAATATTTCCAATAAGAGGAAAAGCTTATCTAGTATTTTCTTATTTTCAAGCGATCTATTCAAATTAATAAAGTGCCTTGGAGAAAGTAGATCGAATATAACTATTGTCTCTATATCCTTCTCCTTTAAGAGCTTAACCTTCTCTTGAGAAATGTAGAACAGTCTATTGGGCTTTGATGGAAGAGGATAAGTTAGTGTAACTGAGTAACCGGCAGTCTCGGTAAGAGTTAGAGCTTCTTCCACCAACTCATCAGGAGCGAATAGGACAGCCTTCACTTCCTCCCCTCTCTTATTTTTATAATGTCTCCCAAAGTTAAGGTTTGAGAGTCTGATTCTGAAGTTTCTTTTTTGCCTGAAGAAACTTCTACAACGAGTTTTACACCCAATATCCTCTCAATGACTCTTGCCTCACTTATAGTTGGTTTTAGCTTTCCTAGTTCAATTCTTTTTATTATGTTTTCCTTGACCTTCATTTTCTCCGCTAACTCATTAGTTGACAAATGCATTCTTTCTCTTCCCTCTCTTATTATCTTAGGGTAATTCTCGTCTATGTCTAGCTCTACCTCATCACGTTTTACTATCGTCTTCGGCCTAGTTTGAACTTGCTTCGTTTCCTTTGGAATCATGACTAAATGTTTCTTATTTTTCTCGTAACATCTTCTGCAAATTATCATGGGACTACCTTCTATTTTCACATGATAACCCTGTCCTTCAATCTCGGAACCACATATTTCGCAGTATGTTACTGCATCGTTTTTCATGGGTACCATATATAATAGATGGCGATAAACATTTTTAGTCTAACTTAACCAAATTCTTATATGATTGAGCTTGTCCGATGAGTTAGATTTATCAAAGGATGCTTCTGTAAATGACGAGCACGCTATAAGGATCCTGGAGGAGAAAATCAGGGCGATGCAAATTGAGGCCGAGAGCCTTAGAAAAGAATTAAATTATTACAAATCTGAAATGGAGAAATTATTAAGTCCTCCGCTCATAGAAGCAGTAGTACTTGATATATTAGAGGATGGTAGAGTAATAGTAAAAAGCACTTCAGGGCCTAATTTGGTTGTTAATGTATCAGATAACGTTGATATCAGTGCAATTAAGGTAGGAAAGTACGTGGCCCTAAATCAGAGAGGGTCCGCAGTAGTGGAAGTGTTGAGAGATAGAGAGGATCCATTAGTTAGATCTATGGAGGTTGTTGAGAAACCTAACGTTAGATATCAAGATATTGGAGGGCTAGAACAACAGATTCAGGAGATAAAAGAGGTAGTTGAGCTTCCTTTAAAGAGGCCAGAACTATTTAAAGACCTAGGGATAATTCCTCCTAAGGGAGTGCTTCTTTACGGACCTCCTGGTACAGGAAAGACCATGTTAGCTAAGGCTGTAGCTACTGAAAGTAAAGCCGCGTTCATACATGTTGTAGCTTCCGAGTTTGCGCAGAAGTTCGTTGGAGAGGGAGCTAGAGTAGTTAGAGATCTCTTTGAACTCGCTAGAAAGAAGGCCCCATCGATAGTCTTTATAGACGAGATAGACGCAATAGGAGCTAAAAGAATCGATTTGGGTACTAGCGGTGAAAGGGAAGTACAGAGAACTCTAATGCAACTATTAGCTGAGATTGATGGATTTCAACCTTTAGACAACGTAAAAATAATTGCTGCAACCAATAGGGTCGACATCCTTGATCCTGCGTTATTGAGACCAGGTAGGTTTGATAGGCTAATAGAGATACCTCTTCCTGACGTAAATGGAAGAGAGCAGATCTTTAGGATTTACCTTCAGAGGATGAAGATCGATGATTCAGTTAAAGTGAACGAGTTAGCTTTACTTACCGATGGTTTAAGCGGTGCGGATATTAAGAATCTATGTACAGAAGCGGGTTACATAGCAATAAGGGAGGAGAGCAAGACCATAACAATGTCGCATTTTAGGAAAGCTATAGAGAGACTGAGAAGCAAAAAGTTAAGTAGAGATGTAATAGACAGGGGAGAGAAGTATGTATGAGAGAGCGTAAACTAAGACAATTCGTAACTGACCCAGAGGAGGCATCACCCTACTTAGACGTCCTCAGATCCATTGCGGATTATCAGTTTGGTATAGGTACAGCTCCCTGTCTGTTCAATTCCGAGAGCTCTTTTACAATACAAAGATCTGTTAATACGTGGAGAATAAGAAACGTTCTTCTTGACGGAAAGCTTTTCTTAGTCCTAAGACCTCAAGATGGACTATTTTCTATTACAGTTTTTGCTGCAGAGCTATTAAAAAAATGTTCTAACCCACCTAGGCTGAGAGTTACAGTCAATGATGAGGTTATACAAGCAATAATGAAAGAGGGAAACGTTTTCGCCAAACACGTTATAAATGTGGACAGGAACTTACGCGCAGGTGATGAGGCCATCATTGTAAATAATAGCGATGAGCTAATAGCGGTAGGTAAGATGAGGCTATCTGGCGAGGAAGTGATGGAATATAAAAGGGGGGTAGCTGTAACAGTAAAGGAGAGGTGTAGGATACGAAAGTAGTCTTAAAGAATATTACAGAAGACGAGTTGAGAAACTCTAAATTTATTTCAGGTTTTAGGACTTTAGGAGAAGTAGGTTATCTTTCAATCAGGCATCTAGTGCTGATGAGGAAAATGAGGAGGATAGGATTCGTGCTTACCAAATATCTTAGGGATGTGACGTTTCTAGACGATTACGGGGTAGCTACTCCGTTCGAGTTATTTTATGATGATGAATACAAAGTACTAGTAATGCTTAATCATCTCTTACCCTTTCAAAGAGAATGGAGTGATTTTACTCACGGAATGGTTAAATGGTTAAAGAGGGTTCAGATAAGAGATTCGATACTTGTTGGAGGTCTAGATAAGAGATACAAGGACGTTAATGATCCGTTAAAGTGGATGAGAACTAGCAGGAGTAGCATAGAATTAGAGTACCCAACTCTGAATAAGCAGCTTATCATGGTAGGTCCATTAGCTCTCTTCACCGTGTATGCCGAGATCGAAGATTTACCAGCTACTGTGCTATTACCTTATGCTGATAGGGAAAGGTTAGATCCAGGAGCAGCAGCTGTAGCTGTAGATGTAATAAACAAGATTATTGGTTTTAACATAGACACCAGAGAACTTTATGAAGACGCTAAAAAAATAGAGCAGGAGCTCCAGAGACAGCTTGAGATGATTCAAAAGGAGTTATCCAAGAGCGGTGTTGATAGACATTACATGTGATAAGACCGATTTCTCACATTCTATAAATTTTATCTCTTCATAATTTTTATCTTTTAGAAAAGATTGTATGAAGGAAACCGTTTTCTCTAGCGTTAATTTATCGACCTCTTCTGGCATTTCGAACTGTGACATCGGAAAACTTTCAGACGTTGATACAGGAATTAACCCATAAAATGGAAGTGCTACGAATACATCTGTACCTCTATTTTTAGAAAGGATCGACTTAACCTTAGGATCTAAAATAAAGGGACTATTTAGCTTATCTCCACAAATTACTAATGCATTTCTCTTTTTTGGGACGAAAACTTTCATAAACTCGACATGTCTCAAAATTTCAGGTCTGTCTATAGAGTCGGAGTTAAATAATAGAACCCCTTTTACAGATCCCTTAACTCTAGGATCATACTTTTCTAGATATCTAGAGTATTTTAAGATCGACTTAAATGCATTGTAAAGGGCTGGATGAGAGTAAGCTTTCTGCTGTATGTATTCAAATAGCCTTCCCTCTCTAATTGCCTGCTTTACTGCGTTCATCTCTTCTCTTATTTTCCATAGGTTGTGAATTGCCAGCAGTTTAGACCTCTCTCCTGATTTCATTTCTGCCAATTCTTTAGGCGTGTATCTGGAACAGACTGGACAACTACACGGAAAATAGTCTAGTTCTTCTAATCTGTAGGTTCTCTCTCTAGTTAGATATCTATTATCTCTAGCAAACAGAATATAAGAGGCTGAGTCAAAGGTGTCAACTCCAAGGGCTACAGCAAAAGGTATCAGATGGGGAACTCCTCCCCCAAATAAGTGAAAAGGAATGCCTCTACTTACGTTAGATTTTGCAGTATAAATCATTTCGATTAATTTGGAATATCTATATTTTTCCATAAAAACTGTAGGGCTTCCTAAAGCTAACATTTTGAATTCTGGGATTTTAGAGGCTTGTTTAGAGGAGTATTCTATCAGGTCTAGGAAAGGGCCCCCCTGTATAGGGTGAGTCCAAATTATATCTTGATTTTCTCTTATAACTTCGATGATCTCTCTACCTCTTTCCAGAGTAAGTTCTACCGATTTTTTAGCTTCGTTCCAGTCATCAGTGTTTCCAGTTGGAACGTCAAGAAATACCCCTATATCTGGTTTTATCTCAACTTGATACGATACTATATCCTTGTTCTCCTGACTTATCTCACCGTACTCTAAAATCTGATAAGCACCAGAGTCTGTCATAATTATATTATTTTCTTCAAATTTATTATGAATATTGCCATTTAATAGATTATTTTTTTTAAGTATATAAGCATTAGTTATAAAATTATAAAATCCTATGGAATTTAGCTCTTTTATAGAGATATCATTTCTCAAAGGATTTACAACGGGGAAAAAGGAGGGCGTCTCTAATTTCCCATGCTTAGTTTCTAAAACTCCTATCCTTGCCGCCAGATCTTCATCCTTTATTTCAAAGTCTCCAATCATTTCATTTCTCCTTTCTTTTTCTTGGCAACATAGTCGTTATATAAATCATATATACGCTGTGCCATAGGCCCACTTCCCTCAACACCGCTTTCTGAAACTTTTATCCTTTCTAACACTGTTATTACTCCAACCTCTTCGTAAAGTTTTACGTCACCTGGCCTCAATCCCAAACTTTTTTGTAATAAATCTGCAAACTCTCTAACATCAAATACGGGAGTAGATTTAGCAATAATTTCTGAAATTACATCCCCATTTATAACAACCTTATAGAATGTATTGTTTTCGCCGTCTTTTGCGTTTACAAGGCTTATCATAAAAGGAGACAGTTCATAAGAAGACAATTGACCAGAATAGCTCCTTCCATCGGTTAACTTGATGATTACAGTTTTCTCAAGCAGAGAGTTCATGTCTGCCAGGATCCTTTTTGGGGTACTCATATCTGAAACCCACATAAAGTTAAAATATAGGAGTTTAAATAGTGGAGTGATTCCCGTGCTTAGTAATTACGTATTCTCGGAAATTTGTGACATAGTTTCCATAAAGAAAGGCGAACTAAGGGATCTCTTGGTAATAAGCATAAAATGCAAAGATATAGACATCACATTAGACATGATATCCTCTATTAACATGTTTGAACAAGGCGAAAAGGTCAACTTGACTATTTCCAAAGAGAGGCCAGAATTTTCAGAAAGGGACTTCTGTGCCCACGGTTACGTAGTGACAGAGAAAAAGAAAAAGGACGAAAGTTATACTACCATAATATCCTTCTTTGGCCCCCTATTAAGAATAAGTTCTAATGAATCATTCATTGAGAAGAAAGGATTAAAAATTATGGACCATATATATTTTTGCATAAAGAAATCAACTGCTTAAGTTTTCTTAATTTATCGTCAGTATATCAGAACGCTCCAAAACTAATACGAAATGAAATACTAAATCACGATTGATACAGTATATACGAGATAAGACGATTAAAATATAAATAACATGAAATAATTAACAACTAGCTTTATGAGGACAGAAATTCCGTATTTATTTTGCCATCCCTTGAAATAGTTAATATGTCTATCCCGTCACCCGAAGTAACATCTCTCTCTGCCGAAGCTCTGAGAGATTTAATGGTAAGTTCCTTTCCTTGCATTAAGGTCATAGACTCATTATATTCCGCTTCTAGAACTCCTATTGATACCCTTGCCCCGGAGCCAACTGCTGCATAAACATCGTCCAGTAGTGATCCCAAGGGGTCTAAAACATATAGCTGTGGTTGACCATCATCAACGCCTCCAAATAGAACTTCAGATATAAATGGCATGTACTTATATTGATATAGTATTATTGAGAGCAATTTAGCTGCAGCTTTAGTAGAAATTGGCCTATTGTTATACAGCTCATAATATTTGATATTTGCATTCATTATTCTAGTGAGAGCTTGAAGATCTCCAAAAAGTCCAGCTCCACCTATTCCAAATCTAGCTATAGGGAATACTTTCTTTGCGGATTTGCTAAGTACATATCCACCGTAGCTCAACCTCCTAACTGCACCTAAAATAATTCCATCCTGAACCTTTACACCGACTGCTGTAGAAGGTAACTCCTCCATAAATATATCCCTTACATTCTTCACACGTCAGGGTTATAATATTTGTCTTAAGTTACCGTTGGCCAGGAAATTGGGCCGGTCCTTAAGGAACTTCGATATATTATAGAACCTAATTTATACATTATAATTATGTATTTTTAAATATTTTATATATTGCAGACTTAATTAGTTTTTAAGGAAACGATGGGTTGGTCTGAAGGTTAAACTACAGAGTATCCATGTTCTTTAGACACTGGAACTGTACAGTATTAATTTGATGAAAAGATAAAGATTAATTCATTTTTATTAGATATAATGCTATAATATATTCTAGTTCGCTTGCATATCTGAATTAAGGACTCTAATCAACTCACTAATATTTACAAGTCTTTGCTCTCTAGTTTTTAGATTCCTTACTGTCACTTTTTCATTTTCTAGTTCTTTCTTACCAATAATTATTACATGAGTATAACCTTGATCAGCGTAAAGGGAGATAAGCTTTGATAGGCTCAAATCCTTGTTATTTAGTGTCGTAACGTACCCATTTTCTCTGAGGATCGACGCTATTTCTAGAGCTTTCTTGATTGCCAGGTTATCAAGAGTGATGACGGCGATTAGATGAACAGGCTCTTTCCTCAATAGGATATTCTCTAAAGCGTGAACAGTCCGTTCAATTCCTATAGCGAAACCTATTGCCGGCGTCTTACTACCTCCATATATTTCTACAAGCGAATCATATCTGCCTCCTCCTGCAATACTAAATGGTAACCCTTTTTTTGTAACTTCGAAGATAGGCCCAGTATAATAAGCTAAACCTCTTACAAAGCTCAGATCTATTAGGTAATTAATCCCCAAAGACGATAATACGTCGCTAATTAGGCTGATTTTTTCAATTTCAATTTTAAGTTCAGGTATATCTATTTTATCGATATAAGCAATTAATTCTTCAATTTTTACAGATTTTCCATTTTTTGTTAGTATTTCAAGAAGATCCATTATCTTAGAATTTTGTATTGGGATCCTTTCTAGAGTGGAATAGAATTCGTTTATTTTGCCCTTGTCTAGTAGGTGCAAGACGTGTTCCTGAAGATTATCATCTATTTTGATATAATCAAATATTTTTCTATATATACCAATATTATTTATTTTAAACTCTACATTATCTTTGAGTCCAATCTTACGATAGAAGTCGTTCAATAAATGGAACATTTCGAGTTCGGCAAGAATAGATTCAGTGCCGAGGACTTCTACTCCGGCTTGCCTGAACTCTCTGTATCTTCCTAATTGAGGCTCATCATATCTATACACTCTTCCTACGTAAAATATCCTTAAAGGTTTAGGAAAATGCTGTAGTGAGTTGAGATAAAGTCTGACAATACTAGGTGTAATTTCAGGTCTGAGTGCAACTTCCCTGTCTCCTTTATCTTTAAAAACATACATCGTCTTCCTCAATTCCTCACCACCTTTCACAGAAAACAGCTCAAATTCCTCCACTACGGGCGTAATTGCCTCGCTATATCCTGCCTTCTCTACAACTTCTCTGAATATTGTCTCTACTTTCCTTATTTTTTGAGCCTCATCTGCATAGTAATCTTGCATACCTCGTAAAGGTTCGTATGATACCATTGAAAATCACTTAATTAAGTTAATCTCTTCTAGATTATAATATGTTATATCGCCATATTTATCCACGAGAGCTACAAATATAGATATTTGCATTGATTTAGAGAATTTAATTAAATTCATAAAATTATTTATATCTATCATTTCGTCTTCTGATATTACTACTATTAATACCTCTGGCTTACCGGTTTTATTTGTTATAACTAATGTAGAGTCTAAATTAGAGACAGATATTTTCTTCCCTTTTAGTTTTAAATCTAAATATACTACGAATTTGTTCCATACGTTCCTATCGTGACTCACCAATTTTCTTGCGATTTCGGTTGCACTTTCAATATCGCCTCTTTGCACTCTGTTAGCGAGCTCTTCAAATAAGTCTGACATTATTGACTTACAATTGATGTAAGACGATATATTACTTTCGATCTTATCTGTCCGTGTGTTTCCGAAAGGATGAAAACGGTCAAATTTGTTAGTTATGTCGTTTAATGCATGAGACAAGGCGGATACAATTGCAGTTTTTGCGGATCATCAGATTTGATTTGGGATGATTCAAGGGGAGTGATAGTCTGCGCTAATTGCGCAGCAGTTTTGGACATAATATACGATTACAGGATGCCTTATATAGAGCCTCATAGGCCAAAAAGCACTTTTAACAAAGATATATTTTTTAAAAAAATTGAAATTAAAGAAATAAGTAAAATTCTGAAAAGGACTCAATATATAAGATTAAAGGGTAATCTCATGCTTGATTTCCATGGAAAAGATAGAAAGGTTAAAATATACACTACAGATTCCATCATGGCTCTCAATGCTTTAAACAGTGATAGGAATGTGGTTAAAATTTATAATTACCTTGAAAACAAAGGCATATTCAGTGGGCTTAAGTACAGAACAAGAGTGTTATTGACTTATTATCTAATATATAATGGGGATGAAAAAATATTAAAAAAACTGTTTAAAAGTCCTAATTTAAAGCTCGGCAACATAAAGAAGTTAGCAAAAAGAGTTCCTCTCTCAGTGAAGGTAGAAATAAAACATATTATCAATGGTTAGCTTCTTCGATAATCTAAGGCGTTTTGTCGATCGTGGGACACACTATATGAAGATATAGAAAGATTTTTATATAACCTCTTTCTATGTCATTCTGAAAAGGTGACCTTTATGGCCTCACAAGCTACAGTCGCACAAACTCCAGAAGGAATTCCCGTAATTATTTTAAAAGAAGGCTCAAGTAGGGCTTTTGGAAAGGAGGCATTGAGAGCTAACATAGCTGCCGTTAAGGCTGTTGAAGAAACTCTAAGAACCACATATGGACCCAGAGGAATGGATAAGATGTTAGTAGACAGCCTGGGCGATATAACGATAACAAATGACGGAGCGACATTGTTAGATAAGATGGACTTACAGCACCCAGCTGCCAAGTTATTAGTTCAAATAGCAAAAGGTCAGGATGAGGAAACTGCAGACGGAACTAAAACTGCTGTAATACTCTCAGGAGAGCTTGTTAGAAAAGCAGAAGATCTACTGTATAAAGAAGTTCATCCGACAATAATAATTAGTGGATATAAGAAAGCGGAGGAAGTTGCGTTACAAACAATTCAAGAGATAGCTCAGTCAGTAACTATCAATGATGTTGAACTGCTTAGGAAGGTTGCAATTACTTCTTTAAGTAGCAAAGCGGTAGCTGGATCTAGGGAATATCTAAGTGACATAGTAGTTAAAGCGGTATCGCAGGTTGCGGAGTTGAGAGGAAATAAGTGGTACGTTGACACAGATAACATACAGATTGTAAAGAAAGCAGGTGGAGGTATAAACGATACTCAGCTAATTTACGGTATAGTTGTGGATAAGGAAGTTGTTCATCCAGGTATGCCTAAGAGGGTTGAAAACGCAAAGATTGCGCTAACTGATGCTCCTCTAGAGGTGGAAAAGCCAGAACTTGACGCTGAAATAAGGATAAATGATCCAACGCAAATGGAGAAGTTCCTACAGGAAGAGGAAAACATAATCAAGGAAAAAGTTGATATGATAGCTAGAACTGGGGCCAACGTAATAATATGTCAGAAAGGTATTGATGAGGTAGCTCAATCTTACCTGGCTAAGAAAGGTATCTTAGCGGTTAGAAGAGCTAAGAAGAGTGACCTTGAGAAGTTAGCTAGAGCTACTGGTGGTAGAGTAGTCTCAAACATAGAGGAAATAAGCGAGCAAGATCTAGGGCATGCGGCTCTAGTGGAGGAGAGGAAAGTTGGAGAAGACAAGATGGTCTTCATCGAAGGTGCAAAGAATCCAAAGGCGATAAGCATACTAATAAGAGGAGGACTAGAGAGAGTTGTAGATGAGACAGAAAGAGCCCTCAGAGACGCTGTAGGCACAGTTGCTGATGTCATAAAGGACGGTAAGGCAGTTGCTGGAGGAGGAGCTGTAGAGATTGAAATAAGTAAGAGATTAAGAAAGAAAGCCCCGCAGATAGGTGGTAAGGAGCAGCTAGCGATAGAGGCATATGCTAACGCTCTAGAAAGTTTAGTAATGATATTAGTTGAGAATGCTGGATACGACCCAATCGATCAGTTGATGAAATTAAGGTCTCTACATGAAGATGAGGCTAAGAAGTGGTACGGGGTAGACCTAAATGCAGGACAGCCTGCAGATAATTGGACTAGAGGGGTAATCGAGCCCGCCTTAGTAAAGATGAATGCCATCAAGGCGGCTACAGAGGCAGCAACGTTAGTACTTAGGATAGATGACCTTGTGGCTGCAGGTAAGAAGTCAGGAGGAACAGGAGGAAAAGAATCTAAATCCGAGAATAAGCCTTCAGAAGAGGACTAAATGTATTCCAGAGGAACAGAACTTTATTTTTAATATTTATTCTTTTACTCTTATTATTATTGGAATTTTCATATTTGGTGCCGATATTAAGGCTTCTCCTACGTCCAATTTATCAAGGGAATCGTATAGGGAAGGCGTTAGCGATAGAGATTCTGCCAAGATTCTTTTATCTAAATCAGATTTAATTGTATGTATTATTTTTATATTAGTATTTTTTAGTACTTCAGGTGAAATAGAAGATGGTGACTGAGATACCACACATAGACCAAGTCCAAATTTTCTAATTTCGCTAATCAGTTTCTCTAGGAACTCGCTATCTTTAACGAAATAATTATGAGCTTCCTCTAATACGAGTAAAGAAGGTTTTATAGGCTTATTTTTCATATAAAAATCAGATATTAATTTAATCATTAATAATCCGTATATTCTTCTTAACCTTAAGTTCTTTATGAAACTTAAATCTATCACAGCATTGAAAATAACGTCGTCAACGTTAGGGTTTTCAATCTTATCTGTGAATAATTGTTTTCCCTCCTTAGTAAATAGTAGATATACCTTTCTAAGCAGACCGTATTTCACTTCTCTCATCCAATTATTGGTTTCTTCCACTCTAGTTAGAGTAGTTATGAACGTCTTCATATCAAATTTATTTGATCTTTTCATCTTAAGTAAAACAGAATATAGTAAAAATCTTTGAGGATCTGTTAATTTTAACACGTCTCCAAGTATTTCTACGATTTCATCTGTGTTACCAAGTTTTAACGGGTTTATTCTTATTACGTTATCAGAACCAACTATCTTCAGGCCATCTATCTTACCTATATGTTCGCCGTGCCAGTCCAGTAACGTGACGTTAAATCCGTTTCTAATTAACCTTTTTGCAAGTATATCTGCCGTAGTCGACTTTCCGCTTCCTGTGGACCCGAATATACCTATATGCCTGGTTATATCTGCTGTTCTTATCCCTGTTCTTATATCACCAGTATCCGTTTTCATTGTTCCTAAATCTATATCGAAGCCTTCAACTAGGAGGGAATTCTTCGGCGTGTCAATTAATTTCTGATATATTTTAGCGTAAGACATATTCCCCCAGGATGATGGGATGGGTATAGAACGATTTGAAATGGACGCTATGTCTAAATGAATGTGAGGAGCTACCGCACTAGCTATGTTTCTAATGTTTTCTATCTCTTCTAACAATTCATTTTCGCAGTTTATACAATCGCGCAATATTATGAGTGTAGAGACCGTTCTATTCTTAGTAAGCCCAGTAATTACAAAATATGTGAAGCCTACGTCTCTTCGAGCTAGGGTCTCCATAAGAGATTCCAGTTCTCTCTGAATGTTAATACCAGTCTTATCCACCTCCACCTTCCCGGACAATTTCAATGCTATTCCTGAGTATGTTTCTCCATTCGAGTTAATTTCAATAATATTTTGTCTTTCAATAATTTTATCTACAAAATATTTATTTTTTCTTAGAAATACTGATAACAAGAATGTAGCGGCTATAGCGCTAAAGATAACGATCATGTAGAAGGAAGATAAGTGTAATATTTGGTTCATAATTACTAAACTGCCCAGAAAGATTAGAATAAGAGGCGCGATCCTACTGTTCATTTAGAATTAACTACAAATAAATAATGAGCGCACTACATCGAAAGTATAGAGTTTCTACTAAGCAAGATTCTTTCCTCTCTGGAGCTGACCTGAATTGTTTCGTATACGTCATTTTTACAGCATTTTACGACGAAGTACTTTCCAACGTAACCTTGAGGTATGGAGTTTTTCAATGCCACGTTAACCTGATCTGTTGCACTTAGCAATGCTAGAAAATATAATGATTCGTCTTTAATTTTCCTTTTAGTCTTATTTTCGAAGAAGATATAGCACGCTTGTCTAATTAAGCTGAGTGGTGGGAGTTCTCTTAACACCTGACTAACGCAGTTTTCATCATAAGTCAAATACATTTTGATATCAGGTTTTCCTTCCAGCTCTAAAATTTCCACCTTTAGCCACCATGATTTATTGGAATTATTTCTACAACATCAGAATCGCCTAAGGTCACTGTATCAAGTAATCTTGAATCTTTACCGTTGACGAGAACAATGTATCCTGGCTTAACTTTTCCTTGATCTATAATTAGACCAAATTTATCAAAGTTTTTTAGAACAGATATCAAATTATCATCATTTATCAAAAATATAGATTGTCCAAACGTATTTGATAGTGGGCCTCTGAGTATTACTTTAACCATTTTACTCCTCGATTTCCTCCTGAACTTCAGGAGTTTGAATAACCCTCTTGCTCTGCTTAGCTTTTCTCGTTATGTATCCAGCTATTCTGTTTCTTACTTTCTTTGAGTATACGTCGACTACTTGTTTCACTAACTCTTTATTTTTTTCATAATCAGTAGATATATTGTCCTTATATTTTTCATATATCTGTTGACCTATCCTTTTGATATCTCTTGTATATATATTTCCCACATAATCACCTTGTTATGATTATAAGAGTCAGTTAAATAAATCTAGTCCATACCTTGGTCCTTTGATGCATATACACTAGGCTTTGCTTTTACGCTATCTTCTTTCTTGAATCTATCTTTTAATTTCTCTATAATAGTAGGTAAAGTTGTATATTCCATTTCTGTTGGTTCGAGTCTGTGTGGCATAAAAGGTCCATGTCTTCTCATGTAATCTGTCATTATAGCTGCAACCCTTCTAGTTTCATCGAAGGCTGGATCATCAAATAAATCAGAAGGTCCAGTCAGTTTTCCATTCTTTAGGTTAAATCCTAATCCAATCAATCTAGGCGGCCCATCAAATCTAGTAGCTTTTGCATCCCTTTGCGAAACAGGCATGAGAGGACCATAGTGGCTTCCGCGCATCCATCCTGGAACCAAGTAAGGGAAGGAAAAAGCCTCTAACGCCTCTCCTAATGCTGGAAATCCATGCTGTAATCTCACTATCAACACTGGATCGTCTTTACCAACATACTTCCCAGCTATTAGGTTAAGTCTCTCGATAGACGTAACGGATCCAATCATGTTGTCTGCTTTTCTATAAACTCTTCTTATTACATATCTAGCCATAGTTCCTATTAGACCAAGAAGATAGTATATTTCCTCTGGACTATTCAATAAGACGCTCTGGCCTTCATACACGTCTAAAACCTCTAATTTAAACCCCTCGTTCATAGTAGGGTCTATTACTAAGCCTGGCGTATTAAAAGGATCACAAAACATCTTATAGAGCGGGAAATTGAAGGCTCCAGGCTCAGTCTTATCAGCCATGAATATTGCGATTGGTTCAGATGGCCTCTCCTCAACTTCCAGTTCAGCTATTCCTGGTCCCATCCCCTTTAGGTTACCAGAGAATGTATCTGATAACAAGTCTTGTCCTGCCGCATAAAGTCCAAGTTCTTTGGAGACCTTTGTCGCTTCCTTGAAAGCGCTCCATGCCGTTTCATGAACCTTAGTGTCAAGTTCGCCTCTAGTATGGCTCATGATAAGCTCTAGATCATCACCAACGTTTGTAATATAATAGTCTAGAATTATTCCTTGCCTTTTTGCATCTGCCAATACCCTATTAGCTGCGGCCATTGTGTCTGGATGTACTACATGATGGCCAGCTAGACTTCCAATGTCCGCCTTTATTACACTTACCGTAGATCTCATGTATCGAGATTGTATAAATCAATATAAAACCTTATTGATAAAAGCCTTAACTCAAACTCCTTACTTAGTTGTTTTTGAATGGATAAACACGTAGAACGTTTCTATTTAGTTAATCTGATATGGTTTCTGTTGAATAATACTCGTTTCTCTCTCTTTGTACTCTATCTAAATAACTACCTATCTTGTTAGCTCTAGGTCTTCCAGTTTCAGCGTCTCTTCTAAACGTTAAACCTATATCTTTTAGGAAAACGTTTATCCCTTTTTGAAGAGAGAGAGGTTGAGTTGCATATCCTTGTTTCCCTGGAGTTCCTGAGAATGTGATTACCCTGTCTGCTACGTAATCATGGATAGCTAGATCATGATCTACTAGAAACGTAACACTCTTTCTTTCCCTGGTTATTCTTTTTATAGCTTTTGCAACGATATACCTCTCTTCAACATCAAGGTAAGAAGAAGGTTCATCAAGCAAATATACGTGAGCCTCTTTAGCTAACGTACCAGCAATAAGCAATTTCTGAAGCTCTCCCCCGCTAAGGCTCTTTACCTGATTATCTAGAAGCTTGTGAAGTTTGAGTTTTCTAGTTACTTCAGTGTAGAACCAAGAGGAGGTCGATAGCACATCTTTGCTCACAGTTTCAAGATATTCCCTAACAGTACCGTCATAGTCAGGTACTATACGTTGTGGCTTATAGGATAGTGTTAATCCTCCAGGGCTTATATGGCCAGTATCAGGTTCAATTTCTCCAACTAAGATTCTTATAAAAGTAGTTTTACCGATACCGTTGGGACCCACTATTCCTATTATTTCACCTTCTCTAGCAGAACCCTGTTGCACTTGAAGCGAGAAGTCCGAAAGGCGTTTTGTTATTTCACTCCATTTGATCTTTTCTATACTATTCTTTAATAAATCTAAATCGGTTATATCTTTTATATAAAACTGAATCTTATAATCTGATATTCTTGTATTTTCAGCAGGAAGGTATCCATTTAGAAAATTGTTTATTCCAGTTCTTGTAGAGTAAACTTTAGATACCTTACCATAAACTCCACTTTCCCCATAAACTATTGAAACGTAATCAGTGATGAAGTCAAGGACTATTAAGTCATGATCTACTATAATAACATATTTATTCTTAGTAAGTTCTTTAATTGCTTTAGCAGCATTTATTCTTTCTCTGATGTCAAGATATGACGAGGGTTCGTCAATAGCGTATACGTTAGCTTCTTTAGCCAACGCCGCCGCAATAAGCAATTTCTGAAGCTCTCCCCCGCTAAGAGTTGAAACGTCCTTATTCCACATGGTCTCCATGTATAGTAACTCCTTTACCTCATCTAACTTGCCCCTCTCGTCTACTTTCCTTAAGATATCTGATACATTTCCTTTTAGTAAACGCGATACATATTCTATATATTGTATTTTATGGACTATTTTTAGATTTTTATTATATAATTTACTGAAATATGTGTACATCTCTTTCCCTTTAAATCTTTGAAGGACTTCATCAACACCAATCTGCCTTTCAACTTGTCCGAAATTGGGAATTATCTCTCCGCTTATGATCTTCATAATTGTTGTCTTTCCTGCACCATTTTTACCAATGATTCCAATTACTTGTCCTTCCTTTAATATAGGGAGACCGAACAGCTCGAAACCGTTTTTACCGTATCTATGAATCACTTCTTTACTAAAGTTGTCAGGAACATTCAAAATTGATATTGCCTCGAATGGGCATTTTTTGACGCAAATATTACATCCTATACACGTTTCCTCGTAGACAATTGGCTTGCCCAGTTTACTTTGATCTATCTCTATTGCCTTGCTTCCTGATCTGTTTATAGGACAAAATCTAACACATTCTATTGAACACTTATCAGGTTTGCAACTATCATAATTGATTACTGCAACTCTCAAAACTCCTACACCCCATTAAAAAACAAAAACCCTTACTTTTAGTTTACCACTCTTCCTCTTCCCAATCTTCCTCCTCTATATCTTCCCAATCTTCCTCCTCTATATCTTCCCAATCTTCCTCAATCAACGAAAGCACCAATCAATCCTTAATTGAATAGTACTTATAATTTTCGACGGATCTTGCTTGAAGTAGTATCAGATCTCTCCCTGTAAATAGAAAAATTGCTTAAAATTCTACAAACCTGAAAATCTAAGTTCCATATTTCCATTGTTTAGAATACTCAATTTGTTCCTCAGTTAACTGCTCAATTTCTATACCCATAGAGCTGAGTTTTAGACGAGCTACCCTCTCGTCTATCTCAGAAGGAACATCATAAACTTTAGGACTCAGCTTGCTTTTGCTCTTATGTAGATAAACTACTGATAAAGCTTGATTAGAAAAGCTTAGGTCCATCACTTCGCTTGGATGACCTTCACCAGCTGCAAGATTAACTAAGCGTCCATCAGCTAGTAGATACACTTTGTTTCCATTAGGTAACGTGATCTCCTCAGTAAACGGTCTAATTATCCTACTGCTCTTAGCTATTTTTCTGAGACCTTCCACGTCAATTTCTACGTTAAAATGTCCTGCATTACTCAGTATTGCCCCGTCTTTCATGTTCATTATATGTTCAGTTGATATAACTCTAATATTCCCTGTTGCAGTTACAAATATATCTCCTATCTTTGAGGCCTCTTTCATGTTAGTAACAACAAAACCTTCCATTAACGCCTCAAGAGCTCTTAGAGGATTAGCTTCTACTACTATCACTCTGCCACCGAGTCCTCTGAGTCTTGAAGCAATACCCCTTCCGACCCATCCATAACCGACCACTACGCATACTTTTCCTGCTATTAAGATGTTTGTGGCTCTTAATATCCCATCTATTGCGCTTTGACCGGTTCCGTACCTATTATCAAAGAGGTACTTCGTAAAAGCGTTATTGACTGCTATGACAGGGTATTTTAATATTCCTTGCTCCTCCATAGCCTTTAGTCTAACCACACCAGTAGTGGTTTCTTCCGTACCTCCTATAACGTTAGAGATGCCCCTTTCATGGATGTAGGCATGAAGGTCTCCTCCGTCATCCATAACGATCTCTGGATTTGTATCGAGTAAGGCCTCAATATTGCTGTAGTACTCTTTCTCATTTTCTCCTTTCCACGCAAAAACAGAAACGTCGTGGAACTTAACTAGAGCTGCAGCCACATCGTCTTGAGTGGATAATGGGTTACTTGCAGCTAGAGCAATCTCAGCCCCGGCCAATCGCAAGGTTTTCATTAGGACTCCAGTCTCTTTTGTAACATGAAGAACGGCAGCTATTTTAACGCCTTTTAACGGTTTCTCTCTTTCTAGGTCCTTTTGGATAGATAGAAGAGCAGGCATATGTTTTTCTGCCCATTCTAATTGGCTTCTTCCTTGTTCCGCAAATGATATATCTCTTATCTTATAATTCATGTGCTTAACGGAAAAAGAAAGTATAAATTTCTATGGCTAAAGTTAAGTTAGCCGAAAGTAATTTTCCCCAGAAATATCACCA
Organism: Metallosphaera cuprina Ar-4; assembly: GCF_000204925.1. Taxonomy (NCBI): domain Archaea; kingdom Thermoproteati; phylum Thermoproteota; class Thermoprotei; order Sulfolobales; family Sulfolobaceae; genus Metallosphaera; species Metallosphaera cuprina. The sequence goes on along the minus strand of NC_015435.1, from coordinate 1,812,024 downwards.
TTAACTAGTGTCTAATTGATGGAAGGTAGATTATTGATAAATACAGAAAATTTAGTATTAAATCAAAATTCTGATCCAGATGGCAACAATAAGGACTCAGGAGGGCGTCAAGTGTCTTAGAGGAACGGAGCACTTAGGATGAATGAACAGCGATTCGCGAAAGGAGTTTTACAAGAACTTCAATGAGCACAGAGGAGGAGAAGCGTTGTGGGGCTTAGGAACATTATTCCGTACTAGACTTAGTTCAGAGCTGTATTAGTCTCTCAACTCAATGTTTTAGGTTATATACTTAAAATATTATTAGTTAAATTTATAGTTTTAATGAGATTACTTTAATATTAATTTCTTAGATATTTAATTTCATAAAAATATCATGAGCTATTGATCCCAACCTCAGTCAAGATAGCTTGGTCCACTTACACCTGTTAAATTAAATCTTTGATAGTCATTTTAAATTCTAATTAAACCTTTAGATTCGTCTTACTTCTTCGTCGTAAGCCTTAAAAATGGAAACTTTACTAAGATAGGTAGAGGGCCCGTAGCTCAGCTAGGTAGAGCGCGCGGCTCATAACCGCGTGGTCGAGGGTTCAAATCCCTCCGGGCCCAGTTTATTGTTGCGTAATTTAGAAATTTTCTTTAATAGGTTATCTTATTGGCTGACCTAACCAAAAGTTGTTTGATTCTTCTGTAAATACTTAGACGACCAAATTGAAGGCATTTTATTTACCTAGTAGCAGTTACGGTAGCTTAGATCAACCACTACTTCTACGTATTTAGGCTAATTTTAAAATTCCATATAATTATGAGCTTTGATCATCATGTTTAAAGACAAGGACTTCATTTATATAAATTATACAGGAAAGGATAAAAATACACAGGAAATTATAGACACGACCGTAGAGGAAGAGGCTAAAAAGGCTAACATTTACAACGAAGGTCGTAAATACGGTCCTCAACTCGTCATTTTAGGAGAGCATAGATTAATTAAAGGATTGGAGGAAAGTCTATATAACCTTAACCTAGACGAAGAGAAAGAAATAGAAGTTACTCCAGATAACGCTTATGGACCTAGAGATCCTTCTAAAGTTAAGGTAATGTCACTCGGAGAGGTTAGAAAACAAGGAATAACTCCATATCCTGGCTTGCCTGTAAGGTTTTCTGACGGATCTGTTGGGATAATAAAGAGTGTGAGCGGTGGTAGAGTTTATATCGATCTAAACCACCCTTTAGCGGGTAAAACGCTAGTGTATAAAGTCAAGGTGGTAAAGCAGTTAGTAGATGATAAAGAGAAAATAGATGCGTTGATTGAAAGATGGTTCTCTGGCGTCGAGAAGCCAACAGCTCAACTATCAGAGGACAAGAAGACTTTGAAAATCACAATACCAGAAAAGATTTTCATGTTAGAAGATATCCAATCAAGGAAACTCCTCTTAGCTAGAGATATACTGAAGTATGTTATTGATGAGATCTCTGTAGTATACGAAGAGGTATTTACCAAGTCTGTAATTAGTCAATAATTCCAGTGTCCCTTACTACTTTCTCAGCAGAGCTCCACGTTAATCCCCTGTCTCCAAGTATAGTGTATCTTTCGGGTCTTATGCTGTGAGCCACGGTCAGTGCCTTAATTATTACCTCGTTAGATATCCCGAGCTCCTTTACATTCGTTGGTAATCCTATCCTATTTAAAGCCCTCTTAATCTCCCTCCAATTAATACCGTGAATGTAAGCCATAATCACCGTGCCGATACCTACCAATTCGCCATGTAGCGCTGCATTAGGTTGAAGTAGATCTACTGCATGGGCAAACAAATGCTCTGACCCGCTAGCTGGTCTGGTACTGCCGGCCATTCCCATCGCTATTCCGCTGCTAATTAACGCTTCAACCAAAAGCCTTACGCTATATTTTAAATCCCTATGTATTATTCTTGTGCAACTTAAAGCGTGTTTAGCAGAGAGAATGGCAAGAGAGGCGGTATAATCGCCATAATACTCTCCAGTTAGCTTAGACGCAAGTTTCCAGTCTCTAACCGCAACGAGTTTGCCAAGGGTGTCTCCAATACCAGAGTTAATTAATCTCCGTGGGGCCGTACTCAGGACGTCAATGTCAGCTATGATGGCATAGGGCATCTTTGCCTTTACCGATACAGGCTTCCCGAGTCCCTTAATTGAAGCGAAAGGAGATGCTATACCGTCATGAGAGGGGGCAGTTGGGATACTTATGAAATTTACATTCAGCTTGTACGCAGCATATTTTGTTACATCTATCGTCTTTCCTCCACCTATACCAAGTATAAACTTTAGATTGGACCCCTTAGCCTTCTCCTCGACCCTGTTTACCTCGTCTATCGTCGAATCATTTACTTCTATCAGTTCTATTTTATTTATCTCGTTCAAGTTATCTAATATTTTATCTATTACAATTTTTCTTACATTAGGTCCAGTAACTATTAATAGAGGGCTTGTTACATTTAATTGGAAAAGATAATCTTTTAATTTAGATAAAATTCCAGTTCCGATGTAAACCTTCTTCGGAAGCTCAATAATATGCTCTTGAATCTCCATAGTATGAAAGAAGATTTAAATATAATAAAGAATTACCTATGCCTGCCGGATTTCTTTGTTTATTTGGTGATACAGGTGTCCAATTTTAGGATGGGAATAATATCTGCAATCTACAATGGAATTCCAAAGGAAGCTCAGATTACTAGAATTGAGTTTGAGGGACCTGAGATAGCAGTCTATGTAAAAAATCCGTCGATTCTAGGCGATAAGATGGATTTAGTGAGGAAGATAGTTAAAGAAATAAAGAAAAGGATAGTAATTAAGGCGGATAGCAGTGTTAGAAAGTCAGAAAAGGAAACGATAGAGATAATCAAAAACTTTGTGCCAAGCGAAGCTCAGATTTCTGATATAAAGTTCGATGATGAATTAGGAGAGGTATTAATTAAGGCAAAGAAACCAGGACTAGTTATAGGAAAAAAGGGATTAATTCAACAAAAAATATTCGTAGAAACTTATTGGAGACCTATAATAATTAGAGAGCCTCCAATCAAATCAAGGACCGTAGAAAGCGTTCTCACTCACATGTATAACGAAACGGAGTATAGATCGAAAATACTGAAGATCTTTGGAGAGAGAATTCATAGAGAGTTACTCTTCAAAGATAGATATGTAAGAGTTACAGCTCTGGGAGCGTTTCAGGAGGTAGGTAGATCCGCTGTTCTAGTCGAGACTCCTGAAAGTAGGATACTAATGGACGTAGGAGTAAATCCAAGCGTAAATTTCGGAGAGAGGATGTTCCCTAAACTAGACATAGATCAGTTAAGGTTAGAAGATTTAGATGCAGTAGTATTGACTCATGCGCATTTAGATCACAGCGGAATGATTCCATTTCTCTTCAAGTATGGCTATGAGGGACCTGTTTACACTACTCAACCTACTCGAGATATCATGGCTCTAATGCAGCTAGATATGTTAGACGTTGCAGATAAAGAAGGAAGACCTTTACCATATTCAGCTAAAGAAGTGAGGAAGGAACTTCTTCATACGATAACACTGGACTACGAGGAGGTAACAGATATAGCGCCTGATATCAGGTTAACGTTCTATAACGCTGGGCACATAATTGGATCAGCAATGGCCCATCTTCATATAGGAGACGGAGTCCATAACCTGGTTTACACTGGAGATTTCAAATACGCTAGAACTAGACTGTTAGATAGAGCCGTATCCGAATTTCCTAGAGTAGATACATTAATTATGGAAACCACATACGGAGTTCAAGAACAGACCAATAGAGATCAATCGGAGAAGAAACTTATAGAAACCATCAATAATACAATTAATAGAGGAGGTAAAGTATTAATTCCAGTATTAGCTGTAGGTAGAGGACAAGAAATAATGTTAGTGATTAACGACGCAATGAAAAAGAAAATGATCCCAGAGGTTCCGGTTTACGTTACTGGATTATTTGATGAGGTAACCGCAATACATACAGCTTACCCTGAATGGCTCGGTAAAGAAGTAAGGGACTCGATCTTGTTTAAGGACGAGAATCCTTTCACGTCCGATCTCTTTAAGAGAATTGAAGGATACAGAGAAGATGTAGCTCATGGAGAACCAAGTATAATTTTAGCTACATCTGGAATGTTAAACGGAGGCCCTGCTGTTGAATTTTTTAAGGAATTGGCACCTGATTCAAGAAACAGTCTAGTGTTCGTTAGTTATCAAGCAGAAGGTACGCTAGGAAGAAAGGTGAGAGACGGAGCTAGAGAAATCCAGATAATAGGTAGAGATGGTAGGGTTGATAACATAAAGGTTAACTTAGAAACTACACCGATAGATGGATTCTCTGGTCACTCTGACAAATGGCAGTTGCTGAATTTCTTAGGGGATATAACGCCTAAACCCAGGAACGTAATACTAAACCATGGAGAAGCCAATGCAATAAGAGAGTTTAAGAAAGTAGTAGAGAGACAGCGTAGGGAGAGGCTAGGTCTGGGAGGGGCAAACATTTTCGCTCCAACAATATTAGATAGTTTGAGGCTCGCCTAAAATTACCTATCATGTTTCTTCTTATTATTGCCTCTAAAAGAGATGATGGAAACTAAATTTTTAAGTATACTATACTTACAGACTAAGGGGCCCGTCGTCTAGCCTGGTTAGGATGCCGCTCTGACACAGCGGAGGTCCTGGGTTCAAATCCCAGCGGGCCCACTCCATCATAGGGGATATAGATAAGATAGAAAAATCCTAACGTTTTATTCTTCTATAGCAATATTAATTCTTTCTGAATCTATGAGACTCAACAAGTATCCTTGCAACTTTTGTTTTTAGTTAAGTGTCTTTTCTTTCCTGTTTCTCTCTTTCATATCCAATAAAACACCTCTCGATATTTCCTTGTCCCTGACATCATTAGGTTTCAACTTAAAGATCTAATCATAAGTTGTAGATTTTCAAATTTCAGATAATACTCAGGTTCAATGCCTAAATACCGACGCATCGCCAAGGTTTTTGATTCCTAGCCTATATACCTGGACCTCGTCAACAAAAATTTATTCCCTCTGTGCTTTACTACAGAGATGCAATCAAACTCGTTATCGTTATGTCTGATGTTTTGTGTCAGCACGTCTTCGAGATTCCCAACGCCCTGTTGAAGGCAATCGGAGGGTAAACCTGTTCTGCAATCTAAAAGTTTCCCAATCTGCAATCCTTTGGAGTACATGCAAGGTAGAGATAACGTCATTAATTTTAGCCGATTAACATAGAATGGTTTTTTATCTACTTATTCACTGGTTCGTCCTCGTCTAACATGGAGTCCTTTAAGAATAGAGGTTTACTTGTCTGTGATGCCGCGATCCTCTCATTATTTGAAGCTATGAGTTCATCTCTTTCTATTACTGTTCGTCGTAAATGTCCTAAGCGCTTTCTAAAATGTGTTGAAACGTTGTGCTAATTTCTTTATTGAAAATTTCTCTTATTACACATAAAATAGAGATTATATAGAACATTAGCATAAATTCAGATACTTCTTGATTAGTGATTAACTGTTTTCTTATAAGCAAGCATACAGATCTTCAAAGACAATGCTGCCACCACTTCAAATATAACGCCGAAAGTTGATCCTCTATTACGAAAGAGAATCACATTGTGATACGGTCTTAATCTAAGATATCATAGATATGCCTCAATTTAACACATTTCTAGTTTATTATTTCATAGCATTTTAGATAACTAAGAAAATCGAAGTGGACACAATTGGGGTTTAAACCTTTTTTGAAGAATCTACCAAACATACTTAAGAGAATTCCGCGGATTCTTAAAGACGTGGACCAATATTGAGCCAGGTAGATTTGTAGTGTTCTGCCTGCTAAGGCTGAACCTATAAAACAGGTAATCCATATATGTCAATAATGCAATTCCATGCTCGATTTTAATTATCCGATACAGACGCTTGGGAATACTTAGCATATTGAAATGAAACGTAGCCCATATGAGAACGTAGCATTATCTAAGTCACACAGTTGCAGTCCACAAGGGCGTGATAGCTCACCTGTTACTACAAAAAGTACCATTTATTACATGGATGTAAATCATGTAGTGACCAACCACAACGCAAGGAGGGAAAACGATAGCACAGGTATTGCTATCAAGAACCCAATTTTCATGTAGTACATTGCGGAAATTTTTATTCCTCCCTTCCTATCAAGCGTGTAAAGCCAGAGAAGAGTAGCAAGGGAACCTATAGGCGTAAACTTAGGACCTATGTCATTCCCTATAACGTTGGCATATATCAGAGAAGCTGGGTCAGTGAACCTTGAAATAGCAAGGTTCCCGATCATAACTGAAGGCATGTTATTCATTGTTGCTGCAATCAATGCAAAAAGGTAACCTGAAAGTAAAGTCGGAAATGGTCCTCCTAACTTGGAAAATGTAGCAAGCAAGGAGAAAAGGATCTCTGTAAAACCTTCCCTGCCAAGCCCAAAGACCACCAGGTACATTCCTAGAGAGAAGATCACTATCTGCCATGGAGCAACGCGCAGTATCCTGTTCGTGTTTATTTTTCCATTTATCCTGGCAACCAGAAAGAGCACGGCAACAACTGGGACAGCTATAAACGCTACAGGCACGTTATATATTCCACCTATTGAATACGATATTATCAGTAGTATAATGGTTGGCATTGCCAGCCTAAAAGTAAGGGGATCCTTTATTGCATCTTCGGGATTGTCAAGCTTTTTGACATCGTATTTATACGGAATGCTATTCTTGAAGTACAATAACATAAAAGCCAGGCTAGCTATTATTGCCATCAGGTCAGGCAGGATCATCACTCTAGCGTAATCCAGGAAGGAAATCGAGAAATAGCTTGCTGTCACTATGTTAACAAGGTTGCTCACTACGAGTGGTAGGCTCGCCGAATCAGCTATGAAACCAGTAGCCATTATAAATGGCACTACATGCTTCTTATCCACTCCTACCCTGGTCAACAATGTGTAGACTATAGGCGTTAGGATCAGCGCTGTGCCATCGTTTGCAAAAACTGCAGAAATCCCGGCGCCAAGCACTATGATCAGTACAAATAATTTTAAGCCGTTACCGTTAGCAAATTTAGCTATCCTTACTGCTGCATATTCAAAGAATCCAGCCTCATCAAAAATTAGTGACGCTATTATCACCGCTACAAAGGTGAAAGTGGCGTTCCAGACGATCCCCCACACTATGTACACATCGCGTACCGTGGTTATTCCAAGTAGCAAACTTGCCACGGCGCCAGCAATTGCGGAATACCCAATCCCTATATTTCTAGGCCTTATTATGACCATCGCCAGCGTGGCTAGGAATATAACAAATGAAACTATCAGCATGAACTTCATGCTGACCTCAAGATCCTTGATTTCATTTCATCCCTAATTTTCCTTTCTCTTTCAATTAATTTGTCATTTGAATTATTAATGTTCCATTTAATGAGTTTTCTCTGCGTTCTAGTAAGAATTGATGCAGGACATACATCTTTAACGAAGCAGCTCATCTTTATCACAACGTCAGCTCAGTTTATCATCTCGTTGGTAAGCATTTTAAGCCTTCTCTTACGTTATATATAATTCCAAGTTCTTTCGTTACATTCACAACTGTATGGTTTATATTCTATGCAGGAACAGTACCTTTAGCCTCATAACCCGGGCTTTCAGTTATCTTTCAGCCATCTGAGTTCTACATTTTCGATGCAAAGAAAGAGGAACTTCGTGCGAATCCTTACTATAGTATACACATTTAAATCAAAAAGTTCCAAAAAAAGTTACAGTGATGAAGAGAAGTTTTACGTACTCCTCTGGCCTGCATCTACCTTTAGGTTTCTTATAGTTATCTTTTCTGCAGCCCACTTGGGAAAGGGGAGCGTTGCAACCCTAAACCTCTTTCCTTCTTCTGAGGAGGTCGTATTAAAATCGCTAATTTTATTTTTATGCTAAAAGAGTTCTGGGTCACGTTAACTAAGATTCGAGCCTCTTCTAACTATTTTATTATCTGTTCCTAAATTGACATATCTAGCTTTTTAACGTGCGGGGGGCGGGATTTGAACCCGCGCAGGACTACTCCAGTAGGGTTCTCACTAAGGTCCTGAGCCTACCCCCTTTGACCATGCTCGGGCACCCCCGCATGGATCATATTATTTAACATACTAAAAAATCTAAGTCATACGCCGGGGACGGGATTCGAACCCGTGTACCTCTTAGAGGCAGTAGGTAGCTCCCTTTACGCTGGAACGGTCTCGAGCCTACCCCCTTGGTCCGCTCGGGCACCCCGGCATTTTATAGAGTATCATCTGTGCAAACTTAAAAATTAAGCAGGAACGGTAACTGGATTGTTCTCTGTAGATATTCTTGATTCTGAAGAGAGTTTTTCTCTAATATTCTTTGGGATGTTGAACAACGTCGAATGGGTTTCCCCATCATAAAATCTAAGTTTACCATTTATTCGATCTTCAATTAACTTGTTTATTGTCTCGGAAGACATTCTGGTATCAACGCTACCTTTATACGCATAAACGAATCCCCAAAGTCCATCAAATGATGGAACATACGTTATTGATGCCTTTGTAGTATGGTATACCGATCTAATTGTATTATAAATACCAGAGAAGGTGTCTATGCTGAACGAAGGTGATGTCGCTTGGGTTACTATGCCACCACCTTCATTAATCGAATTGCTAAGTTTTTCGTAAAACTCTCTCGTGTATAGCTTGTATGACGAGTTGCCCATAATAGGATCAGTAAGATCAAGGATGATTGCATCAAAAGTCTCTTTATTCCTTTGGATAAAGTTAAGAGCGTCATCTATCACTATTTCTGCTCTTGGATCATCAAATGAACCTCTATGCCACTCTGTAAGATGTTTTCTTGCGAAATCTATAACTGCTTGGTCTATATCGACCATTACAGCTTTCTTTACGGTTTTATGCCTTAGGACCTCTCTTAAAGTGGCTCCCTCTCCTCCACCTAATATTAGGATCCTTTCTGGGTTCCTTAGAGATAAAAGTAAAGGATGAACTAAAGTTTCGTGATATATATATTCATCGAACACTGTAGATTGTATTTTACCATCTATTATCAGCGATTTACCGAATCTAGTTAGACGGGCTACCATAACTCTCTGATATTTGGTTGTTATATCTTCCAGAACCTGGTCTATGTGATGACCGTGGAACTCATATGCGGACTGCCACTCGATATGCCAACTCCAACCAAATTCCATTACTTTAACCTTACCCCATTCACCTTTTTAGTCTTCCAACTGTATCTTGTTATTCTCTTAGATTTGCCAAATCCACAAGCAGCGCATTTGTGTTTAGTGGGATTATATGAGTTCCTGCCACATCTTCTACATCTTATGTGCGAACCTGCCTTATTCATTTTTCCAAATGATGGAGTTCCCTTCACTTTAGATCAAACCTCATTGCTGTATTGGCGATATGAGGATTACGTTATCCCCTCTTATAACTATTGTCCCCATCTTTTTCTCGTCATTGTTGTTTTGAATCTCTACCGAGTCAGAGAGAACCAGGTTCATGTGCTGATCGTAACTTTTTAGGTAACCCCTCACTTCCTTATTACCCTTTAGCTTTACTAGGACTAGACTACCTACTGATTCTGCAAGTAGCTTATGTGCGGTTTCAGCCATAAAACGAAACACCTATTAAGAGTAGGGCTAAGCCGCGTTTATAAATTGAGTGGATATAGTTTCGATATAGCTCACCTTAACTTTACGAGAGAGAATCCCGCCGCGGGGACTTGAACCCCGGACCACCCGGTAACTGCCCCTTATCTACAGCCGGGCGCTCTGAACCGGGCTGAGCTACGGCGGGACTAAATCTCATCTCTCCTCTTGCCATAAAAGTTTTCCGCTGTAATTATACCGTGTTATAAAGTTAGGACTTCTTCGTAGATAACGAAGTGCGGGGGGCGGGATTTGAACCCGCGCAGGACTACTCCAGCGGATCTCCTATAGTGATCTTAAGTCCGCCCCCTTTGACCATGCTCGGGCACCCCCGCATGTTATGTTTTGTAGCCAGTGCTTAAAGGTTTATCCGAAAATTTAATTTATTAGCATTTCCTCTGTTTCTCAGTGTTTCTCATGGTCTCGCATTCTAGGGGGAATAGAACTAGAAGCAGAAAGCTTCTAAAAAAATCGCCTAGAGAAAAGGGGGCAGTTCCTTCTCTTGGTAGACTAATGGATGATTTCCAAGAAGGACAAAAAGTTATAATCAAAATCAACTCCTCGACTCATAGTGGAATGCCTCATAGGAGGTATCAAGGAAAAGTAGGGGCTATTCTGAAGAAGAGAGGTAAGGCTTACGAAGTAAAAGTCTCTCTAGGAGAGAAAGAAAAGGTACTCATAGTTAGGCCAGAACATCTGGTCGAAATTAAGTCGTAGAGTGGTTTTTCAAAATGTCTTCATTTCAGATAATTGAAGAGGATTATGTTCCTTATTCTGTAGCTAAAGAGATCCTGAAGGAAGCAATAGAGGCAGGGTCATCTTCAATACTTCAGAAAACTTTCGAATATCTCAATTCTATTGAGAAGTGTTCTTCGGAAAATGCCAAACAACTTATGGAAGAACTCAAGCCCTTAGTTAGTAAGAAAGAAGTAAGGGCAATGATAAGTAGTATATGCCCTGAAACTCCAGACGAGCTTAGAGCTATCTTAGTTATAGAGAATAAGACCTTTTCTCAGGAAGATATAGATAATATAGTACGATTAGTAAAGAAATATAAATCGGCCTGATTGTCTTTAATAATCTTAATTACATAAGCTTACCTGTGGCACTATGAGCAAGAAGGGACCGAGAGAGCAATATGTCTACGTACTGGATTACCTTAGAGATGGAAATCCTCTAGATAGGCACTCATGGCACAAAAATAAGCCACTACTTCAATTGTTAGGAGAAGATTTCTTTATACTTATGGAAGCTTTTCCTCTAACCGATAAAATCCAGCTCGAGGAAAAGATAGATAGAGATCATGAGCCTCCTCTTCTGAGAGTTGACGTCCTAATAGGGTATGAAGATCTAACCTCGCTAGCCAGAGACAATCTTGCCAAGATAATAGAAAAAATAATCACAGAGAAGGAACATCAATTCGTGAACTTCTTTAATAAGGCGGAGGCCTTAACTCTAAAGCTTCATGCGCTGGAGTTACTCCCTGACATAGGTAAAAAGACCCTTAGAATAATCCTTGAAGAGAGGAAGAAGAGTCCCTTTACAAGTTATAAGGACATAGAAGATAGAGTAGGGATTAAGGGAGTAAAAGAGATATTAAAGAAAAGAATATTACTCGAAATAAAGCGTGAAGATAAATACTTTCTATTTGTCTACCCTACAGAGACCGAAAAGAGAAACCAAGAACAGAAATATATAGGTTACCTAGAAAGGATAAGACACGAATGAATTATTCTCAGAACTTCCTTGTAGATAAAGACGTTATAAGAAAGATTTCTGATAATATTTCTACAGAACGACCTCTAATTGAAATAGGATGTGGTAAGGGTAATCTCTCAGAAGTCGTATCGCCTGATTTATGTATTGAAATTGATCAGAGATTGTTATCTTTTCTCAAAAATTACAATCCGATTCAGGGTGATGCTAGGAAACTTCCCGTTTTACGTGGGCAAATTATCTCCTCTTTACCCTATTCCATTACCTATGACTTTTTTATGGAGATAATTAAAATCAATGGAATTTCAAGGTTACTGTTGATACTTCAAGAGGATTTTGTTAATAAGGTAATTGACTACCCAACGTTCATATCTTTTATACTGAATTATTATTTTGAAATAAATAAATTGTTTGTTATACCGCCTTCCTCATTTAGGCCCGCCCCTAGAATTTTCTCAGCACTAGTATCTCTAAAAAGATCTAGGCAGTACGATCAAAAGGTAACAGACGTAATAGCGTGTATTAGCAAATATAGAAATAAATCCTTAAATAATATAGCTAAGTTGTGTGGGCTAAACTCATCGAGTGACAAAAGATTGAGGGATTTTAAACCATGGATGGTTATAGATATTTTAGCTACCTTGGGTATAAGCTATGCTTAGACGATAACGTATACGAGCCAGCTGAGGATTCTGAGCTCTTGGCGTCAATTCTCGATTTGGAAAAAGGTGAGAGCGTATTGGACGTAGGGTCTGGATCAGGTATCTTAGGTATCGTAGCACATTCTTTAGGTGCTAGGGTAATATCAGTAGATATAAATCCTTTTGCCTCTTTAGTAACCCAATGTTCAGCTAGGCTAAATAACATCGATATAGACGTGTTAAACTGTGACCTAACTACCTGTTTAAGAGACGTAGCGTTTGACAGTGTCATATTTAATCCTCCGTATCTTCCGGTATCAGAGACTTCAAGTTGGATTGGATATAGTTGGTCTGGAGGAATAGGTGGACTAGAACAATTGAATAGACTTTTGCTTCTGACAAGATCTAGGAAGTATTATTTTGTTTACTCTAGCTTCACAGATGAGGAAAAGTTATTTAAAATCCTCGAGGAGAGGAGCTTGGAAGTAGACAAAGTCAAAGAGATCGTAGTCGGATTCGAGATATTAAAGGCGGTGAAGGTGATTGATAAGAGTTATATTGGTAGAACCTGAAGGAGAGTACAACGTAGGGTTTATAGCTAGACTATGTAAAAACTTTGACGTTGATCAGCTATACATTGTTAATCCCAAATGCGATCTAGATAAGGCGAAGCAATTTTCGGCAAAAGGCAACACATTCTTAGAAAGAGCTAAAGTAGTTGATAAACTAGAAGACGCCATAGAAGATCTGGATCTGAAAATCTCCACGTCTAGTATTGCAGATTCCAAAGGAGACATGCTTAGAAAGTCTATGGCACCTTGGGAAATTTCAAGTCTTATCGGAAGAAGGCAAGTTGGGTTAGTTTTTGGAAGAGAGAGCGTAGGTCTGACTAGGGAAGAAATAGCTATGACCGATATAATGGTTTTTATTCCAGCAAATAGAGACTATCCAGTTTTAAACTTGTCACATGCCGTGAGTATAATACTTTACGAACTTTGGAAAAGCAAGGTGAACGAGAATAGGATAAGCAACGATATGAATGTATCATCAGAAACTTTAGGATTTATAGATAAATATGTAAAACTCATCTATAATGATGTAAGGAGATCGGATGGAGACGATGCTATGTACGTTGCAACTAAAAGATCTTTATTTAGAGGTATTAGAGATGAGGAAGAAGGTAGGGCAGTCGTTAGATTCCTCAGGAAAGTATATATGAGGATCCTTCACACTCAAGAATGAGTTTTTATACTCTTTTCCTACACATGTTGATTAATGTCATCTAGATCAAGCGGCAAAAGCGGTACAGGTCAAATTAAGGATAAGTGGAGAATGAAGAAATGGTTCTCTATTTACTCACCGAAAATTTTCGGTGAGGTATCGTTAGGCTCAACGCCTGCATTTGAAGTTTCACAGGCCATTGGAAGAAAAGTGGAAACCACTCTCTACGATTTAACAGGCGATTTTAGTACGGTTTATGTTCATATATACTTTAAGATATACAGAAATGAAGGAGAGAGGCTATTTACACAATTTGCTGGTCATGAGTTGTCCAGAGATTACATCAGATCCTTAGTTAGGAGGAAAAGCTCTAAAATAAATAAGGTCATTGATATCACAACGAAAGACGGTTACACTTTAAGGATAAAGACGCTTGCGCTCACCGCATACAGGATCCACAGGGATCAGGCTACAGTGATAAGGAAGATCATGGAGGACGTAGTCAAGAAGTCTGCTGAAGGAAAGACGTTCGATGAATTCATACAGGAAATGATTTTCGGGAACCTAGCAAATAACATTTTTAATGAAGCGAAGAAAATAGCCCCGTTAAGGAAAGCTGAGATAGAGAAATCTAAGGTTCTCTTAGTGCCATTAATCAAGGAGTCAGAGAAGGAGGTTACACAAACAGTTGAAAGTAGTGCTGCTAGCAGCGGGTAAGGGAGAGAGACTAGAACCGATAACTGATACCAGACCTAAACCCTTCATTCCAATTTTAGGCGAGACGTTAATCGAAAGAACGTTGAGGTTTGTAAGGGAATTATTACAAAATCCTGATATTTATGTTATAATCCCAGATCAGCTAGAAAAGAGTTATGAGGCCTTCTTCTATAAGCTTAACAATGTTCGTTTCGTAAAACAAGGAGAGAGAAAAGGTACGGGAGGAGCACTGTTCTACGTTCCTAAGTTCTCTGATGACATTTTAATAATATATGGCGATATATATACAACAAAAGAATCGATAGAAGCCGTCATAACTCAGGAGGAAAGCGCGATATTAGGAGCTGAAGTACCTAATCCTGGAGAATATGGCTCGCTGATGATAGACGAGGGTGGTTACCTACGTGGAATAATAGAAAAGAGTCAGTCTCCTCCATCGAATCTAATTAACGGAGGAATATTTAAAGTCACACCAGACTTTTTTGAATTTGTAGATAAACTGCAGATTTCTTCTAGAGGGGAATATGAGCTTACAGACGCTTTAACTAACTTCTCAAGACGAAATAAAGTGAAGGTAGTAAGGACCTCCGCAGTCTGGAAGGACGTGGGTAGACCCTGGGATATAATTGAGGTGAACAAGACTGAGCTAAACGGTATTCATGGTAGTGTAATGGGGAATATTGAGAGTAACGTAATGATTAAAGGAGAAGTAGTTATAGAGGAAGGAAGTATAGTTAGACATGGAAGCGTTATCGAGGGTCCAGTCTATATAGGGAAGAATTCTTCTATAGGACCGAACGCATATATAAGGCCTTACACCGTTATAGGCAGTAACTCTAAGATTGGATCCTTTGTTGAAGTAAAAGAGTCAGTAATCATGGAGAATACAAAGATACCTCATCTTAGCTATGTTGGGGACAGTGTAATAGCCGAGGATGTTAACTTTGGCGCGGGAACTTTAATAGCGAATTTGAGATTTGATGAGAGAGATATATACGTTAATATCAAGGAAAAAAGGTTAAATAGCGGAAGAAAGAAATTAGGAGCAATAATAGGAGCACATGTTAGGACAGGAATTAATGTGTCAATTCTACCGGGTGTGAAGATAGGTTCTTACGCTAGAATCTACCCAGGTGCGGTTGTGAACAGAGATGTTAGAAGAGGAGAATTCTTTGGACTAAGATGAGTGCTTACCCTAAATTCTTTAGGTTTTAATAGTAAACCCGTTTTAGTCTACCAGTTTCTAGCCTCTAGATAAAGTCGATACAATTTTAATTACGTCTCCATCTTTTAAAATGTAGTCCTCTCCAATCCTCATTTTGGTTTTTGCTTCAATGGCGTACAGGAACCCTTTACCTAAGTCGGTATGTATCAAGAAAGCCATGTCTCTTGGTGTAGATCCATTTTCTAGAAGCAATACATCTGGCAAGACGTCACCATCCCTATTCGTGTATCTCCTTTCGTCTTCTACGGGATAGACATGAATCATGTTGAGTGCACCGAACACTGCATCATTTAGAGCCTGCTGGACCCCCGTGTTTCCATACACGTTAAGAACAGTATCTCTTATGAATTCTAGAGCTTTTTCTCTTTTCTTATCTATAGTCCCTTTCACCTTGAAGCTAGAGTCTCCCGGGATATAGTCAATTAGACCAGTTTTTGCTGCTCTTCTAAGCGCTAGCTCTGATTCTGCGCTAACAGGTATTACAAAAGGATATTTGGCTTTTAGTCTATTGATATTTTCTTTTGCTGTAGGCATATCAGCCTTGTTTGCTGCTATAACAATAGGTTTAGATATACGGCGTAAAGCGGAGCTGAAAGATCTAATGTCTTCATCTTTCCATAGAAGGAGTTTTTTACCATCTAGTCCTGTAGTTTTCAATGCCTTAATTATCTGTTTCCTGTTCACCGACAATCCAGATATTTTGGTTAGAAGCGACTCAGGTACGTCTTTACTACTAAGGTCCGTTGTTCTGGCAAATTTATCCCATTCTTTACTTATAATTGAATAAAACCATTCATCTATCTCATTCTCAACGAATTTTATGTCCTCTTCAGGGTCTCTTGTGCCGGGAGATACTTGACGTCCCTCTTCATCAGTGGAACCGCTAGCATCAACTACATGAATTAGAACGTCGGCTTTTCTTAAATCGTCAAGGAATTTATTACCTAAACCTTTTCCTTCGTGAGCTCCTGGAATAAGTCCAGCTACATCAACCAGTTTAACAGGAATGAATCTATAATCGCCTATACAAATTGAGTTCCTTGGATTGCACCTCACTCCAAGCTTAGTATGTGCACATTCTTTACGTACGTAAGCTACTCCAACGTTAGGTTCTATAGTAACAAACGGTCTGTTAGAGATTTCTACATCAATTAATGTAGCGGACGAAAAGAAAGTGCTTTTCCCTACGTTGGTTTTACCAATGAGACCGATAGTTATCATTTTATTATCTTCAATAATAAGGTACCGCTCAGTTTTTTAAGCCGTTGACATTAGCTCTATAGGAGAGGTTTTATGGTGGCTTCAGCTTATTCCTTGATGGAGAAGACGTGGTCCAGTGAGGATTGGAAGAAAACTATAATGAGGCAGAGGCTTATTGAATGGAGAAATCAGAACACGGTTACGCGAATAGAAAAGCCTACAAGGTTATATAGAGCTAGAGCCATAGGTTATAAAGCGAAACAAGGTATCGTTATAGCGAGGGTAAAAGTAGAGAAGGGTGGGCTTGACAAACAAAGGCCAAATAGCGGAAGACGTCCTAAAAGGATGGGCGTTTATGGATATTCGCCAGCCAAAAGTTTACAGTTCATCGCTGAGGAGAAAGCGGCCAGAAAATTTCCAAACCTAGAGGTTTTGGGAAGTTATTATGTTGCGGAGGACGGTAAATACAAATATTTCGAGATAATACTGGTCGATCCAAATAATCCAGTTATTAGTTCCGATCCCAGATTCAAGTGGTTAAAGGACCCTGCAAACACTAGGAGAGTGTTTAGGGGTTTAACCTCTGCGGGTAGAAGAACTAGAGGTTTGCTAAAATCACGTGGGCTAAGAGGGACACAACATCAAAAAATAGTGAAGAAAAGGAAGGAGAGAGAACAAAAGAGAAGACACGAAGCAAGTAAGTACTATAGATTGCAGAGTTATGATAGAATTCCAGGCAAGTAGACACAATGAAAGTCAATAAGTTAGTCGCTTCGATTTTCTCTTATTCTACTGAAAGTGAACAGAAAGTAGTTCAATCGTTGAACTCGCTTTTAGGTAATATTGAAGGACTAAACGTGATCGAAACTAAGGTGACTGGTCATTACGGCGATCCTATACTTACTTATAGAGTAGAGCTCGAAGGTAAACAAGCTACAGCAGTAACTGAAAGAATAATCTCAAAACTTGATAAGGGAGATATAGTTTTCTTACTATCAACACTGGAAAGCAGATCTCAGGGGAATAGGATATACCTAAGGATTGATAAACAGGAACTGATATCAAGAAATAGAGTTGTACTTAAAGACGGAGAGGATGTAATAAAGATCACTATAAGTCTCAAAGACGATATAGCAAAATTTAGGGAGGTCCTGAGGCAAATTGCTAGTGGAAACCTGTATACGTAACAACCGACTGATTGACGTAATGAAAGGCTTGGGTTTTAGCAAGTTTGTGTTAGAGTACTCCGCAGCTTCGGAAGCTGGAGAAGACATTAGAATAAGAAGGACTTTTTACAGTGGTGTGAGTAACCCTTCTACGACTTCAACCAACGAAATACTGTTTTTCAAGCCTTCATCAAGGGAAAATTTAGTCAAAGCCTTAAACGACTATAGAATACATGGAATAAGCTTGGATAGAACCAATTATCATCTTTTGAAAAAAAATCTCTTACATTTAATAAAAATTAAAAATAAGTTTATTGAGATTAGATTAAACGAATCTTCTTCCGAATTGATAAGAAGAAGTATAGAGTGGGGATATAATAATATAAAGATTGTATTTTCATCCTGCGCATCAACTATTTCAGACGTTTGGCCTCCGCTAAGCTTATTTAATTATTTATTGATTCACGGTGCGTCATCCTCGAGGGCGATCGTCTGGATTAGTCGATATCCAATGGAGCTGTTTAATATTGTATCAGACATATCTTAATATAATAATTATATTATGGTTATCTATAATAACATTTATTTTAATTTTAAAATTAAAAAATAAATCTTTTCAGATTGATCTGAATAGAAGATATAAGTTATCGAAAAATAAAAAGAGATATATTATATTTAGATTGATATCAAATAAACAGGATATATCTCCTCAAGCAATAGAGGAATCCATAAAGGACGGTGTCTCATACTTAGGAGGAAAAATGTGGCTTGATTTATCTTCACCACATGTGATTTTTTTTGATCCTCATAACATGATGGGCATAATATCCACTAATAGGATAGGATACAAAATGGTCATAGCTTCGTTACCTTTTGTGAAATCAATAAATGGAGTTGAAACTCTCCTAATACCTTACAAAACTACCGGAAGTTTAAAAAAGGCTAAGAGCCTCATACGTTCTAGATGATGACGCCGCTCCAGACTGCGCTATGATGAACCCTGCGACGATCTGATTATGACACTTTTATTAGCTTCTAGGTATCGTATAAATTGATGATATATGGCTTTTGGACCAGCCGCAATGGGTTATGATAGGGCAATAACAATATTTTCGCCCGACGGGTCTCTGTACCAAGTAGACTACGCCTTTGAGGCAGTAAAGAAGGGATGGACTACATTAGGAGTGAAAACTAGAAACGCTGTGGTTATCCTAGGAGAGAAGAAAAAAGCTTCACAGCTATTAGACGTTGATAGTATAGAAAAGGTATTTCTGCTTGATGATCATGTAGGCTGCAGTTTTGCGGGACTAGCCTCAGACGGTAGGATACTTATAGATTATGCCAGGAACTCATCTCTACAGCACAGATTAGTTTATGACGAACCTATCAGTATAGACTACTTGACTAAGCTAATATCAGACGTTAAACAAATGTACACTCAACATGGTGGAGTTAGACCGTTTGGTGTAGCCCTTATAGTAGGAGGGGTAGATAAAGGGGTTACTAAACTTTTCATGACCGAACCTAGCGGCCAATTCATGCCATATCAGGCCGTAGCGATAGGACAGGGAGGATATAATGCAACTGATTATCTAGAAAAGAACTATAAAGAGGACCTGACCGTTGAAGATACCATTCTCTTAGCTCTAAACGCATTAAAGGCTACGCTTAAGCCAGGGGAGAAGCTGAGCCCAAATAATGTAGAAATAGGTTTTGCCACAAAAGATGGCCAATTTAGGAAGATGGGGACAGAAGAGAGGTCTAGTTACATTCAAAAGATATAAAGTATGGTGATTAAAATATATGGGACCAAAGGATTATGTTATAGCGAAGTTCGAATCTCATGGAGAAAGATTCGAGATTCTTGTGAAACCTAAAGAGGCAATGCAGCTTAGAGAAGGAAAAGGCATTTCTTTATCTGATATAGTTGTTTCAGACACAATCTATAAGGATGTTAAGAAAGGGCTTAAGGCATCTCCAGCTTCTCTAAAGAAAGTGTTCGGCACTACTGACTTTGAAACAGTTTCGAAAGAGATTATCCTCAAAGGAGAAATTCCTGTTACTGCTGAACAAAGAAAGGAACTCCTAGAGACCAAAAGAAGGCAAATAATAGATTTTATTCACAGAAATGCTATAGATCCTAAGACTAACCTGCCTATTCCTCCGGCTAGACTTGAAATGGCTATGGAACAGGCAAGGATTCAAATTGACATGAACAAAGATATAGAAGCTCAGGCTCTTCAGATCATACACGAGCTCACGAAAGTGATACCAATTAAGGTTGCAAGAGCCATCCTGGAGGTTAAGATTCCTCAGAAATATTCTGGCAAGGCTAAACAGAGTTTAAGCTCGTTAGGTAGTGTCAAAAAAACGGTTTGGCTTAATGACGGTACACTAGTTGCAGAGATAGAGATACCAGCAGGAGCTCAGCAAGACATTATCGATAAGTTAAATTCTATAACTAAAGGAGAAGTAGAAGTTAGAGTTATCCAAGTGAAGTGAAATGTCGGGTGAGAATAAAATATATCTGCAAGATAAGTCGATAGTTGTACCTGGGGATTTAATAGCAGAAGGGAATTTTCAGATACCTTGGTCCCCTTACATAATCAAGCAAAGCAATAAATATTTTGCTTCTGTTGTAGGTATTTTGGAAATAAAAGAGCCAGTATTTGAAGTTATACCGCTAGAGGGCTCTCACTATTATCCGCGGATAGGTGATACAGTAATAGCTCTGGTAAAAGATGTAGAGCAATATGGTTGGATTGTGGATATAAAAGCTCCCTATTCGGCTTACCTACCAGCGGCCTCGTTATTAGGGAGACCAGCGAATGTAGGTGAAGATCTAAGGAGATACATAGATGTTGGTGACTTCGTTATAGCAAAATTAGAGAGCTTTGATAGGACAAGCGATCCAACCCTTTCAGTAAAAGGTAAAGGACTTGGTAGGGTATCTACAGGGACGGTAATAGATGTGCTTCCAGTAAAAGTTCCTAGGATAGTGGGAAAGGGCAGGAGCATGATGGACACACTGAGTACTGAAACTGGATGCGATCTGATAGTGGCCCAAAACGGGAGGGTATGGGCAAATTGTCCTTCTATAGAGAAAGAAAAAATACTAATAACCGCAATCAGGACAATTGAGCAGGAGTCTCACACAAAGGGTCTGACTGATAGAATTAAAAAACTTATAAAAGAATCTTTAGGTGATAAGAGTGTTACAAGTTCAGAAGCCCAAACTAATACTTGATGATGGAAGAAGGCTTGATGGAAGAAGACCGGACGAACTAAGGCCAATGAAGATGGAAATTGGCGTTCTAAAAAATGCGGATGGATCGTCATTAGTTGAGGTAGGAAACACCAAAATAATTGCCGCGGTATATGGCCCTAGAGAGATGCATCCTAGACATTTAGCCTTACCTAATAGAGCTACTTTAAGAGTAAGATATCATATGACTCCGTTTTCTACTGACGAGAGGAAAAGTCCAGTTCCTAGTAGAAGAGAGATAGAACTCTCGAAGGTTATTCGCGAAGCGTTAGAATCGTCTGTACTTGTTGAACAGTTCCCAAGGTCTTCAATAGATGTATTTATGGAAGTTATTCAGGCAGACGCGGGTACACGATTAGCATCTTTAATGGCTGCTTCTTTGGCTATAATAGACGCTGGAATACCAGTAAGAGATGCAATAGCTGCCGTAGCTGTTGGAAAAGCAGACGGAGTGGTTGTATTGGATTTGAATGAGCCTGAAGATATGTGGGGCGAGGCGGACATGCCGGTTGCCATGATGCCATCTTTGGGTCAAATAACATTAATTCAGTTAAACGGTCATATGACACCAGAAGAGTTTAAACAAGGGCTAGATTTAGCGTACAAGGGAATTAACACAATCTATAGTATGGAGAAAGAAGTGCTTAAATCTAAATTCGCCGAGATGCGGGAGGAGGGTTCATAAGATGTCGATGACACCAACTAAAGAGAATGTGGTCCCGTTAATAAAGAAAGAAAGTATAATATCGCTTTTGGAAAGAGGAAGTAGAAACGACGGGAGGAAATTTAATGATTATAGGCCTTTGTCTATAACCCTTGGGTATGCCAAAAAGGCAGACGGTTCGGCATTGGTGAAACTTGGTGATACTACAGTGTTGGCAGGCGTGAAAATAGAAGAGGACGAGCCATACTCGGATACTCCTAATCAAGGTAACTTAGTAGTTAACGCAGAGCTATTGCCTTTAGCGTATGAAACCTTCGAGCCCGGTCCACCTGACGAAAATGCAATTGAGCTCTCAAGGGTAGTTGATAGAAGTTTGAGAGACTCTAAAGCAGTAGACTTATCAGCATTAGTAATAGAGCCGGGTAAGAGGGTTTGGACGGTATGGGTAGATATATCTGTCCTAGATTATGGCGGTAACATCTTGGACGCTTGTACGTTATCTGCTGTAGCAGCTCTTTATGATACCAAACTTCCTAGGATTGTAAATGATAATGGAACCATAAATATTGTCAAAGAGGATAAAACTACTCCCTTTCCTATCAGGTATCCTGTAGCTACTGTTACTATAGCTAAACTAGGTAAGTTCCTAGTCGTCGATCCTGATCTAGAAGAGGAAGGAATAATGGATGCGAAGATATCGTTCTCTTATATTCCAGACGGGCATATAGTGGGGATACAGAAGTCTGGAGAAGGCAGCTTTAGCCAACAAGAAATTGAAATCGCTGAGAACACTTCACGTACGGTTAGTCAAAAAATGTTAGAAGATTTTAAAAATATAATGGGAATAAAGGTAGTGAATAATAATGCCAGCTAAAAATAGCTCAAAGATAGCAGGCAGATTTGCTGCTAGATACGGTTCCTCGCTTAGGAAAAAATGGAGCGAAATAATGAGTAAAAGATATTCGGAGCATACATGTCCAGTTTGTAAAACTCCAGGTAAAGTATATAGAGTAGCATCAGGTATATGGAGTTGCAAGAAATGTGGAGCTAAATGGGCTGGTCAGGCCTATACCCCGAGTTAGGGTTCTCATAACGAGTTCTAGGGACACGTCAAATCGCACAAGAAGTTTTTTAAATTATTTAGAATATATTTTTCCTGATTCCCTGAAAATAAATAGAGGAAAGAGAAAATTAGAGGAAATGTTTATAGCGAGTAAGGTATTGGGGGGAATATTATTAGTGGTGGTAAATACTAGCAAAGGAAATCCTGGCTCTATCGAAGTTTATGACGTAGCATATGAGCACCTTTTGTATAAGTTCAAAATAAGCGAGTTGAGCCTAAGAAGCGATTACGAACCTATTTCGTTGAATAACACTAGAAGAAGCCTTTGTTTGCTGAATATGGCTTGGCAATGCTTTAACGTTGCATCATTTCTTATAGATATGGGCGCTAAAAGATCTTATGAATGTAACGTTATGGCGAAAGTATGGTATGATAGTATATGTAAGATCAGTTTTATTAACAAAAAAGGTGTAGAAATAGCAAGGATTGGACTTAATGATGATAACAATTAACATCTCTCTAAAGGGGCTAGACAAGGAAGTAAGATCCTTAGTTAGAGACGCGCTACTAATAGAAGATATTGATAAACATTACGTTAAACTAAGCGATGATGAGATCACAATTTCCTGTGAGACAGCTTCCAGGTGTAGAGCTATAATGAATTCTTATATATTCTGGATCTACAGTGTGATAAGTACACTAAATGAGGTAGATTGGATTGGCAGAAAGGATTCCTCCTGAACTCCAAACCCAACTTTTAAAGCTACAACAATTACAAAATCAATTAGAGAGACTTACCTACGAAAAAAGTGTTATAGAAGGAGAATTAAGAGAGGTCAATGAAGTTCTCAAGGAACTAACTAACATTCCTCAAGATGCGCCTGTATACAAGATAGTAGGCAATCTTTTAGTAAAACAAGAGAGAACCAACGTTCAGAACGAACTTAATGAGAGAAAGGAGTTGTTAGAGCTGAAGAGTAGAACTTATCAGAAGCAAGAAGGGTTGCTTAGAAAGCAGTTTGAAGACCTTCAGAAAAAGGTAAACGAACTTGTACAGAAGTACTATCCACAAGGTACCCAGGGTAGCTCACCTCCAAAGGCTTAATATTTTTTCATGTAAAGTACTAATGAACTGTAATGCCAAGGATTTATGTAGATTCTAGAGAATTTCAATCTGGTATCCCAGATTTACTAAAAGAGCTCGGAGCTATTTTATTTACTCAACAGTTGTCCGTCGGCGATTACGTTGTATCAGAGGGAGTGGCAGTGGAGAGGAAAAGTGTTTATGATCTTATAAACTCGATTTATGATAAAAGGTTCTTTGATCAGTTGTCGAGGTTAAGAGAAGCTTACACGAAAGCATTTATCTTGGTTGAAGGAAATCTAGAGACAGCTAAGTCAGTTTCTGGGAAGAGCAAGCTATTTAACTCAGCTCTAATTTCAGCTGTTGTAGATTACGATGTAAACGTCCTGTTTTCTTCTAATAAGCGCGAATCTTCAGAGATATTATTTACATTAGCTAGAAAATATCAAGAAGATTTAGAGAGAAAGCCTATCTCCCTACATAGCAAGCCTAAATTTGAATCAATTGAGGAAATGCAGCTCTACTTAGTTCAGTCCTTACCACAAGTCGGTGTAAAAACTGCCTCTAAACTTTTGAAAGAATTCTCTACTGTGAGAAACATGTGTAATGGCAATATAGCAGATTTCGAAAAAATTTTAGGTAGTAGAAAAAAGGCTGAGCTACTATATAAAATCTTAAATACTAAATTTTCTAACTCCAACACCAATAAGTCTTCATCGATTACCGATTTCGTGAAGTAAGATTCGATACGTACTTGTTTTTCCTGGCGTATTTATTTCAGGAATACCAGATAAGAACTGTTTCTAAAATTCTATAGATTTAAATTATATAAATCCCAAGAGATGTTATCCTCTTATATAACGCCCGCTAGGAATTATGTATGTTTTCACTACTCTTTTGCTCCAAACCTCCATAATCACACTTTAATACTCCTGTCTTATAGTACTACATGCTTACGCTATCAGGTGATACGGTTTGCCTAAGTATAAGACATCTGAACAAGTCCTGAGCCTTATGAAGGATAGGACTAGAGTAAGGAATATAGGAATTATAGCTCACGTGGATCATGGTAAAACAACAACTAGCGACCAGCTGTTAGCGGCATCAGGTATAATATCACCTAAAGTTGCAGGGGAGGCTCTAGCCTTAGACTATTTATCAGTAGAGCAACAGAGAGGTATAACAGTAAAAGCAGCTAACGTCAGCCTTTATCATGAAGTTGAGGGAAAAGGATACGTAATAAACTTGATTGATACTCCAGGTCACGTAGACTTTAGCGGGAGAGTTACTAGGAGCCTCAGAGTATTAGACGGTTCTATTGTAGTGGTCGATTCGGTAGAAGGCGTTATGACGCAAACAGAAACGGTACTAAGGCAAAGTTTAGAGGAGAGAGTTAGGCCTATCCTATTTGTAAATAAGGTCGATAGATTAGTGAAAGAATTGAAGCTTGGGCCTCAAGAGATGATGCAAAAGTTAATGGATATAATAAAAGAGGTAAATAATTTAATCAATATATATGCTGAGCCTGATCTAAAAGAAAAATGGTCAATTAATCCATCATTAGGCAATGTAGTCTTTGGATCAGCTAAGGATAGATGGGGCTTCAGTATACCGATGGCACAGAAGAAAGGGATTAACATGAAACATGTTATTGATGCTTACTCAGTTTCTGATAAAACCAAGATAAATGAGTTAGCATCTCAAGTTCCAATCAATGAAGCGCTTTTAGATGCAGTAATCAAGTTCGTTCCAAATCCTGTAGAGGCCCAAAAATATAGGATTCCCAAGATTTGGAAGGGAGATTTAGATAATGAATTGGCCAAAGCCATGCTCGCGGCAGATCCGAATGGACCTGTTGTGATGATGATAACTGACATGAAGGTAGATCCTCATGCAGGACTAGTAGCTACAGGCAGAGTGTTCTCCGGAACCATCAAGCCAGGAAGTGAAGTTTGGCTAGTTAATGCCAAAGCCCCTCAAAAAGTCTTACAGGTAAGTATATACATGGGACAATTCAGAGAACTAGCTGACGAGATTCCTGCAGGTAACATTGCTGCCGTGCTAGGTTTAGAGAGAGCTAGATCTGGCGAGACTTTAATTGATGTCAGATTTAAAGATCTTCAGGGGAGCTTCGAGAAGTTACACTACGTATCTGAGCCAGTCGTAACTATTGCAGTTGAGCCTAAGAACCCTAAGGACCTAACTAAGATGATAGACGCACTGAGAAAGCTTAGTATTGAAGATCCAAACCTAGTAGTTAAAATAAACGAGGAAACAGGTGAATATCTACTCTCTGGAATGGGATTCCTCCATGTTGAGGTATCTCTACAACTCCTAAAGGATAATTACGGCGTAGACGTAGTAACCACACCTCCTATTGTAGTATATAGGGAAAGCGTGAGAAATAAGAGCCAAGTATTTGAGGGTAAATCGCCAAATAAACACAATAAATTCTATATAAGCGTAGAACCATTAAATGATAAAACAATAGAGTTGATCTCAAATGGTACAATAAAGGAGGATATGGATTCTAAGGAAATGGCAAAAATATTAAGAGATCAGGCGGATTGGGATTACGATGAAGCTAAGAAGATAGTTGCGATAGACGAAAATGTGAATGTTCTTATTGATGCGACTAGTGGAGTTCAGCATCTAAGAGAGATAATTGATACTCTCCTTCAAGGGTATAGGCTTGCTATGAGGGAGGGTCCACTGGCTCACGAACCCGTAAGAGGAGTTAAGGTAGTTCTGCACGACGCAACGATACATGAAGATCCGGCGCATAGAGGGCCTGCACAGATTTATCCCGCAGTAAGAAACGCTATCTTTGCGGCAATGCTCATGTCTAAGCCAACACTCTTAGAACCTTTGCAAAAGCTGGATATAAGAGTTCCTATGGAGTTCGTAGGAAACGTGACTGCAGTGTTAAGCAGAAAGAGAGGTAAAATACTTAACATGACACAAACTGGTAATGTGGCTAGAGTCTTAGCTGAAATTCCAGTTTCGGAATCTTATGAGTTAGCTAGCGATTTAAGAGGCTCTACAGGGGGAAGAGCTTTTTGGGGAACGGAATTTAGCAAGTGGGCTCCAGTTCCAGATAGCATATTAACTGATGTTGTTCTAAAAATAAGAGAGAGAAAAGGCTTGCCGAAAGAGTTACCTAAGGTTGAGGACTTCTTGTCGTGAAGAAGGATGGAAGATTTCAATCTTTTTGCAGGCTCAAAGGCAATTTTATTTGATTATGATAATACGCTCGTTAATTCGAAGCCAATTTTTGAGAAAGCGATAGAAGAGGTATCTAAAGATATTTATAACTTCTTAATAGACAATAATGTCCCCAGCACATCCCTACAATACCTTAGGGAGAAAATTCTAAGTATAGCCCAAAAATTTGACTCGGAAGGAACATATGATAGAGACGTTTGGTGGGTTGAAGCGTTAAATCAACTTGGAGTAAAAGATGTTGATAGAGACCAATTGCAAGAGTGGACTACCTTATACTGGTCCATAGCGCAAAACACACCTCCTTTTGACGACGCGATTGATATAGTTGATTACCTGAAAAGAAAGGGATACAAACTGGGTTTAGTTACCAACAGTGACGGAAATAGTGGAAATAAAAGAGCTAGGGTGGCAAAATTTCCACTAATTGATAGATTTGACATAATAATCATTGGTGGAGAAGATAATGTAAAACCCAAACCAAGCATTCAACCTTTTATTCTAGCATGTGAGACTTTAGGAGCAAGAAAGGAGAATTGCGTAATGATAGGTGATGATCCAGTTAAGGATTGCCTAGCCGCTAAAAAAGCTAATATAAAGAGCATCCTAGTAGATCGGTATAACTCAGTGAAGTATCCAGAACTATATGCAGATTTTGTAATATCCAGCCTTAAAGAGCTAGAGGAGTTCATGTAGCATATAGTATATTGTATCCATATATTTCTCAGTTGTGGCCCTATCAAGTTCGGATATGTATGAGCTGTTCATAGATTCATGTCTCCTGATATGGAACGCTGGATAACCTTCAGCGAAAACGTGTTCATATAGGTGCGATTTTCTAATGGAAACGAGATGGTGAAACAAAGCATATTTCATAGTTCCAGGTAGGTATAAATATCTGCCAAATAATTTGAAAAAAGGTTTTAGCTCATTTATATTTACGTTTTCTAAATTGACTAAAATTGATTTTAACTCTGGAGGCAAAATAATATAATCATAGATTAAGTCGTTTATCATTTGTGTGAACGAGAAATGAAAATCCAGCGACGAATGTTTTTGAATAAGTTTAAAGATGTGGTCGAAACTATCCCTACTTTGTAACCAATTATCGTTGATGTCATAAACTACGGAAGGAACACCCTCTCTTAAAAATTCGAATGAGATAGAACTTGGCTCAATGAGATTTTGATCAAGGTGAGCACTCTTAGTTCCGGGACTGCGTCTAATCTCTCCATTTCCTCGTTTTAGCTCTATGATTAAACTTATGTCGGAAAACTTGGGACTAAGAATGCGAGGAACATAGTTCCAGAATAACGAGGAGAAACCAGGTGACCCACTTTCGGTTCCAGACATAGATAAAAGTTCCCACTGGTTATTTGTTTTTGAATTCAATTTTTTAAATAAATTGAAGACATGAAAATATGTCTGGTCCTCGCTCAGCCAATTATCATGTTTAGTAACTAGTAATACCCTCCTTTCGTTACCGTGCTTAATAGCGTGCAAGGAGAGACTGGAAGAGTTTCTTACTCTGGTGTCTAAGTTTAGTTCTATATGGTAACCTCTTTTTACTGGATAGTTTATCCATGCCAACGGTAAAGGAGGAAGAGAAGGACCGTCCTGTAAATATGGAGGTGAAACAGATACGGCTTTTCTAACCTTCGTCAGTAGTACAGCTTCACATCCTCTTTCTTTTGCAAGTAAAATGTTGTAGTATATCATTTCAATTGATTCATTCCTGTCTATCAAGATTCTACCTGGACCACACTCAATTGGGCTTTCAATAAGCAAACCCTTCAAAGCCGTAACTGGGCTGTATGGAAGAGCTAAGTGAATTGCCTTATTTCCGTTTATGACGATCTCAGAATGTCTAACTTCCCAAAACGACACTCGTTCTTCATAAACTTTAACTTCATCGCTTACACACTCAATTTCTCCTTTGAGTTCATCAATTTTTCTTCTCTCTCTAGGATCTCCAGAAAGTAAATAGTCAATTTTCATTAACTTGAACCCCCTAACTAGAATCTGCCTTGATAACCAGTAACTTAAACGTATTTCCTCATAAAGGTATTTATGAGGTGTTGCTCGGAACTTCAGGTATCTCAGATAATGTATCCCCAATAGGTCTGAGATTCTTCGACGACATTAGGGTTAGACTCTATCCTGGCTCTATGACGCTAAGGAACATAACTTTGTATCCTTATTGTTCAATCCATATTTCTCAAGATCCAACACTATTTTATTTAGGTTTATCAGGAAAGCTGAAGGGTAGTTCCGTTTCTTATGGATTGCCAATCGTCGATGCTATAAACTGTATTTTGATTGCTAAATGCAGTCAAATTTCATTAGGTGTTCCAAGCGAGTTCTCCCTTATTTTCATTGAAGAATTAGGAAGTTGTACGGAAAGGGCGTTATCTAGAGGAGATGGGCTATTCATTGATCTATTAGTACATATAACAAGAATAGATTTATTACCAGAGATAGAAGCAAAAAAATTACTGGATATAATTAAATATGAAATAGGCGTAATCAATAGAACTAGCCCTCATTTAAGCGAATATGTAAATGAGATCTCAGAGTCTCTGAAGTCCAAAGGTTATAAGCTAGATTAATTAACGCATTACATGAGTTTCAGAGTTTCGGTAATTCCAGGAGATGGAGTAGGTCCTGAGATATATTTTTCTTCAAAAAAGATACTCTCTAAACTAATTGAAATCTACGGCCTTAAGATAGACTTTATAGAGGTAGAAGCCGGAGACGCAGCCTTATCTAAGTATGGAGAGGCTTTACCTAAACAAACTCTGAAGGTAATTGAATCTTCTGACATGATACTAAAGGGACCAGTTGGAGAATCCGCTATGGACGTCGTAGTTAAACTTAGACAGATGTATGATATGTACGCTAACATACGTCCAGCTAAGTCAATTCCCGGCGTTCCTAACAAGTACGGTAATGTAGACGTGTTGATAGTGAGAGAAAATACAGAAGATCTTTATAAAGGGATTGAACACGAGATAAGTGAAGGGGTTGCCGTAGGCCTTAAAATAATTTCAACCACAGCGTCAGTTAGGATAGCTAAGGTGGCTTTAGAGTACGCTAGGAAAAGGAGAGGAAAAGTTACATGCGTACACAAGGCCAACGTAATGAGAGTAACGGATGGACTATTTGCTAGATCGTGTAGAGACGTGTTAAAGGGAAACGTTGAGTATAATGAAATGTATGTGGATGCGGCGGCGGCCAATCTAGTAAAGGACCCTGGAATGTTCGATGTCATAGTAACCACTAACGTATATGGGGACATTTTAAGCGATGAAGCTTCTCAAATAGCGGGGAGCCTAGGTCTGGCTCCCTCATCTAACATTGGCGAGAAGAAGTCCTTATTCGAACCAGTTCACGGTGCAGCGTTTGATATAGCAGGAAAAGGGATCGTAAACCCGACAGCGTTCCTTTTATCGGTAAGCATGATGTTAGAGAGGATGTATGAGTTAAGTAAGAACCAAAGGTATCTTGAGGCTGCCAGGTCTTTAACGAACTCAATTTATTACGTGTATAGCGAGAGCAAAAAACTTACACCTGACGTAGGAGGATCTTCAAAGTTGAGCGATATGATTGAAGAGATTTATAGAAGGATAACGTAGCGTTTTTAAATTCTAGTTTTGTATACGTTTTCCGTGTCATACTCATCTCCTATCAAGTCACTACAGTCAAAGTTCGAACCTCTGAAAATAGAGGAGGAGATATCAGAGTTCTGGAAAGTCAATAACGTATATAAAAAACTGAAAGAATATAATTCCACATTTCCTAAAAAATTTTTATTTATAGACGGCCCGCCTTATCCTTCAGCACCCGTTCCTCATTTAGGCACCATTTGGAATAAGTTAATTAAAGACGCCATATTAAGGTATAAGAGAATTCAAGGATTTAAGGTACATGATCAGCCAGGTTATGATACGCATGGTTTGCCAATAGAGGTTGCAGTTGAGAAGAAACTTAACGTTTCTCAAAAAAGGGATATATTAGATAAAATAGGTGTACAAAAATTTGTAGAAATGTGTAAGGATTTTGCATTAACCAATTTAAACTCCATGTCAGATAATTTCAAAAACGTAGGAATTTTCATGGATTGGGATAATCCATATCTAACCTTGGATCCAATTTTTATTAGTAATTCTTGGGCTGTTATAAAGAAAGCGTATGAAAGAGGACTATTGGAAAGAGATGTACAAGTCCTACATTGGTGTCCTAGATGTGAGACTACTCTATCTGATTATGAGGTATCCGAATACAGAGACATAGAGGATCCATCAATCTATGTCAAGTTTAAAGTTGTAGGGGCTCAAAATAAGTACTTGGTAATATGGACTACAACGCCTTGGACTTTGCCTTCTAATGTATTCATTATGATAAATAAAGATTATGATTACGCCGAGGTGTTAGTTGGCAATGAGATTTACATTATGGCAAAGGAAAGAGTGGAACCCGTAATGAGGGAAGCCAAAATAGCCCAATACAAAATAATCAGGACTTTTAAGGGCGAAGAGATCATTGGACTTAAGTATGAACATCCTCTGAAAAACCTTGTCTTGGCCCAGCAAAATCTAGATCAATATCACGTTGTTATAGACGCTGGAAATAAGGTTACGCTTGAAGACGGTACAGGTTTAGTGCATTCTGCCCCTGGGCATGGAGATGCAGATTTTGAAATTGGTAGATTAAACGGGATGCCCGTTGTCATGCTAGTTAATGATAGAGGAGAGTTCGTTGATCAGGCTGGTAAGTATAAAGGCATGAACGTGAGAGAATCGTCGAATGTGATAATTGATGACTTGAGATCAAACGGTGCACTTCTATTTTCTACGAAGATAATTCATAGATATCCGATTTGTTGGAGATGTAAGTCCCCTATAATTTTAAGGGCTATTGATCAATGGTTCATTAAGGTTAGCAAGCTAAAGACTGTGTTAGAAGCTGAAATAGAAAGGGTAAACTGGATACCTATGTGGGGTAAAATTAGGATAGGAAACATGGTAAATGAGATTAGAGACTGGGTGATAAGTAGGCAAAGATTCTGGGGTAATCCTCTTCCTATATGGATTTGTGATAACGGGCATGTTAACGTTATAGGGAGTCTTGAAGAATTGAGGAAAAGAGCTGTAAACGACGTTCCGAAAGATCTGCATAAGCCTTGGATAGATAATGTAATTATAAAATGCGAAAAGTGCGGATCTTCCTCCAAGAGGGTCTCGGATGTAGCAGATGTGTGGTTTGACAGTGGGGTAGCGTTTTTCTCTAGTCTTGGAGAGGAATGGGAAAGAAAATGGAAAGAGTTAGGACCAGTCGATTTAGTCTTAGAAGGTCATGACCAGTTGAGAGGATGGTTCTTCAGTTTGTTAAGGTCAGGAGTTATCCTTAACGATAGAGCGCCTTACGAAGCTGTTCTGGTTCACGGTTTTATGCTAGACGAACAAGGGAGGGAGATGCACAAGAGTTTAGGTAATTATGTAGAGCCTTCTGTTGTGATAGAGAAGCTAGGCAGAGATGTACTTCGATTAACTTTGTTAAGAAACACGACTTGGGAGGACGTAAAGTTCTCATGGAAGAGTCTGGAGATGGCTCAGAGAGACCTTCAGATAGTGTGGAACGTCTTCCTATTTGTGACAATGTACATGAGCTTAGATAACTTCGACCCCAGAGATATGGAAATGAAAGACGCTTTGAGATATGCTAGAACCGAAGACAGATGGATAATTTCAAGGTTCTACAATATGCGCCAAAAGATAGAAGAATCAATGAAGGATTATAAAGTACACGATCTTGCTAACTATCTCATGAATTTCATAATAGAAGATGTAAGTAGATTTTATTTGAGATTAGCAAGGAAACGAGCCTGGGAGGAGGGAACAAGTAGAGACAAACAAGTCCTCTACACGATCCTCTATCACTTGCTAAAGGAATGGATTGTCTTAGCGTCTACAATAATACCGTACTTCGCTGAAAAAGTATATCAGAATTTTGTAGTTTCTGATAAGAAGCTTTCGGTATCGATGGAAACTATATCAGAGCCTAAGAGAGACCTTGTTGATTATAACGTAGAGAGAACCGTTGATTTAATAAAAAGTATAGCGGAGGCTAGCTTAAACGCTAGGGCTAAAGCAAATATAAAATTGAGATGGCCTGTTCCTATATCTTATATTTTCCTCAAAGATAATGATTTAGTTAACACTTTATCTAATAACTTAGAATTAGTAAAAACACTATTAAACTCAAAAGACGTTAAGATATATGGTATGTCCAATTTTTATGAGTTCAGCGAGTTGAAGGTACAGCCTGACAGAGGTGCGATAGGGAGGCAATATAAGAGGTTATCTCCTAAGATCATAGAGTATATAGAGAGTCAGAAGGAATCTGTAGCCAAGGATATTATATTCCACGGTCGTCATAGGGTATCTATAGATGGAATTGAAGTTGAATTAAACACGTCCCATATTCACGTTATAGAGGAAGTGAAACCTGAATACGTTTCAGCCTCATTTGAAGGAGGCGCTATTATTTTACCTAGAGAGATTAGTGAAAGGGAAGAAGAGGAGGGCGTAATCAGAGATGTAATTAGAAGAATACAATATATGAGGAAATTAATGAATTTAAACGTAACTGATTATATAAACGTAAATATTGTTCCACCTGCTGACAAGCAAGCTTTAATCCAGAAATATAAGGACTACATTTCCTCTGAGACTAGGGCCAGAGAGATAATAATAGGGAAGGAAGACGGAGATAAAATAAACATCTGGGAAATTGAGGGAGAGGAGTACGTTATTGGTATTAAAAGGTCTAGTTAATGTTCCCTTTTCCAAGGACACATCCTCTAAACGTAGCGGTCTATTCTAATACTTTCGGACTCCGTAATAATTTTAGCGCATTTACTATAGAAATATCAGATTTTATTAGGAATTTAATAATATATAGAGTATCAAAAATATATTTAATAGATTCGTCTAAATCGGAAAATATTCGAATAATAAGAAAACTGATTAAGTATTCACTCAAGCCACCATACCTTAAGAAATATGTAGGTAAAGACAGAGATCTAACCAAATCGGGTTTGTTATATCCAATCAATATTCCATATCATACAGTCTCAACAGATAAGGTGGAAGGCGAGATAAGGAAAATTGAGAGAGGGGATACGGGTATAGAGGGATGCACATGTTCTGATGGAGTAGCGCTTATGATCAACTCTGAAGAATGTAAGATGACAAGGTATATTTCAATATTTTATGACGGCCCTGTATTAGAAATTATATCAGAACGAGATATTAATAACATGGAAAACGTTATAGTTTCCAGTAGATCTGGACTGAACCCTTTAGAGAACTCTAGTTTTCTCAAATCGTTATATCAAAAGAAGGGCATAACGCTTTTAATAGGTCCACCAGAAGGCGGAGTAAAAAGGAAATTTCAAAACCTTCCTGCATTTAATTTTATAACGAAACAAGGCACGTCAAATGTGAGATCTAAGGAAGCTTTGTTTTCAGCCCTCAGTATCTTAAACTCAGTTCTCAGTTAAATGACAACCAGTTAAATTCTTCAAGGAGCTTTACCTTAAGTGTATAGTGTATTATTATACATCAAATTTATTACTGGTCATTTGCGTGATGTGATAGGAGAAGGGGTAAAGGATGGGACATAGAAAGCTGTCTTCGCCAAGGAGAGGATCGGCAGGTCTTAGACCTAGAAAGAGATCTGAAGATATTTTACCGTCTCCTAGGTCGTATCCTGTTTTGAACTCGTCATCCCCTGTTATGTTGGGCTTCATTGGTTACAAAGCGGGGATGACCCACGTCTATATGATTGATGAAGACAAATCTTCTTCCATGTATGGGAAGGAGATTTATATGCCGGTAACTGTGATCGAAACTCCCCCAATTTTAGTGATGTCTCTGAGAGCTTACGCTATTGATGGAAAAGGGGAAAGCATGTCTATAGGCGAGGTTTGGGGGGATTTGAGCGACAAGTCTAAATATATCACGAGAAGGATAAAGAGTTTGAAAATACAGAAGGAAAAAACAGAGCAACAGCTTAAGAAAATAGAGTCTAATCTGGATAACATATCCTTTTTCAGGTTATTGGTTTCCACACAGCCATATTTGATTCCCTCATTAGGCAAGAAGACTCCAGATATAGCTGAAATTCAGATCGGTGGAGGTAACCCTAAGGCTCAACTCGAATTAGGTCTTAAACTCCTAGGTAATACCGTTTCAGTAAGAGATGTGTTTAATGAAGGCCAGCTAATTGATATATTAGGCGTTACGACAGGTTATGGTTTCCAAGGCGTTATAAAGAGATATGGGGTACAGGAGCTACCTAGGTGGCACAAGCATAGAAAAGGGAGCAGGAAAGTAGGGACAAAAGGTCCCTCTTTAGGAACTCCTAGTTACGTTCCACAACCTGGACAAATGGGTTATCATAGAAGGACAGAGTATAACAAGAGAATATTAAGAATTTCAGACGAAATTAATCAAATAAATCCTAAAGGAGGATTCGTCAGATACGGCTTGGTTAGGAACACGTATTTGCTAGTACAAGGTTCTACAATAGGCCCAATAAAGAGACCTCTATTTCTAAGATATCCAATCAGGCCTTACTCAAATCAGCTTCCAGTTCCCAAACTCACATATGTGGATTTGAACAGTAAGCAAGGGTGAAAATATGTTTTATATACTCCAAGAAAAAGAAATTCAGGTATTAGATTTATCTGGAAATAAAAATAAGTCAATACTTCTTCCTTCCATATTCAGCTATCCAATTAGAAAGGATCTAATAAGGAGGGTATTTCACTCCTCATTCACAAAAGGTTTACAGCCTAAGGGAAGAGATCCTATGGCTGGTAAAAGAACTACTGCAAAGAGCTTTGGTATAAACCTAGGGCTTGCAAGAGTCCCTCGTGTAAGAGGAGCGGGAGAAGGTGCTCTAGCTCCAAATACGGTAGGAGGCAGATTAGCTTTTCCTCCATCAACAATCGAAAGGATTCATGAAGAGGTAAACGAGAGAGAAAAGCGCATGGCTATTGTGAGCGCATTAGCTTCGACTACGGTAAAGGATGTGGTAACTAAAAGAGGACACAGATTTACAGGAGAACTCCCGTTAGTAGTGGTCGACGATTTAGGGAAAATCTCAAAAACCAAGGAGTTACAGGACATCTTAATAAAATTAGGACTAGAAGCTGAACTTGAGAGGGCCTCTTATAGACGAATTAGAGCAGGAAAAGGAAAGATGAGAGGGAGGAAGTACAAGAGAACTGTTGGTCCCCTTCTAGTGGTTCACGATTACAGTTTACCAGTGGTTAAGGCAGCGCTTAACTTGCCGGGCGTAGACATAGTGAGCGCTAAAGACGTAAGTGTTATTCATCTGGCTCCTGGTGGTCATCCTGGCAGGTTAGTAATTTATACCGAATCATCAATTAACATTCTGCAGAACAGATTTAAGGGGCTGATCAAATGATTCGGGAGAGTATCTCTACAGAAAAATCAGTGAGGCTCTTAGAGTCTAATAACACGCTAGTCTTAATTGTAGATAGAGACGATAACAAAACAACCGTAAAGAGAGAGGTCGAAAAGACCTTTAACGTTAAGGTAGAGAAGGTGAACATATTAATTACACCTAACGGAGAAAAGAAGGCCTACGTTAAGCTTTCTCCAGAGTTTAAAGCTTCTGATATAGCTCAGAAGCTAGGAATCTTATGAGGGGATAAGATTGGGTAAGAAGTTACTTCAACAAAGAGCTGGAAGGGGGAATATAAACTTCAGGAGCCCTAGCTGGTTAAGACTAGGGAGGGCTAGATATCCTATAATTCAAGGCCATCATATAGCAAAGATTGTAGATATACTACACAACCCAGGCATGTTAGAACCAGTAGCTAAAATAAAAATGGATGATGGTAAACAGTTCTATGTTCCAGCAGTACAAGGACTAGTCGTAGGTCAAAAGATAGAAATAGGTGAAGGGGCACCTCCCGCTCCAGGTAACATAATACCAGCTAGAGAAGCTCCAGAGGGAGCCTACGTGTGCAACTTGGAACTTCATAGGGGTGATGGAGGTAGATATGCACGTACTGCTGGCGTATACGGTATTATAACAGGTAAGACTGAGCATAAAATTGCGGTAAGAATGCCTTCAGGAAAAATAACAGAGATTGACAGCAACGCTTTGGTGACTATCGGGATAATAGCGGGTGGTGGTGTTCTGGAGAAGCCTCTACTAAAGGCTGGGAATAACTATTGGAAATACAAGGTTAGGGCATCTAAGTGGCCTAACGTTAGGGGCGTTGCAATGAATGTGGTTTCTCATCCACATGGTGGAGGTTTACATCAAAGCGTAAGTAGATCCAGCACAGTAGCTAGGAACACGCCTCCAGGAAGGAAAGTCGGTCATATCGCGGCACGTAGAACAGGAAGGAGGG
Source organism: Metallosphaera cuprina Ar-4 (assembly GCF_000204925.1). Lineage (NCBI taxonomy): Archaea > Thermoproteati > Thermoproteota > Thermoprotei > Sulfolobales > Sulfolobaceae > Metallosphaera > Metallosphaera cuprina. Next base: position 1,774,670 of record NC_015435.1, on the reverse strand, counting down.
ATAGGAAATGAGTTTATATAATGTATTGGGGAGTGGTTTGTAGATGTCATCAGATATAATACCCGTAGAATGGAAGAAGTTTAAATATAGAGGTAAGTCTCTGGAAGAGTTACTAAACATGCCTATGGACGAGTTCATTAAACTTCTGCCTTCTAGAAAGAGAAGATCTCTTAGAAAAGGTTTCACGACAGCTGAGAGATCCTTAATAGAAAAGATAAGGAAAACAAGGAGAGACAACAGATTTGATAAGCCTATTAAGACTCATGTGAGGAGCCTGGTGATATTACCTGAGATGATAGGCTTAAAATTTGCAGTTTATAATGGGAAGCAGTTCGTTGAGTTTCAAATACTTCCAGAGATGATAGGCCATTATCTTGGTGAGTTTTCCATACCAGTGCAGAAAGTGGAGCATGGTGAACCTGGCCTTAAGGCAACCAGATCTAGCCTCTTTATGGCTATGAAAGGGTGATGTATATGGGTTCATGGATCTATCCCAATATACCTCTGGACGATAACAGAGTCGGAAAGGCTGTCATAAAAAATGCTCAAGTTTCAATAAAAGACCTTTATAACGTTTGTAAAGCAATAAGGGGAATGAACGTAAAAGAAGCTCAAGAGTTTCTACAAAGAGTACAGGAAAGAAAGGAATCACTTCCATATTGGAGATATAGTCACGGAGCATCTCATAAGTCTAATATATCTAAGAAATGGAAAGTGAAGAGCGGTAGATATCCAGATAAGGCTGTTAGATATGTTCTAAAGGCTTTAGGAAACGCAATGGCGAACGCTCAAGGTAAAGGGTTAGACGAGGATAAATTGAAAATAGTTCATATAGCTGCGCATAAAGGGTTATTAATTAAGAGGTTCCTTCCTAGAGCTTTTGGGAGGGCTACGAAGAAGTACAACAGAACCTCACATATTGAGGTTATAGTAGGTGAGGTGTGAATATGGTAGATATTAAAAAATACTTCCTGCAAAAATCAATGACAAGAGTGATGGTAGATGAGTTCTTAGCTAAAGAATATTACAACGCAGAATACGCCGGATCAGAAATAAGTAAAACGCCCATGGGGACTAGAGTGACAATATATGCAGGTAGACCGGCCATAATTATAGGGAAAGATGGTAAAACAATAAAGAGATTAGCTCAAATCTTAGAGAGATACTTTAACCTTGAAAGCCCGCAAATAACTGTAGCTCAACCAGAGAAGCCTGAACTTAACGCTAGAGTAATGGCATTTAGATTAGCAGTAACTTTAGAGAAGGGATATCATTTTAGGAGAGCCGCTTTCATAACAATAAGGAAAATAATGAACGCTGGTGCTCTAGGAGCTGAGGTAATAGTAAGCGGCAAGATAACTTCGGAGAGAGCCAAGTTTGAGAAATTGAAAGAAGGGATAGTATACAAAACGGGAAACGGATTAGATGTCATGGTGGACAGAGCAATAGCGATTGCTACTCTAAAGATGGGAATATATGGCGTCCAAGTAGTTATAACTAAACCACTTAGGACAGTAGATAAGATACTGCTTAAAGAGAAGACAGAAACTACATCAGAATCGACCGAGGCCGAAGTTAGAGTAACAAATGTAAGAATAATTGATGAGGGCGGCAATATTTCCAATACAACAGCTGGAGGGGAGGAAGTTGGGCAAAAAAATGAATGAATTAAGGAACCTTTCTGAAGAAGATCTCAGGAAGAGACTTGAGGAGCTTAAGTCCGATTTACTTAAAAGGAAAGCCGAGGCTAGACTAGGTACTTTAAAAAATACTTCGTCCATAAGGAACATAAGAAAAGATATAGCAAGAATTAATACTATATTATCTCAGAAAAAGTCAAATGAGAAAAAATAATTTTTCATTTTACGATCTTATAGGTGGACATTTAAAGATAATTGCTTATTCTGATCACTCTCTTGTTGGAAGAGAGGGGACAATTATCTACGAGTCAGAGAGAACGATAGTCATCAAGGACAAGAGAACTTTCTTTACCATAATAAAAGCAAATGGTATATATGAGATAGATTTTAAAGGACAACACATTACTATAAGTGGCGAAGCCTTAGGTGGTAAGCCTGTAAAAAGGTTGAGGTGACTACATGTCTCAAGTTAAAGTAAAGAACGTGGGGATTCCTGGGGTCAACCCTCCTTCTAGGGAGTGTGATGACAGGGATTGCCCATACCATGGGAGTTTAAAGGTAAGAGGTATAATAATAGAGGGTATATTAATTAAAAATAGAGCCCAAAAAATGGGTGTAGTTGAGAGAACGTATCTCTTCTATGATCATAAGTACAAGAGATATGAAAGGAGATCGAGTAGAATTCATGCTAAGGTCCCTTCTTGTCTAGAAGTAAAGGAAGGGGACAAGGTAGTGATAGCAGAAACTAGGCCTATTGCTAAGTCAGTTTCTTTCGTGGTTCTTGGCAAGAGGTGAAATAAATGCCGGAAAAGATGCAAGTGTTAGGCTCAAGGAAAGGTTTAACTCCAGGACTCCAAAACTACACCAGTGTTAATGTGGCAGATAACAGCGGAGGAAAGGAGGCAGTTATAATAAGCGTTTACGGCTATAGGGGCGCTCTAAGAAGGGTACCTTATGCAAACGTCGGAGATCTAGTCATGGTGTCAGTAAGGAGAGGTTCCCCGGACGTTAGGAAGCAAAAGTTTAAGGCTGTAATAATAAGGCAGAAGATGCCATTCAGGAGACCCGATGGAACTTGGATATCTTTCGAAGATAATGCTGTAGTGATAGTTAATCCAGATGGAACAGCTAAAGGGACCGAAGTGAGAGGACCGGTTGCTAGAGAGGCGGCAGAAAGGTGGCCTAAGGTGGCTAGTTTAGCCACGTTAATAGTTTAAGGTGAAGATCATGGACAAAGTAAAAGTTGTAGCTCGCCTTTCTAATGATCTGATAAAGGAGTACAACATAAAAAGGATAACGGTAAGGAAAGATGACACTGTGAGGGTGATTAGAGGAGATAACTTTGGATTTGAGGGGAAAGTGACTCAAGTTTATCACGACACAGGAAGAATAGCTATAGAAGGTTTGACTAGGAAGAAATCTGACGGAACCCCAATATACATCAGGGTTCACGCATCTAAAGTGGAAATTACGAAACTTAATACTAACGATCCAAGAAGGAGAGAGATTATAAACAGAATTAGCAGTTCAAAGAAAGGAGGTAGTAAAGAAAGATGACTCATATAACAAGATTAGAAGCGCCTTGGTTTCTCAAGGCTAGTAAGAAAGAGTATAAGTGGACAGTTAGAGCTTCTCCAGGTCCTCATCCTCTTAGGAGGAGCATTCCTCTAGGACTTCTAGTTAGGGATTACCTGTCGTTCGCCACAACTCTGAAGGAATCAAAGAAAATAATTTCTGACGGGAAAGTTTTAGTAGACGGAAGAGTTAGGAGAGATTACAAGTATCCAGTGGGCTTAATGGATGTAATCTCTATACCTCATGCAGGTCTTCATTATAGAATAGTCCCGGACAAGGCAAGGTTGTTAAAACCAATCAAGATTTCGGAGGAGGAAGCTAAGTTTAAGTTAGTTAGATTAACTGGAAAATCAATAATAAAGGGTGGCTTATACCAACTACACTTAGAAGACGGACGTAATATATTACTAGGAAATGAAAATTCTGAGCTGTCAAAGATCCCTACACTTTCGACTCTTAAGGTAAGTATCCCTGTTCAAAGTATACTTTCTGTCTATCAAATGAGAGAGGGCGCTCAGGTAATGGCTATTGGTGGTAAAAACGCAGGAGCAATAGGTCAAGTTAAGAAAATTCAAATTGCTCCATATAAAGCTAAGAAATACTCTATTGTGATAATAAGGAATCCTAGCGGAGCAGAATACGAAACTAATTTAGCTAACGCTATGGTTATTGGAGAGGAAAATGTAGAGGTGAGGGTGGAGTAGATGTCGCAAGTTAATTTGCAAGTTAATCCTATGAGGCAAATCAAAATAACTAAAGTAACTGTAAATATAGGGTTGGGCGAGTCTGGCGAAAGGTTGCAGAAGGCTTTCCAATTACTTGAAGAATTGACCGGCTCAAAACCTGTATATACTAAGGCAAGGAAATCGATAAAGGAATTTGATGTGAGGAAAGGAGCCCCAATTGGGGTGATGGTGACTCTAAGAGGCAAGAAAGCTGAAGAGTTCTTAAACAAAGTACTCGCTGCTGTAAATTATAAAATTAAATCTAGCAGCTTTGATAAACATGGAAATGTAAGCTTCGGAATATCAGAACACGTTGTGATTCCAGGAACTAGATACGATCCTGAAATTGGGATATTTGGGCTTGACGTTTGCATAACGTTTGAGAGGCCTGGATTTAGGGTAGCTAAAAGGAAGAGGCAGAGATCTAGACTACCCTCATCCGTAAGGATAAAGAAAGAAGAGTCTATGAGATACCTTACGGAAAAGTTTGGAGTGACCATAGTCTGAGGTGAATCGTATGGGTAAATATAAGCCACCTGCAGAAAAGAAATACGGTAGGGGAGTTCAGTACTGTCGTAGGTGTGGCAGTACTGATTCTGTGATCCAAAAATACGGTATATATCTATGCAGGCAGTGTTTTAGGGAGGTAGCTTATCCCCTAGGTTTTAAGAAGTTGAGGTGAAATTTCAATGACAGTAATAAACACTTTATCAAATTCGTTAAGTACTATCTATAATAATGAAAGAAGAAGGAACAACCAAGCGATATTAATGCCTTCATCAAAGCTGATAGTCAATGTATTAAGGACTATGCAAAAAGAGGGTTACATAGGAGAGTTCGAATACATAGATGATGGAAGATGGGGGAAGATCGTAGTTCAGTTGCTCGGAAGGATCAATAAGTGCGGTTCAATAACACCTAGATACTCATTAACTTATAGAGAAGTCATAAGTCTGCCTGACTATATAAGAAGATACTTACCGTCAAAGGAGATTGGCGTAATAATATTGTCAACTCCAAAAGGCGTAATGACTCATAAAGAGGCGGCAAGGCAAAGGACAGGAGGAGTAGTTTTAGGATATGTGTATTAGGTGAGGTTTATGCAAGTAGTATCAGTAAGGGAGGAAATAAGTATACCCTCAGGTGTTAGCGTTAGTATAGAAGATAAGAAAGTGGCAGTAAAGGGAAAGAAAGGAGAACTACATCGCGATTTTTCCTTTGCAAGGTTCTTAACTATTAGACAAGAGGATAGCAAGATTATATTAGAAGCAACTTTCTTAAATCGTAAGGAAAAGGCCACGCTCTATAGTATAAGGAGACATATTGAGAACATGATAGTAGGAGTTCAAAACGGATATAGATATTACCTCAAGATAATATTCACTCATTTTCCAATAACGGTGAAGGTTGTAAATGACTACGTTCAGATAACAAATCTAATAGGTGAAAAGAATATTAGAACGGCCAGAATAATGCCTGGCGTCAAAGTAACTGTTAAGGGAGAAGATATAGTAGTAGAAGGTACTGATATCGAGAAAGTATCACAAACTGCAGCTAATATAGAATTGGCCTCTAAAATTAGAGATTTTGATAGACGAATATTTTCTGATGGTATCTATATTTATAAAAAGGAGGTAATTTCATGATGTCAGTAAATAAATTAACAAGGAAAAAGATATATAAGATGAAAATAAGGCACAAAAAAATGTTACCTAAGTTTCTTAGATATGACTGGGACAAGTACTATAGGCTAGAGAGACAAGAGAGATGGAGAAGGACAAGGGGACAAGATAATAAGACAAGGTTAAGGATTAAGGGATTTCCAAAGCCGGTAATGATCGGGTTCAGGGCACCTAAATCGATAAGGTATCTTCATCCTTCTGGACTTAGGGAAGTTGTTGTTAATAATGTGGGAGACCTAGAAAAATTGAAGGATGTTAGACAAACTGTGATAGTCAGGATATCATCTAGTGTTGGCCTGAGAAAAAGATTAGATATAATTAAGAGGGCAAATGAGATAGGATTGCGTGTATGTAATGGTGAGATCAAATGACAGAACTTGAGTTACAAAAGAGGTTGGCTGCTGATATTAAGAGAGTAGGTAAAGGTAGAGTAAAGATACCACCTGAAAGTGCAGATGAAGTAGAGGGAGCTTTAACAAGGGACGAAATAAGGAATCTTATTAAAGAAGGGAAAATAGTTATCTTATCAAGTCGGAGAAATAGCAGGGGAAGGGTAAATAAAAGAAGAAAAAGTAGAAAAAGTAAAGGAGAAGGCAGAAAACGGGGTAGTAGAAAGGGAACTAAAGGTGCCAGAGAAAGTAGAAAAGATAAATGGGTATCAAAAATTAGAAAAATAAGGAGATATATTAAATGGCTAAGAGACAATGGAGTGATAGATAGAGGTACGTATAGAATGTTATATATGAAGTCCAAAGGAGGTACATTTAAGAGCTTAAGCGATGTGAAAGTTTTGCTTAAGCAGATGGGTAAGGTAAAGGAGTGATTAAGATGGCGCAAGGTCCTAATTATAAGGTCAAGTTCAGAAGGAGAAGAGAGGGAAAGACTAACTATTATAAAAGGTATACATACGTACTAAATAGGACTGATCGTATAGTAATAAGGATTACTAACAAGCACGTGATAGTACAATTTATGAGATTAAATCCAAAAGGAGATATAACTGTCTCAGCTGCTCATTCAACTGAGTTGAGGAAGTTCGGTTGGAAGGGAGATGAGAACAATTCCTCTGCTTGTTATCTAACTGGATATCTAGCAGGTATGAGAGCTAAGAAGTCTGGAATAACTAAGGCTACCGCGGATATAGGTCTTTTCACTCCTACAGTAGGAGCAAGGGTGTTCTACGCATTGAAAGGCGCAATTGATAGTGGAGTTGAAATACCTATTGGTGATGTGCAAGTTTCAAACGATAGGATTGTAGGAAAACACGTAGCAGAGTACGCAAAAAAGATTGAGCAGGAGGATCCGGAGAAATATAAACGTATTTTCTCTAGATATATCCTAAGAGGGTTAGATCCTAAGGATCTACCTTCTCATTTTAAGGATGTTCTTAGCTCGATTAAAGGTGAGAAATAATGGCAGAAGAAGTACCTGTCTCTAATGTAGAAGAGTGGAAACCGAGAACTAAAGTAGGTCAACTCGTAAAGGAGGGCAAGATTTCATCTATAAGTGAACTCTACGCACGGAACTTAAGTATCGTAGAGCCTGAGATCGTAGACGTCCTATTACCAAACATGAAATACGAAGTAATAGATATAGGAATGGTTCAGAAACAAACTGACGCGGGAGAGCTATCTAGATATAAGGTTCTAGTCGTTATGGGAAATTATGACGGTTACGTAAGTATAGGAGTAGGAAAATCGAAACAGTTGAGGGTAGCAATTCAAAAGGCTATAAGAGACGCAAAGATGCACGTTATCCCAGTTAGAAGGGGTTGCGGAAGCTGGGAGTGCACATGTGGAGAGTCACATAGCTTACCTTTTCTAGTATCTGGAAAGGCTGGGAGCACTGAGGTGGTACTTAGACCCGCTCCTAAAGGTACTGGGTTAGTAGCTGGGGGTGTACTCAAGTCGCTTCTGACATACGCTGGGATAAAAGACGTCTGGTCTTTCAGTAGAGGGGAGACAAGAACTACCGATAATTTCATTTTTGCTGGGTATAAAGCGTTGTATAATACTTACAGGTTCGTAACCCCTCTGGACTGGGCAAGAAGAAGGTGAAGGTTATGGTTTCCATTTTAGCTATAAGGATAAGAGGTAGCGCGGCAACACCTTGGCAGGCCCAAGAGACTCTTACCATGCTAAATCTATCTAAGCAATACAACGCAGTTGTCTACCCTAGGAATGATAGCATAATAGGAATGTTGAGAAAAGTTCAGTCGTATATAACGTGGGGAGAACTAAATTCAGAAGGTGCCAAAGCTCTAATTTCTAGGATCGAAACATCTCACGGTAAACTAAATGATAAAATAATCAAAGAGAAGTTCCACTCCACAGATGAGCTTATCCAGAGATTAGTTCAAGGAGAGGTAAAATTAAGTGAGATCGAAGGTGTCAAGTTACCTATAAGGCTTCACCCTCCAAAAGGAGGTTTTAAAGGGAAAACTAACGCTTTTATTGGAGCCGGTGGAGAGGTTGGTTATAGAGGAGAAAAGATAAATGAACTCGTCAAGAGGATGGTATAGATGGTAGTTAGAAGATCTAAAAGATCAAGGAAAATGAGAGGCCATAGAACAATGGGATGGGGTACAAAGGGTCAGCATAGAGATAGAGGCGCAGAAGGAGGAAGACACATTGGGATGCATAAAGAAAAATGGTCTTGGATAGTTAAATATGGAAAAGATTGGTATGGTAAACATGGATTTGTAAACCCAACTACCAAGAACATAAAAAGCATATCAATAAGGAAGCTATCAGAGCTTATAGAGTCGGGTAAAATTGAGCTTCAAAATAAAGAAAGTGTAATAGAGGTAGATCTGGAAAAGAATGGTTATAACAAGCTCTTAGGTGGAGGGAAAATTGAAAAGCCTATCATCGTGAGAGTGCCTTACGCCACCAATAAAGCAAAGGAGAAGATAGAAAAATCTGGTGGGCAAGTTATTTTAACCTCTCAAAGCTAAAAGTTTTGATTAATGTATGTCACTTACTGACGCTCTATCTAAGTTAGGTCAAGTGTTACCTGCGGTAAAGAAGCCTGTAGACAAGCCTACTTTAAATCAAAAATTGCTTTGGTCCATAGTAGGCGTTGTGGTTTATTTACTGATGTCATCTGTGCCCTTATATGGAATTCAAACCTCAGCTCTAAGCAATTTCTTGTTAGAGCAGGTTATATTCGCGTCTACAGCAGGTACATTGGCTCAGTTAGGTATAGGCCCTATAATAACGGCTGGGCTCATTATGCAAATATTAGTCGGTTCAAAGCTTCTGAACTTAAATTTGAACGATGAAGAAGATAAGGCTAAGTTCACCGAGGCACAAAAAGGTCTCGCGTTCCTCTTTATTCTGTTGGAGTCTTTCTTGTTTGGATTTGCTCTGTCCAGGTCCTCTAGCGTATTTAATTTCAATCTGGCCTTAATTGTAGCTGGTCAATTAATAGCGGCGACGTATTTCATTCTACTTCTAGACGAACTGATCCAGAAGGGTTGGGGTCTAGGATCTGGAGTCAGCCTATTTATTTTGGCTGGTACTATGAAAATAATATTCTGGTACATGTTTGGTATTGTAAATGTACAGTCTCAAAATCTACCTGTAGGGTTTTTCCCATCTCTCGTCACTACTATCGTAACTCACGGAAACTTACTTGAATTAATCGTTAACACGACCAAACCATTTCAGCCTGATTTGGTCGGACTCGTTACAACTATCAGTCTTATCTTCCTGATTATATACTTAACATCAATAAATGTACAGATTCCTATAACTTCACAAAAGTTAAGAGGAATAAGAAGAACCATACCTTTGAATTTCCTTTACGTTAGCAGTATACCTGTCATATTTGTGAGCGTCTTAGGAGCTGATATAGAACTGTTCTCTTCTATGGCGTCTTATATTTCGACATCTGCCAGTAATGTATTAAATACTATACAATCTGCCTTTATTTTCCCTCCACCTAGCTCTACAATACCTCATAGCGTTTATGCAGTAGTACTGGACCCTCTAGGAGCTGTGATATATTCGATAGTGTTTATAGTCCTGGGTATATTATTTGGGATTGTCTGGGTTGAGGTTTCAGGTTTGGATCCAGCTACGCAGGCTCAAAACCTGGTTGATGCAGGCATTGAAATTCCTGGTATGAGAAGCAATCCGAAAATGATAGAGGCTGTACTAGCAAAGTACATCTATCCGTTAGCTTTCTTTAGTTCGCTAATTGTTAGCGTAATAGCAGTAGGTGCGACGTTATTAGGAGTGTATGGTACGGGTGTGGGAATATTGTTAGCCGTGTCCATAGCAATGCAGTATTACAGTCTTTTGGCCTACGAAAGATCTATAGAGATGTATCCACTATTAAAGAGATTGATAGGTGAATGATTTGAAACTGGGTATCGTTACTGGAATACCTGGGGTCGGTAAAACCACTGTATTAAATACTATAAAAGAAATTTTATATAAAGAAAACATAAAATTTTTAATAATGAATTATGGAGATTATATGCTAAAAACTGCAATTGAAATGAAATATGTAAAGAATAGGGATGAGATGAGGAAGCTACCATTAAACATTCAGAGGGAGTTACAGTTAGAGGCCGCAAAGAATATTCATAAGGACGCCTCTTCTCTAAGCGAAGGTCTGTCATTCTTAGATACGCATGCAGTAATCAGAACACCGGGTGGATATTTACCAGGTCTTCCCAAACATATAATAGAAATTTTACAGCCGCAAGTCATATTCCTGATTGAGAGCGAGCCAGAGCTAATATTGAAAAGGCAGGAAGCTGATAAAACCAGAGCTAGGTCAGACTATTCAGATCCTAATGTAATTAAAGAGACAATGGATTTCGCTAGATTAGCTGCAATGTCCTCAGCTGTATTGGTAGGTGCATCAGTGAAAGTTATAAAGAACATTGAAGGAGATCCCTCTATTGCGGCTACACAGATAATAAGATCATTGATGTGAAATGCAAATTCAGTTATTGGAAATTTTTTTATTGTCTATGCTTCTTAATGTTGTTGTATATTTTATTTACAAACTCTTTATATACAAGAGAGTTGTTAAGTACGCCAATACGTTAGAAGAGCTTAATCAGAGGATAAACAAACTAACGTCAAAGAGGAGGGATAAGGTATATAAAAGGTTATATAAAGATATAAAGAAATATAATAATAACCTGTACCTCTTTTCAATGCTCCAGTCTTTTATATTGCTAGGATTGTACCTTGTAGGTCTTGTTTTAATTTTCTCTTTTAATTTCGCGGTATATTTACCGTATCATATTCCAGTATTAACTATTCAAGTATCAAATAAATATGAAGCGCTTGAGGGACCTATACTATTCTATATACTATCTTTTCTCCTATTTACTCCATTATCTCTAAGAAGGCCCAAAGCAAATTTAAGCTGAGTAAAGTAAGATTGCTCAGGTGCGTCTCATGAAACCTTTTCAGAGGACTGGATCAATAAGGAAGATATATAGAAGGGTCCCCTCCGGGAAAAGCAAGATATTAGTAAAGAGGGAAAGACGGAATAAATCTAACTGTGCATTATGCAAGAGACCTCTGAGAGGTGATCTGAGATCGGTGCAAAGGATCTATGGGGGTTATTTGTGTCATATATGTCTGAAAAATTTAATTAAAATGTCAATGAGAGGAAATTCATGATCATAGTAGTGAGCGGCCCGTCGGGGAGCGGAAAGACCACAATAGCTAGATCTATCTCTGCCAAATATGGTTTTAAATTTGTATCAGGAGGTTCAATTTTCAGAGAGAAGGCAAACTTAAAAGGTGTAGATATTTTACAGTTTAACAAAGAAGCCGAAAAAGATTTCTACATAGATAAAGTGATTGATAAGGAGATCCTAAGACAAGCAAATGAAGATAACGTAGTCATAGAGTCCCATATAGCTGGCTGGATACTGGTGAATAAATCATCCGTAAGTATTTACCTGTGGGCCCCGCTAGAAGAGAGGGCAAGAAGAATATCTAAGAGAGATGGAATAACTTATCAAGACGCTTTACTGAGTATAATTAAAAGGGAACAAAGTCATTATTACAGGTTTTGGAAATATTATGGGATAGATATACAAGATACGTCCTTATACGATTTGGTTATAAATACATCGAAACTCACTCAAGAGGGAGTACTTCAATTAATTGATATTTTTTTAAATTTATATCAAAAGAGATAATTTTATAATAAATTAAAATATAATACGAGTTGTAATTTAAAAGGCATGATTATACAATCATTCTAATGAATTTCGGATAACCCTCTGTACTTCATTTAGCTCTATCAAATTTGAGGATGGAATGTCAGGAGTAGAGTCGTTTGTACAACAACTAACCACACAAGTAACTGAGATCGCTTGGAGCGTTTTCATATTGGCCTGGGCCATAGGATGGGCTCTTAGGGGTTCTCCAATACCTATATTTAAGATAAAAAGAACAGGTCAAGATTTCATAGAGGATGCAATAATGGCTGCATTCTGGTTGGCTTTAGGGACGACAGTATTTACACTCATTTCTTATTTCGCAGGACAGTTCTAGGTGTATTACATGGACGTATTTGAGCTCCTGGGAATTTCTGAAGATTTAGCCGGTTTAACGTATTTTATTGGAACGTTAATAATGGCTCTACCAGTACCTATACAAGGGTTGAAGAAGTGGGGACCAAAGTTAATAACTGACGGGATTTACTCATCGATTTTGGTTAATCTTTATGAAACCTTTCTTTCATTGTTAGTCCAGATTGGAAATGTTTTAGGAACAAATTGGAATAATTTCTTCAATTGGGTTTATCAATTATTGGCTAACGAGCTAACAGTCTATACTGTTATAAGGAGTTATTACGCAGCACTCACCTCTGTTCCTTACTCTTCCATAAATCCTATGGTGGGCCCAATAAGTATGCTACTCTCTATAGTATCAGGTTTTATGAGCGTGACTGGTACTTTAATAGTGATTTCAGAGCTAATTTATAATTATGTTGGATTAATAATAGTCATTGGAATATTATTAATGTCTATGCCGTTTAGAATAGGTAGATCTTTTGGTGGCTCAATGATTGGTTTTGGCATGGTCTTTTATATCGGTTTACCCTTATTACCGTCGTTTCTATCAGATTTTAATGCAAACATACTTCAGTCGATTTCGGTTCAATCCAACTATTCTTTTTCTGTAATAGTTACTCAGATTATCCCAATTTATATCGAAGGAACTGTATTAATGCCTCTAGCATATCTTGGCATGTTGGCCTCTTTATCTCTAGGAGTTGGATATGCAATATCAGGAATGTCGTCTAGATTGCCCATACCTTTAGATTTCCTTTAGGTCGATAGCATATGAAAGCCAAAGTTATAATATCTTTAATGGTAATATATACATCTGTTGTCACATACATAGATACAAAAAATGTTATAATATTTTTAGTTTCTATTTTTATAGCAATGCTTATTTTGCTATCAGATAAGATTATTTCTGCCCTTGCGGATTAGTTTGTTTTTTCTCTTTCTTTACCTCTTTATTCATAAAAATGGTAGTCTTCTGTCTTCCACCCATTTTGATCTAAAACGTTAAAGAGTATAACATAATAAGTTTATTATGGGTTTTGAGTTCTTTGATCACACAGCAGATATAGGGATACATGCTTGGGGGGACACTCTTGAAGAAGCGTTTGTAAACTCAGCTCTAGCTGTGTTTGAAGTCATGACCGACACTTCCAAAATTCAACCTATCATCTCAATAGACATAGAACTAGACGGTTATGACTTAGAGAATCTACTTTATAAGTGGATAGAGTCTCTCCTCTATTACTATGACACTGAGATACTAGTTTTTAGCAAATTTCATGTGGAAATAAAAAATCTTCATCTTAAAGCTAAAGCGTTTGGAGAAAAGTTCGACGGGAGAAGACACGAGAGTAGAACAGTAGTGAAGGCCATGACATATCATGAAATGTCCATAAAGTTTGGTAAAAGAGTTGATATAACTTTTGTAGTCGATATATAACTTATGCCGCCGCGGGGACTTGAACCCCGGACAACCCGGTGTCTAAACTAAGTCTTCAGCCGGGTGCTCTCCCGGGCTGAGCTACGGCGGCAGTAAATGATTAGCTTGCCTAAACTTAAAACTTTCGTTATCCACTAAAGCTGTAGGGGTCCGGCGACACCCTAGGAGTACCCTTATTAGGGGGTCTGTGAATTAGGGTCTCCAGGGACCCCAACAATGAACGTTTTACTACTGAGCGGGAACAGGGTGGACAGAGTCATAATAGACGCGTTTAAAGAAGGGCTTGAATCGAGTGGCGCTAATACTCTTATGATGACTGAAATAGTTCATATAGGACTCTCAACTTACAACTGGGAAACTAACGCATTTATAGCTGAAATAATGCTTAAAGAGTTGGAGGAAAGAATAAAACAATTTCCTGGTGATCTAATTATAATTTTATTTTATCCAGAAATTGAATTTCAAGGTAAAAACATAGAATGTATAAAAAAGGGAAGATTATTACTAGTATCTCTTGAAAACATGAGAAAGAGGACTTCGCTTAAGGATTACCTTGAGCATGTAAAGTCTAGTGCTGCAAGTGTGTTAAGCACTCCAAACTTTTGTACAGAACTAAATTGAAGACAATCTAACAAAACCTATCTTTATGTCATGACGGAAAATAATTAAGAAATATCTACTTATAAAGACGGATAGCTTATATAAATAAATCTCTATTTATATCTGTTTAAACTATCATAGTTCAATTCTTATATAGAGAAATAAATGACCTAAATAGTCCAGGAAATGTTTTTAAGCCTGGAGGAATTTCATGAAATTAGACATTGAATGCGGCCGTAGTCCAGCCTGGATTAGGACGCTGGCCTCCCAAGCCAGAGATCCCGGGTTCAAATCCCGGCGGTCGCATTTTCTGAATAATATATAATATCTCCGAGAAATAATTTTCTAACTATTTTAGAATTACAATGATATTAGACTTAGGAAGGGCTATCCTCAATCTTAAGCCCTATTATGCCTCTATCATGGATTACGGAGCCCTTAATTCCAGTTGTTTCTAACATGCCTTCTAACATCTCCTTTAGGTTTTCCAGAATTTTATCGGAAATTAAAGCCGGCGAAATGACCCTTATATAATTGCCATCCTCCTTAACGTATCCAATAACTTGGAGCATAGATTTGCACATTCTCAAAAAACTCTCTTTCTCTTGTTTGAAACTCTCCCTCGAGATAACGCCTAGTCGTCTCCCCAAGTCTCTCCAGTCTCCGTTTTGATTGATAACTGAGAATGGAGCTATTGATATTATCCCTTTATAATTTTGAGCTACCTTACCTAAAACAATCATGAGTTCTTTTAAATCGTCTATTGGTACACCATTTTCTTCTATATCTAAAGCGTTTCTGACTATGTAGTTTGTGTAATCGTAAAGTGTCATCCCTTTCTTATCGGCCAATTCTTGGAGTTTCCTGTGTACATTAGCATCCATAAAACATGGACGTCTTGAAGAAACTCTCCTCTCTGGCATAGCTTAATTAGTATACATATGTATAAAAACATTTTAGATCAGTGGCTGCCCGCTTCTTTCATCGATATCAAGGTTAACTAATTCATCACAAAACTCCTAATAGGGTGTAAGGTTAGATACATTTTAATGATTTTTGCTGGAGTAGATCCAGGATCAAAGACTTATGGTGTTGCTTTCGTTGATGAAATGGGGAGATTAGTTAAATATGAGGAATTTTTAACAGAGTTAGTAGAGAAAGATGCCTACGTTATTGTTAACTATATGCTTAGATATAAACCCGTGCTCATATCCTTACCCTCAGGACATGGGTTACCTTTCATAAGAGCTAGAAATATAGGAGAATTCGAGATTTTTCTAATGACGTTGTCTCTTTCTAAAAGAGGGCCTCTTCACGAGTTTCTACGTGCTTCATATAAGACTAACGGAATTACGATACCTTCTGTAATAGAACTCAATACCGTACCATTGTACAGGAAGAAGAATACGATAGACTTAGGTACAGCCGATAAGGTGGCATCAGCCTTCTTCTATAGAACCCTCTTTGATAGTTTTGTACTCGTTGAAGCGGGTTCCAAGTTTCTCTCGGCGTTAGTCGTAATTAACGGGATAATCGTAGATGGTCTAGGAAGCTCAATCATACCTGGCTCTTCTGGTTTCGTTGATGGTGAGGCTGCATACTTAATCTCTCAATATAAACCTTTAACCAAGTCACTTATATACTGTGGAGGAGAGTTTGAGAGGGCCATTGAAATTGTAGAGATGTTTTCGGGTTATTACTCTAAAATCTATAACATTCCAATAATAGTTTCTGGCAAAAGGAAACATGATGTAAAATTTGGTTTAAAGTTCGATTTTAGATTTAAAGAAGCAGCCGTTGGAGCCGCATATATAGCGTCTGCTATAAGTGGGAACAGATATAAAGAGTATAGTGATATGCTTAATAGCTCTGGGACTCCTGTTGATTATCTGAGCGTAAAGGGATGGGACGAAATTATTTCCTGGATAAAGATGCAGTTATAGATAAAGAGGATAGGATAGGGTTTATACTAACTAATGAAAACCCCCCTGGGTATCTGTTTGGATACTATAAATATATTTATACTGGAGAGGGGATGTGGAAAGGTTATACTAGGATCCTTAAGTATTATGGAGTTCATAACTTAATGACATCACCTCAGACTTTCCTAATAGAACCGTGTTACGGTGTGGAATTCCCAGTCATTTATCGTTCTCGAATCAAATCTCATCTGATTCCAGAAGAAGGATTGAGAAAATTATTAAACAATGAAAGAAAGTCTATTTTTACAGATACGCTATTCTCTTTGGCCGGTAAGATTTCTATAACAAGACTTGGCGTTACTGGTTCGCTTTTACTTGGTATTGAGCATAAAAAGTCCGATCTGGACCTAGTTATCTACGGATGCAAAGAAGCAGAGGATTTCCTCTCAGAATTTAACGGCTTTGAGAAAGATTTAGATTGGATTAGAGAAACTTCTAGTAATTATTCTTTAGAACTAGGCAGTGTGAACACGCTATACGATGTTAGAACAAGAGGAGTGTATCGAGGAATAAGATACTCTTTTCTCTTTGTAGACGATAAACCGGCCAAATATTGTGAGGATGTCTGCAAACCTTTGGGTGTAGTCGATGTGATAGGAGAAATTAAAGGAGATTGTAGGGCCCTCTTTTATCCTAGCGTAGCCGAGCTGTATTCAAAAGAGTACTATCAGATAGTGTCCTGGGAAGGAATATATTCAATGGTTTTGTATAAGGGCGGTAGAGCAAAAATAAGGGGATTGGAATTAGAATGCTTAAATGGTAAAAAGATTCTTATTGGGGACAGAAATGTTAAAGGATATATACAATTATTGTAATGAAGTTGGCCTGAGGCTCTCCCTTGCATCCGTATTGGAATCCTCAATACCAAAGCCAGGTAACGCCAGCCCTCTTCAGGACATTGAGACTGTGAGTTATAAGAGCTTGGTGATTTCTGCACTAAAATTGTTACCGAAATATAGAGAGGCTTGCATTAGAGGATATTATCATAAGCTCCCTATCATGGATTTACTATATCAAGCGGTAGATTCATCTTTCTCACTTCTTGGCACATCTCTTCTCCTCCTCCCCTTAGCATATTCGTCGTCTCTTTCTTTAGATATTAACTCTTTATTGAGCAGAGCTTCGCAACTTATTACTGTAATGAATGAGAGAGATTGGTATTGGTTTAGTAAATCCTTATCCCTAATTTCTCCTAGTTATTTGGGTAGGGCAGAAAAAATGGATTATCGTAAGGAGAACCTAAATATGTGGGAGGTTCTTCAGTGGTCTGCAACTTTTGATTCTATATCTAGAGAGATGATTAAAGGCTATCCACTCACTATGAAGGTATTTGATATGATAAGTCGCAACGTTTGTGGCTCTTTCTATAAGTCCGTTCAGGGAGCATTCGTCCATCTACTCTCTATAGAGCCAGATAGTCTTATCTCAAGAAAATGGGGTCATAGGACTGCATTGGAAGTGTCAAAGATAGCATCAGAGATTTCAATCTGTCCATCCGATAATGAATTAGACGCGTTTAACAAGTTCTTGTTAAGTAAAAAGCTAAATCCTGGGTCTACCGCAGATATAATAGCGGCTGGAATAGGTGTGTATGAAATATATGAGCTCTTTGTTAATGGTATCAAACCTCCCATGCAAAGAAGATGTAATTGAAAGGATAAATGAAATGAGAATGCAGGTAGTAGGCTTAGGGGATGTTGAATGTCCTCAGCACATTATTAACTTTAAGGGGATATTAGGGGAGATGGAAGGTATAACGGCTAGAAAGTATTTAGAAACGAATAACTTAATTATAACAAAGCTTTTAGATTTATCAAGTGATTTTTCTACTCCCTTTGTAATAGTTCACGAGCCGCCATACGGAGTGGGGACAGGTAAGATTTTGAACGTTAATGTGGGTTCAAGATTAACCAGATCACGGATACTGGCCTATAGACCTAAGGTAGTGTTTCATGGGCATTCCGAAGTTCAACGAGAAGTTTATTTTAATGAAACAAAGGTTATATCAATAGGATCAGGCTTTTTGGGACAATTTGTAATATATCAGGGGGAAGGAAAATATATTTATATTAACTTGAATGATTAGTCATTTTGATCTAAAAAGAAGTATTATTCTAATATTTATCATATTTTATAAAATTATTTTAACGTTTATATTGCGGTTTGTCAATATCCTAATCTATGACAAAGATCTCTGATAACAAAGCTAGGAACAGGTTTGAGTTTTATGCAGCTTATTATCCCCAAATATATGCAGGGAAGAAAGCATATACAGTAGACGAATTAATTGAAGGTATCAAAAACGTTGACGGTTTCTCTATATTTTATCACGTGTTTCATCCAGTTTTTTCTAGTCATGCAATTCCCTTAGATGTCCATAACGACTTCGCTTTCTGGATAAGGGAGCAGCTTCACGACGAGTCTTTAGCATATAAGGTTTCGGATGTAGAGGGCGGAGAGCCTAGAACTGTTGAACAAGTAAGAGACGACATTCTAAAAATATTAGAAACTTCTACTAATAAAGTTAGAGCGGAGAAACCTTTTCATTTTATTACATGTAGACCTGTTATATTTAATACAATGAAGGTTGCGAGCTCTATTGATGAATTTATTGATGTACTCTCTAGTATCACAATGAGATCTATTGTATACCATTTCGTCTTCAGGAGAGTTATGGGATACGCTCCAAGGAACGATTTTTCATTATGGCTACAGCAAGAGTTCAATGCGGCTGAGCTAGCTGATGCTCTATCTAAGATAGACCCGCAGACTTATACAAACGAAGAGTCATTAAGAAAAGATATACTAATAAAAATCAGTAAGGTGATCTATTCATGATTGAAAAATATGCAGAGATAATAGGCGAAAATGAGTTAGATGCGTTATTTAAGATAAGTGAGAAGTTAAAAGGAGTGTCTGTTCTCCACGTTAATTCGACGCAAAAAGGTGGTGGTGTTGCTGAAATACTCAATAAATTGGTTCCAATAATGAATGAACTAGGAATAAAAACTGACTGGAAGGTTATACGAGGAGATAATGAGTTCTTTTCTGTAACTAAGAGCTTTCATAACGCTCTACAAAACGGAAAAGGTAACCTAGATAATGACAATTTTGCCATTTATAAAAAATGGCAAGAAATAAATTCTACAGAAGTTCCACTGGATTATGACGTGATATTCGTTCATGACCCGCAACCTGCTGGATTGGTTGAGAAGAAAGGAAAGCAGAAATGGATCTGGAGGTGTCATATAGATATTTCTAACCCTTACCCTCCAGTCTGGGACTTCCTAAAGAATTATATTCAAAAATACGATTCCATGATAGTCTCTTCCCCAGTATTTGGCAGAAGCGACATCAACGTACCGCAGTTTGTTGTACCACCTGCAATAGATCCGCTAAGCGTTAAAAATAGGGAGATATCAAGCTTTACTATAGAGAGAATATTAAGGAAGTTCGATGTAGACCCAGGGAGACCTCTAATTACTCAAATCAGCAGATTTGACAGAGCGAAGGATCCTCAAGGGGTGATAACGGCTTTTAAGGGACTTAAGAAACATATAGATGCCCAGCTGGTCTACTTAGGGAGTCCAGCTTCAGATGATCCAGAAGGAGAAATCGTGTATGAAGAAACATTAAAGGCAGCAGAGGGAGTAAAAGATGTCCATCTTCTACTCCTTCCACCAGATAGTGATTTAGAAGTTAACGCATTTCAGAGAGGAGCTAGCGTAGTTATGCAAAAATCCATCAAGGAAGGATTTGGCCTCACCGTCAGCGAGGCTATGTGGAAAGGGAAGGCTGTAATAGGAGGCAATACAGGAGGTATACCTCTACAAATACTTCATGGATACACAGGATATCTCGTTAATACCCCTGAGGAAGCCACTCATTATCTGATATATTTGCTTAGAAACGACGAAATACGTGAAAGAATAGGAAGACTAGCTAAAGAGCACGTTAGGAATAACTTTCTTATAACGAGAGAGTTAAGAGACTACCTTATGGTAATATTACTTACCATGGGTAAATCTGGCTAATTATTCATATAACAACTGAAGTTTGTCTATAGTGGGGCTCAGGCCGGGATTTGAACCCGGGACCACTGGGTCCACAGCCCAGCGCTCTAACCGAGCTGAGCTACCTGAGCCATGGATGTAGCAACTTCTATAATAAGTTCTTATTTTTAAGCTCTTCCTTGATAGTATCAATGATGTAACGAGCTACTATAGTTTTCTGTTCCTTACCAATCTTCCTTATAGTATTATCTCCTATTATTATTACTTCATTATATTCTGATGAAAACCCTATGTCTCGTCTTGCTACGTTATTTGCTATTATTACGTTAAAGCCATGTCTCTCCTTTTTTATTCTGGCTTTCTCTATTAACTCGTCATCATTATCTGCGGTTTCGGCCGAGAATCCAACTAGAAATGCCTTACCTCTAATTACAGAGGAGATTTTGACAGTCTTCTCTAGTTCTACCTTAGGAACTTCTGTGTGACTATCTATCTTTTTCGATTTAGTGTCCTTGAATTTAAAATCAGCAGGCGCAGCAGCCATGATAACTATTTTATAACCTTTCTCAACTAGTGATAAAACTGAATTTGACATCTGTTCAGTTGTTTCAACTGGTATTGATTTTTTTACAAAATTCTTAGTATTGCCACTTAGGGGACCGTGAACTAGATAAACGTCAGCTCCCCTAAAGTAAGCCTCGTTTGCTAAGCTCACGCCCATTTTACCACTACTAGGATTGCTTATGAATCTAACAGGATCCATATACTCCCTGGTGGGCCCAGCCGTAACTATCATTCTTAACCCTTTTAGATCTTTTCCTCTTAGAAGTTGAACCTCAAAATCTGATACAATGAGGTCTAGGTCTGGATAATGAGCTAGATCGCCTACTACATCCGGTTCTATTACATTTACTGACATCTCTTTCAGCCTGTTTATTGCTCTATTTACTTGAGGCGACACATACATAGGCAGGTGCATTGCTGGGACTACAGCTATTGGCTTTCCGTAACCCATGAAATTCAGTGCGGTGGAAATTATAGGATTATCTGCTATTCCCTCGGCAAGCTTAACCAAGGTGTTAGCGGTAGCCGGTGCTATTAGGAACCCATCATTTTCCTCAGCTAAGCTTACATGTTCAAGTTCCCCACTAAGTCCTATAGTGACTTGATTACCTGTAGCCCACTTTAGCATCTCTGATGAGATCAGCTTCACAGCTTCCTGGCTCATAATTACCTTCACATCGGCTCCTTTTCTCATAAGTGTTCTTGCCAGATCTATAGATTTGTAGAGTGACACACTTCCTGTCAAACCAAGTAAGATAGATTTACCTGACAATTCATTACTTAACGTTCCTACAATCTTCTTAGAAGGATGCATCAGATATCTTCACGCAGTTATATATTCCTCAATTATAAAGCATAATACATGGTCGAGTTTATCGAGGAAAAGAGGGAATATACCATAAGAAACGCTAGAGCCGATGATATAGACTCAATTATCAGAATTAATAGACTAGCTTTACCTGAGAATTATCCCTATTATTTCTTTGTCGAGCACGTTAGAGATTGGGGGGAAGCATTTTTCGTAGCAGTTGTTGATAGCGAGATAGTTGGTTATATAATGCCTAGAATAGAAACTGGTTTTAGTAATTTGAGATCATTCATTCCGCTAGTTAAGAAAGGCCATGTTGTGTCTATAGCTGTGTTAGAGGAGTTCAGGAGGAGAGGAATAGGCAAAAGGTTGCTCCTATCTTCTATGGAAAAGATGAAAGAGATATATGGAGCAGAAGAAGTGTACCTTGAAGTAAGAGTAAGCAATATACCGGCCATTTCACTTTATGAAAAACTAGGTTACAAGAAGGTCAAGCTTCTCAAGCATTACTATGCTGATGGAGAGGATGCCTATCTGATGGCTACATCACTTTGATAACGTCTTAACGCTTTTAGCCATAATCTCAACGGAGCTAAATATTTTTAAGATTTAACAGTTCGCATTAAGTTAAGATCCAAGCCTGGCTAAATAATTCATTAATAATTACTCTGTAAAATAGTGGAGGTAGGGGGAGTAGCGGCGCCTGGACTTGAACCAGGGACCTCAGGGTTTCTCAAGGATAAATTTTACCCCTTATGAGCCCTGCGGCCTACCAGGCTGGCCTACGCCGCTGATTTACCCTACCGAGATTAGGTTATAGATGTTATACTTTTAAATCTTTCCAGATAGTAGATACGAATGAGCTTCAGATGATGAGAAGAGGGTAGAAGGATCAATGAATTGCGCTGGAAATGCTGAGTCAAAAATCGTTACACGTCTAACCTGATTTATGGTACTAAATTAGTTTTAGACTCTATTATCCAAAAACTAACGTTCTTACTAAAGTATTTATAAAGAAGGAGATTTTATACTAAATATAATTTGGACGTTTTCTCACATACCATAAAGCGAGCTTGGATCGTTTTAAGGTTAGAATAATCATTGAAATAATTAAAACATAGTGGTATAAATATAAAGATAAAAACTTTTTAAACTGTACAAGTAATTTATGTTGATCTTTATGCCACCATTTAGTAGAGTACTTGTCTCCAATAGGGGCGAAATAGCTGTAAGAGTAATGAAAGCGATAAAGGAAATGGGAATGACCGCGATAGCTGTATATTCTGAGGCTGATAAATATGCACTCCATGTAAAATATGCGGACGAAGCTTATTATATTGGTCCGTCTCCGGCACTGGAAAGTTACCTGAACATACCACGTATTATAGACGCGGCAGAGAAGGCTCATGCTGACGCTATCCATCCAGGATACGGTTTCTTATCCGAAAATGCAGATTTTGTAGAGGCAGTAGAAAAGGCCGGAATTACGTACATAGGTCCTTCAGCAGACGTTATGAGAAAGATAAAAGACAAATTAGATGGAAAGAGAATAGCTGTTCAGGCAGGAGTTCCTATTGCCCCTGGCTCAGATGGTCCAGTGAGCTCTATAGACGAGGCATTGAAATTGGCAGAAAGGATAGGTTATCCGATAATGGTTAAGGCGGCAAGTGGAGGAGGAGGTGTAGGGATAACTAAAATAGATTCTCCAGATCAATTAATCGATGCATGGGAAAGAAATAAAAGATTGGCAACGCAGGCCTTTGGAAAGTCTGACCTTTATATTGAAAAAGCTGCAGTTAATCCAAGACATATAGAGTTTCAGCTAATAGGAGATAAGTATGGTAACTACGTAGTAGCATGGGAAAGGGAGTGTACAATCCAGAGAAGAAATCAGAAATTGATAGAGGAAGCCCCATCACCTGCCATTACAATGGAAGAAAGGTCAAAGATGTTCGAGCCTATAATGAAATATGGCCATATACTTAATTATTTTACATTAGGTACATTCGAAACAGTGTTTTCTGACGCTACTAGGGAATTCTATTTCCTAGAGCTAAACAAAAGATTACAGGTCGAGCATCCCACAACGGAGCTAATATTCAGAATGGACCTAGTTAAGCTCCAGATAAGACTGGCTGCTGGAGAACATCTTCCATTTACACAGGAAGAGTTAAACAAGAGAGCTAGAGGCGCTTCAATAGAATTCAGAATCAACGCAGAGGATCCTTTGAACGATTTTAGTGGAAGCTCTGGGTACATAACGTACTATAAGGAACCCTCTGGTCCAGGAGTTAGGACGGACAGCGGTGTAGTTGAAGGGAGCTGGGTACCACCTTTTTATGACTCATTAATTTCAAAACTAATAGTTTACGGCGAGAACAGACCTTATGCGATACAAACCGCAATAAGGGCTTTAGACGATTATAAGATAGGGGGAGTTAAAACCACTATCTCTTTATACAAGCTGATAATGAGGGATCCGGACTTTCAGGAGGGTAAGTTTAGTACTGCTTACATATCACAGAAAATGAATTCGTTAACTAAGAAACTTAGAACAGAGGAGGAGATGTTAGCCTCCATTGCCGTAGTTTTACAAAGTAGAGGCATGTTAAGAAAGAGGGCTCCTGTAAGTCAGGTACAGACGAAGTCTGAATCGGGCTGGAAAAGTTACGGACTGATCATGCAGAGCTCCCCTAGGGTGATGTGGAGATGAAGCTTTACAGAGTACACTCAGAGGTCGGAGATACATTCATCATAGCTCAGGACCAGGGCCAGAACAAAGATAAGGTTAAGACTGAGAATAATGAGTTTGAGATCGAGTACGTTGGACAGGGAAGGAGAGAGGGAGAAATAATTCTAAGGGTTAATGGAGAAGAACATAGGGCGGTAATAGATAATGGATGGATTGTTCTCGACAACGCCAAGATATTTAGAGCCGAAAGGATAACAGAGCTTCCTACGCAAGAGGGACAATCTCTTGAAGAAATGATAAAGGGTAAGGAAGGGGAGGTTGCATCACCTTTGCAAGGGAGAGTAGTACAGATAAGAGTAAAGGAGGGTGATGCGGTAAACAAGGGACAACCTCTTCTCTCAATAGAAGCGATGAAGTCCGAAACTGTGATATCGGCACCTATTAGCGGGATTGTGGAGAAGATACTCGTTAAGTCCGGACAAGGAGTTAAGAAGGGAGACATCCTGATAGTAATTAAATAACCTAGAACTTTTTAATCCGGAAGACTTATTGATCTCCTTTTTAATAATAAATTGATGTATTTCGCTAGTTCTCTAGAATATCCTCTTCTTCCTCCTTCTGTAATCACAAATCTGGCCTTGGAATTGTCAACGTAGTAAATAAGGTCCTCAAAGTCAGCGTGATCACTAAACGCTATACCGTAAGAGCTCTTGTCAATTCGCCTTATTGGAGTTTCAAACTCCCAACCGGATAATAGGAAGTTTGTAAACTTTGATATTCTTTTCTTAAATTGATTGAAATGAAGGAACTCAATGTACCAATTGTCTTTTATGATTCCCTGTTCTTTAGCCTGCTCTACTGAAAAAACGTCGTCTATTCTCATACCGTTAGATATCGCAACCTGAGTAATTTCCATGATTTTTCCATCGACCACAAAGGGTGCGATTATCCCATGCTCTCTAAGCCTTTTCATTATTTCTTGGATCTTGCCATGATATCCATATATTCTAACTGGTAGTTTAGTTAGAGCCTCGTTTATATAATCTGCCGTTAATTGTTCAACTTCATCCTTAAACTTCCTAGTGAACTCAGGCTTGCCATATGTAGACTCTATGATAAGAATATCAGGATCTAATATAGGTGTACCTTTTCCTGGGTTCTTAAAATCTCCAGTGTAAGCTATGGTTTCTCCGTTAAGTGTAGTGACTTCGACCTGAGCCGATCCAAAAACGTGATCTGACGGGTGCAACGTTAGTTTTTCCGACTCTATATTGATAGTTACGTTATAACCTAATTCTAATCTCTTATTTTTAGGTATAGTATAACCTAGGGTGTTTAGAACATCCAACGTGGGTTTGGTTGCGATTATCCACGAACACTCGGTCACGCTCCTATTAAGCTGAATAATATGATCGGAGTGAAAGTGCGTTACTACCCTAAAGGCTCTCTTCCAATGTCCATCCACTGTAAAGTTTTCTCCGAGTAGGATTGCCCCATTCCTTTCTACGCTTGCCCTCATTCACAAAAGTATTCTCAAGGTACTAGATATTTTCATCTACTGGTTTATCCTCGATCTTTTTGAGCTGTCTAGAATACATCTCCATGATTTCTTGGTTTGTCGTCGCATCCTCAGGGCTCTTATCATCTCTCCATCTTACGAACCTAGGAAATCTTATGGATAGGCCAGCCTTATCGTTCTTGCAGCATGTATGCAACGGTGAGATGGTTATTTCTGCTCCAATTATCTCAGCCACAATGGCAGGAGATACCCAAACGTCTGGAGACATATTGGAGATGACCCTGGGATGTTTTTCGTCTCTTTTCAGTTGTTCTATCTTTTTCTGTAATTCATCAAGTTCTTGATCACTAAATCCAGATGCTACCTTACATACTGTCTCGAATACGTCTTTCTCGGGATTGTACGCGGCCATTAGTAAAGAACTAAATTTCCCCCCTCTCTTCCCTTTTCCATAGAAAGCTCCCACAACAACTAGGTCAACAGTATCGGCCATCTCGCTCTGATAATCTCTTTTTAATTTAATCCATAGCCATCCCCTAGATCCAGCCTTATATACGGAATCAGGTGAAACGGACTTTATCATTACTCCTTCAGCTCCATCGGCTACGGCTTGATAAAAGTACTCCTTTAACTTATTCACATCATTCACCATAATGTGAGAAGCTATTCGGACCTTATCATTCTCTTTAATTATTGATTCTAAGGCAGCCCTTCTATCTAGGAGAGGCCTTGTTGTGTAATCTTGTCCGTTTAATAACATTAAATCGAAGAGGAAGAGACTAACTGGATACTCATTTATGGCTTGATAGATATCATTTTTCCTTCTACGATGCATGAGCTCCTGAAAAGGTCTCATCTCTCCACTCTCCGGGTCTATAGGTACTATTTCACCTTCTATGATGAAATTATCTCCATTTATGAATTTTTTCACATAATCCACTACATCTATGTATTGGTTAGTTATATTTTCCATTCTCCTAGAGAATATATATATATCCTCACCTTTCTTATGAATTTGTGCTCTTTCTCCGTCATATTTATAGTCGACCAAAGCGTTTCCATTCACCTTCTCCATGATCTCTGCCGGATCAGCTAGCCTTTCTGCCAGCATGGGTCTTATTGGTATTCCAGGCGTCGGAGATATAGTTTTTAGTTTCTCTATCCCGTAAGCGTCTATAATCTTAGCTATCTCCCCTAGGTCAGCTCTCAAATTATAGGCTCTCTCTACTATTGGTCTATATTCAGTAGACCCTCCAAAAGTTATAGCTAGGGCATCTAGGACTGTAGCATCGCCTATTCCAAGCCTAAGTCTTCCCTCTACGAATCTAACAAGGTATTTAGCCTCCAAAGGAGTGGCCTTACGTAGGATTCCAGCGAAAGTCCTTATTTTAACGTCTCTACTCCCTTCTCCGGAGCTGGTAGCTATTTTGACTAAGTCCTCATAAACCTCCTCCACTTCTAGTTCGGAATCATGTGTTGTATTGTTAATAAATGATAATATGTTACTAGACTTTGATTCGTTTTTTAAGGTATAGGCAACTTCTCCTAAATCTCCTATTCTTTTGTAGATTTTCTCAATTTCTTCCTCTTTTTTGCTAAATGCCATAGCAATTGATTTAATCAGGAACTTTTCACCCATGCCTATTTCTGGCATTCCTGCAAAGTCCGGCCAGAGTCTACCCTGAATGATGTAGACGACCTTACTTATTGTGTTCTTGTCTGTGTTCTTGAAGAGATCGGACAACAGAGATGTCAGCTGAATTCTAGAAGATATTTTCTCCAATTTGTCAAAATATTCAGCGATAAGCTTAAACTTCATATAACAATATTTAACAATGAAGTTAAAATAGCATTTGTAGTGATGATTCAATAAGACTGATCGATGAAGTGTCAGAGTTACGCTGAGATAGATGAGGAGCCGTATAGTTTATAACATCACTAAGATGAAGTTCCTCTAAAATGATTCTTGGCGATCGTGATCTTAGGTATTACTTAGAAAAAGGATGGATAAAAGTAGAACCTCTACTAGAGGATAGCGTGAGAGAGAACGGAATAGACATGAGAGTGGGGGAAGAGATTGCAAGGTTCAAGAACACCAATAAAGTTTTCGAAGAGGGTATGGATACAAACGATTTCTTCATAAAGGAACATGGAATAGAGTTCGTCATACATCCAAACGAACATGTCTTGATGGTTACAGAGGAGTACATTAAATTACCTCAGGACATTATGGCGTTTGTAAATATTCGATCTAGCTTCGCAAG
The DNA here is from genome assembly GCF_000204925.1 of Metallosphaera cuprina Ar-4. Classification (NCBI taxonomy): domain Archaea; kingdom Thermoproteati; phylum Thermoproteota; class Thermoprotei; order Sulfolobales; family Sulfolobaceae; genus Metallosphaera; species Metallosphaera cuprina. Next base: position 1,746,609 of record NC_015435.1, on the reverse strand, counting down.
GTTAGGTCTATTGGTACCTCCAACTATTGTAGATGCTGGATTCGAGGGACAATTGACAATAGAGATAATGGGTTCCGGCTTTCCAGTGAAGTTGAGAAAAGGATCAAGATTTTTACATCTAATTTTTGCGAAGACTCTTACGCCCGTCGAAAAACCTTATAAAGGAAAGTATCAGGGTCAAAGAGGTGTAACAGTTCCTAGATTTAATAACAATAAATTAAGTTAGGCCATTTTCCAGTGTTTATCTTTGCTATCAAAATAAATACCACCAGCTTTTCTCAACCTTTGAAACAATTCATATTCTTGGTTAGACAGGTATCTCTGCGCTTCCTTTTCATCTGATGTAGGTATCTGAGCTAATTTAGATACAAAACTTTGATAGAAAGAAGGATCAAAGGCGATCCTCTCTTCCGCTGCATATATTATTTTTGCCCCTTGAGACTCAAGTTTTTCAAAGAAGGCATCCGGATTTTTCAAGCTAGTTAGTTTGCTCTCATACATTACCCCCTGTTCTTTCAAATAGTCTATTGCACTTCTCTTAGGTTCTTGAATAGGCCTTCTTTCATCTTTTCTTTCTCTTCTTGATTCCTGCTCATGGACGTTCTTATTTACATTGGCGGCTTCCTTTGAAATAGTTAATTCTATAGAATCTACTCTCTCTGCTAACTCCCCTAATTTCTTTTTTACGTTCAGTAATTCTACTGTAATGGGATTTAACGCTTCATTGATTGATGACTCGTTTGTGTTTCTAACACTCTGACCAAATAGTTTATATTTGACGTATTCAGATATGAGGACAAATCCTTTTTCCCTAGCTTCTTCCTCAATTTTCTTGAACTCTTCATCTGTTAATTTGATAATAAGATTCTTCATCTTAAGGAATATATTATTTTCCGAAAGATAAAAGTCTAATCGTAAAAAAGGGAATCTATGATTGTTTTTCGAGCAATGTGTTAAGGAAGTTTTCCTCCTGTGGTACTCCTATGAACTCTACAGATTCATTAATCGCAACAGTGGGCACGGACATTACTTGATATTTCTCTGCTATGTCTGGATTCTCGTAGGACTCTACGACGTCAGACACTACATTGCACTTGCTAATCTTACAAGCTTCGTATGCGACCATATGTGATAAAAGTGCAGCATAAGGACAGTATGGACATGAAGGAGTTACCATAACTTCAACCTTTATATGGCCGTTTAGTTTCTCCTTAATCGTACTAATAGTCTCAGGGCTTAGACCGCTCTCTCCTTGAGAAAGCCTAACTATAGTCTCCACAAGAGCCCTTATCTCCTCTCCGAGTGGGGCTCCTGTCCATCTAATCTTACCCTCCAAGAAAGCGACCGTTGGAACTCTTGATACTCCATATTTAGCCGCCGTTTCTCTCTCCCTAGCCAAATCGTAGACTTTTATATTCAGTAGACTTTCTCCATTTTTGTTTTTAGGAGCAGCTTGTTTTACAAAATCCATGAACTTCACAGTTACGTCACAATACTGGCAGTTAGAATTGCTAGAATCAATGAATACCATACCTTCAACGCTGTTTCTCATATCCTTTAAAGCGTCTTGAAGGGCATTTTTGACATCTTCTGTAAACAGTTCAGCATATTCTTCCATCTTTATCACTCTTCATATCTAGTTTACTGGGAAATAAAAGTTTATCATAAAGGTTAGAAATTGAGGACTTTTAGTATAGAATAAATCTAATTTAGTGAGTAAAGCAACTTCATGATTTTGGCAGATATTTACATTTGACCTCAGAGGGTTTCACTATTTCAACTCCTCTTCCAGGAGACGTCTCTCTTATAATTAAACCCTGGAACCTTTTTATGCTGACTGACTTATCAAGCCAGCAGTCAGGCATGAGACCAGCCTTTATGCATGTTTCGGCTAGAAACGTTTCTGATTCCCAGCAATATTCAACAGGAACTTGAGGTAATAGGAGCCCAGCATGCGTTATTCCCTTCTCTATGATTAATCCGTCAGTCCCTATTGATATCATTGAAGGTATCTCTTCCCTTTTTAAGGCATTAATAGGTTCAGGCTTAGTAAGAATGGTTATTTCTATTAATATTTTGTCCATCTCGCTTTCAGACAAAGGGTCAAATCTAGGATCCGAAAAAGCTGCAGCTATAGCTGCCCTTGATACTACCTCCTTAATGGGAGCTACTGCTTCGATATAACCAATACAACCCCTTAATTCATAGTTTCCTCCAACGTCAGTTTCAAGGGTTACAAACGCTATCCCATATTTATCTAGTATAGGATCGTTAACGTCTAAGTTCTCGATTTGATTAATTCTTTTCAATTTATGTTCTATTGATCGTCTAGCTATTCTCAATAACTTCGTTCCTTTTTCCCTGTTTACCTCCTCTATCTTTAGTAATTCCATATGTATCTTTCATAGATCTTGCCCTTATAAGGATCTCAGTGATAGTTTCCCAGTGCTTCCCTTTCCAATATTCCTTTTTACACTTAGTGCATCTCCAACGATTTTTATCCAGTTTCTCAAGCACTCCGTTACACTCAGAACACCTAGATGAGTCAGGGTTAACCTCAAGGACAATTCCATATTTTTTTGAGAGAAGAAACAGTACTTTTTCGATTTCATCATCAGGTAAAACTACGAAGCAATCAATGGATGATTTTTCTGCCTTTTTGCACAGAGCTCTGTCACGGGTGAGGATAATTCTGTTTTCATTCTTAGCTATCTTTATTATTTTCCAGTCTTCTGAATCCTTAAAGTAGAGAGTGTCATAACCTAATATCCTTAGCCACCTTGCTAATTTTCCCAACATAGCATCTGCTATGAACTTCCTATAAGACATAGAGTTTAGACTATTATATTGTATGTTAAGATCAGTATTAAAAACCATGCAATAATGAAAGTCATGGCTCCTTTAGTATAGGAAACTCTCTTGAATCCCATCTTGAATTTGTAGGCAGCTACGAATAAGGTTACGATATAACATAGGATTAGGCTAGTCAAAGTAATAATTACATCAGGTATAAACGCGGTTATAAATCCTAGTATACTACCTGCTATTCCTCGTACGATTAATAATTTATCTTCTACATCCATAGAAACATCTTAGGAGAAATGTCTTTAAAGTTGACAAGAAAACAGACCATGAGTTATATAGACTTACTTGCGTGGTTGGTTGAGAACAGAACGAAACTAGAAGGTTGTAGAATAGACAATATTTTTTCTACAAATTTGAACGGTATATATTTATTCTCTATTCATTGTATAAATAATGATTTACAGCTTTTAATTGAGCCTGGAAAAAGAATTCATTTTACTCAATTTAATAGAGAAAAAACTCTAGATTCTAAATCTAAATCTTTAAGAGAGTTGGTAAGAGGTAAAGTAATAAAGAAAGCAGAGATAGTAAACAGAGAAAGAATTGTTAAAATGTGTCTTGATACTGAATATATATACATAGAGTTACTTCCTAAAGGAACTCTTATTATTACTGATCAAGATAACAAAATAAAATTTTCCCTTGAAAGAAGAGAGTTTAAAGATAGAACGATAAGGCCTGGAGAGATCTATAAGTTGCCTACACCTGTCTCAATATCCGCCGAGGAAGAGAAGGAGTTGCTTAAGAAAGGTTCAATCTCAAAGATACTAGGCGTGCCACAGGACTTACTTAATATTCTTTCGATACGAGTTAATACTTTAGAAGATCTGAAAGAGGCGAGAGAGAAAATAACGAAACTTATAGGTGAGATACAAAATGGCAAGATTGAACCTTGCGTTAGCCCGGAAAGCGGAACTTGGCCCATATTTTTTGAGGGATGCGTAAAAAAATCTAGCTATAATGAAGCTTTAGACGAATATTTCACTAACCTTGAAAAACATGAAATAGCTGGGTCAGTAGATCAAAGCGAAATTAAGAAATTAGAAGTTACAATATCTAAACTCTACGAAATACTAAATCAGACTAAACAAGAGGCTGATCTGAACAGAGTTAAAGGGAGGCTAATAATGGAGAATTATCCCTATGTGGAGACTATGATGTCTAACGGTCCTAGTGAAATTGAGATAAACGGAGTCAAGATAGAAATAGACCCATCTAAATCTATTGCAAAAAACGCTGCTTTATATTTCGATAAAGCGAAGGAGCTGGAGGAAAAGATTAAGAAGACCGAAGAGACTATAGTTGAGTTAGAGAGAAAAAAACAAGATTTGCTATCAAAAACTAAAGAGGAGATAGAAAGTAGCAAGGTTCTAATAAGGAAAAGAGAATGGTTTGAAAAATATCACTGGACCATAACTAAAAATGGGTACATTGTTATAGCTGGGAGAGACATAGATCAGAACGAAAGCCTAGTAAAAAAGTTCCTAGGGGACGATGACATATTTCTTCACGCTGACATCCAGGGAGCCCCTGCAACAGTAATCAAGAGTCCCAATTCGATTAGCGACGAGGACTTATTGGATGCTGCGACCTTAGCCGCCTCTTACTCTAAGGCCTGGAAATTAGGACTGGGTTCGATTGATGTGTTCTGGGTATACGGTAAGCAGGTATCTAAATCGCCTCCATCAGGTGAGTATCTACCCAAAGGATCATTCATGATCTATGGTAAGAAAAACTTCATTAAAAATGTAAAACTCGAGTTAACTGTAGGTATTAATACGAAGGAGGGTTTCAGAATCGAGGTAGGATCGTTTAACACTATATCCTCAAGATGTGATGTGTACGTATCGTTAGAACCTGGAGATTCTGATGTTGAAAAGATTGGGGAACGAATTAGTAGGATCTTTTCAAGACAAATGGGTGAAAGTGGAATAAAAGGTCTAAGGGACGAGATAATTAAAGTAATACCTGGAAAATCTAAAATTAAACGTACTAGCGAACATTTAGATCCTAATTAAATTTCTCAAAAGGATAACGTTTCATGTAACTTAAAGAACTCAGAGATTAATTAGAGTATAAATGTCAAGCAGATGGGTCCCAAAGTGGGAGATTCAGAAGATCGAGATCAATAACAGAGAGGAGAGCATATGCTATGACACTGAAACTAAGCTTTACGCTTGTCCAAAATGTGGACCTGAGTGTCTAAAGGGTGGAATTCCCAGGTCCAGCTCATATTTCTTTAATAAAGACGATTTGATAAATCATTTCTTAGCTCATAAATATTTAATATGGGAAAAGAAAAAGCCGAAAGAGATAGAAGAGGAGGAGGAAGAAGAGGAAGATGAAGAGTAGAGTAGTAATAGCGGGTGCAATAACTGTTGATGAGATTTTGAATAAAAACCAACTAATTGAAAGACCAGGAGGATCCCCCATATATTCTGGGCTAGGAGTTGCTACAGCAGGAGGGTTAGCGGGAGCTTACATCACTATAGGTGAGGATTTTAGATTTGAACTACCTAGTTACCTAACATACGTGGAGAAAGTTTCTTTCAGCAAAACAATGAGATTTACGCTTATCATTGAGGACCACAGAAGGAAGCTCATTCTTAGGTTCAAGAACGGTCCACTTATTGTGGAAGAGGAAAAGTTTAACAAGTGGGATGGTGTCATATTGAACCCAGTTTGCAATGAAATACCAATGTCAACGAAATTTTACAAGATACCTGTTGCAGTAGACATCCAGGGCTTTATTAGGAATTGTGAAGAAGGTAGAGAAATATCCTATTCAAAAAAGTTTGAATTAGAAATGAATTCGGACATATCTATTTTCCATGCAAACAAGGAAGAACTGGTTCAAAGTGATATTTCAGTTCAGCGCTTAATGGATAAGGGGTTTAAGGAGATTTTGATCTCAGATGATTTTAACGGTTTCACTTTATATGTAAAAGATGGTCAAAGTCTAAAATTAAGACCGTCTGTTAAGGGTAATAATGAAGTCGGAAATGGAGATTTCTTATTGGCAAGTTACTTTACTTTGAGGCTTAACGGTGAAGATCCGATTTCTGCGTCGAAAATGGCGCTAAAGCTTTCAGACGAGTTTAGCATTCTAGGGCTGAACGTATTGCCTCGTTTAAGCTAAGGTTCGCCCACGACCCTAATCTACCGCATTCCTTAAGGAAGTTAGGACGTTGATAATTTTTTTCACCTGAGAGAATACATTCATTAATATACTTCGTTCTTATAGAGAGTATATCATCTTGAGAAATGATTTTTGATCTCTTCAAATCTTGGACAACTCTCTCACTATCAGGTAATTGTTTTTTGCTATGGAAGCTATATACATAATATAAAGGGGAATTTTCTACATTAATAATATGGGAGAATGTAATCTCAGATTTTCCGTTTATTTGAATGTCCCAGTCAGTTATTCTGTTCTTTAATAGAATCTGAATAATTAGACACCCATAATAGTCTAATTTCTCTTCTATCCCTAAAGTCTTATTTAAGCGACGTCTTGAACCAGTATTAATAAGTTCCTTAAAACTATACACCCCTCTATTTGTAAATAATTTATCATTTACAATCTTTATCGGATATCCTCTTACAATCTTTATTTTACCTTTAATTTTTTCAAATAGTTCTGGAAAATTTCTAACTACTAGAAGCTTGCTAGGCATCAGCCACCTAGGAAAGCTAGAACAAGTGTTACAGATCTTAGATGGCAGATGTTCGTTCTCTATAATCTGTATTTTTGCGCTCAGTTCCTCAATTTGAGCTTGAGGAAAAACTTCTATGATCTCTTTTTCTCGTTCTATTATGGGAGGTAGGATCGTAAATTCTAAGCCACCTATTTTATCAGTAGAATAGAGACCTCCAATCTCGGTCTGCTCTTCAACTACTACAGCCTCTCTGTTCAGTGCTGCTATCAATCCTGTTATTCCTGCTCCTATGACTACACTCAATTTTCCCTATGAGATAAAACAAGTTAGCAGCTTATGACGCTAATGCGCCATCACTGATTACCTTATCGTCCTTTATGATCGTATGCTTATTTGATCTTTGAGGATAAAACTCTCCTCTCAGTAGCTTCATTACTTGCTCTCTAATTTCATCTTCTGTTAGATAGTCAAGGGTTATTTTCACACCTCTAAACTCAATTGTCGGCGAAAAAGAGTCATATAGAAGATCTATATCTATCTGAATGTCTAAGTTGGATACAGCATTTGACGCCTTTAGTGCGTACAATATTGGAAGTATTCCACGATCTCCATGAGTACCAAAGGTCACCTTCAGGACATTCATCATAATATCTCACTTCTGCTACGTATCGCATTTAAAGTGCTGAGTATAATATTACTCCCTAAGTTTTTGAGTGGACGGTTGAGACAACTAGCTTGTACATCTTCTAATCAATGGACTGGACGTAACGTCACAGTTTCATCTCACACAGTACCTTTTTTAAAATCTATTAATTTGTGAACGAAACAGGCAAGTATGAGCTCTATATAATAATGTTAGTCCCGGTGTTACTTTCCATATTTTTTAAAAATCCATTATTGCTACTACTTTCAGCGTTTGTATTAGCTCTTGGGGTCTATAGAGGTATATTTAAGTTTCCAAATTATCGCTTTAACTTTAGACGGGGATCACAGAGGGATCAGATATATGTGAATAAGGATGTGCTCATTTTAGATAAGGAATTTATAAGTTTCGTAATTATCGATGATGTTCCATTTGATTATAGGGACTTATCAGATTCCTCACTTAGATCTACGATTAACGCTTTTCACAAGGTTACTAATTTAAGTTCTCAAATAGATATAATCTTTAGGAAAAAATATATAGATCAAAGAGTTTACACCGAAAGATTGCTTAATAGGATACAGAATTTGAGGATAATTATAGAAAACGATCCGTCTAACGCTAAGGCGAAGAACGAGATAGAAATTCTTCAGTCGATTCTGACAAGATTAGAACAAGGGGAGAAGCCTTTCAGCTATCAGATTGCGTTACTTGTTCATGGAAAGTCTGAGCAAGAAGCCAAAAGTTTGGCCGAAATTTTGATTAGAGGGCTAGGAAGTCTTAACATAAAATCTAGGTTAGCTACAGAGAAGGAAATAAGAGATATTATTTTACTCTCTAGATGTAAGTGCAGGAAGGAGGGGCTACCTTCTCAGATTCCTTTTCTTACTCCTTTTTCCATTGAGAAGATGCCTAAACCGGATAAGTGGAGTGAAGGAATATACATTGGAAGAGATTTAGAAAAGGGAATCCCGATTTTCTGGAACATCGAAAGCTCTGAAAATCCTCATCTCCTAATCATAGGACCTACGGGTTCAGGGAAAACTGAACTATTATTATCGTTAGGTCAACTTATTGCGTTAAATTATGGAATTCCTGTAATATTTTTTGACGTTAAAGGAGATATAAAATCTAGATTGATAAAAAATGGATATAACTTTAAGATTATAAATCCATTTCTACACTCGCTTAACCTATCTAAATTAACGTATGTTTCATCTTCCGTGAAGCCATTATTCCTGGAGAAGGTAATAGGTTTCTCATTTAAATTAAGCAGAGAGGAGAGAGCTATAATTTATAGCGTGTTGAATAGGTATCTTAGGATTAATGATAGCTCCATATCTTGGAGAGATTTAATCTCAGACGAGGAAGTTTGGGAAAGATATCCCTTGAGAAGGGCATTGGAGGTTATTAGTCTATTTGACACTGGAGGTCCGTTCATCTTGGACTCGATCGTTAATGGTTTAAACGTAATCGATCTCACTCAAATAAAGGACGAGAGCCTTAGGAGATTTATCATCTATACTGTAATCTCAGAATTATATGTTAAATATTCTGATATAGTAGACCAGGGAATACGTCTAGCATTAATAGTAGATGAGGCATGGACCATATTAAAGGATGAGGACGAGTACGGAATAGTGGGCGATCTCGTAAAGCGTGGTCGAGGACATGGGATATCTCTCCTTATGGCCACACAGAACGTTCAAGATCTAGGAGAGAATGCAGACGTATTTATGGGAAACGTTGGCGTGCTATGTTTTATGAACAATGGAGATAAGGAATATTGGAGATCTATAGTAAAAAGGTACTCTAATATATTGGACAGTGACGTAGAGGATAAACTCACTTTTATGGGAAGAGGTGAGATGTTAATCAGATTTCTAGGAGATCCTAGGCCTATCTTAGTTCAACATAACCCATTAACTAGAGGCTCTCTCCAAGATTGATTGTACAGACGCTTTGATTCTATTAAGTAACAGTTCGTCTTTTACGCCTGACACCGAGATTTCTTTTAGGTCATCCTTATCTAAAACTATATTATATTCAATTTTATCTGTAATCTTAATATCTTCTAGAATCTTGCTCAATGCGTTCATATAGCTCTTTGGTAATACTAACTTCTTTTTTATAACTATTTTTAGTAACGGTGGAGTAAAGTAAAGTTCGCTAATCACCTCTCCTTTCCTATTTTTTAGGTAGTCTAAGCTAACTTTACCGCCTCTTGACCCAGGGACATATCCGGATTCAATCAAACTAAGTAAATATTCATAATATTCCAGTTCTTTCTTAAGTCCGGATATCTTTCCCTCCAAGAACTTTTTTAATTCGTCTAAGTTAGCTTCCACATCAAGACATGGTTTCAGTATTATTTATAAGCAAGGTATTAGTTATCTTGACAGATGATACGAACTGCAGTAGTAGGAGGTTCGGGCTACACAGGAGGAGAGTTACTCAGAATTCTATCTGTGCACCCAAAAGTAGAGGTTACGATGGTAACGTCTAGAGAATATGCTGGAAAGCCAATATCTTTGATCCATCCGAATCTGAAGGGATTTTTCTCTATAAATTTTACAAATTTTTCACTCGATAAAATAGGAGAAAAGGCTGACGTCGTGTTTCTAGGCCTTCCTCATGGGGTCTCTTTAAACTACGTCCCTAAACTATTGGAAATAGGGTTACAGGTAGTGGATTTAAGTGCTGACTTCAGGCTAAAGGACCCATCTATTTACAAATATTGGTATGGCATAGAGCATCCATATCCAGATCTGTTAAACAAAGCAGTATACGGTCTCCCTGAACTACACGGAGATGACCTTAGAGGAGCAAAATTGATAGCTTCTCCGGGCTGTAACGCTACCGCTACGATATTAGCCTTGGCCCCTGCAGTGAAGTGGGGCTTTACAAGTAACTTAAAGTTCGTTAGTGATGTTAAGGTATCTAGCAGCGAGGGTGGGGCTAAACCATCAGAAGGCAGTCATCATCCGGAGAGACAAAACGCAATAAGACCTTATGAGGCAGAAGGCCATAGACACGCTGCTGAGGCTGAGCAAGAACTCTCGCTAATTGGTAAAAAGGATGTGAAAATTAGTATCATACCTCACGCCATAAGCAGCGTGAGGGGTGCGATGGCATCAGCACATATGTGGCTAGATTCGCAACTGGAGGATATGGAAATCTGGAAAAAGTTAGCTGAATTTTACAGAGGGAAAAAATTTGTTAGGATAGTAAGAGGAGGAATTCATCCGTATCCGGATCCAAAATATGTTATTGGCAGTAATTTTGCTGATGTAGGATTTGCGCAAGAGAAGAGATTGATGAGACTTACTATGTTCTCTGCAATAGATAACCTCATGAAGGGGGCAGCGGGTCAAGCTGTGCAAAGTTTTAACATTTCAAGAGGTTTCGAAGAAGACGAAGGTCTAAGATTACCACCCTTGAGGCCTGCGTGATTATGATAGTAGTAAAGATAGGAGGAAGGGTAGTTAAGAACGCGTTAGATAACATAATTGATAGTATAGCGAGTTATGATGGAAAGCTAATTTTAGTTCATGGAGGTGGAGACATAGTTAACGATTACACGAAGAGGATGGGAATTGAGCCCACCTTTGTAACCTCGCCCGAAGGTATAAGGAGCAGGTACACCAGCAAAGAAGAGCTCGATATATATGTCATGGTAATGAGCTTAATTAACAAGAGAATAGTCACCCTGCTTACTACAAAGGGAAGGAAATCAATGGGCATTTCAGGTGTAGACGGAGCATCGGTTGTTGCAACTAGGAAGAAAAGGATCATGATTTTAGATGAAAGGGGGAAGAAAAGGATCATTGATGGAGGCTTCACGGGCAAGATATCATCAGTTAATACCGTGCTCATTAACACTCTAATTTCATTAGTTGATGTGTTAATAATTTCTCCAATAGCTATAGACATGGAAGAAAGAGTTCCTTTGAATGTAGATGGGGATCAGATGGCGTTTAACGTAGCTAAGGCTCTCAAGCCCGAGGCTTTAATACTTTTATCAGATGTAGACGGAGTTCTCCTCGATGGAAAAGTTGTAACTACTCTAACGAGAGATCAGGCCAAGGACATATCATCTAAGATAGGTCCTGGTATGAATAGAAAGTTGCTTATGGCATCCGAGGCTGTAGAAGCTGGCGTTAAGAGAGTAGTAATAGGATCAGGGTTAGTTCCTAACGCTATCAATTCTGCCCTATCAGGAAGGGGGACTGATATCTCATGAGCGAGAAAATAGACTCAAAGGATATCAAGATTTTAGACGTTCTAAAAAAGAACGCCAGGACCCCTTACACCTTAATCGCCAAAGACCTCAAGGTTAGCGAAGCTGCAATAAGGAAAAGGATAGAGAAGCTTACCAAGTTAGGCGTCATAAAACGATTTACGATAGATTATGAGCTGGAGAATGAAGTGAAAGCCATAGTTATGGTAAAATCAACTCCTCAGATCCCAACTCCTGAAATATCCAAGAAGATAGCTAAAACACCTGGAGTAGAAACAGTATATGAAACCACAGGGGATTACGATATCATTGTGATTGTTAGGGGGATAAACATATCGTCTATAAACAGGACGATAGATGAAATAAGAAGTATACAAGGTGTTATGGGTACAAATAGTACTATAATCCTTAGGACATGGTTTTAGATTCGAACCTTTTATTTTCATAAAAGCTTTTGAACACTAAACTATAGAATGTCTTTCGATCTACAATGGTATCATTAAAATGTCCAGTTTGTGGAGGAGAAGTCCAAGTGGATGATAATGCACTACCAGGAGAAATAGTAGAGCATGAATGTGGAGCCCAGCTGGAGGTTTTTAACGATCATAACAGGCTCTCTCTGAGGTTAGCAGAACAAATAGGAGAGGATTGGGGAGAGTGATATTAGGGATATCCTATGATCTGCTCAGATGGGAAGAACGAAATATAATAGAAGAGGGAAGGAAATCTGGCTTTAAAGTGATACCAATTTTTACAAAAGATGTAACTTTTTTGTCCAGTGAGGACGTACCATACCAAGATGTTGAAGCTATATTGCAGAGAAACACAAGCCATAGTCGTGCTGTTTCAACTTCAATGCTCTTTGAGACAAGTGGGTTTAAAGTATTTAACGATTCGTTAACCCTTTCTAAGTGTGAGAATAAGCTGATGACTACGTTTTTATTAAGAAGTAGAGGAATCCCTGTACCTAAAACTGCTATAGCTTTCTCGAGAGAGAAAGCGTTAGAGGTTGCCAAAAAGTTAGGGTATCCGGTTGTTATAAAGCCTGTAGAAGGTAGCTGGGGAAGGATGGTAGCAAGGGCTCAAGACGAGGATACTTTGAGGAGCTTAATTGAATATCAAGAATTCACAACGTTACAGTATAAGACGATTTACTACGTTCAAGAGTATGTAAATAAGCCTAATAGAGATATAAGGATATTTGCTGTTGGTGACGAGGTACCAGTAGGAATTTACAGGGAAAATGAAAAAAACTGGAAGACGAACACGGCTCTAGGAGCGATAGCGAAACCTCTAAAGATAGATGAAGAACTGAAGGAACTGACGATAAAAGTTAAAGAAGTAATAGGTGGGTTCTTCTTGGGAATAGATGTGTTTGAGGATAAGGAACGAGGATACTTAATAGGCGAAGTAAACGGAGTACCGGAGTTTAAGAACACAGTCAGAGTGAATCAATTCAATTTAAGTAATTTTATTCTACATAAGTTAAATGAGGCGATAAGGAGATGAAATTAGTAACATTTTACGGGAGTAGAGGGCTAAGGATTGTGAGGGGAGAAGGTCAGTACGTATGGGATGACCATGGGGAAAAGTATCTAGATCTGCACTCTGGTCATGGAGTCGCGTTTTTAGGACACAGGAATCCTAAAGTTGTAGAACATCTTAAAAGGCAGTTGGATAACATAATGACCCTCACAACCGCATTTGACATAGACGTTAGGGATGAGATGCTGAGGGAGATAGACGTTCTGAAACCAGACGGGATGGATAACATCTTCCTTCTTAATAGCGGCACAGAGGCGGTAGAGCTATCTCTTAAAGCGGCCAGGAAAATTACTGGAAGGAAGAAGTTCGTCGCTTTTAAGAACTCATTTCACGGAAGAACAATGGGATCTCTTTCTGTCACCTGGAATAAGAAATATAGAGATCCCTTTGAACCCTTGATATCTCCGATTGAGTTTCTAGACTTCAACGACATTGATGGATTGAAAAAATTAGATAATAGTACAGCCGCGGTCATCTTCGAACCCGTACAAGGAGAGGGAGGTGTGATACCAGCTACACAAGAATTCGCTAAAGCGCTCAGGGAGGAGACCGAGAAAAAAGGGATCTTACTCATTTCGGACGAAGTACAGTCAGGATTTGGAAGAACAGGTAAAGTATGGGCATATCAGCACTTTTCGATAAAACCTGATATTCTGACAGCAGGTAAGGCTATAGGTGGCGGGTTTCCAGTGAGCGCCGTTTTCCTTCCAGATCATATAGCAGAGAAGCTGGGAGAGGGCGATCATGGAACTACTTATGGGGGAAATCCTATGGCTCTAGCAGCCGTTAAGGCTGCCTCTGAAGTCCTTAAGGAAGAAAAGGTTCCAGAGCAGGCTGCAATTAAGGGTAATACCTTCATTAAAATGATCAAAGAAGCTCTAGTGGACTTCAGATCTGTTAGAGAGGTGAGGGGGTTAGGCTTGATGATAGGAGTTGATCTAAGGCTAAACCCTGGTACTACAATAAAAGTACTTCAGGATAATCGCGTCTTGTCTCTTAAGGCTGGGCTTTCGACTGTTAGATTCCTCTCTCCTTACGTGATATCTAATCAGGACATGGAGTGGGCTGTTGATGCACTTAGAAAAGGAATCGCTGAAACAGAAGGGAAGAAAGCTTCTTGAAGAACTTTTATCTGTATACACTCCCTCTGGGTCCGAAGATAAAGCACTAAAGGTATTCGAATGGATAGAAAAGGAATTCAACCTAAAGCTTAATGTAACAAAGTCTAACTCCTATCTTCTTGGTAGAGGTGAAATTCTTCTGGCTTCACATATAGACACTGTTCAAGGGTTTATCGAACCTTCTGTTTCCGGTGAAACTATCTCAGGGAGGGGAGCAGTTGACGCAAAGGGACCGCTTACGTCAATGATATTGGCGGGATGGATACTTAACGACTTAGGGTGTGGCGTAGAGATAGCCGCTCTATCTGATGAGGAGAACATGAGTAAGGGAGCCAAAGAACTCCTATCATCGTCTAGGAGGTTCTCTCATATTGTTATTGGAGAGCCAACAAACACGACTCACATTGCGATCGAGTATCGAGGCTTAATGCGCTTGTCTATTAAGTGTAAGGGAAACCCAGAACATTCCTCTTCGTCTCATGACAATGTTATATTGAAACGTATACCTAGCATCATGAAAGTTTCACAGTTGCATTCAGAGTATTCTTTGCCCACCATAGTTCCTACCATTTTAAGGAGCGGAAGCTCAGCTAATGTGACACCCGAGGATCTCTACGTTCATTTCGATATCAGGTTTCCGTACGAAGTCAACTACAATGATATATTATCGAAATTTAAAGAAGAATTCGACGAATGCGATATCGAGATAGGAGAGCTTATACATCCAGTTAAAGTCTCTCCATCTACCCCTTTAGTGAGATCATTGATGAGAGGATTGATAAGACAAGGTATGAGGCCCTCTCTTGTCAAAAAGTCAGGAACTAGCGATATGAACATTTTAGCATCCATAACTCCAAGCATAGCAACTTACGGTCCTGGTGATTCAAGGTTAGAACATACAGAATTTGAGAGAATAACTCTGGATGAAATATATATAGCTACAATGACTTATGTAAATTCACTAGAAGAATTATGCTCAAAGAACTAATGAGGCCTCTCTATCCGCTATACGAAAGAGTACTGTGGAGAGAAATAAGGAACGGTCCTATACCTAACCACGTTGGAATAATACCAGATGGAAACAGAAGGTGGGCTAGATACAACAACTTTTCAGTTAATGAAGCCTATATGATGGGATATAAGAAGTTAAGAGAAGTTTTAATCTGGTTGCTTGACCTGAACGTAAAGAACGTAACAGTGTTTGCTCTATCTACTGAGAACTGTACAAAAAGAACCAAAACTGAGTTAGATATAATAATGGGTTATATAAAGAAAGGTATTAAAGAAATGATATCAGAGGAATTTATAGATAAATATGAAGTCAGAGTTAGAGCTATTGGTAAATTGGAAATGACAAGCGAAGATCTCAGATCCACTGTAAATGAGGTAATGACAAGATCCTCAATTTATGATAAAAGAAAGTTAACTTTAGCCATTTGTTATGGTGGAAGGCAAGAAATATTAGACGCTGTCTCCAGAATGTTGAAAGACTTTGAAAAGGGAGACATTAATACAATAAGTGAGCAGGATTTTAGGAAATACTTCTACGATGAGGAACTAGAGGACATTGACCTTGTGATAAGGACGTCAGGTGAGATGAGAATAAGTAATTTCTTATTGTGGCATCTGGCATACTCTGAACTCTTCTTTTGTGAAGCTTACTGGCCTGATTTTAGGAAAATAGATCTCTGGCGAGCGATCAGAGCCTACCAGAAGAGGGCAAGGAGATATGGAGCTTAATTTTTTTAATCAAGTAACGAAGTAGATGGTGAAGCATAATGGGTGTATATCAGGGAAGGGATCTTAGAAAGATCACAGGTGGCAAGAAAAACATTTCAAGAGGCAAGAGGAAACATGAGATAGGGAGTCAACCAACTGAGACAAAGATATCTAACGAGGATGTAAGAGAGAAAACTAGAGGGCTAGGTGGAAACTTTAAAGTTAGGTTAACCTATGTTTCTTACGCAAACGTGCTGAATCCAGGGGACGGTTCTATTAAGAAGGTTAAAATTCAGGAGGTTTTAGAGAGTAGAGCTAATAGAGAGTACGCTAGAAGAGGCATAATAGTAAAGGGATCTATAATAAGAACTGAAATGGGTAGGGCTATAGTGACATCTAGGCCAGGTCAACACGGAGTTATAAATGCGGTTCTGATCCAGCAATGAGTATGCGAGATTATGAAGGGGAAAGACTAGTAATTTGGTTGGCCTACTTTACCGCTCCAAGCAGAGCGAAAGGAAGAAGAGCTCTGAAGGCTAAGATAGGATTGAAAGAACTAGTAGATATATGTAGGGAATTAGGCCTAGACCCTATAGAGGTCGACAAGGTTCATCCAGCTAGCAAAATAAGAGGTCTTGTTGCGGTTAGGAAAGTTAACTCTAAGGTAAAAATAATCAAGGAGATATCTAGAAAAGTTGGGCAGTTGCGTTCAGACAAACCCAGTTAAATTCCATTCCATTTTACGAGATTGATGAACTCATAAGGATGTGTCACGACAGGGCTTTAAGAGACGAGGATAATTCAGCAGAAAGCTCTTTTACTTTCGCGGTCATGTCTATTTCGTAACACACATGGTAGACGTAGTTACTGGAGGAGCAGGTTATATAGGAGGACACCTTGTAGACAAGTTAGTATCTTTAGGCAGGGACGTAATAGTTATAGACGATCTATCATATGGGAGATACTTAAACCCTTCAGTCAAGTTCGAAAAGACAGATCTACGCTATGGTCATCCTATTATTGAGGAATGCGGAACAGTTTTCCATCTAGCTGCTAACCCTGACGTTAAAACGTCAATGGAGAATGTGGAGGAACATTTTGAGAGAGACGTTAAGGTTACTCTTAACGCACTAGAGATGGCCAGAAAGTCCGACTGTAGATCTTTCTTCTTTTTCTCTTCTTCAACAGTTTACGGAGAAGCTAAAGTACCTACCCCCGAGACTGAAGAGCTGAAGCCAATATCTAACTATGGTCTATTTAAGCTGATGGGCGAGCAGATGGTACAATTTTATTCTAGAAATTATGATTTAATTTCAGTATCTCTAAGGTTAGCTAATATAACTGGTGGACGAACATCACATGGAGTAATTATTGATTTCATTAAGAAATTAATGAAAAATCCAACAGAGCTAGAAATCCTAGGAAACGGTAAGCAAAAGAAAAGTTACCTTCACGTTCAGGATCTAATAGACGCAATTCTTCTCTTAGAGGAGAGAAACAAAGAGCCTTACAACGACTTTAATGTAGGGAACGATGATTGGATTACAGTTGAAGAAATAGCGAGAACGGTGGAGAGTGAAATGAAACTGAATCCAGTACACAGGTACATTGATTCTGGTGATGGTAGAGGATGGAAAGGAGATGTAAGGTTTATGTTGTTAGACATCACTAAGATTAAGAGTTTGGGTTGGAGACCCACCTTGACGTCCAGACAAGCGGTTCAAAGGGCAACTCAAGAGGCCTTGAAATTACTCGGTTATATCTAAGGCGATGAAATAACTGACTTGTGCGCTGATCATTTAAATTATTTTATTATATATATTTAGTAATTTCTAAATCTGTAAAGTTAAAATCTTAACTCTGAAATAATAGGTATTTCTATTTTAAATCTATGTTTTTTATTTGAATATAAATTAAAAGTTCTTGACGCACTATCAGATGGAGTTCTGAACCAAGTATGGTTACGTATAGAATCCACACTGAACAAGCCTCACAGTCTTTTCCACGGATTCATTAGTGAGCTCATCAGCCCTTCTGGACAAACGTGTAACTCTCGGGATCTTAATGAAATTGCCAAATATGTTTGACCGCATTCACCTATTCAATTAAAAGCATGCAGCTAAGGACATTCAAATATCGTTCGTCTTAGGTCTCCATTGCAACAAGTCTGGAACAAGTTTTGATGCGCATAAGAGTTTTAACAAACGTTGTCTTGTTTCCGTTCCATAAGGGCTCATAATCAACAAGTTTTGAAGCCTAATGCGATCATGTTTACTATTTCGTCTGTTCTTTTCTGGTTTTTGTCCTAATGCTTCCCTTGAAGTCCCTTTAATCCTCGAACACGTTTGTCCTAGCCTATAACTGTTTTGAAAGTTCATGCTAAGCATAATAGCTATGTTCTTCCCTCTCTAACCCTGTTTCCTCAGTAATGAACATTTTCCTACTCAATGTCAAACCTTGTTAGACAGTCTCTATAGAAGATTACCACTTTAGATACTCTTTTTCCCTTGCATCTAAAGGTTTCAGAAAGTTGTTCTGTTTTCGTTAAGCCCAGCACTGTTGAAACTTGAAATATTACATAACCTTTCTCCTTAGCTTGATTTGAATGTTTCTGCTTTTCCAAGTGGCCTCCTTGAGTTAAAGATGAAACCTTTTCATGTCCTACGATAACTCTTCCCTCCTTTAAACTAGGGATACGCTTTATTTGACTTTCAGGATCCTCTTATGTCTCTCAATAGTTCTGAGACACCTAATCTCAACTTGTCTATCTAATCGGTGAGCCAAAGTTATGAACTCCAGAAAGTTTTCCCTTCTTTAATCGTATAGAATTTTTCGATAGCTAACATTGTTAAGAAATTTTATCAAAAATTAGACTTATTTACATTGAAACTGTAGCCTATGGTGTTCCTACGTTTACTTTAAATATATAGAGATGACAAAAATATTAGCTCTACTCAATGGGCTCGTAGCTTAGCCAGGTAGAGCGACGGGCTCTTAACCACTATGGGAGGTACCCGTAGGTCCCGGGTTCGAATCCCGGCGAGCCCGCCACATTATCATAATTTTTGATTTAGATCAAAATCTCCATCGTGTAAGTACTCTCATTTTCTACCTTTAGTAATTAGGTATCTAAAAAGATCTATATTAAATGGTATGCGGGGACGGGGATTTGAACCCCGGATGGCCTTCGCCAGCGGATCACCCGCAGGGTCTTGAGTCCGCCCCCTTGGACCAGCTCGGGCATCCCCGCACTAGTATATGATTGTTTTATGGGGGTTAAAAACGCTTCAGCTGACCCTGAGAGAAACATTCTACCCTTCACGTAATCACTATAAAAGAGGTTTTCTTATAATTAAAATTCATATTATTATTTCAGATTGAAAAAGAAAAGCTACTATAGGGATTATTTCCAGGGTGGTTTGATTGGTTTTCGCAAGCTAAGTCAATGCCCTTACCTTATCCCCTACTTTTATATGATTTCTAAACAAGATTAGATTTGAATCTGATGGGAACAGGATATACGTTAACGTTCAGAACGCCAAAGCTTAGGATGTTTATTTAGACATGAGGTAAGTTTAAATGTGGCGGGCCCGCCGGGATTCGAACCCGGGGCCTACGGGTTAAAAGCCCGCCGCTCTACCTAGCTGAGCTACGGGCCCCGCTCTATCTTCATGAGTCCCTCGATATAAATTTTTGGACTGGATGAGCTCAAGTTATGGTTAATAAGGCTAAAGGGAAGATGAATGTGATTCGCAAAGATAAAATCTGATAAGATTTATTCACATAAACTTTATACCAAATCCTTTGATAGGAAAGAATGAAATGGATAGAAAGAGTGTAATATACGCTTCAGTTTTCTCTGTAGCATCATTTGGCGTAGCGGCCGCGATGAGTCTCTCCGCTTCTCTTTATGTGCTGAGCGTATTTTTAGATCCAGTTTTAACTCTAACCATTCCCTTAATAATAATTTCTATAGCAATTCAGGCTATAAATCAGAAAAATGGACCTCTCTTGGTAGGATTGATTAATTCAATTCTCTATGCAGTTTTCTTCTTGTTTTTCCTTAGTGTAACTTTTCTAGTGGTCGGCATAGTAGTTGAAATGGTATCAAGAAAGATAGGTTATAGAGGGCTCAGCGCAGTGGTGATTAATACTACCCTAGCGGGAGGTTTGGCTGGTGTTCTCAGTGTTCTGTTTGGTTTTATTTTCTTAGGCATACCTAAGATTCAAGATCTTTCAATGCTTTTAGTAGTGTTTAGTATCATATATTTCTTGGAAAGCGCAATAATGGGTATAATCTCTAATAGCCTAGGAAAATTCCTAATTAATTCGGGTGTTATCAAGTGAAGTGGAAGGTTTGGTACGCGATTATCTTTGGTATCTCCATAATAGTTTCCTCCTACATATCGCCGCTTTGGAGCGTTGCGTTCAGCCTTAGTGTGCTTTATAGAAAGCGTCTATTTATAGTTGCTGAGACTGTCTCTCTGCTACTGTCCTTTTTTATAGTCTCAGCTTTCCGCGATGTAAGTATTTACGTTTATATCATGAGAGCTTTCACGTTTATCAATGTTTTCCTAGCCTTTTCAGAGCACTTAGATAGGGTATCTATAATTTCCTTACTTGGAGAGAAAGGAATTCCATTAGTAATAACTCTAAGCTACGTACCCTTTTTTTATGAATTGTCAACAAATGTCTTCTTTTACAGGAGGAGCAGAAGGAGGAGATTTAATATAGAGGAATTAGCTAGGCCAATTCTAGTTGAAATGATAAGGGTTGCAGAAAATTTGTATAAGGCGTACACTCTTAAACTATACGGAAACTTCAAGCGAAAAATAGAGATCAATCCTTCTATTCAAGATTTAGTTGCAATTGGTATAGGGGTTGTAGCGCTTTGCTTGTCATTAACCATCCCTATCTATCCGGTAAAATAGAGATTGAGGATAACGAAATAGTTGGGATTCTTGGAAGAAACGGTAGCGGCAAAACTACGCTTATAAATTCCATCTTGTGCGACAAACATAACATATTTTTGAACGGTGTGGATTTCTGTTCCATAAAGGATTACAGCATCCTTTCTGCACTATTTCAAGATCCTAATACTCAGATATTAGCTAATACGTTAGAGGACGAGCTAAAAATAATGTCGTTCTACCATAACGTTAATACGGAAATAGCTCAGAGACTCATGAAAACCTATTACTCGATTAGCTTCTTCAAGCTTTCTGATGGGTACAAGAAAAGATATGCTATCGCCTCAATTCTTTCGAGCAACCCGAAATATGTACTATTTGATGAACCGTTATCAAACTTAGATGAGGAAGGCATCAAATTAGTCTTAGACGCAATACCAAAGGGAAGTGGTGTAGCGGAGCATAGAACGAAGCAGATTATAAATCTGGTTCAAAGAGTGTACTTACTTTCAAAAGCCGTTAGAGAAGTGGAAAAGGATAAGTTACTTGATGATAATTTTTTAAGGAGAAACGGTCTAAGGGGGTTTAAACTGGAACCTAAAAGGAGCGAGAAGCTTGGGGATGACATATTAGATCTGGATATAGGAATAAGGCTAAAGTTAAGAGAAAGTGAGGTACTATGTTTATTGGGTCCTAACGGCTCAGGAAAGACAACTATTTTGCGAAAAATGGCTAAAAATAAAAAGATTTATTCTATATTTCAAAATCCAGATCTCCAGTTCTTTCAAGAAACAGTAGAGAAAGAGGTTGGAGACAATTCAGCATTAGAAATATTCGGAATTAAAGAGTTGAAAGAGAAAAGTCCATTCGTTCTTAGTGCAGGACAAAAGATGCGAGTATTGATAGCATCGGCTTACGCCTCGGGGTCTAAAGTTATCGGATTGGACGAGCCGACTACCGCAATGGACGGAGACGGACTCCTCTCATTTATGAATATGGTGGATATATTAAGAGAGGAAAAACGAGGACTGATCATAGCTACTCACGACAAAGAGGTTGTTCCGCTTTGTGACAAGATCTTAAACTTGGAGGGTTTAAATTCATAATCTGAAAAGGTGAACCAAAAATAATGTTAGGAGCTTTATTGTCTGTGCTCAACTTCGTCGGGATAATCTCCTTCTCTATCTCAGGTTCACTTAAGGCTTTTGAGAAGAGATTAGATCTTCTAGGGGTTTTAGTACTAGGATTTTCAACAGCCCTAGCTGGAGGTATAATCAGAGACGTTATGCTAGGGGTGTTTCCTCCCAGTAACTTGAGGACAATCTCCTATCCGCTTTTAGCAATTTTAGGCTCGTTTCTAACAATCGTTTT
Organism: Metallosphaera cuprina Ar-4; assembly: GCF_000204925.1. Taxonomy (NCBI): domain Archaea; kingdom Thermoproteati; phylum Thermoproteota; class Thermoprotei; order Sulfolobales; family Sulfolobaceae; genus Metallosphaera; species Metallosphaera cuprina. Next base: position 1,724,536 of record NC_015435.1, on the reverse strand, counting down.
TCACAAATACATAGAAAACTTAACCAAAGCGTTGCTTATCGCAGATGCGATAGGATTAGGCACTTTCACCGCAATTGGTTCTGAAATAGCTGTTGAGCACAACCTAAACGTGATAGGTGTGGCAATAATCTCATCTGTGACTGCAGTAGGAGGCGGTGTAATAAGAGATCTCCTTTCAAATGAAATCCCGATAGTATTGAGAAAGGATTTCTATGCAACCCCCACCATTTTAGGTGGGCTGTTATTTTATCCCGTCTATTATGTTCTGGGAAGTGGGTACTCTGTGCTATGGACTTTCGTATTCGTTTCAACTCTAAGGTTAATTGCAATTTTCAGAAAATGGGAACTTCCTAAGGTAGGCTAATCCTTCTTAACGACTTTCATAGCTCAAACAAACTGTCCACAGATAGTTGGTAGCCTCAGTTATGTGTTACGGGATTCAAGAAATATTTTTAATTTGAAGTATATTTTATGTTCTTAATAATTCTTCTTAAACTATCTGACGCGTTTAATGCGATGTTGTTTATACGAGGCTATAATTTTAAAAGGAATTGAAAGCAAATAATGATAACGAAAATATTCGGGGTAAAGCTCTTTTAGGATTATTGAACATGATGCTTGATAACCATGGGAATAGACCCGAACTTCAGGACCTCAAGACAGGTAACAGGGGATCATTCCGGTCATAAAGTTTACGCCCCTGCAGATCCACCTCCAGTTCCAAAAGAGAAGGCTCTGGGTATCCACGGAACGATAGTTGGGGTAGACTTCGATTTGTGTCTTGCGGATGGATCTTGTATTACTGCCTGTCCAGTTAATGTATTTCAATGGTATGATACTCCAGGGCATCCAGCTAGTGAGAAGAAGGCCGATCCGATAAACGAACAGGCTTGTATATTCTGTATGGCATGCGTTAATGTATGCCCAGTAGCAGCTATAGATGTAAAGCCACCATGATTCTACTCTTTTTATTTCCAAAAGGTAAAATAAAGTATTATCTGTCTTATAGTTGATATACAACGGGCTATACATTAAAGCTTGTATTGATGTATATTAGTGATAAGGGATGGAAATTTATTCAAAGTAATCCTAATTTAATATTACATATTGTAAAGGTGGGTATTTCAGAAGGGAGATTAGGAGTGGAATCACCAAGTTAGTAAGGCCGATGCTATTTAAACGGCAGATTTCGATAACAAATGTATGAGAGAACTTTTAGGTGATTATGAACCAAGAGGAAAAGTAGTTCAAGGGCTGGGGAAGTTCATTGCCTTCGGTTTAGACGATCCATTTCACGTAACTACTGCAACAGGATTGGCCTTATATGGAATAGGAAAGATAATGGAGAGGAGAAGCAATTATGGATTACGAAGAGCTAAAATAGACATTGCTTTTACCACATTAGAAATGAAAGAAATAATTTCAGATTTAGCTCAAATGAGGTTAATGTGACCTCTAATTACCACGTTTTACCTAAAGATGTGAACAGTTTAAAAGTAACTTATCGTTATGTTATTTTTAGATATTCTCTTCATTTCAACAACATGATTGTAAGTCTTGTTAACCTTATGCAAAAATAAACTATGAGGTAATTATAATAGCTTATTTTACCTATAGAGAATACAGATATTCATAATAGAGTGAAAATTAGTCCACAAGGTTTAACATTTCACATGGAGATCCATTAAGTACCCTCATAATGGAGCTACAATTCTCTCTTTTACACCCGAGAAAGAACTAGTTTTAAAGACTTGAGACAAAACATAATTAATAGTTCTGAGATATAACTACAATGCTTGACGACATTATAATTTCATTGAGTATCATAGTGTCCATCTGGAGTGTCTACAATTCGTCTTTTGCGATTTATGGGTTAACATGGAAGACTGCAGAGATTAAATCAACCTCAGGCCCTACATTTTCCCTGTTAGTGCCGGTTCGCAACGAGGGAAAAGTTTTAGGGAGGCTTCTAGACAGACTTGTAAACCAGGAATACGATAGATCAAAGTATGAGATTATAGTGATCGAAGACGGATCTGTTGACAACACGTTAGAAGTGTGTAACAGATACGCTGAAATGTACAGTATTGTAAAATGTATTCACCTTGAGAAGGCTGATGTAATTAACGGGAAAAGCAAGGCCTTGAATTATGGATTAAAGATCTCTAGAGGAGATATAATAGGAGTTTTTGACGCTGATACGGTCCCAAGGCTTGACGTTCTAGGATACGTTGCGCAAAAATTCGAATCGGATGCAAGAATAGGGGCTGTTCAGGGGAGGTTGGTACCAATAAATGTAAGGGAAAGCATAATTAGTAGGTTGGCATCATTAGAGGAGCTATTCAGTGAATACTCCATCTCAGGTAGGGCTAGACTGGGACTGTTCGTCCCATTAGAGGGAACATGTAGTTTCATAAGGCGGGAGGCGTTAGATCGAGTAGGAGGATGGAATGAGAACGTATTGACTGAAGATCTCGATCTCAGCCTTAAATTGACAGCGTTAAACTACCTGATCTCATATTCACCATCAGTTCAAAGCTGGAGAGAAGTACCAACTATGTTTTCCTCATTGATCAGACAGAGATTAAGATGGTACAGAGGCAATTTCGAGCTAACTGTAAGGTTATCGAGGTTTAAGATTACTTGGAAACTATTCGACGCTATAATGTTAGTAGGAACACCTATATTCATGGTCTTAAGCTTAGCAAATTACTCGTTAGTGTTTATTTACACATTCCAGGTTCATCTGCTCATAGGATCTATACTGTCGTTTTCTTCGTTATTAACATTCTTGATTATTACAATGATATCAAGGAAGCATATGATTGAGTATATCTACGTATTTTTGTCAGCGCTTTATTTGAACTTCACTATAGCTCTACATCTGATATCAATAATCATGGAAATAGTAGGGGCTCCAAGACAGTGGTATAAGACGGATAGATCTGGGAGGATTACAGTCGATATATCAAGAACCTAGATTATACGCATTTCGTAAAGAATATCATTCAGATCCAAATAGATTAGTTTGTGATGGCTCGAAGACCTGTAGCGCTTACGATAGCCGGAAGCGATTCCGGAGGAGGAGCAGGAGTACAAGCCGATCTAAAAACCTTTACAGTTCTTGGTGTGTTCGGGACCTCCGTGATAACTGGATTAACATCACAAAATACCAGGAAAGTCTCAAGGATTATTGAGGTCCCTCCAGAATTTGTAGAATCTCAGTTTGACGCTATCATGGAGGACTTTGAAGTGAAATATGGAAAGACAGGAATGCTCTCATCAAGCAAGGTTATTAACGCAGTGGATAGGAAGGTTACACAGTATAAAATTAACCTTATTCTGGATCCAGTAATGGTCTCGAAGAGTGGTTATCCTCTAGTGTCAGATGACACAGTTAGAGATATCATATCGTTAGCAAAGAAGTCCATCCTTATAACTCCAAATAAATTTGAAGCAGAGAGACTCACTGGTTTTAGAATAAGAAATCCAGAAGATCTTAGAAATACCGCCCTTCGTCTTTACAAAGACTTAGGTGTTAACGTATTGATAAAGGGAGGTAAAGCGCTAGAAGGCTACGATTTCGCTATCATAGACGGCGATGAGATAGAGTTAAGGGGAGAACTAATAAATACAGATAACCTTCATGGAAGCGGCGACGTTTTATCCGCCTCAATTACCGCGTTCTTGAGTAAAGGTTTAAAGCTCAAGGAGGCTGTGAAAGAGGCCAAGAAAATAGTAACGGAGTCAATTAAGTTCTCCTTATCTTTGGGCTCGGGAAATGGGCCTGTTGATCCGTTCTCAGTAGTTGAAAAGATTGTTAAAATTGAAGAGGCTAGAGAATCTTTAGAGAAGTTAGTAGAATACATTGAAAAGAACAGAGATATTGTGGATCGCGTACTATATCAGGAAGATAAAATGAACCTAGGTTATTTAACAGAATATGGAGACTTTGCCACTTTAGCTGGAGGTATAATACGATATATAAGATGGATAAAAGTTGATGGTCCTATAGTGGTTAACTGGTACTCCAACATCATAGAAAAGGCCTTAAAGCTCACTGGAAAGAGAATTGGAGTGTCCTTCTCAATTACAGATAACGTGTTACACGCCTCTGAGCAGGGTGGGCTAAAGATATCAGAGAGCGGTGTTTATGGTGACCTCATTTTTATAGATGGAAAAAGCGTCCTAGTAGGAGATCACCTAGACGACATTATATCTAAATTAGAGGTATTAAGAAAATGATAACTGTTGTAGGGAGCTATAACGTTGACATGACGTTTAGGGTGGAACGTTTTCCAGTAGTTGGCGAGACCGTTTTCGCTCAGGAAATTCGTGTAGGTCATGGAGGAAAGGGATCAAATCAAGCCGTCTCATGCGCTAGACTTGGAGCTTCGGTAAAGTTTGTTGCCGCTATAGGAAATGATGTAAACGGTGCCAACGCATTAAGATTCTTTCGAGAGGAAAAGATTGACGTCTCCTGTGTTAAAGTGAAGAACACGTTCACAGGAGTAGCGTATATCTTGCTTAACGATAAAGGAGAGGTCATGATAGTGGTTAATAGGGGAGCTAACAACGAATTGTTTCCCGAGGATATAGATGATTGTCTGAAGGGCGATGTGTTACTCACTCAGTTGGAGATTAGAGAAGATGTAGTCAAGAAGGCATTATCCAACTTTCACGGATTGAGAATATTGAACCCTGCACCGGCTGAACTAAAGGATGTATCGATCTTGAATTACGTTGATATTCTTACCCCTAACGAAGTTGAGTTCAAAGAACTCAGCAACTCAGATGATATGATTTACGCAGCTGACGTGTTACTTAAGAGAGTTAGACAAGCTGTCATAGTTACAATGGGTGAGAAAGGATCTGTGATATTCACTAGAAACAAATCAGTGAGAATCCCTACCATTAGGGTAGACCCAGTTGACACAACAGGAGCTGGAGATGTGTTTAATGCAGCTCTAGCGGTATACCTGGAGAAAGGATACGATTTAGAGAGCGCAGTGGAGAAAGCAAATATTATAGCCTCAATTTCAGTTACTACATATGGAGCGCTCGGACCTAGAAAGGAAGAAATCGAAGAGAAGTTCTCGGACATCTCACTCGACTAAATGCCCAGGCTTATGCGATATAGAGGATGCAGATGAGATGAGTTGAGATGAGAGTGACTTTTTTAGGGACTGGAGCGGGAAGCACTATAGGTTCAAGTAGGTTTAAATCGGGGATACTCATAGAAGGAAAGGAAGCTAAGATAGTGTTGGATTTTGGAAGTGGAGTTCACATGAGGCTTGAAGATCTTAACGTGTATCCCGATGCCATTTTCATTACGCACCTCCACGTGGATCATTTCTCTGGAATATTTGATCATCTAGTGAGAAGGAAAATAGATAGCTCTCCAGTTGTATCCATATACTCTCCTCATGGTTTAGCCGATATCATAAACAGTTACAAGAGAACAAATGAAATAGATGCCAAAGTTAAGGAGGATAAGTTACCTGGGGCGAGCGTTGGTGACCTTGAGATATATTCGGTGGAGTCTTGCCATAAGATCTACGCGGTATCATATGTCATAACTGACGGTAATAAGAGGATTTTATATAGTGGAGACACGGCAGAACCCTGTGATCAGATCATGAAGGAATTGAACGGAATTGATATGATTATCCATGAGGCTAGTTGTATAGACGATTGTAAAATTTGGGGCCATACGTCTGTCAAGGAAGCGGTTAAACTTTTTCGATCACCTGTTTTAACTCATATTCCATCTCAAATAGAACATGAGATACAGAGGCTGAGTAATGGATTAATAGCTAAGGACGGAATGACAATCAATGTGTAGGTTTGTAGCCTTCTATGCGACAAAGAGTCTAGATCCTGAGATAATTTCAGCCCTCTTAAAGGCCTCTAGGAACGATATCCTTTCAGAGGGGTCTCATCCGCACGGATGGGGCTACGTGATTTATTCATATGACTATTCGTGGACTAAGATGCACTACTCATCGGCTAAACCTATGTTTAAGGATGAAAACGTGTCCTTTCTATACACTATCAGAGGGGAAAAGTTAGTCGGCATAATTCATGCTAGGAAAACTCTAAAGAAGTTTCTTATGGGACTCTTTCACTCTCACCCATATTACATTAGAGTGGGACCATATGACCTATTTTTTGCTCACAACGGTTCAGTCTCGAGGTCCATGTTCAGTCAACCAGACTTACCTTACACGGACAGCTACATGATATTAAGGGAGATTTCAATGATGTCTTCGGACCCAATAGATAGTTATAACTTAATAATGCAAAAATTGAAGGAAGGTAGTACAAGCCTTAATTCAAGCCTTTTGATATACAGCGAAGCAAAGGGTCCAAGGCTGTTTGTTTACTATTATTTCAACAAGAATAATATTAAAGAAAGAGAGGATTACTACAAGATGTATCGATACAATAATTACGTATTTTCTGGGACTGTAAACAGTTACTTAGGTAACAAAGGTGAAGAGGTTCAATTCGATAAAGTGATAGAACTTACAACATGATTCATCTGAGTTAGTAGGGCTAACGTTCACTGGATTTTTCCTAATTTCTTCTAGAAAATCTATGGAACAAGTTCTTAAGTTAGAAAAAGTAAAAATATGTTTATGAAAGAAGTTCTGGTTGAGGCAAAGATAATTGACTTTGGTAAGTTGAAGGAAATATACAGTGACGTTCTTTACTATACAGCTTATTATAAGACCTTGCAAAAGACGGGCGTTAAAGTTAGTGCTTCACCTCCTCCCCTATTGAAAGATCTGAATGCGGTTTACTCGGCTAATAGGCTAGGACCTCTAAAAATAACTGGAGAGGGATCATATTATAAGATAGAAAAGATAAACGCGTTAGTAAAAGCGGATATGCAGGGTTTTCCATTGCACGCTATAGTGGACTTCAATGACGGAATAAAAGTTCTGTTAGCTTATCCCGTGGATGAACCTATAGTAGGAATTGACCTGGGTATTAGACATTTATTTACAGTCGTCGCCATTGTAAAGGAAGGAAAGGTATACAAGTCAAAATATATTGGTAGTGCAAATATTCTAGATACCTTTACTAAATATATGAGCGAGACACAAAGTTTATCCTACGTTAGGGAGATTAAGAACAAGGTAAAGATAGCCCTCAAGGAACTGTTGGAGTTCTTAATGGAACTAAATCCTAGGATCGTTGTACTTGAGGATCTAAGGTTCTACGACGCGAAGATAGGTAGAGGTTTAAGGATAGTTGAAGACGAGCTGGAAAAAGAGTTGATGGAGAAAGGTATAAGATTCAGGAGAATAGACCCTAGGAATACCTCTAAAATTTGCTCGAGATGCGGATATAAAAAAGGGGAGGTCCTTGGATCCATCTTCGTTTGTCCTGCGTGTGGCTATAAGGCTGACAGGGACTTCAACGCTGCGTACAATTTGGCGCTTAAATGCTACTATACATGCTAAAATTATTTTATATACGTCGTTAAAAATTAAGCAGGTAGCAGTTTTGAAACTATGGGAGGTTATTGAATTATGATAGATTATCAGAAAAGGATAAAAAAAGTGAAAGATCTTATGAAAGAGGATTACATCATACTTGGACCCGGTAGTAACTTGTTCTATTTAACAGGGTTCACAGAAGAGCCGATGGAAAGGCCAATTTTACTCATCATTGGAGAAAACGACTACATGCTCGTACCAAAAATGTATGAGGAGCAACTAAGCTCGCTGGACCTTGAAATTAGGACCTATCAAGATGGTTCGGATCCTTACTCTTTAATTGACATTAAGCCAGGTTCATCCATAGCTGTAGATGACAGTCTATGGTCGATATTTTTGATTTCTATAATACATAGATTTTCCCCTTCTAGACTATCTTCTGCATCAACTATTCTAGGAAAGCTTAGATCAGTAAAGGACGAAAATGAAATTCAGATAATGAGCGAAGGGTTAACCATCGCTGAGAATTCGTTTCTGAAACTCCTAGAAAAGATAAAAGAGGGACAAACCGAATGTGAGATATCAAAAACCCTGGAAGTGATCTTCTTTGAATATGGAGTGAGCCCCTCGTTCTCCACCATTTTAACCTCGGGTCCTAATACTTCCATGCCTCACTTACGATGCACAGAAAGGAAAGTTAAGATAGGCGATCCCATTATAGTCGATTTTGGAATAAAATACAAAGGCTACTCAACCGATACGACTAGAGTTTTGACGATAGGGAGGCCATCAGATGAAGTGAAGAAGATTTGGGCCATTGTTGATCAGGCCGTGAGGCTAGCTGAAGAGAGTTGGTTAGGAATCACAGGAAAGGAGATAGATGATAGAGCGAGAGAACACATAAAGAAAACAGGATATGGGGATCTGTTCATACATAGAACGGGGCATGGAATAGGAATAGATGTACATGAAGAACCTTACATCTCACAGGATAACCATACGCTTATCCCAAAGAATTCAGTATTTACCATAGAGCCAGGAATATATATTCCTGGTAAATTCGGCATTAGGATAGAGAATATGGTACTGATGAGGGATAGGGTTACGGTGCTCAATAAACTAAGTGAAGAAATCTATGAGATCTGATTTAAAGCGTGTTTAAGGATCTCTACTCCTCTTTTAATTTGTTCCTCGCTAGATTTAGTTATACTCAATCTAGCCCAAGTGTCTCCTCCCCTCAAAAAGAATCCCTTAGCTGGCACAAACACTAAGCCTCTTTTCTCAGTCTCTTCAAGTACTTTAAAGGCGTTCTTCTTTAGATCCAATAATAAAAAGAAACCACATTTCGGTTCATTGAAACTGCTCAGTCCAGCATCAGTTAAGGAATCTATCAACGTCTTCATTTTTCTTTTATAGTGGTTGTAAAGCATTGTCATCCTAGAAGTTATGAAGCCTTTCCTCAGAAGAGAGGATATCACGTATTGGTTTATAGTTGACGTTGAAAAATCCAGTTGTTCTAGTAGACTAACCCTTTCGGCGATCTCATCATTAGCTACTATAAATCCTACTCTTAACCCTGGGGCTAGAATTTTACTAAAACTGCTAATATATATAACTTTCCCTGTTCTATCATGATTCTTTATTGGTGAAGGGACGTCTCCAGCGATAGGTCTGTAAGGATCGTCCTCTATTATAAAGAAGTTTCGTTCTGAGGCCATCTCGGCAAGAGCCTTCCTTCTATCTTCACACAAATTCACTCCTCCTGGGTTATGACAGTTTGGTATTACATAAACTAGTTCTGGCCTTATCACCTTGGTCATGGTATCTAGTTCTTCTATTGATATACCATTTGCGTCTATATTTACAGGCAAGACAATAGACGATCTGTGCTTTAATGAGGCAAGGGTCTCCACAAATGTCGGATTTTCTACAGCTATCACGTTATCTTCCAAGAGATACTTTGCGACCAGCTCTATAGCGTGTTGAGCCCCACTAGTTACTACGATACTACCCTTCGAATTCAGCTTTAGTGATGGAAGATACCTCTTTATCTCATCTATAAGTTCGTGTTGGCCTCCAGCGCCAGGGTAAAACAGGGAGGAAGGTCCCCTGCTTTCAATTACTTCATTATATGCATCTCGTATTTGTTGCAATGGAATGGTGTTTGGATCCGGAGATCCACTAGCCATATCTATCTCAACTTTACGCCCTAGTCTAGACCCCATCTCTACAGGTGACAGTTCTATTTCCCTACCGACTCTAGAGACCATCTTCCATCTACCTCGATTTTAGTTCCAACATCTGCTGCTTCAATTTTGTTTAAAAGACATTTCATTACGGCCACATCTTCCAGCCCTATTCCAACCGACTTAAAAACTGAAATTCCATCTCGAACTGGTTCTTTGCCCGAAACGTACTCCGCGAATCCAACTATTTTATTCCAATCTAACATGTTCATTTTTTCAGCTAGGATCAGTTCACCTGATTCTTCTTTAGCTTGCTCAATGTTTTCGACAACTATAGTTTTTGCAGCTTTTATGACTTCTGGATAAAGCTCAATCCTTTCTGGTAAATTAGAACCCATCGCGTTTACGTGGGTGTTCTTTTGAAGATATTCAAGTTTTAGAAAAGGCGAGGTAGCCGTAGTAATTGTAACAACTACATCAACTTGTGATACCAGATCTCTCATATTTTGTACTGTTCGTAATTTAATATCTAGATTAGAAAGTATTCTTTTTGCATAGGCTTCTCTATCAGTTGACCTAGTGTATCCAAGAACTGTTATTCCTTGTTTTAGCTTATGGAAAGCCTCTACCTGAGCAAGGCCTTGTTTTCCTAAGCCTATTATTCCCACAGAGGAGTAATCCTTTTTTATAACATCGGCAGCTAGGACTGAAAGCGAACCTGTTCTCAAAAGAGATAATCTATCTGCTTCTGCAAAAAGGAGCAGTTCTCCATCTTTGCTAAAAAGTAGTGAAATGAAGTTACCTCTGATGTACGTTTTAAACCCTAGATATCCCTCTAAAGCCCCCGCTTGATAGGTTAATGTAGATCCTGAAAAGGAGGTTCTAACTCTCTTAGTGTTTACTGCCTTCTTACTTTCCTCTAGTAAGAAAGCTTCTCGCAGTGTATCATACGTATCTTTAAAAGTCAGGACTTTATGAACGTCTTTCTCTTTAACGAATATCGTCAATAAGGGCCCTTGATAACATTAGCCGAATAGCTTAAAAGTAGTGATGAGCTAACTATCCTATTTATGGAATTAACGCCGAGGCTGCAAGATATTTTAAATATTATAAAAAATAAGGGAGAAATTAATGTTCAAGACATAGCTCTCATTCTTAAGGTTTCGCCTAAAACGGCTAAGGGATATATAAGGGAGCTATCCAGACTGGGTTTCGTTAGCGTGAGCGAGGAGGGTGTAGTCAAGCTAGTAATAAGAACTGATGATCCTATAGAGAAGCTCACTAAAATAATTGAGATACATGAAGGAGAAATAGAGATGCTAAGGAAACAAGTCGAAGAGCTGAGGCAAGAACTCCAAAAACTAAAGAGGAAAGGAAAATAAACTTAGGTCTTAGACTTACACATGTTCCAAACCTCGTCTCCTATCCAATGTAAACTGGTAGCAACTCTTCCCTTTCTCGAACTCAAAGCCTCAATCATCTCTCCTGTCCCCATCATTACGGCTACAGGTTGTCCCTGTCTCGCCTTTACAACTATAAGCGATCCAGGCAATAAATTACCTGAACTCTCAAGCACTCCTGGGGCATAAAGGTCAGCTCCTCTAACTATTGCCTTTACTGCCCCTTCATCTATTTTTACCCAAGGCATATTTATATCATTTTTCTGTAAAAAACATAACGTCGGAATAAGTTTATCGTCAAAGAAGCACAGTACATCATCGAGGAAGTAAAACACTCGTTTCTTATCTTTTCCAATTTCGATTTTATTAGCGTTTATATCTATATTATAAAGCATTTTTATTTTGTTTTTGAATTCTCTCATATCTTTTTGAGATAAAACATGCTTCTGCAAGTTTTATCTCCTTAAGCTAATGCTCTCTCTAGGTTTATTGGCATATAATTGAACTTCTTGCCTAGACATCTTTGAATCGCACTCATGATAACGGGAGTTCCAACTACCGCTCCGGCCTCTCCAACACCTTTAGAACCTGTGGGGTGAGGTGATAGGCCATTGACTACATATCTCCAGCTGAACTTAGGCGTTTCAACTGCAGTAGGTATGGTGTAGTCCCCAAAGTTCCCGTTCTGTAATAACCCGTCACTAAATACAGCTTCTTCGTATAGAGCTTGGCTAATTCCCTGAAGTGAACCACCGTGAATTTGTCCCTCTGCAAGAAGAGGATTTATAACGTTTCCAATGTCATCGAGCGCTACATACTTCTTTACCTTTATCATGCCAGTTTCCTTATCTACACTAATTAAAGCCATATGTACTCCGTACGGAGTTGTCGGCTTTTTCACTGGATAAACTGACGTAACGTCTAAAGGAATGCCTAACTTGTATGCCGATTTGATTGCCTCAGATAGATCGATACTCTTCCCAGTTTTCTTATGCCTTATCTTACCCTCACTGTACTCAATTTCCTCTAGATCTGCCTCCATTGACTTTGCCGCTGCCTCCATTATTCTCTTCTTTAACTCTTGAGAAGCTTGCATAACTGCAGAACCTCCAATCGTCGCAGTTCTGCTACCCCATGTACCAATACCGTCTTCAATGATATCAGTATCTCCCCACTTGACCTCAACGAGTTCCATAGGTATCTCTAGTACGTCGGCTGCTAACTGAGCAAACGCCGTGCCTTCTCCCTGGCCATGAGGTCCAGTTCCTGAAACTACCACTATTTTTCCATCATATTTGGCATAAACTCGAGCTGTTTCCCACGGGCCAAAAGCTGTTATTTCAACGTACATTCCTAACCCAACACACTCTTCACTTGGCGTAGCCTCGGACTTGAGGCTTTCGTAATAGGGTTTAGATTGGTTTAGTATCTCAACGTAGTTACCTGTATCATACGTTATATTAAATGGATTAGTGAAGGGCATATCCTCAGGTCTGACAACGTTCCTCATTCTAATCTCAAACGGATCTATCTTAAGTTCATTGGCGACCTCTTCCATAATACTCTCAATGAAGTACGTTGCTTCCGGTCTTCCTGCACCTCTATAGGACGTTGTGGGTGTTAGATTTGTATTTACACCATATGCTGTAATATAACCGTGCTTTATCTTGTAGGGGCCCGGAAGCATTCTTGCTGCACTCAATATGTTCCCACCATCATCGTCGTTCGCATCAGCGTAGGGTGCACCAAGGTTTCCTATTACTGTACCCATGAGGACCCTTATTGTACCATCTCTATTTACACCTATCTTATACCTTAGCCATTTGTCTCTACCGTGTCCTGCAGTAATCATCTCCTCCCTTCTTGTTGCTATCCACTTTAGTGGAACTCCAAGTTTAAGCGCAAGATAGCTGACGGCGTACTCCTCAGGATGCGTTATTATCTTACTCCCAAAAGCTCCTCCTACGTCAGGTTGAACCACTCTTATATTTGAGATACCGAGAAAACTCACCAAGTTCCTCCTAAGGTAATGGGCTGATTGAGTGGAGGACCAAACGTTAAGTCTGTTTCCATCAAACCAGGCTACGATACCCCTTGTTTCCATGGGTGAGGCTATCACCCTTTGATTATGTAACTCCCCGGTCAAGACTACAGGGGACTTATCAATTTCTTTTAACGGTTCCCCTCCAAAGAATTCCTTCTTTATATGAATATTACTCTCCAACTTAGAGTAAACTTTTACTTTATCTTCCATGGCTTTGAAAGGATCTACCTCAAACGGTAGTTGCTGGTACTCCACCTCGATACTCTCCAGCAGATCTTGAGCTTCATATCTATCTCTAGCGACCACTGCCGCGATGGGTTGGCCTACATACGTTACCTCATTGGATGCAATGGGAAAGTCTCTCCCTGGATTTATTTGTGAACCTAGAAATACGTTCTCTCTACTCTTTACTTTTATAAAAGCGTGAGGTAATTCTGATCTGAGGAACATAACGTAATAAGTACCTGGTAATTCAATGTCGTCAACATAAGATCCTTTTCCTGTAATTAATTTTGGATCTTCTACCCTTTTTATAGATTTGCCAACGTATTTCATTTGTTTTTATCTAACGGGGTCTAATTTAAATTTTCTTAAGTCTGTTGATAACAGCAGGATGTGTTGAAAATATGGACGACTTCTCTTCAAGGTTACCATAAGAGGTGAGAAGTTTCAAGTATTGATCCCTACCTACTAACGTTACTGCATATCTATCCGCTGAGTATTCGAAATACCTTGAGACGAACTTGGAAATTATTATTTCAAGTAGAACAGTTCCTATCCCAAGCAAGAGGTTGTAATCTAGAATTACGTAAATGGAAATTATTGTTAGTCCTATCAACATTAAAAACGTCTTAATGTGATGTTTCCCTTTAATGTGCCCTATCTCGTGCGCTAGGGCAGCTTGTAAATCGTTTTCGTTATTTAAAAGTGCTCTTGTGACTATCACAACTCTATTAGGTAAAGAAAAGGCGTTTACTGAGTCGTCCGAATTGACTTTAACCTTAATTTTTACTCCGGACTTCTCCTCAAGCTGATTAATTGAAATCGAGTCCAAATCATGATATCTTTTAACCATTATGGCAGGAATTATTATGTAAAATAAGGCCAATAAAATCGGAGTGACAAAGGCGAAAGTAATCAGCAACACATTGTATTATGGGCAGTAGTACTATTTAACAATATTTCGTTGCGTGAAAGTTTCACTTTAAATTTTGGTAGAGAATCTCTTGTTATGAAAGCCATATTAATGGAAGGAAGTAAGGCTGTACTTAAGGAAGTTGCGATCCCTAAATTAAATAAGGGAGACGTGCTAGTAGAGATGAAGGTCTGCGGTCTTTGTGGTACTGATATAGAGAAGATATGTGGACAATACACAGCGTCACAACCTATTTTGGGTCACGAACCTGCAGGTATCGTAGTCGAGTCTATGTCAGATTTAGTGAAACCTGGGGATAGAGTATTTGCACACCATCACGTTCCGTGTTACGAATGTTACTATTGTAAGAGAGGAAGCCCTACTATGTGTCCTTATTACAGGAAGACCAACTTAGATCCAGGAGGTTTCGCAGAACTATTTCGAGTTCCAGCATGGAACGTAGAGAGAGGCGGGATATTAGTCCTACCAAATAATGTAACTTTCGAGGAGGCATCTTTCATAGAACCTTTGGCTACTGTTGTGAGATCTCATAATCGTGTAGGGTTAACAAAAGAGGATAGCGTTTTAATTGTTGGTGCAGGGCCCATGGGACTTCTTCATCTCCTTAAGGCCCAAGAGACTGGGGTTAATAACATCCTAATATCCGACGTCTCGGAGTATAGACTTGATTTCGCATCTTCACTAGGTAACGTGATTCCTATAAATCCTGTCAAGGCTAGAGTAGAGGAGATAGTTAGGGGAAACACGGAAGGAAGGGGAGCTGATATCGCTATAATAGCGTCTGGATCTCCCCAGGCCATAATTTCAGGCCTTAACTCGATTAGGAAAGGTGGAAAGGTCCTTCTATTCGGTGTTCCTTATAAGGGAACAATATTGGATTACGATGTCAGCAACCTGCTTAACAACGAGATCTCGATAGTGTCTAGTAACGCTGCAGTAGAAGAGGATACTAGGGAGGCCTTGAGGTTAATCTCTGAGAGAAGGCTAAACGTGTCTAGATTGATCACGCACAAATTTAGCTTAGAGGAGTTCAATGAGGCCGTAAGGATAGCTAAGCAAGGAAAAGCCATAAAAGTAGTAATAACAAACTAGGATAGTAACTAAATAGAGCAATAGTGTCATCTTGAAGAGGATTAGAGCCAGCTCAATATGAGTTGATGTAGGCAGGTCTCCAAAACCTACGCTGTACTGATTCATTTTTTCCAATCTAACCCCAAGAAGTCCTGCTGCGATGCTAATAGGATACTTTGCGTTCGGGCTCTCCATTTTGGCCTCCCTCAATGAGGAGACGGCTTTTCTTACATTCAAACCAAGTAAAAGTCCTGCAAGAAGCATAAATAGGGCTGTCAATCTCGCGGGTATATAGTTTAGAATTGTATCGATCTTAGCCGAGAAGTAACCCTCTCTTATAAGTTCAGCCGTTTTATAACCTACCATGCTATCCATAGTGTTTGCAAATCTTTGAAGCAGTGCTCCAGGTAATCCTAAGAACAGAAACCAAAAAATTGGTGAAGTTATACCGTCAACCATGCTTTCAAAAAGGGATTCGATTGCAGCAGAGGCAACGTGACCCATGGATGCGTTGCTTAGATCCCTTCTTACGATGTTCTGGACTACCTTTCGAGAGTCCTCTCTCAATGGTGAAGCTCTGGCCACAATAGAGTAGAGCAGTCTTATGGAAAAGGTAGTCTTAAGAACGTAAACGAGTATCAGCATCTCTACAATTCTTATCTGCACATAAATTGGGAGTAAACATAACAAAAGCACCGGTACTACGGATGACACCCATATGAAGACACCGTACATTTTACCTCTATAGGGTTTAATCAACTTTTCAGATATTTTCCCAACATAAACTACTGGATGAGCTAATAGAGGAGGTTCCCCAATTATTAGGTCTAAAAATATCGCAAAAATAAGAATTGCAAGCACTTGTTCTCACCTAATAGAAGCAATGGGAAACTCAACGTTATTGTCATACCTGTTAGATCACCTGATGAACCTCCAAGAACCCTTTTTCCAAGTAACGTAAACGTCGCTAAAAGAACAGGCATTAGAATTAATGTGCCGGGTGTTATGAAGGGTAAGCTTTGGATGATTAGAGCTGGCCATTTTCTTCTCAACTTCTCATGAAACATTTTACCTAAATTGCTTCCTTCCATAGGCTTCATAATTGCCAGAGTTAGTAGTCCTACGCTTCTGCTCAAGACTTCAGCTGATATAAGAGAGAGTAACGTAGTTACACCTATCCGAGGAATTGTTCTTACAGCGATGTAGAAAACGATCAGGTAGACAATAGCGATTCCTATTCCGCCTGTACCTATAGAAAAGTCTTTTAGTGCACGTCTCCTCTCTTCTACATTTCCCCTTATCATGAGAGCGTCCCCAAAATCTAGTAGACCATCCAGATGATTAAACCCTCTTACTATCTCTACAACAGGGATCAAGACTAAAACGGACAGATTTCCTATAAGAGGTTTAGCCAAGAATAACGCTAAGAAATCAATGGAACCCGTGACTACTCCAACTATCAGAGGAGCCAGGAACGAGTACTCCACAGTGGATTCGAAATCGGTTTTCCCAACAGGTATTATTGTAAAAAAAGATAGCTGCCCTAGGATTCCCTTTAATACTCTCACATTCTCATTCAATCCATGGCAATTATAATTTCTTCTAGCATGAGCGACTCAGGGAAGTCCTTGCTCACGGCAGTTTTGGTTAAGCATCTTCGAGGAATTCCTTTTAAGGCGCAAAACATGTCTTTGAATAGCTTTCCGACTAAAGATGGTGGAGAGATAGCATTCATACAGGCTTTTCAAGCCATAGGTGGTGGGCTTGCGCCACAGAGGTTTATGAATCCCGTCCTTCTTAAGCCCTCTGGAAAAGGAATAGAGGTAATAGTATGGGGAGAATCACAGGGAAATCTATCTGCAGAAGAGTATTATTCAAAAATAGGAATAATTTGGGAAAAAATTAATAGTGTAATAAGCAAAGAGATGGTAATAGAGAGCGCTGGAGGTATAGGGGAGCCTAATTTCATAGAGAGAGACATATCGGGTTTTAAGATCATGCAGAGAGGTGTTCCCTCAGTATTGGTACTAGATATAGAGAGGGGAGGCGCATTCGCCTCAGCGTATGGGATATATAACATGTTACCGTCATCTGTTAGGGACAAACTGAAGGGCTTCATCATAAACAAATTCAGAGGTGACGAGAAGCTTCTAGACCAAGCGATTTCTTGGTTAGAGAACAGAACTTCGATGAAATATTTAGGGGTTATACCTTACGATGAGAGATTGAGGATAATGGCCGAAGACTCTATGAACGTCTCCGATCTTGGAGATGGAGAGTTGGAGGTCGGTGTCATATCTTATCCATACATGAGCAATTTCAATGAGTTCCACGTGTTTGCCAACTCCAACGCTAGATTGCGATTTATAACTAAGCCATCTCAACTTAGTAAGGCCGACCTGGTTATACTGCCAGGGACTAGAAACACAAAGATCTCATTAACTTGGTTGATAGAAAGGGGTTTCTTGGACGTTTTGAAAAGGAAGACCGTATTAGGGATATGTGGTGGGTTCCAAATTATGGGAAACAAGCTTCTCGATCCTTTTGGACTGGAGGCTGGAGAACCCAGTTCTTATGAGGGATTAGGGTTGCTACCTATCAACGTTAAGTTTAGATCAGAGAAAGTGGTTTCCATAAGTAGGGCGAGATCAGATTTCGGAAGTATAGACGGGTATGAAATACGGAGGGGAGATATAGATTATATACGTCATAAACCTTTGCTCCAGATAGAGTACAGAAACGGAGCTAAAGTCGAGATAGAAGATGGTGCCTGGAACGAGAACTTTATAGGGCTCAGTATTCACGGTTCTCTTTACTCTGAAGGAGGAAAGGCGATCCTTAAGCAGCTTGGAATAAAGATCGGTTCAAGCTCTCTTGAAGACGACATAAAGAAGTCCGTTAACTTAGCTTACGACATAATTAAGGATAAAGTAGATCTTGAAAGGATAGAACAGATTTATATTGAAAATGATCGCAATGAGACATAAATGTTCTCTCCAGAGAAGTTCATTGAAGAGATAGAGCCACAAGTGAAATCAATAGTTGGGAACAACAGACTGGTGGCAGCGGTTAGTGGAGGTGTTGATAGCACAACTGCGGCCGTGATAATGTACAGGATTCTGGGCGATAAGGTCACACCAGTCATGCTCGATACTGGTTTTCTTCGCGAGAACGAGGCTGAGCGGGTTAAGAGTTCCCTTAGTAACATCATTCCACTAGAGATCGAGGACGTATCTGAAATGTTTATGAAAGGACTTGAGGGAATAGGAGACGCGGAGGCTAAAAGGAAAAAGTTTAGAGAGCTATTTTACTCCACCATTTCTAATATAGTCTCGAAATATAACTCTAAGTTCTTAGTTCAAGGGACCATCGCTGCGGACTGGATAGAAACGAAAGGAGGTATAAAGACTCAACATAACGTTTTGGTTCAGCTGGGCATAAACACCGAGAAGACTTGGGGCTTTTCATTAATTGAACCCCTAGCCGATTTATACAAGAATGAGGTCAGGGAATTAGCTAGATACATCGGATTACCTAGAGAAATCTCGGAGAGACAACCGTTTCCAGGACCAGGACTGCTCATTAGATGTGTCGGCGTTTTAACAAAGGATAAACTGGAGGTAGCAAGAAGAGCAAACTCTATAGTTGAAAGAACCCTTTCAAAATATCATCCTTCCCAATATTTTGCAGCCGTGTTTGAGAGGGAGAGTGAAGTGGACCGTAAACTATCCGAGGCACTTTTAGATGAAATAAGGGTATATAAGGTTAAGGCCACTGGAGTTAAGGGAGATGTTAGAAGTTATGGCAAGATAGCTTCCTTCAGGCTAAGAAGAAGTTATAGCGAAATTAGGGAGGTATCTAGCAAAATTACATCAGGCGACTTCACTAGAGCCCTGATGAGGATTAAGGAGGGCAAAGGCAAGTACTCTGTCGCCATAAGGGCAGTGAGCACTGAGGATTTTATGACAGCCGATATACTGGAGTTAGATCCTGATACGCTGATGGAGTTAGCCGAAGAGATTACAAAAGTTAAAGATGTAGGAGAGGTTGTTTACGACGTTACAACTAAACCTCCTGCTACAATAGAGTACGAATAACACGCTCAAAACTAAGCTGGAAGCTTACATCTAGGAATAAATAGTCTTTAGGACAAGACGTTAAGCTGATTGATTAGTTTTCTTAGGCGTTTTTAATAGTATTAAAATGAAAATAGTTAATCAATAAGGTCTAATTTCAAGGAGTAGAAAAGAACGATAAAAATTTATCTTATCATTAGTTTACGATCCCGTATTTAGGAGTACAATTGACTCGTATCTCGGGTCTATCTTAACGTTAACTACTTTTGGTTGTCTATCCCTTTCTAGAACTTCCTTTAGACCTCCATACGTGTCTACAGTAATAGCGCCTATTGACGCCTCTAACTTTTGATCCATGTTTACTGGGTTATTGATTCTTCCAATTGAAGGGATATCTGATTTGAACGTATCCAAGTAAGTTAGACCGTTATCATTGAATATGAGTAACGTCCCTTTCATCTTAGCTAGTCTTTGTTGAATAAGACCTATGTTTTTGATGGCTCCTGCTAGGTCGGTGATACCTATACCGTTTTCATCGCCTGATTGAATTAGCCCAGTAACACCTATGCCCCTCTCTATCATAGATTCGCTAGTAAACCAGACTGGACTATCTATCGGTAGTCTGACCAGATCAAAGGTCGGTGCTGTTAAGTCTATGAAATACTTAGAGAACTTAAACTGATAAAGTAGTCTAGTTACGTCATAAGGCCATAAGCCAGAATGTGGTTTAAGAGTGAAGACTTTTCTGCTTGCAGCAATATCAGATCTTACTTCTCTCTTTATCGGTTCCTTGATTTTTTGTTTTAAAATGGTTATGAGCTCCTTTAAGAACAGACCAGTATCGGCAACTATAGGAACCTGAGGGATGAAAGTTTTTCCTATGTCTTCTCCATCAACGTTATTATGCATTAAAAATCCCTTGTAGCGCATTGACCAGCCCGCCGTACTCAGCTGAGGTAGCCTAGAACCTAAAACCAGTATTGAATCGGCTTCCATAACTATCTTAGACGCTGCTTCCGTAGAAAAAACTCCTAGTCCCTCACCAGCGTAAAGAGGATGGGATGCCGGGAATACGCCTTTAGCTCGGAAAGTCGTTATGACCGGAGCGTCTAACAACTCAGCTAACTCAATTAGTTGAGGAGTTGATCCTGATGCCTTCACCCCATATCCCGCTATTATTACAGGCAGTTTAGAGTTGCCTAACACCTCTGCTACTTTAGCGACCGTGTTCTTGTCTGGAGTTTTCTTTTCTGGTTTCTGCTCAGCTGGAGAAAGGGGAAAAGCCTTCAATTTAAATAGTTCTTCTGCAATTTCAACTAAAGCAGGTCTCATCCTGTTGCTTAAAGCCTCCTTATATCCCTTCTCTACCGTTACAGTTATTTCCTCTATGCTGATTACCCTTTCCTTGAACTTGATGAAGGGCGAGAGGGCAGCTGACACGTCATCTGGCGATCTCAGTTCTCCAACTCTAGCTCTTCCGGTGTCTCTGTAAGATCTCAGGGTCCCTAAGAGGAGGAGTGGTACTGAGTCAGAGAACGCTTGGGCTATAATCTCTATCCCTTCCAAAAGTCCACTTTCAGGGGCACTTATTACAACTCCACCTTCTCCAGTTTCTCTGGCGTAAGCGTCAGCCAAGCCTATCGCGTCTCTGACACTTAGTGAGATGTCAACTTGCAGGCTATACTGATTTAATCTTTCTAGAAGAAAGTCTGGGATTGAAGTCGATGTGAACACTCTCTTAACTCCTATTTCCTTTAGAACGTAAGAAAGAGCCTCATCTCCCATCATTTCCCTTCCAACCGTCTCTTCCTTTCTCTTCGGCTGACTCAAAGTTTGATCGATATAAATCAACTAATGGTCAATATAAACTTAGAGAGCCGGGGGCGGGATTTGAACCCGCGAAATAACGGGTCTCCATCAAGGAAACCCACTGCAGCCCCTAGCGCTATCGATGATAGTGCCGCCTTAGACCGCTCGGCCACCCCGGCAATATAATTCTATGAGTAAAAAATTATAAAGTGATTGCAGTTCTTGAAATGTGGCTTGATTGATTTCGTTCGAAAAGATTGGAGACGTTTTGGACGAGATAAAGAAATTAATCGATTTTGTAATTATAGGGGATACGATAGTAGATCTATCGCTTGGGAGGAAGGGAATTGAGAGCGATCTAGATCTTTTCCCTATAAACTTCAGCGTAATTGTGAACTATGACGAACTTAAAGAATTTGTTAACGATAGAGGCTGGGATTTAGGTTCAACTCCAATAGATACCCCAAGGATAGTTATACCACTTGGAGACGACCAATTGCAGGTCGATATTTATGAGAATATTCAGGACTTCTTCGTACCTTCAATAGTTATTGAAAGCGCGGAGGAAATGAAAATTGGTAAAGGCTTTTTCAAAGTGATAAAGTTGGAGGACTACATTCTTCTTAAGGCTAACGCCTTTAGAGAGGAGGATGAGGAGGAGTTGAAGAAAATTATTCAACTCATTGGTGAAAGGAAGCTAAAAATAGACATGAAAGTCTTAGCATCTCATGTTAAGGACTTTGAAGAAAATAAGGATAGTATAGAGGAGAGACTAGCATCAATAGGACTTAAGCTCTCTTCGTAGGTAGTTCCTTCTTCTTCGGTCTTAAGTTAGTGCTGTGGCATCTTCTGCACTTAGTAGCCCTTATAGAGTTAACGGCTCCACACTGCCTACAAATTTTCTTTATGAATACTCTCTCCTGAACTATCTGAATTTTTGCCTGATCCGTTAAAGGCATCGTTCTAACCCAGTACTTATATAATAGCTAGATTCAAAAGTATTGCGGTAAAGGGAGAGTGGACTTAGAATGAAAATTCCTCTTGATTACCTTTGTGTGCGGAGCGGCCTTCTTTGCGATCGTTGCCAAAACCTAGTTGACAGCGGTCAAGTGGATCAGTTTGAAATTAAGGTTATGGAAGCTCTGCTAGAACTGGAAGAGACTCAATTTCGTGAGTTGAAAGACGCGACTTATTATAAGGCAATAAAGTCAGGTAACCTTCTTATACTCATAGTTGAGAGCAGCCCAACGTTAGATTCGTCCAAGTGGATAAAAATAGCTAGAAGTTTACAGGACAAGCTTAAACTTAAGGTGAGAATCTTAGAGAAGACCACGAGCATCAAGAATAGCGCAGTTCAGCTCTTATCCCCTGCTAGAGTCTTAGGGGTAAATACCCTTTGGCTCCCTGACGGCTCTGTTCAATATGTGATAAGAGTTGCAAAGAACGAGAAAAGATTGTTACCAGCCAACGCTGTGGACTTAGAAAACGCTTTATCAAAGATTCATGATACAAAAGTTAAGATAAGGGTTGAATAATGCTCAGGACGCATTTTGTAAAGGAGATCACACCCGATCTCGATGGGAAGCCAGTTACACTAGCAGGTTGGGTACATAACGTACGCGATCTAGGAGGAAAGAAGTTCATACTGTTGAGAGATAAAAGCGGGATAGGACAAGTCGTAGTAGAGAAATCATCTCCCCCTTTTGAGTTAGCTAAGGAGTTGAGCCAAGAGTCAGTTATACAAGTTCAAGGGATAGTCAAATCAGACAGGAGAGCGCCAAATGGTGTGGAGGTTTCATGTACTGACCTTAAGATATTAAGCAAAGCTAAGTCTCCTCTACCACTTGACGTTTCTGATAAGGTTAAAGCTGATATTGAAGTTAGATTGAAAGAGAGGCTCTTAGATCTGAGGAGGCAGGAAATGCAAGCGATGATTAGAATACAGTCTACCGCAGTTAAGACATTTAGGGAGGTCCTTTACAAGAACGGTTTCTATGAGATATTTACTCCTAAAATTATAGCTACAGGTACTGAAGGAGGTGCTCAGCTGTTTCCTGTAATATATTTTGGCAAGGAAGCGTTTCTAGCTCAGAGTCCGCAGTTGTACAAAGAGCTTTTAGCGAGCGCCGTAGAAAGAGTATTTGAGATTGCCCCAGCATGGAGGGCGGAAGAGTCCGATACACCTTATCACTTAGCCGAGTTCGTAAGTATGGATGTGGAGATGGCCTTCGCCGATTATAATGACGTGATGAACGTTGTTGAGGAGATAATGGTTAACGTATTACAAAACGTTGCTAAGCATAACCAAGAGGATTTAGCTATTCTTGGTCATAGGCTCCCCTCAATAAGTAGACCTATTAAGAGAGTAACGTATAGGGAGGCTTTAGAAATTCTTCAGTCCCAAGGTCTTAACGTTAAATTCGGAGATGATATAGGCACCCCAGAGTCAAGGATACTTAACAAGGTACTAGAGCAAGACATTTACTTTATAATAGACTGGCCAGCATCTGCAAGACCTTTCTATACAAGGAGAAAAGAGGGCGACAATAACATCAGTGAAAGCTTCGATTTAATCTATAGATGGTTAGAACTGGTTTCAGGGAGCAGTAGGAATAACACCAGGGAGGTGTTGGAAAGCGAACTTAGAGCTAGAGGCCTCAATCCTGTTAGCTTTGAGTTCTTCCTGAAATGGTTTGACTACGGAATTCCTCCACACGCTGGTTTTGGTATGGGTCTACAGAGGTTTATGCTAATGTTGACTGGGTTACAAAGTGTTAAAGAGGTCTCCCTATTCCCTAGGGATAAGAAGAGATTAGTTCCTTAACCTTAAGTAAAACTTTTTGGATCTGTGTTCAATATTTCTGAAAGAACTACAGTAGCATACATACCTCTTTCCAGGGAGAACTTTAGCTCCTGGTTCAATTCTATTGATGAGATGTTCATGAACGCCTTTCTCTTTAAAGGCTTTAGACGTATTCCCAGTTCCTCAATTAGAAACGAGTTCTTATCTACCATTTCCTCTTCGAAGACTTCCTTACATTCCGTATCACAAAGCTCTGGTTTAACATGGATTACGATTTCGTCTTTTTCGTTAGTAGTGGAGTTGATCAGTTTTCTCGATAGTACTCTATTAAAGAGATAACTTTGAAACGCCTCTAGGTAAAAGCTCAGCTTAACTGGAGATCTCTTTAATGCTGATAAGCAGCTCCCGCTGGAATTGAGTTCTAAGTACACCTCTCTTTCTTGTTTCGGGACGTTCGAGATCTGGAGTCTATCCGTTTTTCTTTTCATATAATCTTTTCTGAATTGTTTAATCTCTTTCTTCTCCTCTGAGAACGGATATCCTAGAATGAAGTCAACCGCCTTACACCAATCCCTTTGAGATAAGGCCTTCCCGATGAGGTGAGTTATGGGCCTTCTAGTTCCGAACCTTTGATAACCAATGAAGGCCGGAAGAGTTCCTTCCCTCTTTATCATCTCAACCCTCTTTGTAAGTTCGGCTTCATCAGAGACCAAGGTTATCTCAAACCTATTACCCGTGTGATTGAGTTTCTGATTCGTAAATCCTTTAAATTCTATCGAGAAGGAGGAGTTCGAATAACTTTCAATTCTCTTTTTCCTCACGTAAATAAGTTGCTCCGTCGAAGCATTGGCGTCCTTTATACCGAGGTAACCTGGCCTCTCTCCCAATATTTTAGTCAACTTAGCCATTACTGAAAAATGGTCTAATCCCCTCTTCCTCAGCAAATAAACTGCATATTTCCCAGAGTCTACCCCTTTCCATTCATTACACGGTCTTCTATCTATTTCCTCGACTACCTTGAATCCGTCAGGTCGAGGGATTTCTGCCTTAAGCGGTTCCCATTCATGCACCTTAAATTCGATTCCTATGGCAATATCTAACGGGTGCAATTTGGGTCACAACAACTTTAGATCTCCCGTTATTTTATCTATCAGATCGTCAGGTCCAGGCCCTATTCCTCCACATGTTACGGTTCCAGGCTGTATCTGAGTTTTCCCAGCGTCGGCTATGATATAGGTTGGAAGGTTATTGGCCCTAGCCTTTTCGATGCGAGAAATTAACTCATCCAGAGATCTAACTTTCACGACTATCTTAGGTTGGCCTTCTTGGAGCCAGGAGTCGAGCCAATCCCTCCACGTCGGCTTATTTATTGACTCTAACACTAAGCTGACAGCCGCGTGAGCGACCTGCGCAGCCACCTTTCCTTTACCCATCTCTACGTCCACCCTTACCATTATTACCATTTTCATGGAGAGTACTGGCGAATTTTAAGATATTGAAATTGAGCATCTCTTCCAAGATAGATTCCTAAACATCCATATAAAACGTCACTAATCATCATTATGAGGTATGACATCAGAGATTTAGATTTAATAAACCCGGCTTCATGGTTATAGCCAGGTAACTATAATGTCAATGAAACTTAGTTTGAGGGAAGAAGTAGAGCCTCCTGTTTGCTCGAGTTGCGGTAAGATAATACACCCTAGGGAGAAAGGAGCAATATTCTCGTGTCCTAACTGTGGGGAAGTCACCATTTACAGAGATAAGTTTTGCAGATTGCAAGGCGTCTCATACACCTGTCCTAAGTGCGGCTTCGTTGGACCTTAAGGGTGAATAGGAAATGACCGAAGTTATGGTAGTATTAAAGGTGTTCCCAGAAGGAGATGAGACTGATTTAGAAAAAGTGGCTAACGAGCTAGTTTCTCAACTTCCTCAGGGGCATAAGCTGGTTAGAAAAGAGACGGAACCAATAGCCTTTGGTCTAAAGGCTCTGGTTCTCTACATCTCTATGCCTGAGTCCACTGAAGGTGGGACAGATAGATTAGAGGAGCTTGCTTCTGGTATAAGTGGGGTTAGTCACGCGGAAGTAGTAGGAATAACGAGGCTCGGTTTTTAAGGTAATGTATAAGATAATCTCTTTTATCCTTTATGTCAAATATCTACATGATAAGATTTGAGTGCTGGTTCTAGCCCAGAGCAAAAACCATCAAGACGTGAGCTCGCTCTAAGGGTATTTGAAGCAAGACAAAAGGACGTAGGTAGAGGGAAAGTAAGGATAGACGTTGAGTTGCTTGCTCAAATTGACGTGAGCCCGGGAGACGTTGTCGAGATAGAAGGAACTAGAAAGACAGCTGCAATAGCATGGCCTTTATCACCAGATGACGCAACGTCTGAAAGGGACATAATACGAATGGACGGTATAACAAGAAAGAACGCAGGGGTGTCTATAGGAGACAAAGTAATAGTTCGTAAGGCTTCAGTTAAACAGGCCGCCTCTATTAAGCTAGCTCCATCTAATTTCTCAATTACTGTAGATCCAGGTTTCGTGGCTTACGTTAAGAAGAAACTAAAGGAGTTCCCACTTGTTGAAGGTGACACTGTACTCATACCTGTTCTAGGACAAGCAATACCATTTACGGTGATTCAAGTGAGACCAGCGTCTATAGTAATGGTAGTAGACGAAACTAGTATATCTATCGCTGACAAACCTATCGAGCAAACTAGGTATCCTAGAGTAACTTATGAGGATATAGGTGGTATGAAGAACGTAATACAGAAGATAAGAGAACTTGTAGAACTACCACTAAGACATCCTGAGCTGTTCAAGAGGCTAGGGATAGAGCCTCCAAAGGGAATCATGCTTTACGGTCCTCCTGGTGTAGGAAAGACGTTGTTAGCTAAGGCGGTTGCCAACGAAACAGAGTCTTATTTCACTTCGATAAACGGACCGGAAATAATGAGTAAGTTCTATGGTGAAAGCGAGCAGAGGCTTAGGGAAATATTCGAGGACGCTAAGAAACACGCTCCGGCTATCATTTTCATAGATGAGGTTGATGCTATAGCTCCCAAAAGGGATGAAGCGATAGGGGAAGTAGAAAGGAGAGTTGTGGCACAGTTACTTACTTTAATGGATGGCCTTGAGAACAGAGGTAACGTCATAGTTATAGCCGCAACTAATAGACCGAACGCGGTTGATCCTGCTCTAAGAAGACCTGGAAGGTTCGATAGGGAGATAGAGATACCTCTCCCAGATAAACAAGGGCGGCTTGAGATACTTCAGATCCACACCAGGAACATGCCTCTTTCGAAGGATGTGGAACTAGAAAAACTAGCTGATATAAGTCACGGATACACAGGAGCTGACCTATCTGCGCTAGTTAGAGAGGCCGCAATGAACGCGTTAAGGAGATATCTTCCGATGATTGATATAAGCCAGGACAAGATACCTCCTGAGATTCTAGAGAAGATGGAGGTAAAGATGGAAGACTTCATGAACGCATTCAAGGAAATAGTACCTAGCGGAATGAGGGAGATATATATTGAGGTACCGGAAGTTAAGTGGGACGATATTGGAGGACTAGGTGACATAAAGGAGGAGTTAAGAGAGGTAGCTGAGTATCCCTTGAAGTTCCCCGACTATTACGAAACGGCTGGTGTAGAGCCACCAAAGGGCATACTTCTTTTCGGTCCACCAGGTACCGGAAAGACCATGTTAGCTAAGGCTGTTGCTACAGAGAGCGGGGCGAACTTCATTGCAGTCAGAGGACCTGAAGTTCTCTCCAAGTGGGTAGGTGAGAGCGAACGCGCAATTAGAGAAATATTCAGGAAAGCGAGGATGTACGCCCCGTCTGTGATATTCTTTGATGAGATCGATGCCGTTGCCCCAATGAGAGGAATTTCCTCCGATTCCGGTGTTACTGAGAGGCTAGTAAATCAATTGCTGGCCGAAATGGACGGTATTGAGAACCTAGACAACGTGGTTATAGTTGCAGCTACCAATAGACCTGATATCCTAGATCCGGCTCTACTGAGGCCCGGGAGATTTGAGAAGTTAGTTTACGTACCACCTCCTGATAAGAACGCCAGATATGATATCCTAAGGGTACACACGAAGAAGGTAGCCTTGTCTGATGAGGTTAACCTTGAAGAGTTAGCCGAGAGAACAGAGGGTTACACTGGTGCTGACCTCGCAGCGTTAGTGAGAGAGGCAGCTATGCGGGCAATAAGAGAAGGTATGAGAGAGTGCGTGAATAAGGTGAGTACACAATGCGCTCAAAACGACAGAGATTGTAGAGACGCTAAGATGAGGGATTGCATGAAGGGAGCAACAATAAAGGTTGAGAACAGACATTTTGATGAAGCGCTTAAGAAGGTTAAGCCATCTCTCACGCAGGAGATGATTCAGTTCTATCAATCGTGGATAGATAAGGCTAGACAACAGCTTCCTAGACAGACTGTGAAACCTAGCACATTTACGTGAAATTATGTGGAGAGATACGCCACTAATCTATATTATTACAGAAACACTAAGAAAAATGAATGGTAGCGTGAAGGATGAAGATCTTTTTAAAGAAGTGAAGAAAAACGCTAACTATGAGGTGTCTTTTAGTGACTTCCTCAGGGCATTGATGTCTCTCGAAATTAGGGGAGTGATAAGCGTATCGTTAATAAGGGAGAACTCTAGAATGATAACATATCTAGGTGAAAAGGAATAGGAGTAGACTTATCTGACCTTGTTTCCGAGATCAGGAGGGACTTAACTTTCACTGAAATTAAAGGTAAGAAGGTAGCTGTAGATGCGTACAACGCTATCTATCAATTCCTAGCCGCAATAAGGCAGTACGATGGCACTCCACTGATGAACCGTGAAGGAAAGATAACAAGTCACTTAAACGGATTGTTTTACAGAACTGTAAATCTTTTGGAACAAGGAGTTATCCCGATTTACGTTTTTGACGGCAAACCTCCAGAAATAAAGGCCCAGGAATTGGAAAATAGAAGAAAATTAAAAGAAGAGGCTATGAAAAAATTGGAGAGAGCGAAAGAAGAGGGAAAGATTGAGGAAGTTAGAAAGTACTCTCAGATGACCTCTAGGTTAACTTCTAGTATGGCCAACGAAGGTAAAAGATTACTCTCACTTATGGGGATCCCTACAGTACAGGCTCCTTCTGAAGGTGAGGCTGAAGCTGCTTACATGAACTCTCAAGGTTTGGTTTACGCTGCAGCAAGCCAAGATTATGATTCGCTCCTTTTTGGAGCTACAAGGCTAATAAGAAACCTAACTATAAGCGGTAAAAGGAAACTTCCAAATAAAGACGCCTACGTAGAGGTTAAACCGGAAGTGATTGAAGCGGATCTGCTCCTTAAGAAACTAGGCATAACCAGAGATGAGCTGATAGACATAGCCATTCTCATAGGTACGGATTACAACCCAGATGGAATAAAGGGTATCGGTCCTAAGAGGGCCTACAAACTTATCAAGACTTATAAGAGAATCGAGGACATAGACAAGAAGGAGTTTGATCTTGAATTAATTGACTTTGATTATAAAAAAATAAGAGAAATGTTCTTACGTCCTGAAGTGGTACTGCCAAAAGAGCCTCTAGATCTAGGAGATGTAAATGTTCAAGGCGTTGTAGATTTCCTTGTTAAGGAGAACGACTTCAGTGAAGATAGAGTTGTTGCGGCTCTAGAGAGACTTCAAAGAGCTATGAGAGAAGTTAAGGAAAGTAAAAGACAAACTGGACTGGATCAATGGTTTTGACATTTGATAATGACTTTTTAAATTCCTAGCTAAGAAATTTTTATATGCTTTCTCAAGTTCATCATTATTTTCCGATCTTTCTAGACCTTACTAACGTAAAAGTCCTAGTTATTGGAGGGGGTAAAGTCGGTAGTAAGAGAGCTTCAAAGTTTAGAGATTATGGGGCGGAAGTCACGGTTGTTTCGCTAGACTTCTCTGAAGATTTAGCTACAAGGAACGATATAATAAAAGTTAAGCTTGATGCATCAATTTTAGGTGAAGAGTTTTTATCCAAGTATGATATAATCATCACCGCAACTAGCGATCAGTCCTTGAATTCTAGGCTATGTTCCTTAGGTAAATCCTTAAAAAAGTTTTGCAACAATCCTACAAATCCTAACGAATCTTCTTTTATTGTACCTATTTTTTATGAGGACGATGACGTTGGAATAGCCGTAACTACTATGGGTAAATCCAGCATAATGTCTAAAGTCATTCTAGATAAGGCTTTAGAAGCGTTGAAAAACGATCCAAAAATACTCTTAGAGATTAAGGTTATGAACGATGTGAAATCGTTATTAAAAAGCAAAATTAAAGATCCTAGCATAAGATACAATTTATATCATAAAATATTTATTGATAAGCAATTCGAAAGCTTCATTAATGATGGTAACATAGATAGTGCCATGAAGAGGGCTGAGGAGATCATCAATGGATCTAGTTTCTAAGGTGATCAACTCCTACGCAGCAGTAGTCTACACGTATAAAACTATTGGCATCGAGAAGTTGGCCTCTCATTACCTGGGCTATAATGAGATCAAGGAATTATCTAAACACTTCAAAGGTGAGATGACGCTATTGCAAACGTGTAATAGAATAGAGCTATATCTTTACTCTGAGGACGATAATCTAAGTAAAGTCCTTGATTATCTTAATCAAGTTCATAACAGAGAGATATCCTCTGACGCTACGATCTTAAGAGGTAAGGAGGCTATAACACACCTCTTTGAGGTTGCTTCAGGTATTGATTCATTGTCGGTAGGAGAGTACGAAATTCTTAAACAAATTAAGGATTCTATGAAAGAGGCAACTAAACTAGGTCTAGCCTCAAAACATATGCGATGCCTTCTAGAGAGATCTCTTAAAGTCGGGAGGAAAGTAAGGTTAGAAACGGGTATATCAAAGGGGAAAGTGGGCGTTTATTCATTAGCGGTAGAGTATGCAAAGCGTCTCCTAGGTGACATCTCAGACAAGAAAATAGCTATACTGGGGGCTGGAGAGATAGGGACTAAGTTAGCTCTCATTCTGCACAACGAGGGGGTTAAGGACGTTACAATATTTAACAGGACTAATGAGCGCGGGAGAAATGTGGCTATAAAATACGGCTATAGCTTCTTACCCTTAGACTTCAGCAAGCTATCCAATTACGATCTCGTCTTTTCCGCCATATTTTACCCAGAGAAAGTGAGAGCACCGGAGAGATCCGTAGTTATAGACCTGGGATCTCCCTCAATCTTTGAAGGTAAGAACGTCTACACTCTAAGAGACCTAGAAGCGGTTTCTCAAGCTAAACTTGAGGAGAGAAGGAAAGAGATAGATAGCGCTAAGGGAATAATAGAGAACGGATTAAGAGAATTCGAAAAAGATTGCTTAGACATCATCTATGATAATTTCGTTTCCTCCTTCATGTCTAAAGTGGAGCAGATAAGGGAGTCCGAGGTTACTAGAGCGTTGAGAGTATTAGAAACTGAGGATCCGAAGACCAAAGAGGTTCTTGACGCCATGACGAGGTCTATGATTAAAAAGATCTTCTCACCCATGTTCGAAAACCTGAGGAGGGCAGTGGAATCGAACGAGGTAAATCACATTAACTTGGCCGTATCACTATTTTCTTATGGTGGGATATCCGAGGATAAGGCCAAGGAGGTTAAGGCAGAGCAAGAACATAAGGGATTCAGTGGCAGAAACGAGGTTAACGGCAGATAACCTAATCTTACCGGTCTTTATAAAAGACGGGATCTCGCAGCCTGAAGAGATAGGTAGTATGCCCGGAATCTTAAGGTATCCGCCCAACGATCACCTCATAAAGTTTGTAGATGAGAACTTCAATAAAGGTATAACGAAACTAGTTGTCTTTGGAATACCTTCATTCAAAGATAATATTGCTAGTTCAGCTTTTCAAAAGGACGGTGTAATACAGCGATCTCTAAGGTTGTTAAAGCAAACTTTTGGGGAAAAGATAGTTCTAATAGCTGACGAGTGCACAGATGAGTATACATCTCATGGACACTGCGGGATTGTAAACTACAGAGGCAGTAACTACTACATAGATAACGACGAAAGTATTAAAGTCCACGCTAAGATAGCCCTTTCTCAGGCCGAGGCTGGGGCGGACGTGATCGCCCCCTCTAGTATGATGGACGGTGTTGTAGGGGCAATAAGGAAAGAGTTGGACGATAACGGTTTCCAAGACACTCTCATCATGGCTTATAGTGTAAAGTACGCGTCGGTGTTTTATTCTCCGTTTAGAGAGGCAGCTTCTTCCGCCCCCGCTTTTGGGGACAGAAAGAGCTATCAGATGGACCCCAGGAACTCATATGAAGCGCTAAAGGAAGCTAAACTTGACATTGAGGAAGGTGCCGACATCTTAATGGTTAAGCCGGCTCACACCTATCTCGACGTCATAAGGTTAGTTAAGGATACGTTTTCCACATATCCCCTAGCGGCTTATCACGTAAGCGGAGAGTACTCCATGATAAAGGCCGCAGTTAAAAACGGATGGTTAAATGAGAGAAATGCGGTGATGGAAATAACTTATTCGATCAAAAGGGCTGGCGCGGATCTAATACTAACCTATTATGCTCCTCAATTGGCCGAATGGATTAGGGAGGGGACTCCATTTTGAGTCATGATTTATGGGAACAGGCTAAAACCCTATTTGCGGGAGGCGTTAATAGCCCAGTCAGGGCCGGAGTCAAACCGTTTCCGTTCTATACCAAGTCGGGTAAGGGCCCCTATTTAATAACCGAAGACTCTCAGAGACTAATCGATTACGTTCTGGGATACGGTCCGCTCATTTTGGGCCACGCCCATCCGAAAGTTATCGAGGCTGTTAAAGAACAGATAGATGAAGGATGGTTGTATGGAACCCCTAGCAAGACAGAGGTGGAATTAGCTAAGTTGATCATCAAGTATGTTCCTTCGGCAGAAAAAGTGAGGTTCGTGAACAGCGGTACAGAGGCCACCATGACTGCACTAAGGATAAGTCGAGGTTACACCGGCAGAGATAAGATACTCAAATTTGATGGTAATTATCACGGAGCTCATGATTACGTTTTGATAGACGCTGGTAGCGCAGCCACGGAGTTCGGAGTACCCTTTTCCCAGGGAATACCTAAAGAGGTCGTTTCTACAGTTGTTATTTGCCCTTATAACGACTTGGAATGTTCGGAAAAGGCGTTGAGGAGAGGCGATATCGCCAGTGTCATAGTAGAACCAGTGATGGGAAATATGGGAGTTATTCCGCCAAAGGACGGTTTCCTTAAAGGGTTAAGAGAGTTAACCAAAGAGCACGGCACGCTTCTAATTTTTGATGAAGTGATAACTGGATTTAGGTTAGGTTTGGGAGGGGCTCAATCTTATTTTAAGGTGATCCCAGATTTAACCACTCTAGGGAAGATTATAGGTGGAGGTTTTCCAATAGGAGCAATCTGCGGAAAAAGAGAGGTAATGGATTCCTTGACCCCTTCAGGAAGGGTATTTAACGCTGGTACGTTTAACGCAAATCCCATATCTATGAGTGCTGGAATCGCTACTATAAGAGAACTTGAGAGCGGAAATGTCTACGTCAAGACGGAAAAGGCCGCAACTGAACTCGCTGAGGAGATAGATAAAGCAATAAGAATTCCTCACGTTGTGAACAGGGTTTATAACTTTTTCCAGTTTTTCCTTGGAGTAGACAGAGTAGAAAACGCTGCTGACGCTAGAAAAGCTAAACGTGAACTATACGTCAGAGCGCATGAGAAGCTGTTAAAGTCTGGAGTGTTTATACCTCCAAGTCAATTTGAAGCTTTGTTCACTTCAAGTGAGCATAACGATGATATAGTGAATGAAAGCATCTCTAAATTCAAGAGTGTATTGGAGGATTTGGTGTGAAAGTTAGAATAGCGGCGAGAGGAAGTAGACTAAGCGTGAAGCAGGTCGAAACGGTAAGCTCGTATTTAAACTCAAGAGGTTATGAAACCGAGTTCATCGAGGTTAAAACTAGGGCCGATCTCTTCTCCGGAACACCTTTACACGAGATAGGGAAAGGAGTTTTTGACAAGGAAGTGAACGAAGCGGTTCTCATAGGCAAAGCCGACTTAGCTGTTCATAGTATGAAAGATCTCTCTGCACTCCCTGAAGGGCTAAAGATCTTGGCAACACCGAGAAGGGAAAATCCTAGTGATGTACTAGTATCTGACTATGAATTACAAGAAATGCCTGCAGGTTCTAAAATAGGGACAGGAAGCCTAAGGAGGACTAACTTTCTCAAAGTGTTGAGGCCAGATCTTCAAGTCATTAACTTAAGAGGTAACGTTGACACTAGGATAAGGAAATATCTGACTCGTGAATACGATGGTATAATTTTAGCTGAGGCCGGTTTGGTAAGGTTAGGAATAAACGTGAAGAGACATGAACTAGATGTGCATGACTTCACTCCAGAAGCTAATCAGGGAATAATTGCGATAGTTGGAAGGCCTCACCTTACCGAGTTATTAAAAGAGCTTAATGACGAAGCCACTATGACGGTAGCTAGGGCAGAAAGAGAGGTGGTGAAAGTGATAGGAGGCGGGTGTCACTCTCCTCTAGGCGTTCTCTTTCAAATGGAAGATGACAGACTGACTGGAATAGCTAGCTACAGTGATGGCATTAGGAGAGTTTCTGCAAGCGTTTCGGTTATGGACTCTCCTGAAGCAGCGGGTCAGGCTTTGGGAAGAGCTTTGTTGAAGGAGATGAAAAATGCGGGTCTTATATCTTAGGCCTGAAGGAAGCGAAGTGCCACAACTAGATAACGTAGACGTACTAAACGTGCCTCTCTTCTCACCTAAATGTATAGACTATTCTTTTAAATCGGAAACTGAGGCAGTCGGTTTCACAAGTGTGAATTCGGTTAGATGTTTTAAAGATTTTGATAAAATATCAGATTTAAAAGTCTTTTCTATAGGTCCCGTTACTGCCGAAGAGCTACTTAAGCACGGTATACGCTCAGAATATCCATCAAAGTACACTAGTAAAGACCTCGCAAGGCTAGTGCTAGAGAGACAAGTACGTCACTTCACATCTTTCAGGAGTGCTAAGGCTAGTTCTGAAATGAAAGGAATCCTTAATTTAATCTCATACCAGGAGATTTTCAACTATGATCTAGTTCTAAACGAGGCCAAGGTCCAGGACGCTAAAAAGATATTAGAAGAGTGTTCAGTTCAGATGGTTGTGCTTACCAGTTCGTTAATAGCCAAAACCGTAGCTAATTTCTTAAGGGATTGCTATAAAGTAATTAGTATAGGTCCGATGACATCTACAACGCTTAGATCTGTGAAACCGGAGTTAAGTTTCATTGAAAGCGACATATCTACGATAGAAGGAACCATACAAGAAATTGAAAAATTTCTAAGGAGGTGAAACCTTTGGATGACATCCGTGATCTACTCCTTAAAGTGTTAAGAAAAATAGATCCGACATTGCTAGAGGACAGTCTTGAGATAAAGTTTATTCAAAGCTTTAAAGACAGATATGACGTTTTTGGACAGTTCAGGAACCAGAAGGGACTGTACGAATTTGCAGTTAGTTTTGACAGAAAGGGAAATATAAAAAGGGATCATGTCAATATGATTTCTCCAAATAAAATCAGAGATGAACTAGAGAAAAGGATTTATGACAAAGGTGATTGATTGAAAGTATTACTTGTTGTAATAGATGGCCTGGCATATCATCTAACTGAGAGGTTTATTGAAAGCCTTCCTACCTTTCAGGAAGTATCTGAAAGGGGTATCTACGGCCCTCTCGAGAGTACTTATCCCTCTATAACTCCTGTAGCTCTAGCTTCTCTTTTCACAGGGCTTTCTCCAAAAACCCATGGAGTCGTTTCACCTAGGATATTCGTAAGTGGGAGAAAACTTCAATCTAGCATCTCAGCGTTTTCTAGCAATTCTCTTATGGTAGATCCCATCTGGATTGTACTAGGAAAGAAGGGTTATAAGGTAGTGGTTACATCTGCTCCACAGGCCCTCCCTGACAAGTGGAAATTGCCCAATGTTATCTTATTAGATCCATACAAGGCTAAACTGAAGACCTGTTCTGAAAGCACGTTACTTAAAGAAGGTGATAACGAATTCCTTGGTAAGAAGTGGACCGTCAAGACCAATGGTAATGATTATATTTTGCATGTAGAGGGAGAGGAGTTAGTTGTTTCTCAGAACTCTTGGTTAGGTCCATTAGAGATAAGCGGCAAATGTGGGGATGAGGAGCTAAAGGCATCAATATTTCTACACGGCAACGGTCACGGTATATATGTAACCCCTCCTGCTTTTCTTAACTATAAGTGGGGGAATAATAAGGAGATTGTTGATGAAGTTTGGGAGAAAGTGGTTAGGAGAGTGGGGATGGTACTTGATGGAGATTATAAGGGACTTAATAGAGGCCTGATTTCATTCGAGGAGTACATTAAGACGGTAGAACTTTCTTACAATTTCTTTGTAGAGTATTCCCTCTTCCTATTAAGGAGGGATGACTGGGATTTTGGGATAACTTACTTGCCCATTGTGGATAACATGCAACACTTGCTTTATGGCGTGGATGACGGAAGGGCTTTAGATTACATTTTTGAAGCTTACAGATTGGCCGACAAGTTTCTTATGTTACATCAGGGTTTATCTGACAATTTATTTCTTTGTTCCGATCACGGAATAACAAAAATAAAAAGGCGCGTATATGTAAATAAGATATTGGAGAAGATTAATGTGTTAAAAACTGATAACGGTAGGATCGTCTGGAGTAAGACCAAGGCTTACTATGGGGGTGGCGGTGTTATAAGGGTTAACTTAAAGGGAAGAGAGGAAGCAGGGATAGTAAATCCCTCGGAATATCAAAGGCTTGTCCGATACATTGTAAAGAACTTAGAGGAAGTGAGAGACGAACATGGAGACTCTGTGTTCACTGGTATATATGTGAGAGACTCTCCCGCCTCTGAGAGGCAAGGAGATATCGAGCTTAGCGTAAAAGACTACTATTCTCTAAGCGCTAACATTGATCATGAAAGCGAGATCGATGTTGTAAAGCCTTATCAGACCTCCACAGGAGACCATGGATTTTACAGAAAAGAAGATCTATATGGAATAATAGCTGGTTTCGGAAAGGATATTTCTAAAGGAAGGAAGATCAAAGCGAAGATTGTTGATGTAGCGCCAACCATACTCAAACTAATGGGTGTTCAGGGTCATAAGACAGAGGGCAGGGTACTCGTGGAGGCCCTAGAAAATGGAGGTTAAGAGTAAGAGGCATCTCAGAATTAGAGCTCCTTTTGATTGCGAAAAGGGCTTGCCCTATACTGAAGTTGTTGTGGAAGGCAAGAGGTTAGAGAATTGTGAGCAAGTAGTTAATCCACGTAAGTCGGGCGTAAGAATAAGTAGTCTTTATTTACATCGTATTGGATTAATTAGAAGATTTCCTTTCCTATTAGAGCTTATATCTCAGAGGCTCAACACACCTAATAAAATTGTAGATCAGGACGAATTAAATGTAGAGAAAGTTAAAGTAGACACGCTAATTGTAGGTTCTGGAGTATCGGGTCTAATAGCATTAGAGAGAAGTAATGGATTTTTAATTACCAATGATACAATTACAGATTTTCTCATTGATCCGTTAAATCAAGAGACTACTTTATATAACAGAGTAAAACTTATTCTGAAGACCTTTCAAGATAAGATCGTCCCTGGAGATTTCATGGGAAAGTTCTCTGAGGGTTACCTATTAAGATTAAAGAATAAGATGATAATTGTTAATCCGTCTAGAATAATTTTCGCTGTAGGAGGTAGATATCTTCCACCCATCTTTGAGGGAAACGACTTACCTAATGTGATCTCTAGAAGACTCTTCCTAAAGAGAAGAAGCCTTTATAAAAAAATCTTAGTCTTGGGCTCCTCTGACGATGCGATTAAGACTGCTCTGATATCCGGTTCAAAGGTTTTGACGCCAAAGGGAGTGAGGCTATTTTCAAAGAAATATTTGGAACTGGCAGACCAACGCGGGGTAGAGGTGGAAGAGGTAGAACGACTTAAGGTAAAACCTAGGAGCGCTAAGTTACACGTTGAGTGGGATAAAGGGAGCTCTGAAGTGGAAGCGCTAGTATTTGCACCAGTTAAGCAACCTAAACTCGAAGCTATTGCAAATGCAGGTTGCAATTATAGGTTTTATCCAAACATGACAATTTACATGCCTGATCACGATATGGATGGATTCATGAAGAGTTGTGGCCATTTTGTAGCGGGAGGTGCAAGGGGAATCTGGGATGAAGAGGCGTCTGCTATAAGCGCTGAAGCTATATTTGATCCTGAATCTTCAAGCGAATTAAACGCAAGGATTAGGGAAACATCTCTTCACGATTACTACGCTAGGTCCTTCGTAGCAATAAAAAGTCCTTATCTCTTTTCTGAAGGAGGTTATGTGTGTTTTTGTGAAGACGTATTATGGAATGACATGAAACAAGTGATCAGGATGGGTTATTCCAACGTAGAGGCGGTTAAAAGAGTGGGCGGAATAGGGCTTGGGGAATGTCAAGGTAAGGTTTGCACTTATGTGGCCGGGAGTATCTTGTCTAGCCAAACACTCATTACTTTCAGATCACCAATTTATCCTATGTGATGGAGATGAACGTAGTTATATTAGGCGCAGGGAGTCACGGGGTAAGCCTAGCCTATCATCTTGTAAAGAAGGGAGAAAAAAACGTTACAATCGTTGAGAGGCAGAGAATAAACTATGGTTCTAGCGGAAGAAATGCGGGAAGATTTAGGTATCACTTTTACACTAAGGAAAATGTAGAGTTCGCCAAGGACGCAATACCATATTTGCTACAATTATGCAGGAGGCTACCCCTAAATCCAATATGTATGAGAACAGGTTACGTATGGGTATTAGAGGACCAAAGAATTTCAGAGGTGATAAAGAAGATGGATAGTCTCTGGAGATCCTTAGGGGTAGGAGGCAGATTCCTTAATTGCTCAGAGCTCGATTATCTGAAGAGCGAAAGTGAATGCTATCTCGCTCCCCAGGACGGTTCGTTTCATCATGATTACCTGACCTTTGGCATGTTGGAAGATATCAAAAACAGTGTTAAGATTGTATATGGAGATGCAAATAAATTGATAGTCTCAGGAGGAAGAATTTCTGGAGTGAGGATTGAGAATAATGTTATTAACGCAGATGTGGTGACAGTAACTTTAGGGGCTTGGAGCGGTAAGTTTATGGCTGAGAACGGTATCAGGGTTCCTATAGAGCCGGAAAAGAAGGAAATCTTCATTACAGAAGATATAAGATACAGAGTTAAACCTCTGGTCATCACTCCCAGTACTTATTTCTCTCATACCTTGAAGGGAGAGATCATAGGTGGCGTCGAGGATACTAGGGAAAGAGGGTTTCTAGATCTCGATGTATCATTGGGTAGAATGACACTTTTCCTAAAGGACGTAAGGAGGTTGGTGAAAGGAGCTGAGGGGATTAGAGTGTTGAGAGGATGGGCTGGTTATTACGAGATGACACCAGATCACTCTCATATTATGGGTTACTCTAACGAATGGCCAGAAGGTTTATATATAGATGCAGGATACAGCGGTCACGGGATGATGTTTTCACCTTATTCAGGTAAGATAATGGCAGACTTAATACTAGATGATGAAAAAAATAAGTTCATTGATGTGTTCAGCCCGGATAGGTTTAACCTAAACAGGTTGATAGATGAGAGGATGGTAATCTGATCCCGTTGTTTTAATAAGTTAATTAAACGGAGTTTCGTTGATCTTAAACGGTTTGTGATAAAATTTAATAACGAAGTCTATCTCATTTTTTGATATAATGCTAAAGAAGGCCTCTTCAGCTCTACCACTTTTATAAACTTCAATTGTTAAAATGGACTATGGGAAAGTTATTTGGTACTGATGGAGTTAGAGGGGTTGTAAATCAAGAACTGACCATTGAGTTGGCTCAGGGTTTAGGGAAGGCCATAGGTACCTTCTTTGGTGAAGGAAGTGTATTACTCATAGGAAGGGATGCTAGAGCAGGTGGAGATATGATAACGAGGGCTGTGGAGAGCGGCCTTCTAAGCACTGGGGTAAGAGTATATGAAGGGGGCTTCGCCCCAACTCCTGCCCTTCAATACGCTGTAAAGACTCTAGGATATGATGGAGGCGTAATAATAACAGCGAGTCACAATCCAAGGGGGCATAACGGAATAAAGGTTCTTGACAAAGACGGGGTGGAAGTAGATAGAGAGAAAGAGGATTCTATTGAAGAAATTTTCTTCTCTAGTAGATTTAATTTGGTATCTTGGAATAAACTGACATACGATGTTATGCGAGAAGATAAAGTTATTGATACCTACGTCAAGGGTATTCTATCTCATGTTAACGTAGAGAAGATAAGATCAAAGAATTTCAAAGTTTTAATAGATGGAGCTAACAGCGTTGGATCCATTTCTACCCCTCTTATAGCTAGACTTTTAGGGTGTAGAGTTTACACACTGAACGCCAACTTAGAGCCTACATTTCCAGCAAGGAATCCGGAACCCACTATGGACACCTTAAAGGAGTCAGCCCAAGTTTCAGCTAATCTCGGTGTAGACATTACAGTAGCACATGATGGAGACGCCGACAGAGCAATATTTGTAGACTCAAGAGGGAGGATCCAATGGGGAGATAGGAGCGGGGCTCTACTTAGTTGGTGGGCTTCTAAAAAGGAAGATTTTCCTAAAAGGATATTCACAGCTGTATCTAGTTCGTCTCTGGTTCAGGAGTTCTTAAGTAAGTTTGGAATAGAAGTTATATGGACCAAAGTGGGAAGTGTAGACATAGCAAGGAAATTAATACAAGAGAAGGGCATAGCTGGTTTTGAAGAGAACGGCGGTTTCATTTTTCCGTTACATCAATACGTTAGAGATGGGGCTATGAGCTTTGCACTCATGTTGGAGATGATGGCAGAGGAAGGGGTGAGCTCAGCAGAACTTTTCGATCGCCTTCCTCAATATCACTTAGTTAAATCTAAGGTGGATCTTAAACCTGGAATGGACGTAGGTAAGATTTACGCAACAGTTGAGAGGGAGTTTGGATCAGGCAATCATATTGTAAAGATAGATGGAATAAAAATCATATCAAAAGATTTCTGGATTTTAGTGAGGAAAAGTGGAACGGAGCCCATCATAAGGGTAATGGTTGAGGCTAAAGACCAAGACGTAGCGGAAGGTCTAAGTAAAAAAGTGATCAGTTTGATAGGTGGGTCTTCATGAAATATAGGTTAATGGATATACTAGCTTGTCCTATGTGCAAACACTTTCACTTGGATCTTTATGTATTTCAGGAGAAGGAATATCAGAAAAGAGAACCAAACGAAAAGATCCCCCTTTGTGAGATATATTGTAGTTATAAAAACGTTGAAGTTAAGGAGATGGCAAATCCTCCCTGCTTTGAATGTATAAAGAAGGAGATAGTAGAGGGTCTACTTGTATGCCCTTCATGTAACAGATGGTATCCCATTATAGACGAGATACCAAGAATGTTACCTGATAAATTGAGGAAAAAGGACGATCTAGACTTTCTAAGGAAGTACAAAGATAAGATTCCTCAAAAGGTTCTAGATAGCGGTCTCCCATTTAACTTGAAAAATCCCTGAATTATAATAGTATTTTAGTTTGTATTTTAACTTTTTATAATTCATGTTCCCTAGTTTTTCCATAAGAGAGATTTAAATTTTTCCCTGTTATAATTTCTAGTAATTGAGAGAAAATGAAAGACTGAAATTAGTGTAGAGGTCGAAAACTCATGTTAAAGTTAAAATGAGTTTATTAATGCCAATTCATAATCTTTCATTAGTGTAACACATGGAAGGCTCCTTTATTAGTAACCTGGACGAATGGATTAAGATGCAGAAAAATCTTCTTGCCACAATTAAAGAAATGGAAAAAAAGGAGGAGGGTACGTTAGAAGATAGGTTAGACCTAATCCTTGCTTCTAGGCTGGCCTTTCAACATATGATGAGGACTCTTAAGGCATTCGATCAGTGGTTGCAAGATCCAATGATAATTAAGCATATGCCAAAGGAGATGCTGGAAGATGTAAAGAAGACTAGCTGGTTAATTCTTCAACAGCTTCTCGAACTAGACGTGAGGCACACCAGCCAGGCCAAGGAATTGATAACCAAGCTCGGAAAGGAAGGAAAATTAGATCCGTTAATATGGAGTAGACCACCTGTGGAAGAACAATCTAACCAGGCTAGAAGAGGTACGTTCACAACAATGTAGGTTTTTCTAAACTGAAAAGTTTCTTATGTTTTTATTGACGACATTATATTAAGAGATTTCCTTTAGGGGTTTACCTTCTCCTTCTCCCTGACCTTAACTTTAGATTGTATTCTTGGTCTATAGAAGTTATCATCGGTTTGAGCTCCGTTATGATCGCATTAGCTGCGTTTATGAAGCTTTCATCTAAAAGCTGTTTATTGTTATTGAAAGCTTCTTCTCCGTCATTTGTCAACTTCAATCTCTTAGTCTGGTCGCTTTCTATATAACCTAGGTACAAAAGCGATGTTATGTCCTCCTTTACTGTCTGGCTTATTAGGTTATTACCTAATGTCGTAAATTGATGTCCTAAGTTTAAGCCCTTTTGTGAACCTTCGTAAAGTAACGTAATGAGTCCTCTTTCAGTTATACCGCCCACTGTTTTTATTATATAGAGCAGCTGTAGCTTCCTTTTGTCCTCCTTTAGTATAGAAGGAGAAATAACCTGTTTCGACGTGGCCTTAAGCTCTTTTGACTTACCTGGTTGTCCTCCTTGATTAGACTGAGACATTTAATCACCGCATTGGTATAGTTCTTGAGGACAAGATTTTAACTATTTCCTCAGCTACTTTCCTAGGTTCATGGCTCTTAGTTATAGCTCCTCCAACCACGTAGATTGAGATAGGGATGTCTAGTAGTCCAAGAACGCTCTTAGCCGTTAGCCCTCCGGCCACGGAGACAATTCCGTACTTACCAACCTCTTTAATTTCCTCCTTAAGATCTGCAACAGTTATCCCTCTCCTCTTCTGTACATCTAATCCGACGTGGAAGCCGACTATGTCCACTCCTAGCTTATACAGCTCTTTCGCTCTTTCTACGGCGTCCTTTACCCCTATCAGGTCCGCTTGAACCAATATTTCAAGCTCTTTCGCTCTTCTTACTGCGCTCTCTACTGTAGAATCATCCATTGCACCTAAGACTGTCATAATGTCCGCTCTCCCCTTTGCAACAATTTCAGCCTCAACGTCTCCTGCATCCGCAGTCTTTGTATCTGCTAAGATTACGTTTCTAAATTCCCTAAGCTTGATGAGACCTCTAATTCCCTCGGACTTAAGTAAGGGCGTTCCAACCTCTATTATAACGTTTCCTAGGTCAGCAACTTCACTAGCTACCTTATAGGCCGGGTTAATGTCTATGAAATCTAAAGCTACTTGAAGAAACTTCTCCCTTTTCAACCTATCGACTATGTCAGATCTCATTAATGTTATTAAAGCGCTAGGTAATAATTAAGCTAATTCACAATGCATTTAAAATCTCACAAAACGATACTTCATTACTGTGATAATGTAAGTGACAAAGTATATCATTGTAACTGGAGGAGTTTTGTCCAGTGTTGGAAAAGGTACAGTATCAGCTTCTGTAGGGCTTATTCTCAAAAACATGGGATTTAGTGTAAGTATAATCAAAGTAGATCCTTACATTAATGTCGATGCGGGAACTATGAATCCCTACATGCATGGAGAGGTCTTCGTTACTGAGGACGGCGCAGAGACGGACTTAGATCTAGGACATTATGAAAGATTCCTAAATATTAATACTAATAGATATAATAATATAACGGCAGGTAAGGTGTATTTTGAGGTGATCAGGAAAGAGAGAGAAGGTAAGTACATGGGCCAAACCGTCCAGATCATACCACACGTGACCGACGAGATCAAAAGCATGGTTAGAAAGGTAGCCGAGATCGAAAAGGCTGACGTGTTGATAGTGGAGATAGGAGGTACTGTGGGCGATATAGAAGGTCTCCCTTTCTTAGAGGCTATGAGAGAACTTAGGCTAGAGGAGGAGGAACATAACGTTGTTTTCGTTCATGTAGCGCTAGTAGAGTACCTTTCAGTAACGGGAGAGCTGAAAACTAAACCGCTCCAGCATAGCGTACAGGAACTTAGGAGGATCGGGATTCAGCCCGATATAGTTGTAGCTAGATCTGTAGTCGAACTTGACGATGAGACGAAGAAGAAGATAGCGCTGTTTACAAACGTAAGACCCGAGTACATATTCTCAAGCTATAACGTGGAGACTTCTTATCAAGTTCCTCTAGTCTTAGAGAAACAGGGAATTGGAGCTAAGTTAACTTCGAAGTTGAATCTGTCCTTTAGACCTCCGAACTTCAAGGAATGGGAGGAGTTCGTTAATTCCTTGACAAGGAAGGAAGGAAGAAAAGTGAGAGTTGGGTTAGTTGGGAAATATACAAAATTAAAGGACAGCTATCTGAGTATAAAAGAGGCCATCTATCACGCCTCAGCTTCTCTTGGTATAATTCCAGAGTTGGTATGGATAGAGTCTTCTGAACTAGAGAAGGAAAATCCTGAGAGATTGTTAAAACAAACCGATGGTATAATCGTGCTACCTGGTTTCGGTTCAAGAGGAACTGAAGGTAAAATTAAAGCGATC
The DNA here is from genome assembly GCF_000204925.1 of Metallosphaera cuprina Ar-4. Taxonomy (NCBI): domain Archaea; kingdom Thermoproteati; phylum Thermoproteota; class Thermoprotei; order Sulfolobales; family Sulfolobaceae; genus Metallosphaera; species Metallosphaera cuprina. The sequence goes on along the minus strand of NC_015435.1, from coordinate 1,679,829 downwards.
ACTTACGCTAGGACTAATAACGTACCGTTTCTAGGTATATGTTTTGGTCTTCAACTGGCCGTAGTAGAGTTCGCTAGAAACGTGGTTGGACTAGAAGACGCTAACAGTACCGAGATAAATCCATCGACTAAACATCCTGTCGTGACGCTTCTAGATGAACAGAAGAGGGTGACTCAATTTGGAGGCACCATGAGACTAGGTTCACAAAAGATAAACTTAGTGAGAGGTACACTAGCTAGCTCAATCTACGGTTCAGATGTAATTTACGAGAGGCATAGACATAGATACGAAGTTAATCCAGCTTACGTGGACGTTCTACAAAAACATGGGCTAATAGTATCCGGTATAAGTGATAACGGTCTTGTAGAGATGATTGAGCTCAAGGACCACAGATTTTTCATAGCCACTCAGGCTCATCCCGAGTTCAAAAGCAGACCTTTAAAACCTGCATCGCTATTCGTTGGCTTCCTCAGGGCCATTACTGACGGTAAGTAAAATAACGATCTTATCGTATTTTGCCTTGACCAATTTCTTCAGACCCTTGTTACCTTCACTATATCTAACTTCAACCAGTCCGGCACTTTCCAGTAGTGCTACCTGAGAGCTAACGTTACCTTTAGTCATTCGTAACTCTTCACTTAATTCGGTTATGCTTTTCTCCCGATCGGAAATTAATCTCAAAATGTTAACTCTAGTTATAGAGGATAAAGCTTCGGTTACCTTTACCACTTCCTCTACGTCAGTAACTGTTAGATCCATCTATCTTATTTCTTCATTTGGTAACTCTCTATAAGAATTTTCCCGTTAACTCTTCAAGTCATTCTTTTATAGTGGTGTAATGTATGATTTAAGGAGGAGATAAGATTTTGCAGGCAAAAGTAGAGAATCCTTTGAAAAGTTTGAGGATGGCTACAAACAAGACAGTCCTTGTAAAACTTAAGGACGGATCTGAATATATAGGTAAGATGGAACAATCTGATGGTACGATGAACTTGGTACTGAGAGATTGCACAGAAATGAAAGAAGGTACAGCAGATCCTATAGCCAAATACGGAAGGGTTTTGATAAGAGGAAGCAACGTCTTATTTGTGAGCATAGACTACGAAAATATCATTAACTCGGGGAAGTAAATTTTTAAAATTGGTAAGGCAGTTGAGGGTCAAATGAAAAACATCCATATAGACTCGTTTAGAACGCTTGAGCCAGATTCGTTACCTGTAGAGTTGGCAGAAAGGAAAGGGACGGGACACCCAGACTTCATAGCGGATTCTGCATCGGAGGAAGCTAGTAGAAAATTATCTCTGTACTATCTAAAGAACTATGGGACAGTTCTACATCACAACCTTGACAAGACGCTCTTGGTAGGCGGACAAGCCTCCCCGAAGTTCAAAGGAGGAGAGGTCATTCATCCCATATATATAGTGGTAGCTGGTAGAGCTACAACTGAAGTAAGGAGCGAGGACGGTGTTGATAACGTGCCTGTAGGAACTATAATCATGGATAGCGTTAAGAACTGGATAAAGGAGAACTTTAGATATTTAGATCCGGAGAAACATGTTATAGTAGATTACAAGATAGGTAAAGGATCTGCGGACTTGGTAGGAATATTTGATAAGGGGAAAAAGTCAGTACCCCTTTCTAACGATACCAGTTTTGGAGTTGGCTTCGCACCTTACTCCAAGTTAGAGAGGTTAGTGTTCCAGACAGAGAGAACATTGAACTCGAAGCAAATTAAGACTCAAATACCTGAAGTAGGAGAGGACATAAAGGTAATGGGATTAAGGAGAGATAAGGACGTAACTCTAACCATAGCTATGGCCGCCATAAGCCCTTTAATTGAAGACAGGAGTCATTACATAGCAGTAAAGGAACAGGTAAAGGACACTGTTCTGAAGTTGGCTTCAGAGATATGCCCTGATTTGAACGTAAAAGTTAACGTGAACACAGGAGATAGGGAGGACCAAGGGATTCTATACCTTACAGTTACCGGGACTTCGGCCGAACATGGTGACGACGGTATGACCGGAAGGGGAAACAGAGGTATCGGACTCATAACTCCTATGAGACCTATGTCTTTGGAGGCTACTGCTGGAAAGAACCCAGTGAATCATGTAGGTAAGTTATACAACGTGGTAGCTAGCCTGATCGCAAAGAAAGCTTCTGAACAGGTCAAGGATGTGAGAAATGTTCAAATAGAAGTTTTAGGACAAATAGGGAGACCAATAAACGATCCTCTGATAATCAACGTTGAGGTGGCGACTCATTCAGGAACTATAACCTCGGACACAAAGGCAGAAATATCAGGAATAGCTGAGGAGTACCTAGACTCATTTGATAAGATAACTCAAATGATATTGGAAGGAAAGGTAATGCTCTTCTAGCTTAAGCTACTCTCCTTGTCCTGTTAGATCTATATTCATCTAAAATTCTTTTCAACTTATCCTCATTGAGTTCATTGTTAGCCTCTCTCTCTTTCATTAGTATCCTAAGGTCTTTGGGCAGGGAATGGTCAACCAATGCGAAGTCTCTGCCAATGTAAATGGTAAGATCAGGATTGATCTCCCATTCATTGAAAAACAGTCTGAAATCCTTAACTTCCAACCCATTCGAGTTCCCTCTAACTATTAAAGAGTTCCCATTTATTACTGACTCAAGGGCTAATTCCAATTTAGATATCCTCTCCGTGTAACTGAGAATCTCTTCTCTCAGTTTGACTATTTCTTTATTTTTTTGATCAATGATATTCTTCAATGCTTCAATCCTTCTATCCTTATCTAAATCAGCATTGTACAGGCGTTTGATTTCGTCTATTCTTCTCTCAAGCATTTCTTTTTCATACAACAAAGAGGAAATAGTTCTTCTTTGTCTAAGCAGTTCGTGTTTTAATGAAGTGTTCTCCTCAGCCAGCTTTTCGTTGCTCAGAGGTTTAACTTCCCTTTTCGTAGTCTCAGTTTTTTGGGGGACGAATAGTTTTCTTTCAATTTCGTTTTCAATACATTCAGCTATAGTGGTTCCATTTATAACACATCTAAAGACATTATTTCTATCCATGTCAATACCGAATCTCTCTATTAACCCCTCGGCTTGTCTAAGTTTCCTTTCTACGTCTCTGTAAGCTACTATTGCAGCGGCTAGAGAGTCTCTGATGTGAGTATCACTAATGTGCAATCCATACTTGGTCGAGAACTCATTAAGGATAACCTGTTTCTCTTCAATTGACAAAGACCTCTCTGGAATGTGAAGTCTAGCCTTAAGCATTCCACCGATCTTCTTAACCGTATCCGGAACCGGGTTCACATCAGTAGCTATTATGGCTGGAACGCCCTTTTCTAAAATCAGCTCAATTATTGATTCCCTATCCACGCCTCTCTTAGTTGTTAAGAGGAGCGGATTTCCGTACATGTCCAGGACAGATATCCCTACTTCTAGCCCAGGATCTAATCCCACTATAATGGGTCTTTGAGAAGATTTTTTAGAGTCTACAAATTCTATTTTATCCTTATATAGTGCCTTAATTTCTAAATTAACGTCGTGTCCACTCATTTTCTTTATTATTCCGAACAAGCTCTCTCTAGGAGCGTAAACTATAAACATCGCTCCCTCCATTCCCGCCTTCGTTCTTCTAACTACCACATCGTAGTCAAAGTTATGTTTGTCTAATTCCTCCTTTACCTTTTTGAAAACTCTTAAGACTAGACCACGTAGATGCCTTTTGTACCTGTTAGAGCTCATCCCTCCAGGCCCTGACCTCCTCCCTTTTGAAATAATTATCTTAGTTCTGTTCTCCACAAACTTGATCTTAGTTCCTGCTCTCTTCATGGCTAGTGTTGCCACTATATATGCAGTTCTAGCAGGCGTTGGTTTACCTTGAACTTCTATGCCGTATTCCTTAGCCACCTCCCTTAGGTCAAAGAACATCCCATTCTTCACATTTACTTGGATTACCTCTAGGTTTTCAGGTAAAAGAGCCAGGAAGGATATAACATCCTTGTCATTGCTACCTAACTCGTATATGTTATCCGTAGCTAGGACGTCGATCTGATACTCCCAGGCCAACCTAATTAGTCTACTCCTGGTGACGTCTTCAGCTTTAAGAATCTCATTACCGTTCTCATCCAGTACAACTATAGCATATCTAGGCTGTTCGGTTGAATTTGGAGATCCCTTTTCTATATCGATCCCCATTACCTTCATGAAGACCCCTTTACGTAATTCATAACCTCTTCTATGTTTTTCTCTATTAAGAACTCCTTTTCAAAATAAAGTAGTATTCTTTCGATATCCCTACCGAGTTTAGTTTCGCTCCTTGTGGCTTGAGGCCAGTCTATTACGATAGTGTCTCCTTGCCCGTTAACCATAACGTTATACTGACTTAAGTCACCGTGGGTAATTCCTCCACAATAAAGATATGCGACCCTTAACGTAGCTAAAACGTTATTAAGAACGTTCTCTGGATTTTCAACTTCCGCCCTATATAGAGGTCTTCCCTCAAAATACTCCATAACTACAGCATTAGTTGAAAAGCCTATCGGAGATGGAACGTACCCCATGTTACTCTTAACGCACTGAAGCGCTTCATACTCTCTCCTAGCGTTCTCTAACGTCATCGAAACCCAGTTCTTTGTTGGAAAGTTCTCAATCTTCTTCTTGAAACTTTTCCTTCCAATTCTATGATATTTTACAACAACGGTATTTCCTTCAAAATCGTAACCGAACATAACTCTACTTTCCTTTCCCTCTCCAATTATTATTCCGAGATTTTTAACTATTTTTTTCGAATAAAGAGATTTAGTTGCAACTATATCCAAACCTGTAAATGTGATTGAAAATGAGTCCTTTCCTCTGATCTTTTTCTTCAGTAGCGCTCCGTTCTTTATTAACCTCAATATGCTGATTTGTAACTCCTTATCTGATAGACCTAGGTCGTCCTTAAGGACATCTTTAGGTATGAACTCGAACCTTTCTCTGTTCTCGATCAGGTATCTCAACACTGTGTAGTCTAGCTTATCTGTTACGGCTACTCTCTCCGCTAGTGTAAGCGAATTCATTGATCTAATAACATTAAACGCTTATCAAGTATTTTTGTTTTCATGAAACGCGAGCTTAAGCTCCCTTCAGTCTCGAGATGATTTAGATGGTGTCATATTCGGTTAGTATTATAACATCTGTGTAGCGCCAGTTATTTGTTTAAAATATTGATAATTAATATAAATATCTCAAACTAGAACCATGAAGCCAAATAATTATGTATTAGGCATAAAAACAAAATTAACCATTAATCGTAACATAAAATTAAATTATCGATTCGGCATTTGCTAACATAGGTCATTATTAGTAACGTGTGTCAAATTAATATATTCGGTTACTTCTTAACGTTATGAATACAGAATGAGACTGTCGATCTTAAGCTCTAAAGGAGGAGTCGGTAAGTCCACTCTCGCAATATCCCTATCAAAGGAATTAGCAAGAAGGAGAACTGACGTTCTTCTTATAGATAGGGATCTAATAGGTTACGCATCTTACCTGGCGGGTATTCGAGGCCCAGGTCTCGTCACGAGTGTGGTTGAGGAACTGGACACAAAACCTTGGAGAGAGATAAAAGTTGAAAGTGGATCTGTCACAATACTTAAATATTTCGGTGATGGACCACGATATAAATTGGATATTGAAAAGCTGCACAGGCAAAGAAATTTGGGTGAGAGGGGGTGGGAGCTCTATAGGGGTTTATTAAAGGCTAAGAGATACTCATTTGTGATAGTAGACAACGCAGCTCTTGTAAGACCGGAAGACGACATAGTTAAACATGAACTTGATACATTCAAGGGAATTTATCCAGACATGCCCATATGGCAGATCTTCGTTTCGGACTTCCTTGACGTAGATATAAAAGAGACTGTGAGGTACGCTAACCTCATTGGTAGCGTCGAACTAGGCAGCGTATTGGCTTTTGTAATAAACATGGTGTATCCAGAGATCTCCACTCGGGTTAACCATTTACTTGATCAAATAGTTAATGCGTTGAAGGCTAGGATGGGTCTCACCATACCCTTTTCAGAAAAGGTGTATCAGTATAACGGTGACTTTGAAAGTTTCCCAATTTTGCCCGAGGTGGGAAAAATGGCGACTAAGATCATGGAAATGATGTGAGAAGGTAACTTATCGATAACCTAGATTACGTTAGTTAATCTTATGTTAAAGCCTCTTCGTTAAAGTAAAGGTTAATACAAAGGTTCTACTTAATTACACTCGTGAAATCTGTCTTTGGACCGGTGATTATAGCTTCATCTGGAGTTTTTTACTATAGCACTGATTATTCAGCCTCGCAGAGAGCGTACGAAATGGCGAAGAGGCTTTATCCAGATTTTAAGGTAAGTTTGATTGACCTAAATAGCGAAGAAAGGATAGATGCTGTAGACGTTGACCCAGACTTTGGCGATATAAAAACTGGTTTTGTGGTTCTTGTTGTGGCTTAGAAAATTTTTTATCCATAGGACATATACGTTATCCAGGACCCGTCGTCTAGTCTGGTTAGGACGCAGCCCTCACACGGCTGAGGTCGAGGGTTCAAATCCCTCCGGGTCCATTAACATTGCGTCTTTAGCTCGTTCATCGCACGAACGCTATGATTTAATCTATCAAATTATAGCGTTAAGTTACTTGGTTTGGTTTTGAAATTATACATTAATAAGGTATTAGTGACGAATTGTTAGAGTTCAATGTTGGCGTGAACTAGCCTAAGGTCCTCCTCTGTTTTCTTCAGTCTTACCATTAGCTCTGCCACTACGCCATCAAGGAACACTTGAGTCGTGTCCTCAAAGAGAGTACCTAAAGGAGCTAACGGTTCAGTTATGCCTAATATCTGTCTAGCGAAGTAGTCCTCATTTTGTGAATATTTAGTTCTTCCAGGTATTTCAACTACCACATCTGCTAGTTTTCCTAAAGGACTATCCTGATAACTCGTTAGGGCAATAAGACGAGCTTTTGCGTCTCTCGCAGCTTCAGCTGCAGTAACTATTAGTTTAGTCCTTCCTGAGCCCGATATTGCAATAGCTAAATCGTTCTCTCTAATTGCTGGCACAATGGTTTCCCCTAAAACGTAAGCGTTATATCCTAAATGAAGGAGCCTCATTGCGAAAGCTCTACCAACTAATCCGCTCCTTCCAGCCCCCATGACTAAAACTTTTCCATCCTTCCTTTCATAGAATTGTTCTAATGTGTCTATCATTTTTTCTGTTTGTTCAGGACTTATTAATTCTACGGATCTAATAATGAATTCTGCTATATCGTACATGGTCTTGAGACTTAAGGGGAGATTAAGGGATGATGGAGGTTCCACCCTATCCGCCAAGGCTATATTTGAAAGACATCTTTTAAAGTTACCTTACTAGTAATTGAACTCTTATAGATAAAATAAGGATATGGATATTTCTATCTTATGAATTTACCTTTTGAATTACCTTTACTGCTTCCTCTGGAGGAACGCTCTCATGAACGACCTTAGATATTGCCTGAGCCATTAGGTTAGGATCTTGAGATTGCCATAGGTTTCTTCCAACCGTAATCCCGCTAGCTCCAGAGTCCATTGCATCTCTTAGCATCTTCAAGAAGTCTAAGTCGTTAGATGTCTTGGGTCCCCCTCTAATGAGAATAGGTGAGAAAGAAGCTTCAACCACTGAAGCAAACCCATTTTTGTCTCCACTATAATCCACCTTTAATAGATCCGGACCTATTTCCGAGGCTAGCCTAGAAACGTATTTTACGGCGGTAGTGTCCTTTACAGAGTCTGATATCTCCTTCCTTACAAATAAGGGTTCTATTATGAACGGTAATCCGTAATCTTCAGCTTCCCTTCTCGCTTTAGCCAGTTGCTCAAGGTTATAACCTTCTATCCTATCGTCGCCATATCCTACAACAAGGTAAGTAACTACAGCGTCTGCGCCAGCTCTTACTGCCTCCTTTACTTCATAAACCATGGAGTAGTATCCTTGGTCATATTTTCTGGCGTCTCTCCACACATTAGCCGTGTCGAGCCTTGCGATAAGCATAGGTGAGTTTCTGGAGTAAAAGTTCTCCTCCACTACCCTAAGCATTGCAGGAGTCATTTGGAGTGCATCAGGGTAGTTACCCATCTTTTTCACTACGCTTACAACGTTCTCGATTCCCTTCAAAGGCCCCATTACAAGTCCGTGGTCCAAGGCAACTACAAAGACCTTTCCTCTAGAGAACAATCTCTTAAGTCTTATATCTAAACCAGTCATATTAGAGGTTGATGAATAGGAAACTTTAATTTTTACCTGAAAACCCTAAGGCGTAGAATTTGCAATGAAGGCTTTCTCTTACAGTTCTAGCCCTACATTTACGTTTCTATTCTGGAGTTTTAGATACTTTCGAACAATTTTCGTAAAGTTTTAGGATGCAATAAATAACTTATCATATCCTCATTATAAATTAAAAATGTATAGATAATTAGGTTAAAATTTCTAATCCTTTTCTTAATAGTTGCCTGGTGTATCCAGTGAAGGCAAGGTTTATGGTTACGAACGGTATTAAGGCTATAACAGCTCTGTAAAACATTATCATGAAGTCATGAATCAAGTTCGCTCCGTGTATGGGTGTTACAGGGTACAGGGAAAAGGCAAGGCCTATGATAATAGAGGACAGGGGAGGAACGAAGGAGTCTGCCTTTGGAATCCTAAACGTGTACAGTTCCTTTGAACTTTTAAATGATGATATTAATATAAGAATTGAATTTATGAGTAATCCAGAGCTTATAGCTAGAGAATATGAAACGGGATCATAGATGTGCAATACCGATAGGGCTACCATAACTAAGATAGACGCTCCTACCCCCAGGGAAGAGAGAACAGCGTTTTGTTTTGAAAGTTTAGCTAATGCCCCCTTTAGTTCTTCTCTAGATTCGGTATCTAAGGTTTGGTCCTTCATGTATACGCTAGTATAAAATAATTGAAAGTATCCCCTCAAGAGGTTTGAAACCGAAAGTATGATAAGTGCAGAGTATGCTGCTGTGTATTCTGGCCTAAGAACGAAGAGTAAAGGCAATCCATCCGTAAGCGCTAGCAGAAGAAAGAAAGACCCTGATAGCGAAAACAACTTTATGGAAGTCTCAATAAGGGAAGGGTCTTTACTTTCGCTTAACTTCAGTATTAATCCGCTGTAAGAAGATGTTGACCAGGCTATTAGGTTAGATATTATTAGTGCAGACTCAAAGTAAGATATTGGGACAGTGTTTCTGACAAGCAGTACCGCGACCCAGGTGAGGGTAGCTTCAAGGATATACTGAACGTAAGGTATAATAAACACCACAGCTTTTCTTAAGGCGCTGAAAGCTACATGAAAGTCTATCTTTAAATTAGCATTAACGAAAAAGGCGTTAATTGCCATTTGTGCCACATAACCTAACACATAAGCCAATATCACAGCTTCTATGGATAGTCTAAGGATAATCAGGCCGTATAACGCTACACCGAGTCTAACTGATTGGAAAATCAGCGAAGCTATGGTGTTAACTCTTGGACTTCTGCCTTGAGAAATGGAATTAAAAGCGTTTAGGGTGTACATCATAAGGATAAGTAGAGATCCTAAATAGAAATAGAAAGGCTCATTGTAATGAGATATGCTAACCAGGAAGGGGGTTAACGCTATGTAGATGACCAGACTAAATAATGAAATTATCATATTTATTATAACGATGCCTCCTACAGGTTTACCTTCGGCAGTGTACCTAGAGGTAATTGAAGATAAAAGATTGCTTGGGATTGTAAAATATCCTGTAATTATTACGAAAATAAACTGCCAAGCACCGAAAGTCTCAACCGAAATTATAGACAAATATCTAGCGACGACTAAGGAGAAGAGGAATGAAATTGGGGAAGCTAGTAACCTAAGCGCGAGGTTGAAAAGCCCTACCCTCACTAGACCCGGTTTTCCCTTACTCACCCAATGCACCTTACTGACGCAAAGAGCCTTGAAATAATAAGGTTTTTCCGTAACTAAGATTCGAACATGTCATCTAGAGCTCTCGCTATATCCCTAATAGAAATTATCCCAGTCAATTTACCTTCCTGGTTTACCACAGGTAAATGTCTTATGTTATATGTACGCATTAAACTTAGTGCCCCAGTTATGGGAGAATCCTCTCTAACCGTAATAAGAGAGGACGTCATTATAACTCCTGCCTTCTCGTCAAGGCTCTTATCGTTTCCTATAGCTCTCACTACGTCCCTCTCTGTAATAATCCCTATTGGTTTACCAGATTCGGTAACTATTATTGAACCAACGTTTTTCATTGTCATCATTTTTGTTACCTCCCTTAAAGTGACGTTTTTCTCCATTGAAACTACGTCTGTTTTCATGTAATCTTTTACTATTTCTTCCATGAGTGATATAAACAAGTTATAATTTTAAAATTAATGCTTTTGGACTTTTCCGTATGTGAACTCTAAAGCTTTAAAATAGTTATCTGGATCGCCGACGTTAAGCCATCTCTCGCTCTCAAGAAGTATAGCGTAGACTTCTCCTCCTTGATTAATGAGGTTTGATATACCGTAAGTTAGCTCTAGCTCACCCTCCTTTACTTCTACTTCCTCTAACGCCTTAATGATCTTACTACTAAAAATGTAAACTGCTGATATCCCAAGATCAGATTTGGGAAATTTGGGCTTCTCCTCTGCCTCCTCGACTTTGAGGAGCTTGTGTCCCATTACTTCACCATTTTCTTTAGCCTTAACGATACCGTATCTTTGTGGGTTTAAAACTCTCCTTACAAGGAGTACAGCCTCAGGTTCGTTCTCCTCAAAGACCTTCGCAGCTTCAACATAGCCTCCTGTGAGTACACCGTCATCTGCGTGAACAACAAACGGATCGTTTGAGACGAAATCTTTGGCTCTCAACACGGCGTCTCCAAACCCTCTGGGAACGTTCTGTGTAACGAAAGTGATCCCTCTTTCTGAAAGATAGTCAATGAGCAATTTACCTTGGTTACCGACAACTATGCACTGCTTGTTCACTCCTATCGCTTCAAGGGAATCTAGTATTAGATCTATTACTGGGCGCATAACGAACTTACCATCTTCCTTTTTAAAAAGAGGAAGTAGAGCTTTTGGCAACACTGAAGTGATGTATTTCATTCTACTCCCTTTTCCTGCTGCTGTGATAACGGCTTTGTTGACTTTCATAAGAGAAGTTATGGGACGATGTAATTTAAATTATTCTGTAATTATTAGTCTGCTAGAACCTGAAATTTTTGTGTATCATCTATCTTATTGATAAATCAAAGATTCAGATCTAAAATCTGTTTTAAGATTTATCTCCACCTAGTTTTGGGCATTATTACGTGCTTGAATCTCTCTAATCTCTCCTTATAAGGGATCAAATCTTTTATCATTATCTTGACCTCTCCTCTAACGTCTTTCCTGGGCCTAAATCCAAGCGATGGAAGAATCTTTATTTCGGGATTGTAATAGTGTTCCTCTTTCTCAATTCTAGGGTTTTCTACGCTTCTTATCTCGGTTTTAAGGCCTAGCTCTACAGCTGCATTCTTGACTATCTGGGCCAGCTCATATACATTGAAAATCTCTGCAAACTGATTAACAACCCTATATTCTCCCTGTTTAGGTGGGTTCTCTATTAAAAGCCTCAACGCCTCAACGCTGTCTTCTAACGATATGAACCCTCTAGTTTGCTTTCCTTTTCCATAAGGCGTTATGGGAAGGCCAAGTAACGCCTCAACGCAATATCTGTTTATAACTGTACCCCAGGTCTCGTCGAAATCGAATCTAGTTCTCAGTTCCTCATCAATGATTTCCTCCGTCTTCGTTCCGTAAACAGGACCTTGCATTATATCGGTAACAGTTAAACTGGATAACATTCCCTTAAACATAATAAGGTAAGTGTCAAAGATCTTACTCCAGTGATAGTAAGAGCCACCCCATTTAGGTGTTGGTATAATGTCCTCTTTTCCGTTTATGACGGCTCTAACGAAAGCGGATTCTGGAATGTCGAAGTTAGGCGTGCCATACTCTCCCATAGTTCCCATCTTTAGGATGTGTATTGAAGGATCTATTTCACTCACTGCGTAAAGTAAACTTAATGTTGATTTCAGGTTGTTCTCCAGCGTGTACCAGGCGTGGTTATAGTCTCTCATAGAAAATGGGGCCGATCTCTGTTCTGCGAAATGTACAACTACATCCGGTTTGAATTTTGAAATAGTGTCTTCAAGTAATTTTTTATCCTTAGCATCACCTACGATGAAGTCAAGACTGGCGTCCAATTTCTTTTTCACTGCGTTAACTCTATCCTTAGGAGATGGCAGGGGAAAAGCCGAATCCGATCCAACTTCCTCTGAAAATCTCCTCGTAGAGAGGTTATCTATCCCAGCCACCTCATGTCCTTTAGCCAGAAGTCGTAAAGCTAAGGCCCATCCAATGTAACCATCTATACCTAATATTAAAACTCTCATACAGTGCGTTATTCACACTAGCCTAAAAGCCTTGCTTGAAAGAAGGATCAAACCTGATACTTCAGCTTCTCCAACATCTGAATTCTCTTGGCAGGATGTGGATGATCACTTACTATATCCGCATACCATGGAACCTTTTCATTTTTCCAGTGTTCGATTAGCTCATCCACATTACCATAAACGTCTTCCTGAGGCGAAGATGCAAAGAATAACATCTTCATGACGTTGTTCTTGTCCTTATACTTCTCGAGAGCTCTCGGATCTACAGTGAGCGTTATCTTAGCTAAAGCTCTCTGAAGGTTTTCCGCTCCATTAGGTATAGTCTTTGCGGAGTTAAGATCAGCGTATGATTCCCTCATTCTATTGATACCCAGCATGAGGAATTGGAACACGAAACTGACTAGTAAAAGTGCTATTCCTATTATCCAAGCGTAAAGCGAGGAGTTCCTCTGACCTCCTCCGCCAAAAATTCCACTCCACATCAGCGAATAACCTATCCAGTATATCAGTGCCGGAATAAGGCCTATAGCTAGCAGAAGCTCTACATCTCTATGTTTCAGATGGCCTAGCTCATGTCCTAATACCGCTTTTATCTCATCCTTGTTTAATATTCTCAATAATGGTAGAGTTATTGTCACTCTTTTTCCAGCTATTGGACTTCCGTAAGCGAACGCGTTAGGGAAGGAGACATCAGCTATGTAAACTTTTGGTGTTGATAGCTTGTTATATAGCGCCACCTCATTTACTAGATTAACTAACCAGCCGTAATTAGGGTCATCAGGTGTTACCTCCTTAGCTCTATACATAGCGTTAATTAAATAAGGTCCGATTAACCATTGAATTATATTAAGAAGAGCAACAAAAATTAGAGACGCGACTATAACGAAAGGAGCAAACGATCCATAGAAGTAACCTAGTACGCCATACACAAGAGCGAATCCGGCGACAAAAACGGCTAGACTTAATAGAATCATCCCGAGTTTAAGCTTAATTGATATAATGTTCATAGATATCAAATAGTTATTATGGAAGGGGGAATAAAAAGATTTTCAAGATATCGTTTAATCGATAGTTTAAAATACCTGAGTCATCACCCTATGTAGTATCGTAAGATCTGTTATATTGTCGGTAAAAGACTAATTTAAAGATGCTCATAATCAAACTGGTATCGCGGTCCCCTCACTTCTAGGATCTGCCGCTCCTATATGCATTCCTTTCTTGCTCTTCAATGCTTGGACTATACCCACTTGGGGAGAGAAAGGCTCCAGTTTAGTAGATGGTGTACCTAGTCTACTCTCGGCTATCACTTTGTTACCAGTGAACATGAACCTGGGAGCGTTAACCGCTTCATCTATTTCCATCATGTAATCGACGTAGTATTCAAAAACCTCAGAGTGAATTTGAGGCCTCAGATCAGCCCCTGCACATCCTATAATGATCTCTTCATCTCTGCCCTCAGCGTAAAGTATAGACAGGGTATGTAAGGGTCTCTTCCTACCTTCTGGCTTATTTCTACCTTCTGTGAAGTTATCTCCCCTGTTGTTAAAAACTATGTCCTTGACCATTATCCCAGATCCAAATGACTGAAAAACGCTCTGTATCATTCCAATTTTATTCTCTTCATCAGCTACTACAAAGAACGTCGTGTCGCCATCTGGTTTAACCTTTGCCTCCATTCCAACATCCATTAACCTTTGCGTTAGGAAGCTCTTTTCCAACAGGAAATGCGGAACAGGATAGTACTTTGGGTCGGCTACGTACTGATCTCTATCTTCATAGGCAAGGGAGGATATCCTAACGTGCTCGTTTATCCTTCTAACGTCGTTATAAGGTAACTTGTTTATATCTGTCATATCCACCATTTTCAATATCTCCAAAGTTGTAATTCCCTGAGTGTTAGGAGGGAATTCGTAAACCGTGTAGTCCTTGTAATCAGTCTTCAGTAAGTTAACCTTCTCTGCTTTGAACTGACTAAAGTCTTCCAATTCCATCGGCGATCCCTTCTCCCTTAGTCCTTTAACTAACTCTTCAGCTAGTTCACCTTCATAGAACGATCTAGGATCTCTAGCTATCTTTTTAAGCACCTCAGCAAGGCCTCTAGTCTTTATCAAGTCTCCGAACCTCTTATCTCCGTATAATTGCTGCCATTCAGGACTAAGTTTTTCCGAACTAACGATAGCATGATGTAGGGCTCTCCCTACGTAAAACCCGTTTACAGCTAGGTTTATAGCAGGATCTAATAATTTCCTCAAATCCATCGTGGTGTAGTCCTCTATCATTCTCCAAAGGTCAACCAAACCAGGGACTACTATTGACCTAGGGCTCCTCTTCTCTATCCTATCACTTCCGATGTTCTTTGGCGCCCATCCTGTCGAATTGAAACTCAAGAGCCCTTCTGGAGTTCTCGCAATTAGGAGACCGTCTCCCCCCAGCCCACTGGTGTGAGGAACAACCACGGAGAGGACTGCGCTTATTGCTATAGCTGCATCAAACGCGTTTCCTCCCTCCTCTAAGATTTTAGCACCTACATGACTTGCGACATAGTTTTGAGAAGCTACTATTTTTTTACCCGCGGCCGCTGGCATATCTCCTTAATATCAAGACGGAAAATAAACTTTAGATATCTTGTGCAAATATCTAACGATTTCCTCAAGACCATGATAAGAGGTACGTGTAAGCCATATGAAGGAAATCAAGTAGTTTGTTTAAGTGAGGACGTTCCTATCAAAGATGATCCAGAAATCTTGGTTGAGGTGGATAGAGAGGACAATAACGTCCTCCTTAGACACATAATTCTTGATGACGAAGAAAACTCTCTTTATGTAGAGCACTTCATTGATAGAGACTTTCTTAATGTGTTAGAGAGGACCAATCGTGTTATTATTCTCTTTGTGAACGAGAGGGGAGAAGTTCTTAAAAGGATTGCAGTCACATTAACATCTGAAGATGTACAGACATTGAGGAGAGAGATGAGACTTGGAATTGAATGAGTTACAATCCAGACTTAAGGACATGTACTTCCAAAAGGATAAGGAGAGAGGGATTTATGCAACCTTCACATGGCTGACTGAAGAGGTGGGAGAACTTGCAGAGGCTCTCCTTCAAGGCGACAATAAATCTATCGAGGAGGAGTTAGCAGATGTTATTGCCTGGACAATTTCAGTTGCTAACCTAACTGGTGTTAACGTAGAGGAGGCTTTAAAGAAGAAGTATGGATTGTGACACTATGTTACGGGACGATTTTCTGACAAAGTTAAAGGAGTCACTCCTGGATTCTAAAAGGAGGTTCTATAGGAACCTTGTATATATTGAGAAACGGGATTATTTAGACGACCTGAGGTCTGTCCTTTCGATTTATAATGAGACCCTTAATGGGGATACACGAGCTTACGCATTTCATCCTTGGGTTACTGGATCAAAGGAGAGGTTCAACTCTATAAAAGGCTTGTTAGGAAACGTAGAGGACATAGACTACTCTAGTTCTGAGTACTATTTGGGCAAAACGTACGACTTAGTGGTGATGGATCTAGTTGATAATTTTCAGCCGAATTATCTGGGCCGTCTTACGGACTTAGTTAGAGGTGGAGGACTAGTAGTTATGTATACTGACGACTTAACTAAGAATAAGATCTTTAGGAACTCGATAGCTAGGAACGGTGAGGTGTATGATTATTATGAGCGAAGATTTAGGAGGAAACTAAGAGAGCATCAAGGTATCTTTATTATAGACGAGAGTTACACATCAATCCCCTTTACGGGAGAGGTTAGGCCTACGACGGAGAAGAGACCTTTGAAGAGCATTTATTTTCCGAAGGAGATACATGATCTATGCCTCACGGACGAACAGGATAAGGTGCTTGAGGAGTTCAGGATAATGTATCGAGGAGGTAAAAGAATACTAGTTTTAACTGCCCCTAGAGGGAGGGGCAAGAGTGCAGTAACTGGTCTAGGGATAGCCGCTTTCATAGCTGATTCTGATAGAGAGAGAAGAATAGTTATTACAGCCCCTTCATTAGCCTCGGTCTCTCAAATAATGGAGTTCGCGAAGAGAGGTCTCGATGTCATGAATATCCCAAACGAAGTAGAGAAATCAGACATGGGGATAATTAGGTCAGTTAGGGGTGATAGGTTCTCTATCGTTTACGTCTCTCCTGAAACTGCTGTTGGTGAGGATGGGGACATTTTAGTTGTGGATGAGGCGGCCGCAATTGGGATCAACCTTTTAGCTCAATACTTAAACAGATGGAGGAAGGTAGTCTTAGTTTCCACCGTTTATGGCTATGAGGGATCTGGAAAGGCCTTCCTTAAGTACCTTAAAAGCGTTCTGGAGCAGAAGAACGCTTGGACTAGATGGCTTACGATGAGCAAACCTCTTAGGTACGCAGAAGGAGATCCAATAGAGAGTTGGTTATACGACTCTCTTCTTCTTAACGCTGAGATAACTAAGCCTAAGACTCTGGATACCGCTGAGTATCTAACGCTTGATAAGGAATCTCTGTTCCTCGATGACGCTCAACTCTCTCAAGCTTATGGTATTTTGATTTCAGCTCACTACAGGAACAACCCAGACGATCTTATGATAATGGCCGATGGACCTCATCACATCCTTAAGGGCATTAGGACAAATGAAGGCTTCATTTCGGTAGCGCAAATATCCATAGAAGGTAACTTATCTGGCTCTATGATAGACCTAGCTTTAAAGGGAGGTACTTTCGATGGGGATCTCATCCCAGACAGGTTATTGAAGCATACCAGGATTAGAGAAGTAGGATCAATGCTCGGATGGAGAGTAGTAAGGATAGCTACAGTACCAGAACTTCAAGATAAAGGGTTCGGAAGTTATCTGCTAAGAATGATAGTCGAGGACGCTAAGAATCTAAAAGTCGACTGGATAGGTTCCTCATTTATGGGAGATCCAAAAGTGCTTAGATTCTGGACTAGAAACGGCTTCGTTCCAGTTCACGTCTCCCCAAGAAGAAATGAGAAATTTGGTGATTTTCCTGTTGTCGTTATAAGGCCGCTCTCGGAAATAGCTGAAAAGATAGTTAGCATAGCCTCCTTCATCTTTAAGGAGAAACTGCTTAACACTCTCCATGATGTTTACTTTAACATGACACCCGAAATGAGTATGTTGCTCTTAGAGGCCTCTAAATCCTTTAAAGAGGTCAAATTGAGTATGATACACTTGGCCAAACTGGCCGCATTCCTTCAGGGAACGAGCCCTTACGAGTCTTCCGCAGATTCGATTCATCTCCTTACCCTAAAGTACTTTTGGGACGGTAGAAGGGAATGGAAATTAGACGAGGAATTAGAGAAAGTCCTGATAGCTAAAGTTTTGCAAGGCATGCCATGGTCATACCTTAACTCCACAGTGGGAAAGAGTAGAACTAACTCCATTGAAGCTATCCACGAAGCAATTAATCTCCTCGCAAAAAGATATTATAACTTAGATGACAGTTCTTACTTAGGCGTTTCGTTGAGCTCATTAAATGATGAGTTCACAACACGATGACAGGTGAATTGATGCATCTCAACTGATTTAATACACGATAGCCAAGGAGTTGAGGATAATCGCAACGACTGTTAGTAAGGAAAATAACTGATGTAAACCAATTGTTATGCCTGGTTTGCCCGGGTTCTTATTGATTGACCTATAAACCAGAAGACCAACAGCTACCTCAGCCACTGTAAATGCTAAAGTTAACCAAAAATGTAGATAAATCACAGCAATTACAAATATTAAAGCGAGAAGACCGTGTATTGCCCAAGCCCATTGCAACTTGCCTTGAGGCTTCTTAACTTGGCCTATTGGCTTTGTCATTCTTCTCAATCCAGTCACTACACCTCCCATGAATATGACGAAGTAAAGGAAATGCGGAGGTATTATAGCCTGTTCTAGGAACTGGACTATATTTACGTTATATCCTAAGCCTTGCAGAAAGATGAGAAGATAGGTTACAAAAGTGGTGTAAGCAGCTATATCATGAAGGCCCTGAAAGATTGAGGGTAGTTTACCGGCTAACACATAAAGTGTAGCCATACCCAAAAGTGCAGTAAACACTACAGACACGAATCCTATCACGGTGATGACCGAAGGAGAAAGAATAAGGAAAGCTAATGATAAGAGACCTACAATTGTTGCGCTGATCCTGTGTAACGCCTCTGGATCTCCTTTCAAGGCAATCTGATGAATATCTCTCGTGTAAGGCCACTTCGTTCCTAAAGACAAACCGTAGCCATATCCTTCAACTATTCCACCGAGTATAACGGTTAAACCTGCTAGTCCAGACGCTACTATTCCGAGTTGTGAGTATATCATGATTTACTCAATGAAATGTGGGGCTAAAATAGTTTGATGAGAATCGTGTTAATATTGAACCTCTCTTTTTCTACCTGGAGCTGGTTTCCTTGGAAGTAGATATCAAAAGTTACTCATAAAGAGTTTGTTTTCTCCCTTTCAGATCTGCAATGAGAGGTAAAAGGAATAGTCCAACATCGTTCTCTTCCGTTACAGGTATTGAAACACTTATCTGAAAAAGTTTACTAATTTCTTTATTTATTTTATATTCTCTCTGAGTTAAGTTAATAATGAGGCCATATTTTCTAAAAAATCTTTCACTGTATTCCAGCGTGACACGAACGTTGAAAGGATCAGTAACGAAGATTGGTAATGAATCAACGTCTAAGCCTATAATTGGGTTTTCTGGAACGGCACAGGAAAAATTATCTATGACCACATAATCCCACCTTTCTTTGTACGCTGATATTAGTTTCGACTTGATGCTATCTTCATCCAACTCTTCTATCCTAAAGGGCCTTTTAAATAACTTGAGGAAACATAGTTGTCCTTGACAAGCGAAGTCCCCATCCAGGCCTATCTTCCTCCAAAGCCCACAACTCGGGGTTTTATCAACGAGTAAGGTTCTGCCCTCTTTCGATAGCTCTTTAGCCAACGCCAACGATATAGTGGTCTTACCTATGCCCTCCTTTATACCTAAAACGCTAATTTTAATCAATATAATAAGGTTTAAGGTTACTAATATAAAATATCTTGCATCTTCACTCTAAGCCTAAATCAGAGAGACAGAGAAAGTCACTGAGTACTGTGGTGAGATTTTATAATCTATCGAGGAGAAATACCACGAGATGATCATGGATACCTTTATATCTAAAGTTTGGAAGTTAATCGATCTTCAATTTCCTCTCCTGATGGAGGATCTTAACTCCTTTCTTCTAAAGGAGGGAAACATCTCACAAGAGGATTATGAGAAGGTTAAGAAAGTAATAGCGTCAGTAAAACTATCCTACTACTCGGGAGATTTCAATAAATTACGTATGTCTCTAAAAGATGGATTAAATCAGTTAAAAAGTGTTCAAGTAAAGAAACCCTTTCCACCTGAGATGAAAATTAGGTTTGATTCAGTTATTAAGACCATTTCAGAACTTGTAGAAGGAGACAAAGCGGTCACATAAAATACTTATCTGTTCATGAGTCTAAAAGTTTTCCATCTAGCCCAGGTAAAATATAAAGAGATACTATTTTTCCTTTAAGCCTATTTGAAACTTTTCGAGGATAACTCCCTTTAAGCTTTCATGAAAAGAGTCAAAAAAATTAGGGAAATTTTTTAAACTTTTAGGATCGAAAGGCTTATAGGGAGATTATGAAGCTAAACCGTGGAGCTATTTCTTTAAAAGAAACGTACGGGCAGGCAATGGCAGTTACGGCACCCCTAGGAAGTGTAGTTTCAACTACAACTGCAGCTATAGCATACGCTGGTTACTCTGTTGTATTTACTACCTTACTGGCACTTCTTGGCAGTGCCCTGTGGATATACACTCTCACAAGTTACACGAAGAAGATAGCCTCTCCTGGAGGATTTTATACGTTTGGTTCGAGCGCTTGGCGAAAGAAGTCCGTCTCTTTCTTTGAGGCTCTAACCGAGGTGTTCGCTTACTCGCTTCTTAACGCTGTGAATGCCCTAGCTATATATCTTCTAGTTAATACTGGGCTAAAGGTTATCGGAATCAGCTCGCCTTGGTGGTTAGCTCCATTAACTATAGCGTTGGGGTTAATCTATCCCACCCTAATATCCTTGACCGATATAAAGAAGGTTTTAGGTTATGTAGTGACAATCAGTGCTACGGCAGAAGCTGCCCTGCTTGTGGTGCTTTTCGTGATCTCCCTTTTCAGACCTTTTTATCCCGAGTACTTTACCCCGCATGACGTGAGCGCGAGCAATGTAGCGCTCGCTTTCGTACTCTCAATGGTTAGCATTTCGGGAGCTGGCGCAGCCTCTTATCTGGGTGAAGAGACAAAAAAACCAACTAAGAACATAACTCAAGGCATGTGGTTAGCTCTAGCAATAGGAGGTGTAGCTATGTTTTTAGGTACTTATGCGTTGGTATCTCTTTGGAACGGATCGCTCTCCGATCTAGCGAACTCAAATCAACCTATTATTTATGAAATGTATAGATTCGGAACCATCCCTATGATCGCAGTTCTAATTCTAGCCGTAAATAGCCTTCTAGCATCAAACATAGGGACTACAATAGGGTCCTCTAGGATACTTTTTAACCTAGCTAGAGAAGATGCGGCACCTACTTTCTTAAAGCACAGTATGAAAAACGGTGAACCGGTAGTTGCCACTTTACTTATTGGAGGGCTATCTGCTCTATTTTCTGCGATATTCACTATGGGTTTAGGAATCTCTAGTGCTTTTACTGACGTGGCAGCCATATCGGGAATCTTCTGGCTAGCCGGCAGAATAATAGATGGAATAGGAGTTCCCTTCTTCTATTATAGGATCAATCAATTGTCATGGAACACGATCTTAATACCTTTGATAGCTACAGCTATCAATAGTTCTGGAGTAATTCTATCTCTACCATTACCTGATATGTTCTCAACTGCCATGTTGATAGGTCTAGTTTCTGTAACAGCTGTATGGTACATAGCTAAAGGCAGGAAGGGCAAGCCAGGATCTCTAGTTGTGGACGAAAATAACCAGGTTATAACAATTGAAGAGTATATGAATGCCTTAAAGAAGAAAATCCCAACTTAAATAAACTTAAATAATTTTATTCTGCATTTAAATATTTGTTTGTAAGTAGGCTTCCTAGTACTAGCATAAATAAGGAGAATATTGCTAGATATAACAAATAATTCCAAGACGGATCATTATACAGTAAAATTTCTCTGTTTAACTCTGCTGCGTAAGTTAACGGGTTCCCATCACTTATTATCTTTAGCCAGCTAGGGAAGAAGGCCTCAGGGAAGAGCGCAGTGCTAGAAAACATAAGAGGTAAATTAATTAAATTAGAGATCACGCCTGGAGCCTGCCAATCAGCAGTCTTTAATGTAAAGAGCGAGTAAAGGGAAGAAAAGCCAATACCAACAAATGCGAGTGAAACGAAAAGCACAGCTATAGAAAGAGGCGTAATGTTTATTCTAACGCCTAAGATGAAACTTGCGATTAGTAATATGGGAACTTGCAAAAGGCCTCTCGTCATTCCGCCTAGAGTTTTAGAGAGGAACACATAATACTTTGGAGTAGGCGTTATTAGTACTCGTTTCAGATATCCGAATCGTTTATCTTGAATTAAGCTCATTGAACTAAACATTCCGACGAAAAGCATGGATATTGACAACTCGCCAGGGAGGATAAATGCGATGTAGTTAGTTGTATGAAAGAAGCTTGTAAGTACTTGAGAAGGTACTCCAGAGAAGCTACTTCCGAAGAACACTAGCCACATGACTGGCTGTGAGATTAGCATTATCCACATGTATACGCTCCTAAATATTCTCTTAACTTCCCTCATGTAAAGGGCATAGAGTTGGTCTATCATCTTCTCGCCCTCCTTATCATAGCGTAGAATTTCCTGGGATCGAAGTCCTGTTCGTCCATTGTCCCTCCCGTTAGATTAATGAAGACCGTGTCTAGACTAGACTTGTTTATCTTTATTCCCTTTATGTTGTTATCTCCGATCTGTTTAATGATATCAACTATTTTGTACTCAGCGTTGTCGACCTTAATCCTTATCTTATTATTTGTAATAGTAGCGTTATCGATATTTAATTTCATGTTTCCTTCTTTGAGTTCTATCTCTATGATGTCACCCCCAAACTTAGCTTTCAGTTCGTCCGGACTTCCTAACGCTATTATTTTACCTTTATTGATTATTCCAATTTTGGTGCAAAGAAAATCTGCCTCCTCCATATAGTGAGTGCTAAGTAAAATTGTCACTTGGTAGTCCTTGTTTATCTCCCTCACTAAGTTCCATAATGAAGCTCGAGTGTTAACGTCAAGGCCTATTGTAGGTTCGTCCATGAAAATCACCTCTGGGGAATTAAGTAACGCCATGGTTATCTCTAATTTTTTCCTCATTCCTGTAGAGAACTTTCCTGTTCTTCTGTCTTTAAATTCTAAAATCTCAAAATATTTCAACAGTTCTATTGCTCTCTCTTTCCAGTTCTTAACTCCAGTAAGTCTGGCTTGAATCTCTAAATTTTCCCAGGCAGAAAGCTCATCATCCAATATGACTTCTGAGGAGAGCCAACCTATTCTAGATTTGACTTCTTTTGGGTTCTTCCTAACGCTGAAACCAGATACTATTGCATCTCCGTCTGTAGGAGGCGTGAGTCCTGTCAACATTTTTATCGTTGTGGTTTTGCCAGCTCCATTGGGTCCTAGTAGGCCGAAAATCTCTCCCTTCTCTACTTGGAAGGAAATTCGATCAACAGCTACAAAGTCCCCGTATTTCTTTGTGAGGTTCCGAGTCTCTATCGAGTACATAAAAGCAATATCGGTTTATAGATAAAAAAGATATATCTCTTTTCTACTTAACGACTAAAACAGGAATACTTGACTTATTGACCAGAGAGCTGGATACGCTACCTAATACCACTTTCTTCAAGCCCGTTAACCCTCTACTCCCTGTAACTATTAGATCACACTCGATCTTGTTGCAATAATCTATGATGGAACTCGCAACGTCTGAGCCCTCCAAGACTTTTGAAACTACCTTGTAACCTTGTATCTCCCGCTTTATTTGTTCTAATGACTCCTCCGCTTTCTTTTCACTTTCTAAAACCACTTGTTCAGGACTTCTAGGGATTTCCTTAATTATCGATATGAGATGTAGCTCATCCACTTCCCTCATTATTTTTAGCGTGAACAAAACTGCCTTTTTAGCGTAGTCAGAACCGTCATACGCCAGAACTATTTTCATTTCAAGTGGATATTTAGCTGTATCAGTATAAGAATATTTTATCATTATAGTTAAAAAGAATTCAAATTGATGGATTGCTGTTTTAGGAAAGCACTTTACTTTGTGACGACACCTCTATTGGAGTTAGGTTAACGTCGTATCCTTTATAGTACCAAAGGATTGACGCGATTGCCCCAAGAGCCCATAGCCCAGTATTGTACAATACGTAAACTACTGGGGAGTTAGAGAAACTAAGGAAGTATACGGAGATAGAGTTAAGCGTTATAGGGAACACCCTTACTAGCCCTATTAAGAAAGCCCTGTTATTATTTGGTAAGATCAATGGTTCATAAATGGTTCGTACTGCCCATCCGAACTCACTGAAAGCCATGTTCAGCAGAAGAAGCCCATAAAACAACGTCATGTCATACGTGATTGAGTCTATCGTCAAAAGGATAGCTATCATAGTGACTGTACCTCCTAAAAAGGAGAACAGAGAGAACATCTTGCTCTTTACATAGTTTATTAAGAACCCAGCTAAGAAACCTGCTGCGCTGGCCCCAACGTTAGCGATCAACACTATGTAATTTTCCAAGCTAGGGAAGTAGAAATCTCCTATATAGTACGCCATCAGTCCATAGGTTAAGTATTGGGATATACCAATAGCAACTAGAAACCAGTATCTTGAAAAAAGGCTCACTTTCCTTACTTTCTCCTTTTCCTGAATGTCTTCTGTCTTCTCTCCTAGCTTTAAGATCTCAGCTTTAGCCTGCTCTATCTTCCCCTTTGAGTAAAGCCAACGAACTGACTCTGGAAGCCTGAACCTGACTAGAGCTAAGAACAACAGTCCAATTAGAGCGGTTAAGGACAGGGTCAATAGCTCCACTGACGGACCTAGGGAGGAGGATAGTATAACGACAGCTGAGGCTATCATAGCTCCCACGTTATCGAAGTTAGGAGCAAGTATAAGGATCTGCTCTCTTCTCCTTAACGGCATCATTTCGGCAGCATAAGATAACATAACAGGTACTTCCCCTTCTACACCTAGGACCCCCAGGACTATCCCTACAGTGAGGGGAACTAACATCAGCGGAGAAGTTAGCGATGTCCTAGTTACTATCGATAATACAGATATAATCCCTATAATAAGAGCTCCAGCTCCATACATTGACATTGTGATCATGAAGGTTTTCTTCCTTCCATACCTCCTGTCTGATATACGAGGGAAAATGAGCGTTCCAGCTAGGGTGGCTAAGATTGGGGCTAAAATGAAGAAGACGTTATTGACAGACGGATATAATAGAGGTGCAATGGTGCCTATAGTTCCCCACATGAAGAATCCTAAGATAAGAGAAGTGAAGAGTAGAGTGTGAGTTTTGGTCCATTCTACTTTATCGACTTTATCCAGGATATCCATATTTTCCCTTAATATAACAAGGTTATAAATATGGTTATTATCAGGTTAGAGAACACTTATATTTCTTCGTAAAATTTAACTAGTTCAATAGTTCGGCTCAAGTAACGATAGCTTTGAACGTATGATCTAGAACTTTAAATGCGGAGTCATGAGAAAGGTTTTATAGATATCTAAACCATCATTTTTAAGGAGACGTTTTAACTTTATAAGAGGCATGTTCTCATATTTTCGAATCCGGACTAACTCAGATATCATTTTAAAACACTTTGCCCTATAGGGAAGTGTTATGACAGAAAGCCGGGGGAGATTGAGTTGGAGTCGTATAAGGTGTTGGTAACTAGGAAGTTGCCTGGGCCCTGGATTGACTCGCTTAAGGAAATAGCAGAGGTTGAGGTATGGGATGGGAGCGAATCGCCGCCTAGAACTTGGATCATGTCAAGGATCAAAGATAAGGACGGAGTTTTAGTAACTTTGAGCGAGAGGATTGATAAGGAGATCATAGACGTTTCAAGCAAATTGAAAGTCATAAGCACATATAGCGTAGGCTTTGATCACATTGACGTGCATTACGCTAAGAGTAAAGGAATCAAGGTAACCTACACTCCAGAGGTCTTAACTGACGCTACCGCGGATCTCATTTTCGGATTAATTATCACGGTAGCTAGGAGGATAGTCGAGGGAGACAATTTAATAAGATCGGGTAAGTGGAACGTTCCTTGGAACCCTGAGTTCATGTTGGGTAAGGAGGTTAGTCATAGCGTACTTGGAATAATAGGCATGGGTAGAATAGGTAGAGCTGTGTTGAAAAGGGCGAAGGGTTTCGACATGAACGTCATCTATTATAGTAGGAGGCCTCATGATGTTGAGGCCAAGTTCGTAGACTTAGATACTTTATTGGCTAACTCTGACTTCGTTGTAATTACGGTTGATCTAAATAGCGAGACATATCATTTCATTGACTATGCTAAAATTTCAAAGATGAAAAGGACGGCGTTCATTATAAACGCGTCCAGAGGAGCGGTGATAAAACAAGACGATTTAGTGAGAGCTCTGTCGGAAGGAAAGATAGCAGGAGCAGCACTAGACGTGTTTGAGCAGGAACCATTACCTCAGACAAATCCGTTGACTAAATTCCCCAACGTAGTGTTAACACCTCATCTGGGAAGTGCAACCCGAGAAACTAGAGAAAAAATGGCCATGATAGCTGTCACCAACCTGGTGAAGTGCCTGAAGGGAGAGAGTCCACTTTATGAAGTCAAATGAGTTAGTGAACCTTTTCCTCGATTCTAAAAAGGGATACTTCAGATATCTTGCCTTCATCGAAGGCCCAATTGAATACTCTCTTGAGGTTTTACGCGAATATCTGAAAGTTAACAATAACCCGTCAACTGGTTACTTCTTTCACCCTTGGATTGAGGGTAGTAAGCAGAGGTTAAAGGGCTTCCTAAACTATCTCCCTCAAATAGTTGATATTGACTATTCCTCCTCTCAGAAGTATTTGGGTTCAACATTTGACTTGGTCATAATAGACGCAATGGACGATTTTAGACCGTCCTACATAGCTAGAGCAATCGAAACGGTTAGAGGAGGAGGTTTAGCGTTAATATATTCTGATAACATCGACAAGGGTAAATTGTATAAATCCACAATAACGAGAGACGGTAAAGTTAGTAACTTATTTGAAAACATGTTTAGAGAAGAAATAAAGAAACATAGAGGGGTGATATATTACCATAATGATATACATGTAAAGCCCTTCTCTAGCCAGGAGGTTTCAAGGCCAAGAAGATCTAGGTCAGGTAAGCATCCAGAAGTCGCCAAGCTATGTGTTACGGATGATCAAGTAAAGGTCCTAGACGAAATAGATTTCATTTTAGAGGAAGGAAAGAGGTTATTCATTGTTACAGCGCCACGTGGTAGAGGGAAGAGCGCTTCGGTTGGGCTATCGCTTCCGGTTATTATCTCATTAAGTAAATATCCTCTCTCTATCGTTGTGACCTCGCTTAATTATTGGTCTGGAGCTGAAATTATGAAATTCGCTGAGATGGCTCTCAGAGCGATGAAGAAAAGGTTTAGGAGGAACGTGTCTAGGGATGGGAAAATTCTCTCGCTGGAAATTGGTGAGAGTTGGATCAGATGGCTCCCTCCGGACCTGGCCAAAGATTATCATGGGAACATCATCGTTATGGATGAGGCGGCAGCCTTAGGTAAGGAGTTTATAGACTATGTACTCAGGAGATGGGAGAAAGCGGTTTTGGTTACTACTGTCCACGGTTATGAGGGCTCTGGAAAGATCTTCCTAAAGGTACTAGAAGCTTATGAAAAGGAGAGAAACGCTCAAAGGTTAAACCTGGAGTTCCCTATAAGGTATAGCAAAGGGGATCCAGTAGAAAAGTTCCTCTATGACGTTTTCCTGCTTAACGTTAACGTAGAGAGCGGAGATTTCCAAGGGAGAATTATCGAGGTAACTCCGGAATCGCTTTTTAATGTTAGGGAGAAGCTGATGAGAGTTTACGGTATCCTAGTCACGGCTCACTATAGGAACACGCCAGACGACCTTATGGTTTTAGGAGATGCGACCTTTCAAAGGATATTTTTAGCTGAAAATGACGTCGGCGTAGCTCAGGTGGTTGAAGAAGGAGGACTTTCTGATGAAAAAGTTGATTCTCTTTCTGCTGGGGAAGAGAACTTAGGTCATTTGATCCCCCAGAGGTTAGTGAAGTACTCTAGGTTAAGAGAGTTCGGCAAGCTCAGAGGCTGGAGAGTGATGAGGATAGCAGTGGTCCCCGATCTTCAGAACAGGGGAATAGGTTCTAGAATTCTATCTGAAATCGAAAAGGAGGCAATCCGAGAGGGGATAGACTGGATAGGTTCCTCTTTCCTGGCCAACTATAACGTTGTTAAGTTTTGGACAAAGAACGGATTCATTCCGGTCTATATGTCCACAAAGAAAAACGAGAGCTTAGGAGGTTATTCAGTGATAGTTGCGAAAGCGCTAAGCCCTGAGGCTACAGGTTTAATTAGAAACGCGTCAATCTTTTTTAAAGATAAACTATTGAGAACACTACATCAGGTTTACTTCAACGTAGATCCACTTGTTATTACGAGATTACTAAAATCCACACCTTCAATCGATGAGAGATTTACCATTCCTGATCTTTATATCAGGAAGATCAACTCCTACTTAGATGGCACTTTACCTTATAACGCAGTAGCTGAGGCAGTTCACATGCTAGGTGAGAAGTACTTTAAGGAATTGAAGTTCACGGTAGATGACGCCCTTTTGGCTGGGTTAGTCTCTCGAACTTTTCAGGGTAAGAGCTGGTATCACGCGGGCGTCTCTTTAGGGAAAAAGAGTGCCGAGGTAGAGGAAACATTAAGGCAAGCTATACGCTCAATCTTGAATAAATATCAATTAAATTAGCTTATTTTTGAAAGATTCTTGATATATACCTATTAAAAAGTTTAATCTTATATCAAGTTTTTTAAGTTGTATAGAGATGTAAGAGGGATCAAATTGAGGAGAAACCTTTCCATATTATATACGGCCTTAACGCTTTCATTGATGACGATAGCTGCTAGGTCTACAAACAATATGGTGACTACTACAGTAGGACCCTTATCAAAATACGAACTAGGGTTCTCAAATTCTCTTGTCGGTGTAGTTACAGGCTTGATGTTCGTTGCAACCCTATTCGCCACGTCATATCTTAATCCTAGCCTCAAGTCATCTACAAGAAGAAAGGTTTTCATAGTCTCCAACTTGGCTATTCTTGCGTTACTTCCGCTCTTTTATCTATCTAACAGCTTTACCATATGGATTTTCTCAGCATTGATTGGTCTAGCGTTTGGGTTAGTAATGCCAAATCTAATCACTGCTGCCTCTTTAGTGGAAGATAGAAAAACTGCAGAAAGGCTGCTAGCTATTTACTCTGCTAGCCTTAGCGTAAGCCTAATACTTGGTCCTCTTTATGAGACCTTGATTTTAAGTAAGTTTCAATACAATTTCGTATTTCTGGCTTTCATTCCGATTGCGGTTATAGCATTCATACTATCGTGGACAGTAAGGTTTCCCGATACGGATAAGGAGATAAGCGGTTCGAGAGCTTTAAGAAACAAAGGATTATCGTCCTCGATACTTGCGATTACTACTTACAACGTCCCTTTCGCAGCTATTACCGCTTTCCTCACTATACTAGCTATTGAGAGGTTCCACGTCCCTAACGATCTGGCATATTCAGCGTACATACCTTTCTTTACATTGTCCTTTTTAACGAGGCTGTACATGAGTATAAGACCTTTCAAATCCCTTAGGGTACCTATGCTCATCTCTGTCTTAATAACTATGATTACGTTAGCAGGTACAATAGTCTCTCCATCCTACTCAGCGTTTCTGTTATTGATGGCACTACTAGGGATACCTCACGGATCCGTCTTTCCTATGTCAACCATAATGATCCAAAGGGCGACATCTAAGGAGGAGAGGAACGCTGTCAATTCGTATTTTCTGGCGTATAACAATTTCCTCTTCATAGCAGTTCCAGCCGTAGTTGGCTATCTCTCTGAAATAATCGGATTACCGTTAACCTTCAGCTTACTAACTGTGCCTGTAGTTATAACCAGTGTCGTCTTCTTCATGAAGTTTTGGAACGATGAAATTCTTACAGCTCAAAGTCTTAAATAAAAGGCTCTTGATGCGTGATAAAACTTAAGTGCCTTCTTTTAAATTCAACTATGATTCAAAGGCACCCCTTTGTAGAGTAAAGGTCAAGTTGTAAGCCTCTGCCTGGAAAAGTTATATAAATATCTAAACCTGGTAACCCTCATGTTAAGGCCGTTAATAGCTATAGACCTGAACAGTAGGATAGGAAACGCTAAAATATTTAATTTCGTCAAATATGTTCTAAAAATTTTCGGAATTGCTGATGTGGTCTTTATAATGGATGACAACAGCATTGTGGAATTTGATAACTCTAGGATATTTCCTATATCCGACGCTGAGTCCGTGGTTTCTCTAGTAGATAACCTTAAGGCATTGTCGGAGGAGAAGGCTAACCTGGATTTAAGAAGCGTAATAAAGGTGAAAAGGGAACTGGGTAGAAGTGTACTCATAGTCGTCTCGGACAGGAAAATAGCGCAGAGTGACGAACTTATCTTTAACTATAACGGGAAAAAAATTAAAAAAATTATTCATAATCTACCGTATCGGCAGTACTCTTAATAAAAGTACCATCCGCGAGTTCCCTGAAGGCCTCCCTGATTTCGTACTCGTAGTTCATTACTATCGGTCCGTACCAAGCTATGGGCTCTTCCAAAGGTCTTCCAGAGAGAACTAGTATTCTTAAAGGTTTTTCCTTGGCTCTAATAGATATAAGTTCTCCGTCTCTGCCGTATACGGCTAGTTCTCCTTCCCTTATGAGTTTTTGTCCGCTGGGATCAGCTATCCCTTCTCCTGAGAAGGCGTATACTAGCGAGGTGTAGCCTTGTTTGATGTTATGCATGAAAGTAGTCTCAGGAGGTATATATACGTCCAGGTATTGAGCGTCCACTAATGTGTCCTTAATCGGACCCACAAGATCTCCAGCAGTTCCAACGACTACCTTTACTCTGACCCCGTTATCTAGCACAGTCTCTGGTATTCCGTCTTTTCTAAGATTTCTATACTTAGGTTTAATCATTTTCTTCTCTCTAGGAATGTTAAGCCATAGCTGGAATCCTCTCATTTCACCGTCAGGACTAACCTCTGGCATCTCCTGGTGATATATTCCTGACCCTGCAGTCATCCATTGTATATCTCCCGTATCTATCACTCCCTTATTTCCTGTGCTATCTTCATGTTTTACTCTACCCTTTAACATGTAAGTAACAGTTTCGATTCCCCTATGAGGGTGCCAAGGAAATCCAGCCACATAGTCTTTAGGATCTTTTGAGCCAAAGAAATCAAGAAGTAGGAAAGGATCGGTTAATTCTGTTGTACTGGGCCCACCAAAAACTCTATACAGCTTTACCCCAGCTCCGTCTATGGTATAACGCCCCCTGATTATTTCAAGGGCTTTTCTAATCTTACTTGTACCTGGAAAGGTCATAACATCAATATTTACTTGGTTAAATAAAAACCTTTCTAGATTTTGGGCATTGTAAATCTAATATAAAAGATATTTAACTATGAGTTAATACCGATTTCATTGAACTATATTATCAAAATTAAAGAAAAATCAAAAAGGGAAACATGTTATTTTATTCTAAGTTGCGGTTCACCATTGCGGAAGACGTTAGGAAAATGGCAGCAACTCTAAACACTAGCTTAGCTATGGGAATAGATTTGAGTAAAATCGAGTTCATAAGGAGCAGCGGCTCTCGATCCAGAGCTTACGCTAGGACCTTTTCCTTGCCGAGCCAATGGAGATTCGTTTTAAATACTGAAAAATTCTATATTGTAGAAGTAATATCGGAAAGATTCGATAACTTAACATGTTATGATAAAGTCTATGTAGTGACTCACGAGTTGATGCACATACCAAGAGGTATGACAGGGGGACTTAGGAATCACAGCTTTAAAGGGTTTAAAAGGATAAGGTCAATGCTGTCTAAGACTGATGTCTCTGACCTTTGCTAGTTTAAATGTGAGCGTGACTCGAGTTTATATTTTTAAAAGGGCAATTCTCGTGATCGAGTGTGGACAGCGTTAAGCTCTCGGCGGCATTGATTGCGTTAACTTTTATCTTGGCTACAGCGTTGCTTTTAAACATGAGATCATTATTTTTAACCTCAACTACTCAATTAATAGAATTGAAAAACTCTATCAGCGACGTTAAGATAGAGGTTACGCTTTCTCAAAGCAATCTGACTATGTCTATAACCAATCCGTTTAACATCTCAATGTATGCATATAACGCTAAAGGCGATTACGTTACCCTAGAGAGGCCAGTTAAAATCGATCCTATGAGCACAGGGAACTTAACCTTTATTATTAATAATACAACTGGGTTCTTCTCGCTAGAGAAGACTAACAGGGAAAACATTACTTTATTTCTAGGATTAGGAAAAGTTAACTTCACCCAGAGCGTGAATATCTAGATGAAGTATAAAATCACCACCTTATATTACATTCTAGCGACTGTAGTTACCGTGATTCCGTTACCTTGGTGGTACTACAATGCTGGAGACATAATTAGGGTGGAGGACTCTCCTTTCCAAATTTTGATAACGTTTCTAGGTGATAGGTTGATATTGTCCGACGTGATTACTTTCTTATTGACAGGGTTTAGAATTTATGTCTTTGTAATTCTAATAAGCTACGCAGTACAAGCAGCCAGAGGTAATCCTAAAATCTATTCAACTATGTTTTGGTTACCCGTGCTGTATCTTCTAGATCCTGTAATATTATATGTATTATTTAATTTTATTCCACAACTTTTTGATGTACCAATGAACTACCCTCTCTTCTTTTTCGGTACTGAAACTATTAGCTCTAACATTAAAGGTGAGCAAGTCAAAATAGAGTTCGTCATGTACCCCACATATGTGTACTGGCTCTCATTAGCTACAGCACTGCTTTATCCGTTTTCAAGAATTGAGATCAAGAGAAGGAAGTAGCAAATTCACTTAACTCATTTTTAATTTTTAGATTTTCTATAATATCTCTGTATGAGAGGGTGTCTTTACTAAAAATTGCAGGCAAGCAAGTTACTCTAAGTAACATTCTTTCGAGGTGCAACATAATAATTTGGAATTTCCGCTAACATTATTGAGATTAAAATAAAGAAATATGGATACTTAAAACAGAGAAATTTACGTTAATTTTGACCGTATATAATTATTTAATTATGTTAATAGATTTTACGGACTCGCAGTATTGTATTGTGCTCCTTTCTCAATTGTCAGCTTTAGCCCTACAGATTAATATAGAGAATTTAGCACTGTAATCTCTTATTAATCAATAAGAATATATTACTGTAATACAATATATATTAACGAGAAAACTCAAAGTTATTAAACCACGTCATGTTTATTAAAAAGCTTCTACAATTGCCTTCTATGAAATTTCATTCGCTTAAAGATTTACAGTTATATTTAGAAGAAGGGGATCCAGTGTTCAGAATGCTAGAAGCTAAGATAATATCCATTGAAGAAAACAGAGCTATCGTACAGGTTCCATACAAACATGAGATAACTAGGAGAGGCGGGGTTCTTAACGGAGGGATGATAATGACCGTTATGGACTTCACCGGAGGTATAGTTGTAGCTAGCGTTAACGATGGTGATGACCAGGTGACACAAGAGTTAAAGGTGAATTTCCTGGAGCCTATGTATAAAGGCCCTTTCATCTGTCAAGCCAAGATAATAAGAAAGGGAAATACTGCAGTTGTAGTTGATATAGAGTTTACCGACAGCGAGAATAAGTTGGGAGCAAAGGGATTAGGAACTTGGTACATCATAAGGGGAAGGAAAATAAAGCTAGCCTAGTTTTGATTGACGGCCCACTTTTTACCCCAGTCTCCCATCATTTTAAAAACTCCCTCCAGTTCCTTACCCTTGGCCGTTAAAACGTATTCTACTTTGAAAGGTCGGGTGCTAACTATCCTCCTTTCTACGATCCCAGTCTCCTCCATAAACTTTAGCGTCGACGAAAGGGTCTTCGAACTCAGCCCAGATTCCTTTAGAAGTTGATTGAATCCCTTTGGACCTTCAAAGAGATATCTTAAAACCAGCAATCTGGCCTCAGTCCCTATAATCTTTATTGTCTCTACTATAGGACATACGGTTTTGTTTTGTTCATCACGTGAAACTGACTCCATCTACTTACCCATATGAAATCTGCTATCTTATATAGTTTATCGTTTACAGTTGGTTTAGAAAATAAAAGGTAATATATTGAGATATCAGTTGAGGGTTCTGCCAAGTATGAGATCGAATCCATGTCCTTTATCCTAACATCTCTTGCCTCCTCTTGGATGGAGAAATTGTTTCCCTTAAAGGCCGACACATTAATCCTAGGTGTGGCATTAAGTGATTAGCACGTGCAATTTCCATGCTTGGATCCTAGAGATACACGTCCCCAGATCAGGATTTTGTTTATGTATTAAAATTTTCACGTGTTCATTAAAAAAAGATCGTAGTCAACAGCTATATTTAAACGAGATAGACTAAGTTTTAGGTAAACGTTCTTTTTATGAAATCTAGAGATCCAGGATTTTCTAGTGAGGATGTGTCCCCCAAGTCCTTCCCTAGTATCGCGTTTCTGATAAGCCTTCTCATGATCTTTGCGTTCCTTGTTTTAGGCAGCTCTGGTACTAGCTTTACTGAGGAGGGAGCTATAGCCTTACCAAGTTTACGCTCTAAGAATTCTAGCAACTCGGCTTCCAGTCCTTCCTTTAGTCCTTTTGGTATTGCGAAGCAAACTATCCTCTCCCCTTTTAGCGGGTCAGGTATCCCCACACACGCGCTTTCTATAACATAAGGATGTGAATTAAGTACAAACTCTATCTCCCCTGGACCGATCCTCTTCCCTGAAGTCTTTATTACATCATCACTTCTCCCAATTATAAAGAAGTACCCGTCTTCATCTCTCATGGCTAGATCTCCGTGTACCCAAACTTCTTCCCACTTGGACCAGTACGTGGATATGTATCTCTCAGGATCCATCCAGAACCCTCTGGTCATTCCTGGCCATACGCTTAGTATTACTAACTCCCCTTCCTTAAAGGGAGGCGAAGATTTACCTTCCTCATCGAAGATATCAGCCCTTATTCCGGGAGATTGCCCATTAAAGGAGGAAGGTTTCATTTCCTTTATTACGTAGTTTCCAAGGATCCCTCCGGATATCTCGGTTCCACCTGAGTAGTTTATTAACGGCGCGTCTGAAGCCTGTAAAATCCATTTCCAACTCTCTGGGTCAATCGGTTCGCCTGTATTACCCACAATCCTCACGTTGACTTTCATATCTGGGCTAGCGGACCTAAGGTTTCTTATTAAGCTAGCCGAGAGCCCAAGAATTTTAACGTTTGTTGTGTTTATCAATCCGTCAATGGCCTCCGGTGAAGCGTACCCATCAAGTAATGATATTTTAGCCCTGAGCAGAAGAGATCCGAACAAAAGCCAAGGTCCCATCATCCAGCCCATATCTGAAATCCACGTAACCGTCTCATCCTTCCTAACGTCAAAGTGAAAATACATATCGGCTGCAGCCTTTATCGGAAATCCGCCATGGACGTGAACGCATCCCTTAGGTTTTCCTGTAGTACCTGAAGTGTAAATTATCATGAGAGGACTTTCAGACTCCGTGATCTCATATCCGTCTCCTCCCTCCTTTATAACCTCCTTAAAATCGTAATAGTCCTTTAACTCATGGTAATTTTTAATTGCAATCTTTATGACGTTGAGCTCATCGACGTTCCTAAAGGACTCAATCGTTTTCCCCTTTCGGGTGTAATTATCTACAGTGAATATTGCCTTGGCACCGCTGTCGTTAACTCTAACCCTTATTGGTTCGATTCCATAACCTGAGAACAGAGGAACAACAACCATTCCAGCTCTAACTATGCCTAGAATTATGGGGACGATTTCAGCAGTCATAGGCATGTACACTGCGACTCTATCTCCCCTAGTTAATCCCACTCTCTTGAGCCAACTTGATATTGACTTAGACCAGCTGAGCACTTGATGACTTGACAACTCCTTAACTTCTCCCTCTTCATTCATTGATGCTACCATGGTTCGAGAGGAATCCTCGAGTTGGTCCGTTACATTAAGCTTCGAACCTACGAACCATTTGGACCACTTTTTCCCAAGAGAAAGATCTAAGATCTTGTAAGGCCTGTCCCTGAAATTGAGTCGAATCTCATTTAGAAATTCTTCCCAAAAAACTTCCGGCTTACTCCAGGTTGACTCCTCAAATTGCGATAAGCTCTGTCCCCTCTCTATGGTCCATCTACCTATGTTGCTCTCCTCTAACCAATCCTTGTCGGGTTTCCAGCTCATCTTAGCTTCCTCCTTGACCTGAGTGCCAACCAAGCGGTTAAAGATTTCTCGATAGAGTTATGAAACTTTAACTCTAAGTGGGATATCGTATTCAAGAATTTCAACGTTTTTACCAATATCAGGCACCCCATCTACTATCGCCAATAGACCTCCTTTAGCGTTTCTGAATCTAACTAACCCTATAACCAATGGACTTTCCAGTTTGTTCCCCTCATCGTCATAGTAGATAACTGTAAAGCTATCTAAATAAGGTTCGCTAACCTCAACGTAGCTATCGTTTTGCCTAAAGCAATCCTCACAGTACATCCTAGGTGGGACGTAGACTCTTCCACACTTGGGACACTTCCTCCCCAAGATCTTACCCTTTTTCAACCCAAGTAAGAACTCTTCACCATCCATACCTAGAGTGTACACGTACTTCTCTACCTCCATTACGTCCTTCCATGTCAGCAGTTCGCTTTCCTTTCCTCTTTTATCCCAACTCGTCTAGATCACCTCGAAGCACTCTATGTCATTTATGCTACCTTCCCTTTCGTTCTCTGGCTTCCATTTAGCCTTAACTCTCTTGCCAAATATGTTCATGCTCTTAACATCATCAAACGAACAGCAAATTCTATGGAACAGACCAGGGTAAACGTAATCTTTGGCTGAAGAAGGAAGTAACCTGATAGTACCAACTATTTCCGGCTCTTCCAGTCTGTCTCTAGTCCACGAGATGAAACTAGCCACGGCTGTCATAACTATTCCCTCATCTTTGACCTCCACCCACTTTGAAGTGGGATAAAAGCAATCCTCACAGTACATCCTAGGTGGGACGTAGACTCTTCCA
Organism: Metallosphaera cuprina Ar-4; assembly: GCF_000204925.1. Classification (NCBI taxonomy): domain Archaea; kingdom Thermoproteati; phylum Thermoproteota; class Thermoprotei; order Sulfolobales; family Sulfolobaceae; genus Metallosphaera; species Metallosphaera cuprina. Next base: position 1,642,917 of record NC_015435.1, on the reverse strand, counting down.
CACTTGGGACACTTCCTCCCCAAGATCTTACCCTTTTTCAACCCAAGTAAGAACTGGCTCAAGGCCTGACCAGCAGTGTAGGAATACTTGGCCTCAGGCTTGTACTCTACAACAGGGTGTTGCTTAATTTCTCCTTCTTTTAACGAATGAACCATGCCCTTCAACCTCAATTCCTCATGATTATCACTGTCGAAGCCTGCATAAGATCACCCCAAGCTTGAGCTAAACCTGTATGAACTGGCCTTTTCACTTGCATCTTTCCTGCAGTTCCTTTAAGTTGCCAGTAGATACTTATTACCTTCATTAAACCGGCGGCAGCGATCGGATTTCCTACACCTAAAAGACCTCCCGAGGGACTACTTGGTATATCGCCATCGACATCAAAGAAGCCTTCCTTAAGTAAAAGTGGGGCCTCTCCTCTCTTGGCCAACAGTAAGCCCTCTATGTGATGTAACTCTTTATAATCAAAGGGATCGTAAGGTTCAATAACGTCTATCTCTTTCTGCGGTCTTTCTATTCCGGCCATTGTGTAAGCCATCCTAGCAGCGTTCTCTAGATATCTAGGATAAGCTAACTCCCTATCTGGCCAACTGGTGTTATCTAATGTCCAGCCCACTCCCTCTATCCAGACCGGTGTGTCCGTGTATCTCCTGGCGATGTCCCCCTCAACGAACACCATCGCTGCTGCCCCGTCACTTACAGGACTCACGTCCAAAAGCTGAACTGGCCACACTAGAACTTCACTTTTAAGAACGTCGTCCACGGTGATCTGTCCTCCCAGTTGTGCGTACGGATTATTGATTGCATTTCGCTTGTTTTTAACTGACACTAGCGCTATCTCCTCTTTGCTTACCTTATTCACATACATGTATCGATGCATTTCCATGGCGAATATCCAGATTAGGTTGGGGTTTAGCGGCTTCTCTGTTATTGGATCCCAAATATATCTAAATACAGCCTGAGGATGAGGTCTTCCTGGGCTCATCTTTTCCTCCGCTACCGCTAGAACATTCTTACAGAGCCCGCTTGCGACGTGATACCAACCCGATATTGCAGTCATAACACCTGTTGCCCCTCCAACGTAGACTCTACTTGTGGGCTTCCTTATCCCACCTGAGCCGTGAGATAAGTACTCTCCCTTCATGTGTACCCCATCAAACGCATCAGGAGCGCTACCGATAACCACGCAATCTATATCCCTAAGTTCCAAACCTGCCTCGTCTAATGCTTTCCTTGAGGCCTCCCAAGCTAACTCCTGCGGCGTCTCTAAAGTTCTCCTTCTGAATTCAGTCAAGCCTGCTCCGATCGCAGCCACTCTTCTAAACTTAAGGTTGGTTCTCATCTGCTTAACACCACCGTACCCCCAGTGAAAGTTGGAATCCCTCTCCAACTACCAACTATGGCCGATTCGGCTCCCTCCCTTAAGTACTCCACCGCGTCAAGGACCAAGGACAATCCAGCCGCCTCCAGCGGATAGCCTTTGGCCAAGTGCCCTCCAAACGGATTAACTGGCAGGTAACTGCCTTGATGGAAGTAACCTTCTTTCAACTTTTCAGCCACCTCGTTGATTCCTAAAGCCTCCAGATGTTCTAGTTCCTTGTAACTATACCTATCATCTACGAAGATTCCAGAGACTTTTAAAGGAGATTCAATGTTGGCCATGTCATAGGCTATCGATGAGGCCACTCTCATGTAATTGGCCTCGCCTAACGCGGCCAACTCAAAGTTAGAACTATCTGTGGCGTATCCTATCCCTTTTATCGCTATAGGTGTATCGTTGAACTTTCGTGAGAAAGAATCTGAGGCTAAGATAACCACTATCCCTGCGTCGACTGGTCTAGCTATGTCCACGTCGGTGAACGGATAAACGATAACTTCTTGAGACATCACGTCCTCTTTAGACAGCCTAGAGGAGAAAGGTGCCCTTGAAGTTTTCAATCCATTACCCTTGTTCTTAATTACCACAGACGCTAGGTCTTCTCTACTTATTCCAGTCCTACGCATGTACTTTACAGCGTCAAGAGCTGCTATGAAATGGTAGTTCACCACTTTTCTCCCTCTTAAGTAGATCGGGTCCATAGCAAGTTCTACTATCTTATTGAAAGTAAGAATATCGCTTGGCTTAGCGTGCGATTCGACTACGACCACATCAGCTATCCCAGTTTTTATCAACATCACACCGTGAGCCAATCCCTCTATTCCGTCTCCTGCAACCGTCATAGTAGGTCTCATAGAACCCCCTATAGGGTCAGGGGCGAACTCGTCTGAGATAGATATGCCTTCCCAGAAATCTTCTTGGCACGAGATGAACGCGTCAACTTGTTCTCTCGGGTTCATCGCTCCAGCGTCCTGGAAGGCTCTCGTTGCTGCCTCAAACATCATCTCTCTGAACGAGTGATCGTGCACGTTAGGTGAGAATCCGAACCAGCCCACACCTACTATATCAACTCCTACCACATTATCACAATCATTATTTATATTTAAAAACTATATAAATTTTTCTAACTTTGTGAACACAATAAAAATAGGATAGAAAAAATTTAAACTATTCTATCGCATTATATGTATTATTAATCATCTCACGTAAATGCCTAGATAGGATTAGGCGCTGAACTTCATCCGTTCCTTCTCCTATTCTGGTAAGCCTCACGTCTCTGTATGCCCTCTCTGTCCTTGTCGATTTAGCGTAACCCATACCCCCCATTATTTGAACCATTCTGTCAACTACGTTGTTTGCAATTTTAGAGGAGACGAGCTTTAATGCGGCGATTAGGGGTTCAGCCATCTCCCAGTTATTTTCAAACGCTTTACATGTGACATCTAAGAGCGATTTTACCGACTCTAGATCAGCTATAGAATCTGAGAACATCCATTGAACTCCCTCATGTTCTAGGAGCTTCTTCCCGAAGGCAGTCCTCTCTTCTGCCCAACCGTAAGCCTCCTCCGTAGCTCCCAGTGCGAGACCTATTGCGATGGCCGAGATCGCAATCCTACCAATTGATAGGGCGTACTTTGTAACTTGCCAACCTCCAATGAGATCCGCTTCACATTCATTTAACCTAATCTTTGCAGTCCCTGTACCTCTGTTGCCTGAAACCTCGATCTTCTCCCTTTCAACGCAGTCTTGCTCTCTAACTAAGAACGTGCCTATTTTTTCACTTGTCTTCGCAGCGACTAGAAACACATCAGCGTACATCCCTTGAGTAATCCACATTTTCTCTCCGCTAACTCTCCACACTCCGCTTACCTTCTCAGCTCTGGTTTTCATTGATCTGGTATCGGAACCGCAACAAGGCTCACTTAGAGCAAAAGAGCCTATTTTCTTCCCTTTGGCTAAATCATCTATTAAGTCGTCTAAATCGTGACCGAAAGTCCTTAGTGGGGAATTCACTAACTCCCCCTGAACGTCCTGAATCAGCGCAACAGATCCGCTAACCTTAGCTATCTCCTCTAGACATAACATAGAATCGTAGACGCTTGCTCCGCTATATAACGGGTCTAAGATCCCTAAATCTCCCATTTTAGTTATGAGATGCCTGGGGTAGTAATCCTCCCTATCTATTTTCTCAGCTAGAACCTGGATCTCCTTCCTCGCAAAATCTTGAACACTCGAAATGAGCACTCTGTCCATGATTAATAATTACAGATTAACAACTATTTAAATGTATATTACATTAGTTATAAAAAATTACTGAAATAGTTCCCTTTATAACCTGGTGTTGAGCAATTTAATCATGAATTTCGTTGAAAGGTTAGGAATTAAGAAAGAGGAAGAACGTATGGGATACGTAAAGATGTCTATGCAGACCGGATCCGATCACATGAACATTCATGGTACGGTACACGGGGCTGTGATCTTCTCCTTGATAGACGCAGCCTTCGAGGTCATAAGTAATCAAGAGAGAAAAGCTTTTGCGTTAAACGTCGAAGTGAATTATAGGAGAGTAGTGAAACCGGGAGATTTACTTCTAGCTGAGGCTTGGCCTGAGTCCACGGGTAGAACCACTTCAGTTTATAGAATTAAGGTGACTAATTCCGAAGGTAAAGTTGTGGCTCTGGCTACTGCTCTATCCTTTAATGATGAGAAAAATTGAACACTTGAAGTGTAAACTTACGCCAGCGCATTATGACAAAATTTACGTAAGGACTTTCTCTCACTGAAATAGTCTCTTTGAGATTATCAACTTCATTACGTTCATAGCCCCTTCAGCCCCAACAAGATAGGACATAGCCCCTCTGAAGCCCATCTCAACAAGGGCGTCCTTGGAGTAGCCGTAAGCCCCCATCCACATCATCACGCTCTTGGTTATCTCAAAGGCTACCTGAGGTGCGGTTAACTTGCTCATAGCGGCTAACATGGCGGTCTCATCAGAATTAGGCGACCTGTCCATCATCCATGCAGCTTTATAGTTCAACAGCTTCGCCATCTCAAGTTTTGTTTTAAGCTCTGCTGCCTCAAACGCGATCGCTTCGAAATCCTTAAGTTTAGTTGAGAAAACCTCTCTTTGTTTTATATATTCTAGCCCAATTTCTAATATAGCCTCGGCCGCCCCTATACAGGCTCCAGCTACTAACACTCTGGCGTGATTGAATCCGTCCATCGCATAATAAAACCCCTTATTCAATTCTCCTACAAGGTTCTCTTCCGGGATCTGGGCATTTGAGAAGGTTATAATACCTGAGGAGATGCCTGCTCTTCCCATGTTCTCTATTTTAGAGACCTCTACACCAGGGGACGAAGTAGGTACGTAAAACATTGATATTCCTCTATGCTTAGCCTCTAGGTTAGTCTTAGCTAAAGTGAGATGTCCGCCTCCCCAATGGAGGGCCTCAAGTACTCCGCTTATGTATATCTTTTGTCCTCCTAGGACGAATTTAGTTCCCTCCTTTTTTGCAGTTGTTCTAATACCAGCCACATCACTTCCTCCTGACGGTTCAGTTGATGCGATACCTAAGAACCAATCCCCTGCCGTTACTCTAGGGAGTATATCCTCCCTGAGATTTTTAGAACCGTATTTATCTAGCACATATCCCCAACCGCTTTCCAGAAGGAAAAGGACAGCGGTTGCCATACTGAAGTCTGCCCTTGCGATCTCTTCAGACGCTATTGTGGAGAGAAGAAAGCTAGCTCCTTGTCCGCCCACATCTTGAGACGTTGTCATAGCCCAAATTCCAAGGGAGGAGGCCTTTTTTACGAACTCATGAGGTATTCCTTCCTTGTCTATCTTGCTCACTATAGGTCTGAGTTCTCTGGACAGGAAACTTCTCAAGTTGTCCCTGAAAATTAGTTCATCCTCTGAAAACGAGAAGTCCATATAAATAGATTGTTTATAGATTTATAAAACTATCTTTATGATTTATAGTTTTGGAAGAAATTTTAAAGCTAGAAGAAGTCTCACGTCACTACATGTTATTGCTATGATACTATACGAAGAGGCTCTTGAAAGGATGACGGAGGTTTCCTATCAAACGTTAAGACGGTTTCGAGCTTTAGTATGGAACAAGATCTTGAGGATAACATGAAACTTCGCTAACGAGTAAGAAGCCCTAGTTAAAAGGCTAAAAGAATTATGTGAATTTTTATTTATGGGTCTAGTATCAACTTCGCAGTTCATGGTTTAAGCGAAGGCGTTTAGGTCAGTTCTGAACGCGTAAACTTTTGGAGTGATCTTGGATCACGTAATTAACGCAGGCTGTGGCCCGAAGCTTGAGCGTTCTGCTCTACTTTCCCTTTTATCAAGATAATATACTAAGATAATTTCGAGAAAAACAATTGAGACTAGATTTATATTATTCATGACAGATTATATATTTATGAGCTTATCTTCAAAGATAATAGAGGAGGATTCAAGATACTTAATGCAATCCTTCAGTAGATGGTATCCGCTAGTTATAGATCACGCGAAAGGTTCCATAGTATATGATGTAGAGGGGAGGGAATACATTGACATGAACGCAGGGATTGGGGTAATGGCATTAGGTCACGGAAACGAGAAGGTTATCAACGCGGTTCAGGAGCAGATGAGGAAGTTCTTCCATTATAGTCTAACAGATTTCTATTACGATTTGGCCGTGAGGGTAGCACGTAAACTGGTATCTTTTTTCCCATTCCAAGGAAAGGTCTTTTATACTAACAGCGGTACTGAGAGCGTTGAGGCCAGTCTTAAGATAGCGAGAGGGCATACTGGAAGGCAATACATCATAGGCTTCACCAATTCGTTCCACGGAAGGACTTTCGGTTCCATGTCTTTCACCTCTAGCAAGTACGTTCAAAGATCTATATTCTCCCCTCTACTTCCTTCTACTCTTCTCGTGCCTTATCCGGACAGGCATAATCCCCTATGTCAGGGAGACTGCAGCTCCGCCATTCTTGGGTACATTGAAGACTGGGTTTTTAAGAAGATTGTGGATCCAAACGACGTTGCGGCCTTTCTTATTGAACCTATCCAGGGCGAAGGGGGAGTAGTTGTCCCACCGAAACAGTTCTTGCAAGGGCTTGAGAAGATATCGAGGGATAATGAAATCCTCCTTATTCTGGATGAGGTTCAAACTGGAATAGGGAGAACTGGAAGGATGTTCGCCTATGAGCATTTCGATGTAAAACCGGACTTAGTCTGCTTAGCGAAAGCTCTAGGAGGTGGTTTACCTCTGGGCGCAGTGGTAGGTAGGAGCGAGGTTATGGATCTACCTAGAGGATCTCACGCCAACACTTTCGGGGGTAACGCTCTGGCTTTGGCCGCCGCTGAGGTAGTGTTGGAAGAAGTTCCAAGGATCTTAAGTGGGGTGGAACGTAACGGTAAGCTCATATTTGACAACTTAGCCTCATCTAACTCTCTTTATCTTGAAGAGGTTAGGGGCAGGGGACTAATGATAGGAGCCGATTTGAGGAAAGACGGTAAACCGTTCGAGGAGGGATTGGAAAAGGTTCTACACAAGTCCTTCTTAAGGGGAGTTCTTGCCATAGGGGCTGGGGAATCAACAGTGAGATTACTTCCACCTTTGATAATAGAGGAGGAGTTAGCACAAAAGGGTAGCTCTATTATAGCCCAGGAGATAAGTAAGTTGTGAGATCATGGTTTTCCCCTTCAAAGGGCTAGAGGACTTCAAGATAGACCTAAGTCAGGACCATGAGATTTTGAGAAGGTCTTTGAGGGAGTTCTTGGAGAGAGAAGTCAAGGATAAGGTAGAAGAAGGAGAGAGAAAAGGAGACCTTTTGGAAGTAAGAGAGAAGATTAAAGAACTAGGGCTTAATGGTTTAGACGTTTCAGAGGAGTATGGAGGAGCGAGTGGAGATTACTTATCTCTCTTGGTGGCCACTGAGGAGATGAGCAGGGTCTGGCCTTCACTCTCTACCTTTTTCCTGATAAACTGGATGTTCACAAGTGCCATATTGAGGTTCGGAAGCGAAGATCTCAAAGAGAGATACGTTGTCCCTGTAGCTCGAGGGGAGCGGATAGCTGCCTTTGCAAACACCGAACCCGGTGCAGGAACTGACGTGGCAGGGATCACTTCTGTAGCGAAGGAAATAAATGGAAATTATGTGATTAATGGAAGGAAAATATTCATAACTAATGGGGATCTAGCGGACTACATAATACTCACAGCTCGAACTTCACCTATTTCTGAACCTAGATGGAAGGGTATAACCATGTTTATTATAGAGAGAAACTATGAAGGGTTTAAGGTAGAAGGACGTATAGACACAACTGGACTTAAGGCCTCTCACACAACAGAGATCTCACTAAATGAGGTTAAGGTTCCAAAAGAGAACGTGGTTGGGAAAGTGGGGGAAGGTTTCAAGTACGCCGTATCATCCTTCGACTACGCCAGAACGATAGTTGCGGCTCAAGCTCTAGGAATAGCTCAAGCGGCGTTAGAGAAGATGATAAGCTATTCCTTAGAGAGGAAGAGTTTTGGACAAAGCATAGCTTCTTTCCAAATGGTTCAGCAAAAGGTGTCTGAATCTATGGCTGATGTGATCACTTCCCGACTGCTCGTGTATTGGGCCGGAACTCTCTTTAAGAACAAAATGGAGAACGAATACGTAATGGCGGCTTCTTTGGCTAAGTTCTTCGCTACGGAGTCTGCCGAAAAAGTAGTTTTAAGAGCTATGACGGCTCACGGAGGCTATGGAGTTACCACATCCACAGGCTTAGAGAGGATGTTAAGGGACGTACAGATACTCAAGACTTACGAAGGAACTAACGATATACAGAGAATCTCTGCAGCTAGACATTTCTACAGAAAATTCATGGGGATAAACTTATGATAGGTAAGCCGGTGAGAAGGGTTGAAGATCCCAGATTCATATCCGGCAGAGGAAGATTCGTGGACGATATCTCCCTTCCAGGAGAACTTTTCCTGGGAGTTATCAGATCTCCCTATCCTAGGGCTAAGTTTAAGATAGCTAAGGTCCCTGCAGGAATTGAGGTAATAACCCAGGAAGACCTTAAAACCGAACCCTTACCGAACTTTTTTTATGAGGGCGCACCAAAGGAGTTTCCTTTAGCTGTTAGGGAGGTAAGATACGTTGGCGAGCCCTTAGCTTTGGTAGTGGCAAAGGATAGATATGAAGTAGAGGACATAAAGGAGAGGGTGGAGGTGGAATACGAGCCTCTTCCACCAATCGAATCAGCACATAATGCGCTTGAAGATAAGGAATTAGTTCATGAGGAGTTAGGTACAAACGTAGTGTATAAGGACACGTTTGAGTACGGTCGTATAAGCGGTAACTACAAGGTCGTGCAGAAGATCTTCAGGGTAAACAGAATATCCCCCATGCCAATCGAGACTAATGGCGTAATAGCTGACTACTCTCCTGCAAACGGGAGTCTAACAATTTATGCCAACACGCAAGTTCCCCAGGTCTTTAGAACGGCCCTAAGCATTGTTTTCGGAATACCAAAAAGCAGGATAAGGGTTATTGTACCGGACTCAGGAGGAGGATTCGGAGGTAAGATATTTTTAAAACCCTTAGTTCTAGCTACCATGGCGTCCATATACGTTGAAAGACCAGTGAAGTACATTGAAACTAGGACGGAACACGTTACGTCAGCTGTCCAAGGACCCGATAGGGAATATCAGGTATCAATGATGTACAGGGATGGAGAAATTTTAGGAATGGAAGTGAGCCTTCTAGAGAACTTTGGGGCATATATGCACACTTATCAACCGCTTCCAATCCTGAGACAGATATACCATCTAACTGGAGCGTATAACGTGAGTTACCTTAAGTTTGACGTAACTGGTGTCCTCACGAACATGCCACCCACTGGTCCCTATAGAGGTTTGGGGATCCCACCAGCAGTTCTAGTTTTGGAGAATATGGTAAGCTCTTTGTCAAGGAAAGAGGGATATAATCAGTTCGACTTTAGGAAACGGAATTTCATTAAGACGTTACCCTTCACGACTATAACCGGAGCCATTTATGATAGCGGAGATTACGCTAAGTCCATAGAAGTCCTTAGGGAAGCCCTAGGAGATAAGGACGCTGGGTCCGGATTGGGAGTAGCCTTTGCCCTAGAGCCAGGTTCCTCCTTAGCCTTCCAAACTTTAGTAGTTAAGAAGCCCAGGACACCTTATTACGAGGGCGTCTACATGAAGATGGATAGTAGCGGAGACGTCACTGTCTGGTTAAGCACTAACTCAATGGGAACCGGACACGAGACTTCTGTTACTCAAGTCGTATCTGATGTGCTGGGCATTTCTATGAACAAGATTAACGTTGTTTTAGGGGATACCGACGGACCTCCTGGCACTGGATTTTACGGTAGCCGCTTCTCAGTCGTATCCATAAGTGCAGTTTACAAAGCCGCAATAAAGTTAAAGGATAGAATAAGGCAACTAGTCTCCCAAATCCTAGACGTCGAGTTAGATAACGTGGAGCTGAGGAACGGAGTAGTTAAGGTAGGGACTAAGACCTTCACACTTGAAGAGATCGCGAACTTAGTTTACAACAAGTTTCACACTCCATTGGAGGACATGGGCATAGAATCTACAGAGGTCTTCAATTCGCCTAACGTAAACGTGGCCGACGATTCAAGGAAAGTTAACTTCTCCAGCACTTATGGAGTTAACGCCCACGGTGCAATAATAGATGTTGACCCTGACACTGGATTCATAAAGATTAGAAAGTACGTTATAGTTAGCGATTGTGGTAACATTATTAACCCAATCATAGTCGATGGGCAGCTCATGGGTGGCTCCGCTATGGGTATAGGGGCTGCACTTTACGAAGTCATAAGGTACGTCTCTGGTTCGCCTCAACAGACCAATCTAAGCGACTATTGGATGCCGACAGCCAAGGAGATACCCAGGATGGAGATAAAGCACTTGGTCTCGCCATCTCCTTTTACACCTCTTGGAACTAAAGGCGTGGCGGAAGGAGGAGCTACAGTCCCTTACGCTGTCATAGTTAATGCGCTTGAGGATGCCCTTGGGGTCACATTGGACCACATAGAGGTTCCAATAACTCCTGAGTTCGTTTTAAAGTACGTAGATAGAAGCAGGCTCGTTAAAACGATGTAAAATGAGCCCTAATTTAAATAAAGACGATAGCTTACTAGTTTTTCAGTAATATTTTAAATTGAGTTGTATAAGTATAAAACATGGAGCTCGCTTCGATTTTCTCGGAGTTCGTTACCTCAACTACGTTCTCAGATCTTTCAGACAAGGCCATTCATGAGGCCAAAAGGAGGGTTTTGGACTCGTTGGGAGTTGCCTTTGCGTCGAAGAACTCTCCTCCAGCACGAGTTGTTAGATCCCTCTTTCCCAGTTTTAAAGGAGACGGTCTCTTGTTGGGTGGAGGGAACGTGTCTCCAGACCTAGCAGCGTTTTACAACACTCTCCTCATCAGGTATTTGGATTTTAATGACACTTACCTTTCTTTGGAACCCCTTCATCCATCTGACATGATAGGAGGGCTACTGGCAGTCAATCCGAATCTGAGCGGTAAGGAATTAATAAGAGCTATAGTCCTTGGGTATGAAGTTTCAACAAGACTTTGCGACTCTTTTTCCTTGAGGAAAAGGGGCTTCGATCACGTAAATTTCTTACAAGTCGGTGCTACAGTAGCTCTATCTTCAGCATTAGGTCTGAATAAGGAGCAGATAATAAACGCTATCTCAATGACTCTCGTGCCTCATATAGCCTTAAGGGAGACAAGATCGGGAAGCCTAAGTATGTGGAAGGCGGGAGCGGCAGCGGAGGCCGTAAGGAACTCTGTATTTGCCACAACGTTGGCCAAAGCAGGGTTCACCGGACCGTCTACACCCTTCTCAGGAAAGATGGGGTTCAAGAGCGTTATAGCTCCGGAGATGTTAGAGGAGCCCTTTACTAACATGGGGACAGAGAAGATATTGGAAACGTACATAAAGAGGTATCCTGTAGAGTATCACGCTCAGGCCGCTGTTGAGGCGGCGCTCACGCTAAGATCTAAAATAAGGGGAGATATAACTAAGATAGAGGTCGAGACATATGAGGCAGGAAAGACCATATTAGCGGATGAAGAGAAGTGGTTCCCTCAAAATAAAGAGACTGCTGACCACAGCCTACCATTCATAGTCTCAACGGCCTTAATCACAGGTAAACTGTGGCTAGACTCTTATGATCTTATAAAAGACAAGAAAGTGATCGAGACTATGAAGAAAGTTGAGGTCATAGAGAACGAAGTTTACACTAAAGTTTACCCGAGCGAGTTGCCCACTAGAATCACCGTTAAGACAACTTATGGTTCGTTCTCAGAAGAGGTCAGAGTACCTAGGGGTCATTTTAAGAATCCCATGAGCGACGCCGAATTAGAAGAGAAGGTGAGGAAACTAGGCTTGGATGACAGTTTAATAAGTAGGGTCTGGAACCTCGAAAACCTTGAGGTGAAAAACGTTGTCTCTTGGTAAGGAGTTCATGATCATACCAGGCGTATTCAACCCGTTCACTGCCCTACTTGCAGAGAGAGTTGGTTTTAAGGCAATCTACCTATCAGGAGGAGCTTTAACCTCATCATTAGGGTTACCTGACATAGGAATAATAGATCTAATGGAACTAGTGGACATGGTCAGGAGAATAAGGGAGGTGACTTCAATACCGATGATAGTAGATGCGGACACAGGTTTCGGAGAGGCCATAAACGTTTACAGGACAGTCTCCTTGTTGGAGAGAGCTGGGGCCGACGCGATACAAATCGAGGACCAAAGGATGCCTAAGAAGTGCGGTCATTTGGAAGGTAAAGAAGTGATATCTGATAAGGAAATGGTGTCCAAAATTAGGGCTGCGGTGAGAGCAAGGAAGAAAGCCAAAATAATAGCGAGAGTAGACTCTAGAGCAATCTTAGGTCTTCGAGATAGCATAGAGAGGGCTAAAGCTTATCTAGAGGCTGGGGCGGACATAATATTTCCCGAAGCGTTACAGAGCGAGGAGGAGTTTAGGGAGTTCGCGAAAGAGGTTCACGCTCCGCTCCTAGCTAATATGACAGAGTTTGGGAAAACACCCTTGATTACAGCGGAAGAGTTTAGGAACATGGGCTACACTTACGTCATATTTCCAGTAACGATATTTAGAGTCGCGGCAAGGGCTATGGAGGATGCCCTTAAGGTACTTATGAAGGAAGGGACGCAGAAAAACCTAATGGACAAGATGATGACGAGAAAGGAACAATATGAGGTAATTAATTATGATTATTATGAAAGGTTAGATAAGGAGCTGGCATAACTTTTATTATAATCGAAATGTATTATATCAAATATGACAAGTATTGTAAAGAATCTGATAAGTAAAAATCTCTTTACCTTAGAGAAGGGAACGCCTACAGTTAAGGCTATTGAGGTCATGGCTTCGCACAATATAGGATCAGTCGTTATAACTCATAAAGGAGAGTTGGCTGGCATAATAACAGAGAGGGATATCATAAGAGGAATAGCGAGGGGAATAGACGTTAACCAGCCAGTAGAGGAGTTTGGAACTATGAAGAACTTAGTCGTGATAGGGGAGGATGAGACTATCTATAACGCGGTCAAGAAGATGGCTGAAAGGAACCTTCGTCATTTAATCGTTGTTGATAAGTATGGTAAACTAAAGGGCGTTATATCCGTGAGGGATATCATAAGAGAGAGTCACGTGCTGGCCGCGATATCGAACATTGAGAGAGAGGAATTCTTAGGGAGTGATTAATATGAGCCAGATAAGCCGTGGTTTAGAAAACGTATTCATTAAGACAACTTCTCTTACCTATATTGATGGGGAAAACGGGATATTAAGGTACGGAGGTTACGATATAGAGGACCTGGTGGAACACACAAGCTTTGAGGAAGTTATTCACTTGATGTTATATGGGGACTTACCTACTAAGTCACAACTTCAAAAGTTGAAGTCCTCCATTGATGAATCTTATGAGGTACCACAACAGGTAATAGACATGATTTACTCCCTACCTAAGGACTCTGACGCGATAGGTATGATGGAAACTGCGTTCTCCGCTCTTTCCTCGTTGTACGGATCTCCGTGGAATAAGAACAACAATAGAGAGAACGCAATAAAACTAATAGGGAGGGCATCAACAGTAGTGGCTAACGTTCTAAGGGCCAAGGAAGGTAAAAAACCAATAATACCGGAACCTTCAGAGAGCTTCGCTAAGAGCTTTCTGAAGTCATCCTTGTCAAGGACGCCATCTAACGAGGAAGTGAAGGCCATGGACGCTTCACTCATCCTCTACGCAGATCATGAGGTACCAGCTTCTACCACAGCAGCCTTAGTAACATCGTCTACGTTATCTGACATGTACTCGTGTGTGGTAGCAGCTTTAGCGGCTTTAAAGGGACCTTTACATGGAGGGGCAGCGGAGGAAGCGTTCAAACAATTCGTCGAGATAGGAGAACCGCAAAACGCAGAGACGTGGTTTAGGAACAAGATTACGGAGCAGAAATCCAGGTTGATGGGATTCGGGCATAGGGTGTATAAAACTTATGATCCGAGGGCAAAAATCTTCAAGAAGTACGCGAAGCTTCTATCTGAGAACAACGATAACGCCAGGAAATACTTCTCGATAGCCCAAAGCGTTGAGGATTTGGGGATCAAGACGTTCAGTGAGAAGCGCATTTATCCTAATACGGATTTCTACTCAGGGGTCGTGTTCTACTCTCTAGGCTTTCCAATTTACATGTTCACCTCCCTGTTCGCTCTTTCAAGGACGTTAGGTTGGGTTGCCCACGTGATAGAATATGTGGAGGATCAACACAGACTCATTAGACCAAGGGCTTTATATATAGGTCCATTAAAGAGAGAGATAGTTCCTATTGAGTTAAGGGGTTAATTTTCAATTCATCCCATTCAAAATCTGTGCAGTTTTTATTGATAATCAGCTTTGATCATGCGTCTGGTCACAAACTCTATATATTTTAGTGATGAAGCGATATCAATGCCGAAAAAAACTAGACTTAATTTATCCGTTTACGACAGAGTTAAACGAGCATCTCTAGCTCTTATACTTTTTTCAACGTTTCTCGGCATGTCCTTTGAAATTCAACAAACAATTTTTTACTTTATCCCCCTCTCAATTTCATACTTAGCATTACTAATATTCGGATGGTTGAATAGAAATTCGTTCTCACAATTGGATGAGAAGTTCAGTTTATCTGTAAAACTTTATTACGTTATGATAGTAGGCATTATAATTTCAATTTTATCAGAAGTTGTCACTTACCTTAAAGTGGACATCGAACTTTTCTCTATTTTGCAAATTGTGGGAACGCTTCTGATCCTAAGCTACCTTTTCGATTACTCTCTTGAAGTGATTAGATTGGGGGACGACTTCAACTCAAGGGGTTTAAAAATAGCCTCATTAATTATTGCACTTTCTATCCCGGTTTATCTTATTATTGGTGCTATACCTTTCGCCTTACTTATAACGTCAGGTGGAATGTATGAGTACATAGAATTAACAAAAATAATCACTCTTTATAAAAGAAAATAAAGTTATAGCCTGTATGCGAACCTAGTTTTAGACGACAGAATCATTATCAGGGATATTATCAGTATCAACGTAGGTACGTATAGTCTTGGTAACGGGGCGAAGTAATCTAAGTAAGCAGTAGCTAGGGCCATGTAATATAGGGCAATTGAGAGAATAAGTAGAACTATTCCTAAGGCTAACCATCCCTTCAAATAGACGTAATGTACAAACAACTCCTGCCAGTCAGCCTTGCTCGTCTCGACCAATATAGCTTCCCCTTTCATGAAGGCCAGGCTCTTCTTCGAGCCCATCATTGCGAAACCATTCATCTTGCTGAACCCTAGTTCCTTAGCCTCTTGATTTCCTTTTTCTATATTGTACTTAAGTATGTCAGCCAGTTTCTCATCGACGCTTACTTTCTCAATCACTTCCCCCTTATCATTTACTTTAATGTGACCTAGGTATCCCTTAATTTTCATTTAAGCTAACACCTCTTGGAAAGCCTCTAATACTTTGTTCCAGTTTGTCTTAAGGGCATCAACGAAAACAACGTAATTTCCCATGAACGCTATCCCTAGGTCGTCTAAAATCATAGCGAATCCCAACAGATCTCCCATGTCCAGCTTTTCGGCTTCATCCTTACCTATCCTATAGTTCTCAGCAAGGAAATCAGCCAACTTCTTCAGGTCCACCTTGATGTCCTCCCCAGCCACCTTTCTCATTTCGTTGCCGTTGATCAAGTAAGCCGCTTTGAATCCAGGTATCTGATCAAACTTCATATCTATTCATTTATATTATTAAGTCTTTTTAACCTTTAAACTTTTCTTAGTTAACATAATGTACCTTTTTAATTGTAGTTTAAAAAAATAGTTTTTATATAAAGAAATCTAATAAAATATACAACCGGTAGAGCAGACATACGCTCCTAAAAAGGACAAAGCCATTAGATAGGAAAAGGCGTAATTTAGAGTCCCATAAAACAGGAGTCCTCCTAGCGCAGCTATTGCAATGAAAATTACGTTCAATAAACCTAGTAACCGTAATCCCCTTCTGTTTTCCTTGGCCGTAGCGGCGTAGAGAGCAAGGCCGAAGAACGCCGTAAGCATCACGAAACTTATATGAGCGGAAAGGATAAACGATTGCCAGCTAGCAGCGATTGGAAACTTATCGTATAGCAACGCAGCTACTCCTGCGATGAAAGCGCCTGTCATAAAAACTGTTTCGACAACTGCCAAGTTCATCGTTACTCTAGACTTAGGCCCTACGTTAATTATAGACATGACTAACCATGAATATGTTGAAAATAAGGTTTTAAAAATTTTTATGTTATCTTTCATCTAGATAGACAGTAGAACAGAACGGCCGAGCCAGAGAATAACGTACCTACAAAGCCTATAGCCATTCCTAGAGCGTAGGAAGGATCTATAAAGCCTCCGAAGTAGAACAGGCCCTCAAAAGCTGCAATGAGGACGAATATTACGTTAATAAAAGACAATACTTTGAGGCCTAGTTCGTTAGTCCTCATTGCGGCAGCTAGAATCAGGACATTAAGTATGGCTATCGTTATGGCTCCATAAATGTGTGCTGTTATGGCAGAGCCTTCTAAACCTAAGTTGAAGATAGGGATTGACATTCCCGCCGAGTAAAGACCTATTAACGTTAGAATCTCTAACATTGAGAGGCCTGTAACGTAATTATGACGAGAAGCTATGTCCATCAGTTTGTACACTCTGTTCTCTAAACTCATCTCCCCTCATTATTAACATATTCTTTAATCTAATAAAGTTTTCATAAACATTTCCGTGAATTTAATCTTAAAACCATGATGATTTAAAAAATTTATGAATTAAATCTTCTGAACACAAGGATAAACAATCCGGACATTAAGATAATGTATACTGCAACAGCAATCTCTATTGCGGAACCTACACCAAGCAATAAACTAGAAAATATGTTCATGGGTATCGACAACACGATGAAAAACAAGACCCCAATTACTGTCAACAAAACTACGAATTTGGTGTTCATTATATTCACCTAATGGGGGACGTGTTCCATAGCATGTTATAAGCTATAAAAATGGCATAAGCTGCGGTTCCTCCGAATATCATCCCAAGTATCATTAATCCTAACTTTGTCATTTCTTACACCTAACTAGAAAATGTGTTCCCCTCGTTATTAAGCTTTGAATAGCATTCAGAAGGAGTTTGCCCTTTGCTGAGTAACATCTTCGGACATCCAGTCTGTTCATTAAATGAGGATAAATAGGCGAAGCTAGCTAGGTCTGACGGTTGTCCCATAATTACTGGAGCCTTTAGGTTCATCTCAGTAGCGTAGAGGTAATCAGTATCTTGGTCCCAGTAGAGCTCAACGTAAGGTAAAGGTCTCAAGGTAGGTCCTGTAAGCACTGCAGCTCCTCTCCACGGATCATATGTAGATCCATGGCAGTCACAGTGTATTACAGATGCGGCGTTCGCGCTCTGAGCAGCTTGATAGGCTACTGGAGGCAAGAAATTGGGCACTGTACCTCCTGGAGTGAGATACTTAGGAGGATAGAAATGAATTTCTGGTGGCTGACAACCTAGATGTTGACAGATCGCACTGTAAGCTACTATGGATTTGTTAGGTCCAACTCCCCCAGGAAAGGTGTAGGTAGTACCGTTCTCTGGTATTACTACAGTAGTTGGAGGGATAGATACCGGGTTATCGTTGGCGTCACCCATGTTCAAGAGGAAGGTTATGTCCCCCTCCATAGGATATTGGAAAAGAAGTATCGATGGATCGTTCACCGTTAGTTTGCTAGCCTCTATTGGATTCCCATCAGAATCTACTATTATTATCCAGGGGAAGTTTTTCAGATAAACAGGTGGTTGATTTAGGTAAGATATTACAGGAACCGCGCTAGCTACAGCCAGAACACCTATGCCTATTAAAATTCCTTTAAGGAAAGATCTTCTTCCCTTATCTAAGGGTCCCACCTTCTCCTCAGCGTAGTTGTAGAGGTAATCTCTACCCTTCTCCGCGAACTTCCTCTCATCGAACCTCGTTTTAGGGTCCTTCATCCTTCTTATCAGTCTTGTGGCGAAAACGAAGTCCTCTCTCTTAAGAACGAAGTGCCTACCCATAACCATCACAATTAATTATTTACAAGCTTGTAAGGTTTAAATATTTTGTTATAATGGATCTTATCAAATTTATCTCTATCACTCTTTTTCATAAAAACTAAATAAAAAAACATTATAATCAATGAAATAACATCCTCTACTTTTAGTTAATTTACGTTTATGTTAAAACTATTTTTAAAACATAAAAAGGTAAGCTAGTTAAACTTAAATTAAGTTAAAATAGAAAAGTTAAAAAGGGGGTCTATCCTTCATTTTAAATGATAAAAGGGTGTTAAAGATTGGCTGATTTCAGAGAGAGGATATTTCACCACGCTGAGCTGGCATGGTTCATAGTAATGTTAATATTGGTAGCTGTTTTTTTCTCGTGGTCAGTTCTGGAGGTAACAAAAGGTGAGAGCACTAGCATAAGATACGGTTTACCATTATTTTCTGGTCTACCTCCCCAAGCTCAGGAGGCTGTAAAGATCTTCAATAGTTCTCCCCCATCCAATAGGACCTCTGAGGTAATAAATGGAATTCTCGTAGTCAATATGACGGCTGTTCAAAACGGTACTTTTAACGATGTGTTTCACCCGAACGTAATTGTAGCCCAGCCTGGCGAACCTATAACAATAATCCTTAACTCTCCTCAGGTGATTACGGGTTTCTTCATAAGACTTCCTGACGGAGTTATAAACCTTAACGCAATTCCTGAGGAACCTAGTTACGTTTACTTCGTCGCCCCAACCCATCCAGGGAATTACACCTGGAGAGAGCCAGAGTACGCTGGATACGATTTCTCATATATGACTGGAACCTTGGAGGTGGTGTAATTGAGTATGGAGATAAAAAAGGAAATTAAAATCATATTTAGTTCTCTTGGAAGTGTTTTTTCTCCCTCTAAAATTAAGGCATTCCTTTTCCCTAACTCAACTGTAGGAATTATATGGCAATATTTTGGGGGATCTCTAGCTTGGCTAATAATAGTTGGTATGGCCGCTATGAACCTTAGGACTTACCTAACGTTTCCATCAAATTCACCTGAGATAGGCGTAACTTACTATACCTTCCTAACGTTGCACGGATGGTCAGCTATGTTGGGCTTAGTTCCTATGGCAGCCTTAACTGTGATAGAGTACTCTATGTTGAAGGACGGTATGAGCATTAGGAGGACCAAGTTAATGAGCTCCATGTTCTGGTTAGCTAACTTAACATTGGCTTTTGCACTGTTGGGAGGTCCAGATATGGGCTGGTATATGTATCCTCCGTTAGCTGTGGAGGACAACTCCAACTTCCACGCTTTCCTTAACTATCACGGTCCCATGATGGGGATAGCCTATCTAGCTTTGGCAATAAGTTCAATCGCTCAGACCGTAGCTACGGTTAACTTAGTTAGCGACGCTTATGCCACAAAACCTAAGGGACAGAAGTTAGGTATATTCTCAGCTTATGGCGTGGCCTTTGCGGTTATTATAGCCTTAACTCTACCGGCTTTAACAGCCGCAGAGCTTTGGTACACTCTAAACATACTAGCAGGTGTTCCTATTAACACCCTATTGTGGCTTGTTCTATTCTGGTTCTACGGTCACCCTGTCGTTTATTACGTGCCATTTCCGCTGTTCGGGGCGCTTTACTACTTCGTTCCCAAGTTCTCGGGTAGACCGCTATTTAGTGAGAAGTGGGCCAGATGGAACATTTATCTCCTTGCCATAGGTTCTATGTTGATTTGGGTTCATCACATTCAAACGTTCCCCGTTCCAGTTCCCGTTAGGCTTTGGATAAACCTATCTACATTAGTTTTAGCCTCCGGATCAGGGCTGACTGTGCTGAACTTAGGTCTAACCGTTCTAACTAGTAAGGGATACAACTACAAAGATCCGGTAGGTATGGCTACGTTAGTAGCTTTGATCGGTTTCATTCTAGGAGGTGTACAGGCTGTACCCTTACCAATGTTCCCGATCAACCCGATAGTTCATAACACTTACTATGTAGTTGGACACTTCCATTTGGTGATATGGACACTCATCCTTATAGGTTTCACGGCGGTCGCACTTGACGCTTTACGATCAGTGAGAGCGGGATTCAATTTCAGTCCTACCACTTCCAAAATGATAAACGCAGGGATACTTCTTTGGACCATACCGTTTGTAACCGCAGGATACTTGATGACGGTTGAGGGTTATCTAGGTATGTTAAGGAGAGTTATAGCCTATCCTTTGATGTTCCAACCTTACAACTTAGCCATATCTATATTGGCTGAAATTGGAATAGCTGGGTTAGTAATGGCTCTAGGTTCTGCCCTAGTTGAATTCTTAACTTACAGAGCGGGAGGAGCTGTTAGCGTCTCAGGTTCTTCAACTCCTTCGCTTTCCATGTCTTATCAGAATGAGTCCAAAAATATAGAAAATTTTAAACTAATGCTTAATAACAGTGTTTATGGGAAAAGTTCACAAATAAAGAGGTTGAGCTGAATGACTGAAACTCAACAAAAAAGGAAGGGATTGATAGATCAAATCCTAGATAGAGTAGGTGTCACCGAGGCTCCTTTCTTTAAGACCCCTGACTACATGTATAACATTTCCTACTGGCTAGGCGCTATGGTTTCAGGAGCTTTCATTTACACTGTTATAACAGGACTCTTCTTGCTTCTCTATTATATGCCTGCAAATCCTTACGTTCAGACTCAGACCATTATAACCTCCGTTCCGTACGGTTCAGTAATCCTGTTTAGCCATTTATATGGAGCTTACATTATGATAATTTTAGCGTATATACACATGTTTAGGAATTTCTATAAAGGCGCTTACAAGAAACCTAGGGAACTTCAGTGGGTCACAGGGGTTCTTCTTCTCGCACTAACTATGGGAGCGTCCTTCTTCGGTTACAGCTTAGTGAGCGACGTTTTAGGAGTTAACGCAATAAACATAGGCGAAAGCTTACTTGTGGGAACAGGATTCCCAGGCGCATCAACTATAGCGAACTGGTTGTTTGGACCAGGTGGTGACGCGGCTACAGCAAGTAATCCTCTCGTTAAGTCCCAACTTTTCGATAGACTCTTAGGTTGGCACATAATAATGGTATTCCTAATAGGAGTCCTCTTCGGCGTTCACTTCCTCATGTCAGAGAGATATGGGATGACTCCGTCCTTTAAGGAGAAGCCTAAGGTTCCAGCTTATTACACTAAGGAGGAGTGGTCTAAATTTAATGAATGGTGGCCAAGGAACGTAGTTTACATGTTATCAATCGTTTTGATGACATGGGGCATAATTCTCTTCATTCCCGATTTACTTGCTAACATAAACGGACTTCCCATTGTGATAAATCCCTATCCTGCCCCGGAGCCAGGTACCGCAGCCGCGCTGTCTACCCAACCCTATCCTCCATGGTTCTTCCTTTTCCTTTATAAGTTTGTGGACTTTGAGCTACCTAACGGACAGGCGATGAGCCCTTCGTTAGCTCTATCTGTTCTCACCATCCTGCTCTTGGTGATAATCCTAATGCCGTTCTTTGAGAACAGCGAGTATATGTTCCTAAAGAACAGAAAGTTCTGGACATGGCTTATGACAGTGGCGTGGGTTTCATTGATAGAGCTCAGCGTATGGGGTTACTTAGCTCCTGGCGTTCCAGCTCCAACAAGTCAGCAGGCAATAATATTAGGTATTCCAGGCGTAATTATTGGCGTAATTATTCTTTCTGTAGGAAGACAAAAAAGCACAAAGTCTTCACCTTCTCTTAATACACCTCAAACCGTGCCAAAAATTGGACCAACCTCGATTCTAGGTACAGCAGTAGTTTCTCTCCTCTTCGCGGGAAACTTTGGGATTTGGTTAATGCACCCCGCTATGATAAACTTGATAACAATGATTCCATTAGGAGGATTAGCTGCCTTCATGATTTACAGAATGGCGTCGGGCTTAAGAGTTAAGGTGTCAAAGCCCTCAGGAGTAATGAGTTGGGAGGAGGTTAAGTTTAGGAAAACTATTGCTTTGTTTGCTATCCCAGCCATATTCGTGGTGACAGCCATACAGACGGCGATCATGTGGAAGTTGCCTAGCGTGGGTCCTCAGGCAACTTATGCGGGGATGGACTTGGGCATTCTATTGTTCCTGTGGGGAATCGCTATTCAACTCTACCACTACATTGTGTACGTAAGGTGAGGAAATGAAATTAAAGTCAAAGATTTTTTTCCTCTCCTCTTCTTTTGTGATCATCGTGTTGACTGTTAACCCTTATACTTTGAGTTTACTTCCTAGAGATCCTGTAGTGTTGATGGTATCACACTACACGCTTTATCTTGCTGGCGTTATAGCCGGATACTCTTTGTTCAGGTTTAGCAAGCTCTTTATAATACCTGCGGTAATACCTCCAATAATTTTCCACTTACCTTACTTTTTTGTCGAATCTGGGATTAATCTGGGGTGGACTTTCATAGACTACCTTTCTATGGTCGTAGGAGGGGTACTCCTAGGAGGGGCTTTAAGGAAGGCAGGAACGTTCACAAAGGCCTTGCTGTTCGTCCTATATATGGTAGGGGACACTACTTTAGCTGTACTGTTAATACTCGGGTTTCCTGTCTATTCACCACCTGTAATACAGTTCTCACCTTATACTCCGGATCAGCTTGTCATAGTTTCCTATGTGATGTTCGGAGTGATGAACGTGATATTGTTTGTTGTGGTTGGATACACTTTAAGGAAACTCTTAAGCTAACACAGAAAGGAAATAATTAAAAAGTTTCAACGTACTCTCACTTTATGGATCTCCTCTTAGTCAACCATAGAGACCCTCGACATCCGCAAGCTGGTGGAGCTGAACAGGTGCTCCTAGAGGTGGGAAAGAGGCTTGCAAAGCACATGTCGGTAACTTGGTTAGCCGAATCTGTACCAGGTTTACCAGGCGAGGAGGAGATCGATGGTATATTAG
Source organism: Metallosphaera cuprina Ar-4 (assembly GCF_000204925.1). NCBI lineage: Archaea > Thermoproteati > Thermoproteota > Thermoprotei > Sulfolobales > Sulfolobaceae > Metallosphaera > Metallosphaera cuprina. The sequence continues at coordinate 1,619,949 of NC_015435.1, read as the reverse complement.
TGAAGAGAAGGGGAAATAGGGGCTCTCTACATCTCCACTCACTGATGGAAGCTAAAAGACATGAAGTTGTTATAGATAGTGTGGCTCACGCGGTTCCCTTCTTCTCTTATAAGGTTAACAAGAGAACGATAGCGTTAATTCATCACGTTCACCAAGGGGTTTTAGACCTTGAGGCGGGTAAACTATCTCCTATACTGAAGTGGTTGGAGAGAAGAGTAAAAGGGTATAATAACTTTATTGCAATCTCAAACACTACAAAAAGGGACTTAATTAAACTAGGTGTAAAGGCAGAGATCAGAGTTATCTATAATGGGGTCGACCATCAGAAGTACAAGCCAGGACCTAAGGGAGAACCGACGGTATTGTGGATAGGCAGGTTAAAGAGATACAAGAACCCTCTAGACGTATATGAGATCGCTAGAGATTTGGACTTTGAGTTCCTCTTGGCTGGTGGAGGAGAGCTGGAAAGTGAGATAAGAAGGCTAAATGAACCTAACGTAAAATTTTTAGGAAGAGTGAGTGAGGACGAGAAGGTAAGGCTCTATCAGAGATCTTGGGTTCTCATCTCTACCTCATATATCGAGGGGTGGGGAATGACAATAGTTGAGGCTAACTCATGTGGAACTCCTGTAGTAGCTTACGCCACCGGATCCGTTCCCGAGATCGTTAAGGAGGGTATTAACGGTTACCTCGTCCGTTATAAGGATGTGAAAGCTATGAGAGAGGCGATAGTTAGAACGATCTCACAGGGAGAGAGACTCTTCAAATCGTCTTACTCCGAGTCGCTTAATTACAATTGGGATAGATCTGCAGAAGAGTACAGGAGCTATGTAGAGGCTTTAGCCAGACGATAATCTAGCATGATCAAGCTCATTTCATAATTTAATTTAAGTTCTGTTTAAAATCTTTTACTAAAAATAACCTAGAGAAGATAAAGATTTATCATAACCTAGAAGTCCACAGAGATGCTAAAGTTTGCATTTTACGCTCAGCGTTAAGTTAGCGCGTTCCTATTTACTTTTAGGATAGTTCCTCTTTTAAAGTGGAGGCTACCTGATTAATCGCTACCCTACCAGCTTTAAACCAGTCGTAAAAGCTGATAAATCCATGTATCATTCCTTTATATCTAACGCAAACCGATTCGTTACCTGCCTCCTTTAGAGCTTGTGAGTAGGTTTCTCCTTGATCGCGAAGAGGATCGTATTCGGCCGTTATGACAAGCGAAGGGGGTAGATCATTTAACTTTCCCAATGCAGGAGAGGCGAGAGGATTAACGGCCTCCCTTCCTGAAGAGAAGTAGAGCGAACCGAACCAACTCATCAATTTCCTCGTGAGGAAGTAACCCTCTGCGAATTCATGTACTGATGGGGAGTTATCTACCATGTTAACTGCTGGATATAACAGGACCTGAAATTTGACAAGTTTAGTTTTGTTATCTCTATCCATTTGTGATACTACAGCAGCTAAGTTCCCACCGGCGCTATCCCCCATAACGGCTACTTTGGAGATTCCCATTTCCTTTGCTATCCAGACTAAGGAATCCCAAGCGTCATTAACAGCCGTAGGAAACTTGTGCTCTGGGGCTAACCTATAACCAATTGAGATTACAGGAATTTCCGATTCCTTGGCTATCAGTCTAGATAATCCATCGTAGCTCTCCACGTCACCAAAAACGAACCCACCACCGTGATAGAAAACTATTATCGAATCGGTTCGTTTAGGGAGGTAGAGCCTTGCGCGTATTCGATCATCCCTGGTTGGTATCTCTAGGTCCATAACCTTCTCAATTTCTACCTTTTTTCCAGAGAAAGCAGAGTTCCAATTCCTTCTGAGCTCCTCCACGCTAGTTGGAGGGTTCAACGTAGGGAGTCGGGAGAGGAAATCCCTCACCTTGGGATCTAAAGGCATAACGTATCTAGTTTTAAAAAAATAAAATCTTTAATTAAAGGCTTGAGAGTTACGTTTTTGATTAGCTCTGAGTTGCTGTAGTCTGCACTGGAACGGTCAATGGTGGGACTATGGTCGAATAGCTTATCGAATATCCGTTGGATTCTTGGAGGGATAACTGAAGCTCAACATATGAAGGGAAGGTAAATTGCCCCTGATCAGGCAATCCCTGGGGAGGCAATCGAGTTTGGAAAAATTCTGAGGTTACAGGGATAACAAGTTCAGTTTGATAATTTTCGACGCTTAAAGGTGGAATAACTATTGGATTTTCTAGGGTATCGTTAGCGGCTCCAAAAACGGGTCCGGGAAAACTACTAGTCCCTGAGACTGATGATGTGGAAAACACCAATTGCACCAAAGCGTTTACCTGGATACTATCTATTACCAACGTACTATTACCGGGATTAGCTATGGATAGGTTTGTAACAAGCACTAAGGGTGTCGTAATTGATATGAAGGATGGAGATACGGACGGCTCATTAGTTATATACATATTATTATTTCCTTCATTATTTAGGGATAAAACAACTGGTGGCATACCGAAATCCCCTATATGAACTTCATCAGCACTCCATGTAAGCTTCGTTTATCAAAGTCCTAGCCAACTCTTCATTAATCTTAACGTTTACTCTGTAATTTTCATGAATGACTAATACCTCCATATTAGTGTCCTTACTATTCTCCAAATCAAAAGTTAGGAATTGTACGGTACTGAACTCCTCTCCTTGCTCTCTACCACTCTCAGGCTCCCCTTTTATTAACTTGTTACCAACCTTCATGAAGACGCTATCATATATCTTTGGTAGAGTCTTGAAGACCTTTCTTAAATCTTCCTCGTTTTCAGCATATATGTAGAGGCTCGCCTTTATCTTACCGTCGCACGGAAGAATGCTCTCATAGATCTTTATCTCCCTCATTATCTCCTCTGGCTTGCTAAGTCTATCAAGGTAAACCATCTCCTGGATCTGTTGCAACACGGTGTCTTTATTTTCAAAGAGTATAGACATCCTTTCTCCTAGTTCTATCCTCCTGCTTTTCTTAAGCTGGGCAGATCTTCTGACCCTTTCAAGTCTAACCTTCTCATACTCGTACCAGGGTAGTATTTCACTTACTTGGATCATTTTTAATCGCCTCTTTCAAGAGCGAAATAGGGTGAACAGGCTTCTTACCTGACGCTTTCTCTATCTGAAGACCAGCGAGTGGACACTCGGTAGCAAATATCTCTGCGTCTTTGTGGGCGAACGCATCCATCATCTTGGCTCCCACGACCTTAGCCTTATCGTAATTCCTTAGTCCCCAACCTCCATCTATTCCAGAGCATCCCATGTTTGATATCTCCACGTTGAGTCTTAGGCTCCTCATAGCCTGGACGCCAGGTACTCCTACCTTAAGGTATTTTAGATGACAGGGAGGATGATAGAAGACCTTCTTCTCCATCTCCCCGCTCCAGTTAACCTTCCCCTCTTTCTTAAGTTTCATAAGGTATTCCATTACGTCATAGACCTTTATCTGTTCCTTATCCAAGATGTATTGATATTCCTTTGTAAGCATTAGAGTACAGGTGGGGATGGGTGATACTACGTCATATCCCATCTCTACGTACTTCTTAAGTATGTTGTAATTCCTCTCTGCGGTCTTCTTGAGTCTCTCAGCATCTCCTACATCTAACATTGGAGCTCCGCAACAGGAAAAGTTATCAGTTCTGACCTCAATGTTGAGTTTATTGAAAACTTCAACTACATCCTTACCTATCTCAGGGTAGAAGTTTTCAACTAGGCAAGTGTGGAAAAGGACAACCTTTGCAACTGGATCCTTTATCTCACGAGGTTTAACTTCCTTAAGGAAACCTCTATCATCTATTCTAAGAGATGGGGCTTCCTTGCTGATCCCCATGAGTTCCTTTCCGTTGTCTAGGAACTTCTTAGCTATGGGTCTCACAAGGGATGCGCTATCAAGCATCTCAAACAGTCTATCCCTTAAGGAGAGACCTTTCTTGCTCTTATAGTAGAGCCACGCCCAGGACATCAGATGAGGGAAGTCCATGTTAAACTCGTGTGGAGGAGTGTAGGGACAGTTGACGAAACACATGTTGCAATGGAAACAGTCTGAGGCTATGTCGAATAGATCCTCAAGGACTAACTTAGCTGGCCCCTTCTTATCAGTGTACTCAAACATTTTAGGAAATGCAGGACAATAATTGAAACATAATCTACAACCGTGACAAACTGAAGCTTGTCTAATGAACTCAGATTGCAATTTTTCTGAATCAAAAAAAAGTGGATTTTCCTTATTTAATGTAAACAATTTAACTCCCTTTAATCATCTTGAGCGCGTTGGTGAACTTCTCAGCGTGGCTTTTCTCAGCCCTAGCTAACGTCTCGAACCACTCACCTGCCTCGTCAAATCCCTCTTCTCTAGCCGTCTTTGCAAAGCCTGGATACATTTGTGTCCATTCATAAGTCTCTCCTGCAATAGCGGATTCTAACATTTGCTCAATAGTTCCTATCGGTTTGTCCGTAGCTGGGTCGACCGAACCTCCTTGCCTAATGAAGTCTAAGTGTCCGAAGGCGTGAGCAGTCTCTCCTTCTGCTATACTTCTTAAAAGATTAGCTAATTCTGGATATCCCTCCTCGTCGGCCTTTTTCGCGAAGTATAAGTATCTCCTGTTAGCCATGGCTTCACCCATGAAGCCATGCTTGAAGTTCTCCTCCGTTTTTGTTCCTTTTAAGCTCTTCATAGTCTCTAAATGTAGTAGTTGAATGTAGTATAAAAAAGTTTCGAATACATTATTCATTGTATTTAGGAGTAACTTTAATTTAACAGGGTTTAAGGCCAAGCATCTTGCTGATTATCCGGTGACTTCATAGACAGTCCCACGAAAGAAGCTAAGGTCAGCAGCAATATCCCTATGTAAAGCGGCGCGTCAGGTGACTCACTGAAGTAAGTGATCTTTCCTAATGTACCCTCTATCATAATCACTATCCCTAACACAGCAAGTAACGAGCAGGAACAGATTTGCTTCACTTTCATTGTATCACAAGTAAATATAGGTTATCAAATCTTATAAATTTTGCTATATTTGTTAGAAAACTGACAAATAGAAATACAATCATGATGTCAAATGACAAAAAATATATTTTTATATATAAAAGTCCACGTGATGCATAAAACGTATACAAAAATTGAGGTAAAATGGTAGGCTATTGGAGGATGTCCTCTGGTAACGCCGGAGTCTTATTCAACTTCTTCCCAGTGGCGTCCTCTAAAGCTCTAATTATTGCTGCGGGGCCAACTATAAGGGCTGCCTCACCTACACCTTTACTCTTAGTTAGGTATGCAGAGGGGTGATACTTTTCAGCGAAATAGCTCTTGAATTTCGGTGCCTCAACCGCTGTAGGAACGTAATAGTCAGCATAAGTTACTGCGAGCTGTCCGTTTTCGTTGATTGTAGCTAGCTCGTATAAAGCTTGTCCAACAGCCTGAGTACCTCCACCGTGTATTTGTCCCTCTGCCAAGGCTGGATTTATAACCCTACCTATATCATCGTATGCTCTGTACTCGATTACCCTAGCTATACCGTAATCGTCAACCTCTACTATTGCCATGTGTACACCGTAAGGAAATGTAACGTCACCTTCAAGAACTACGCTAGCTGACAGTCCAGGTTCCTTTCCGCCGTAAGCCTCCCTAGCAATAACGTCCCAGCTCACTTTTCTTCCCTCCTTCTTATGTATGAACTCTCCGTTTCTGTAATCTATCTCCTCAACGTCAGCGTTCATGACCCTCGCAGCCACTCTCCTCATCTTATCAAGGACTTGTTTACTTGACGATATGGCAGCGCTACCTGCAGTAGCTAAAGTCCGGGAACCGTAAGTACCCAACCCTATAGGGACGGTGTCACTATCTCCCCAAGTAACCTTTATCCTTTCGATTGGGATTTGCAGCTCGTCCGCAACCAACTGGGCTATTGCGGTTTCAGTTCCTTGGCCATGTGGCGTCCCACCTATAGACACGATTACGCTCCCATCGCGGTTTATCCTCGTTTCTGCGAACTCGTAAGGTCCAAAACCACATATTTCGAGGTAATATGCCAATCCCACGCCTACCTTCCTACCCTTAGCTCTCTCCTGGGAGGCCCACCTCTTCATTTCATGATACTCCAAGACCTTAACACCTTCCTTGAGTAGAGTTTGATAATCCCCTGAGTCATACTTCAAGCCGAACGGGTTAGTGTAAGGTATCTGATCTTCCCTTATCAGGTTCCTCATTCTGACCTCCACATCATCCATTTTTAGCTCGTCCGCTACGGTGCTCATGATACGCTCTATTATGAAGGTAGCTTCAGGTCTGCTCGCCCCCCTATACATAGTTATCGGAATAGTGTTAGTGTAGATGGCCTGACTTTTTATCATCAAGTCTCTGACCTTGTATGGGCCGGGTATCATGGGCGGTATTATTGTAGGTTGTATGCCCTCAGTATAAGTAAGGTAAGCCCCCAACTCTACATCCAACGTTCCCTTAATCGCAGTTAGCGTGCCATCGCTCTTGAATCCGATCTCCCCTTTGAACACGTTATGCCTCGAATTAGTTGCCATCATTTCTTCAGTCCTGGTTGCGGTCCATCTAACTGCCCTGCCTAGTCGAATTGACGCAGCTATAACCGCGAGCTCCTCAGGCAATATGTGAGCCTTGCTTCCAAAACCTCCACCAACGTCAGGCATTATAACCCTTATTTTACTCTCAGGAATACCGAAGATTCTGCTGAATTCTGCTCTAGCGAAGTGAGGTATTTGTGTAGAGTACCATATAGTCAAGTTACCGTCATAGTGTGACACTATCCCTCTGGGCTCCATAGGAGAGGGTATAAGTCGTTCGTTGCTTATCTCCACCTCAACTCTCCTATCGGAGGAAGCTAACGCCTTATCTGCGTCTCCGGCGTTGAAGTTACCTACGAAGCCGTAGTTAGTTCCGAGCTCCTTGTGTACTAATATTTTATCCTTTTTAGCCTCTTGTAAATCAATCACAGCATCCAAAGGCTCCAGATCCACTGAGACCGCTTCAACTGCATCCCTAGCAGTGTACTTATCTTGAGCTAAAACCATAGCGATAGGTTCACCGTTATACTTTGTCTCTCCTTGGGCGAACCTCCACAGAGGTATCTTCCACGGTCTAGGATCTACATAAGTGGTCCAAGGGCCTATACCCTCCTTGATCAGCTGATTAATTTCCTCTCCGGTCAGTACTGCAACCACGCCTCTTATCTTTAACGCGTCTTCCTTGTTCACTTTCTTTATTCTCCCGTGAGGTACGTTACTTCTAACGAAGCCCGCATAAAGGGAGTTAACCTTTATGTCATCGACGTACGTGCTTCTCCCCGTAACGAACTTGTCGTCGTAAAGCCTTTTGATCGATTTACCTGCGTAACTCATGCCCTCATCCTCCTTGAAGCGTCTAGTATAGCGTTAACTATGTTCTGATATCCTGTGCATCTGCAGATGTTACCGTGAATCATATCTCTAACCTTCTCCTCTGATAGATCTCGCTCATGAGATAGAATGAAGTGGGCTTGCACAATCATCCCTGCAGTGCAATATCCGCACTGAAGTGCGAAGTTGTCCTTGAAAGCTTGCTGAATGGGGTTGAGTTTCGAGTCACTGGACAGTCCTTCAATGGTCAATATCTCTTTTCCGTTAGCTTGTATGGCCAACATTGTGCACGACTTGACTGACCTGCCATTAACTAGAACTGTACAAGCTCCGCAAGTGGTAGTATCGCATCCTATCTTCGTTCCAGTGAGGTTAAGGTTGTCCCTTAAAAAGTCCACTAGAAGCGTCCTTGGCTCTACCTCGTCTTCGTACTCCACTCCGTTTACTTTAACCTTTATCTTAACTTTCTCTCCGGGTTTAGCTAGCGTTTCTCATCTCCTCCAATGAGTTTTTAAGTAACCTTTTCATGACTTCTTTTCTGTAATTTGAGGATCCTCTTGAATCAGATGGCGGATTAATCCCCTTTACTGAAGCTTCAACAGCCTTAGAGATGTCAGAGTCCGTTAACTTGGTGTCCTTTATCTCGTTCTCTGCCTCCCTGGATCGATAGGGCTTGTCCCCAACACCGGTAAAGGCTATCCTAGCGTCCTTAACCATTCCAGAATCAATTTTAATTGCTAGAGCTAGACCTACTAAGGCGTAGTCTCCTGCCCTCCTAACGATTTTTTTGTAAACCTGCTTGTAACCCTTAAGAGCCTTGACCTTCACCCGTTCAAGTATTTCAGACGGATCTAACGAGGTGGTAAAGGGCCCCTTAAAGAAATCCTCAGCTTTCTCTTCTCTTAACCCTCTCCTTGATCTTATTATCATCGTGGCATCTAAGGCTGTAAACACCGCAGGGTAATCAGATGACGGATCGGCATTACTCAAACTACCACCAACTGTACCTACGTTCCTCACCTGTACGTCTCCCACTTTCGAGGCCGCGTTCTGAATTATTTCTAATCCGGATATTCTTTTTGACGCAAGCTCCCAGTGCTTGGTAGTGGACCCAATAGTAGTCTCTTCTCCCTCCTTAATGAAAGAAAGTTCCGCGAGCTCTCCTATGTCAACCAAGTATTTGGGCTTGAGTATCCTTAGCTTCAACATGGGAATTAGACTCTGACCCCCTGCTAAAATCTTGGCATCGTTCCCCTCCATAAACTCAAGTGCTTCCCCTACGTTCTGGGGTTTATAGTAGCCGATTTGTGCAGGATACATCTATATCTTATTTAAACTTTTGTTAATAAGGAGATATATTCATGATCTTGATAGTTGTAATATAAGGTAAACTAAAGAAAACGTGGAAATCTTCCGATTATATAGAGTAAACCAAGATCAGAAAGGCTTAAATTTTATATGTTTTGTCAGGTATATTTCAATACTTATCTAAGTCAATCATATAATTAACCTCTTTTGGTTAAATTATATATGAGCTACGTTCCTCCAGGAGAGTCTGACGTTAATTAGAAAGAGGATACTTATTAAGGGAACGTGAGAAGCACCATCCTAAGAACTATGTCAAATAAGTGACGCTAATTATTTCCTTAAGATCGAGGGTTCACTTTTGGATGGAAATGCAGAGCTACACATTAGAGGAGTTGGAGCTAGAGAACAAAGAAGGATTTAGAACAATACTGGATGAAGGCAACATAGTCTTCAGGAGGTTGCACGAGAAGGGTGACAGTTCTCTAACCTGATGAAAGCCTTGCAGGCGGGGAGGAGGTCAGAACTTCATTTTAGATATGACCTTAAACGGAGAGACCATTCCAGTAAGGGAGGCCGCTACTAGATGATTAGGTAAATTCGGAGACAAGGAGGCCTATTCCCTCTCTGTGATGATTAAGGACAAGTATCCTAGTGTCAGATCTTCCGCTGTAGAAGCTTTAGCTGACACTGGAAGCGTAAGAGCTATACCTGTACTTCAATCTGTCGTAAATGACGAGGAAGGGAGGATAAGGGCTATGGCCTTAAGGAAACTTACCCCAGGGAGGTAGAAGAGAGAAGTTAGCGCTTCTCTATGACTTCCTGTAATAATTTTTCTATCTTCTCATTTTCTAAAATTGATATCGATTTATCGTTAGCATATATGGAGAACCTCTCCCCTATGATAACTCTCGGTGTTTTAAAGAAGAACACCTTCTTGTTGCAGCTGCTCTCTTCACAAATCTCGATTCCCTCCAGACGAATTCCTTTCCTCGTTAACTGGAAAGGTATACCTTTGCTCTCAAGCAAATCTTTGATTCTCCTGAGAGTAGCGTTCTCAACTACAGGGCTATCCATAGGTAACAACTCATTTAAGGTCGTCTCTATCCGGCTCACTTCCTTTTTAAATTCGTCTAATTTGTTCAATAAATTCAAGGCAATAGCTCCTTTAGGAGTCAGATAAAGTTTCCTATCTCCCCTTTCTTCAATAAGGCCCCATTGATTTAGAAGATACAAATATTTTTTCAGTAAGTCGAAACTTATTTTAGCTCCTATCATCAAGTTAGTTCTCATAACTCCTTCTTTGCAAAGACTCAGCATGTCTCTAACTATATCGTAAGTTGTTCTCTTATTTCCCATTGTCTCTCACGGTATTACTTTCCTTAAAGGAGGGCTAGATAATAAATTTTTGCCATAATTCTCTATAATGATATATAAAAAGTACTGCCATTAAATTCAGGAAATGCTTTCTCAAGAACGAATAACTTGTCAACTTATATTCAAATTATTTCTCGAGGAGTTTGAAATTTATTAGAATATCTGTTTAACTAGATACGTTAATTCAATCAAGCGATAGGTATATTACACTCTGAACAGGCTTAAGAAAACCAGTACTCCCACCATCATTAGGACCGAGTCCTGAAGCTTTATTTCACCGTTCATGATTAGTAAATATGCTAACACACCAACAAAGAAGGAGATTTCAATCAAAGGCATGAGAGAGGTTAGCGCTATGCCTTCTATACCTGATGCGATACCAATTATGGAGAGAAGGAGTGTAGAGCTCATAAGGTTTTCGTTAATTATCCCTAAGAGCAGATCTCTCATCACCGTCTCTCCCCTAGACCTTAGAGCTGAAGATATTTCCTGTAGGTTAGACATTAAAGGTACAATGAGAATGGCAACGTAATATGGCGGTATGTGAAGAGATGAAGATATTGAAAAGATCCCCTGAAGTAACCATTGAGAGGAGAACCATATAGCTAACCCACCGATAAGCAGTGCAGGAATCGGCTTGGGGTCCCTTAGGACATTTTTACTAGCTTTTTTGACACTAAAAACTAGGAAAACCGCTAACAAAACTAATCCCCAGTATACGTTTAAAGACCCTGATATTCCCATAAGTCCCATAAGCAACGAAATTATTAAAATAAAGAAATAATCACTCCTCCTTCCTATGCTAAAGTCCCTTCTCCATCTCAAGAAGTAGAGAAACCCATAAAATGAGACCCCTATTACGTAAAGGGATATTACGCTGCCCAACACTGTCGAGAGTGCAACGTAATAGTTTGACCTGAGAGACGCTTCCAGCGTTACTATTAACTCTGGTATAATTGAAACCAAGGCTATCATGTAGGGCGAACTAACCTTGGCTCCGCGATAGATCAGCTCTACGCCCAGAAAAAACAGAGGTAAAGACATTAACTCGCTCAGTAACACATTAAAATTTTTGTAGTGATTCCCTATAAGCTTTATAGTACTCATTTTTGATTATTTAAAACTTCTAAGTCGGGCGGTCTAACCTGGAGTATGAAAAAGTTTGTCTTCCAAGGTTTTGGATCAAACGGTTTTCATTCAACTGAATGATAAAACTCCATCGAGAACGTGCTGTTAAGCGTAGCTTACACTTACGCTTTCCGAAGATATTATTTAGCGTTGCAAATTAAAACTTCTATCTGCCCTGTTTCCTCACGATCTAAACGCCATCTCTTTTGCACCATTCAATGATCTCCTCACTGATCTTCTTTAAGTCATCAGGTCTCAACTCCTTACCTAAAATGAACTCCGCCGTAGACTCTATGAGCGATTTAATTTCCTCTTTTGAACAAGAGCACACTCTACTTCTGTCGCTCTCGCCGGCCTCATTTAGTGCTGATAGCCCTTGGTCAATGAATTTAGTCAGGAAGTTCCTTATCAGAGCCTTCCTATAGAACTCACTCTCCATATAAATTGTTTAAATATATAGGTAATAAACCTTAATATTATAAGTCACGTAATAGAATTTATGGAAGTTGCTAAGTTATCGGAAGATGATCTTAAGCTAGGTTTCACTTTTGATCATAACAAATGCATAGTGTGTGGTGCATGTGTGGACGCCTGTAATAAGGCGTATGGAGGTAATTGGAGAGCACTTCCAACTTTCGAGACTGAGGGAGCTAAGACGGCCCTATCTATATCCTGTAATCACTGCGATAATCCTGTCTGTCTGAGCTCATGTCCAGCCAACGCTATAACAAAGGACAAAAACGGTATCGTAAAGATAAATTCCGAGAAGTGCATAGGTTGCGGATATTGTCAGTGGGCCTGTCCTTATGAGGCCTTGCACTTCTCTAAGGATGGTACTATGAGCAAGTGCCACCTCTGCTTCGACAGATTAGGTAAGGGATTACCTTACTGTGTTGAAGCCTGTCCTACTGGAGCTCTAACTTTCGGTTGGCTTAAGGAGCCTGACGGGAACGTTAGCTATCTAGCTCCCGCTTCAATAACCAAACCTAGGCTAAAGGTAATACCCCCGCACGTACAGATCAAGGCCACACCTATAAAGCGAAAAGCTGAGAAGAACTCTATCGGTCTCATCTCCTTCACTTTGGGAAGCGAGTTGGCCTTAACTTACACGCTGTTTAAACTTCCCTTCTTTCAGATAATTTCTTTAGTTCTTTTAGCCTCTACCTTAATCCTGTCCCTAGGACACGCTCGAGTTTCAGCCAAAGCTTTAAGGGTAGTGTTGAACCTTTCGACATCGTGGTTAAGCAGGGAAGTCCTTTTTGGAGGCCTATCGATCTTAGCTCTCCTCTTCAACATAATCATACGAGACGCCTATTTCGTTGCGTTACCCTTACTAGCTTTAACGGTGATATCATCTATCATGATCTACGTCCTACCTTCTAGACCATCTTGGTATCACATAGATACGCCTGTCTCATTTATAGGAACTAGCTTTACAGTGGTCCCTCCGTTAGCCTATTTATTCATCCATAGCTACTTACTCTTAGCATTAGGCGGAGCCTTTGCACTAATTGAGATGTTAACTGCGAGGATGAAGCTAAGGATGGGATTCAAGGACAAGAGGTTACTAAACCTGCTGTATCTGGCACTGCTGGTAGTCGGAGCTTTCTTCATTCCATTAACTCTGTTGGCTTCTGTGATCGCCCTTATCTCGGAAGTCATACATAGAAGAGAGTTCTATCAAAAGGTGGTATATTACGGCGTTCCAACTGTTTAAACTTTTCAGTAACAACCTTTATTAGACTATCAAATTTAATTACATATTGGGTGGAACAATCGCTTGAGATACGATTCCATGGTAGAGGAGGACAAGGAGTTGTCACAGCCTCGAACTTACTCGCTGAGGCGGCGGGTTATGAGGGTTTGTTCGCCTCAGCTTTCCCTATTTACGGCGCTGAAAGAAGAGGAGCCGAGATAGAGTCCTATTGTAGGATCTCTGAGTCTCAAATTAGGGAGACCTCGCCTATTGAGGAGCCCGATGTTGTTGTAATTCTTGATCCAACAATTTTGAAAATATCTGACCCACTTAAGGGATTAAAGGCTAACGGTAAGGTCGTGTTAAATTGGAAAGGATCACCCCCAAGAGTTAAAGGAGATCTACATGTGGTAGACGCAACAGGTATTGCAATTAACCTGAAGCTAGTGAAGTCCGGTTGGCCTCTAGTTAACGTAATAATGTTAGGGGCTCTGGTTAAAGTGATCGGATTACTTTCCTTGGACTCACTGAAGAAAGCTATAGACTCTGAGTTTAATGGAAATGTTGCAGAGTTGAACAAGAAGGCGGTAGAAGAGGCTTATCATGAGGTGAGAAAGGTTGAGCAGCTTGTCGTTTGAGTACCAGTTCTTCCCAGTCTCGCATCCGGCTGAAGGGGCTGGTGGCAAAACTGGAAATTGGAGGGTTGTTAAGCCTATAGTAAGTGAAAGGTGTATTGCGTGTAATGCTTGTTTCCTTTGGTGCCCGGAGGGAACTATTCAGGTTAGAGGAAAGAGGGCCGAAGTCAATTATGAGTACTGTAAGGGATGTGGAGTATGCGCTAACGTTTGCCCTGTAAAAGCAATATCTATGGTGAGCGAAACATGATGAAGATCATGTCAGGAAACGAGGCCGTAGCGTTAGCTGTGAAGTTTAGTAGAGTAGGTGTGGTTGGGATATATCCTATCACTCCTCAAACCACTATAATTGAGGAACTAGCTGAGATGAGAGCTAGAGGAGAGATAGACACCGATATAGTTAGGGTAGAGAGCGAACATTCGGCAATGGGCGTAACTTTGGGAGCTGCGGTAGCTGGCACAAGGGCTTTCACCGCTACCTCCTCCCAAGGTCTCCTTTACATGCATGAGATGATATGGTGGACTGCGGGGAGCAGAGCTCCTGTAGTGATGGTAGTTGCTACCAGGGCGGTAGGAGCGCCTTGGAACATTTGGAACGAAAATACAGACTTCATGAGTGAAAGAGATAGTGGTTGGATAATGTCGTTCGCCTCAAGTCCGCAGGAAGCTCTCGATCTAACTCTTCAGGCCTTCAGGATATCGGAGGACCCGAGGGTTTTTGTTCCCATGATGGTTGGTATGGATGGGTTCATACTATCTCATACTAAGACGAACGTATATGTTCCATCTCAAGAAGACGTTGACCAGTTCATTCCTCCCAGAAGGCAACCGTATGTCATAGATCCGGAAACTCAGGAAAGTATGGGTAACATTTTTCAACCGGTTCATTACATGAAGTTAAGGCAATCAATTAACGATGCCATTCAAGGCTCCATCGATGTAATTAAGGAGGTAGGTAGGGAATATGAGAAAGTTAACCCTCTATCGGACTATAAAACGCTCAACGTCCAGTATAAACTGGAGGACGCCGATTACGCGATAGTGACTATGGGAGCTTGGTCACTAGACGCAATGGAAGCCATAGATAAGCTGAGAGAGAAAGGGGTTAAAGTGGGTCTTTACAGGATCAGGTATATAAGACCTTGGGCAGAGCAAGAGATAAGGAGATCACTAGAGGATAAGAGAGCTATCTTAGTGTTTGATAGGGCAACCTCATTAGGTAGAGCCGGTCCTCTTTACCTAGAGATGAAGGCGACTCTACAAAGCCCAATGAAAGGCGTTATAGCAGGACTCGGAGGAGTTTCTATGAGCAAGAAGGACTTCTATGAGGTCATATCGAACTTTATTGAAGAGGTTAAATTTGGTAACCCGAATAAGGTCGAGTGGTATTATCCAGGTGAGGTGAAATACGTTGAGCTTGGGACTCCAAGATCTGCGTACTAACTCGCTACTTCCTGGGACATCAGCGTGTCCCGGATGTCCTGAGAACATGGCTATGAGAATGGTAGGCATGGCCTTGGGTAAGAACGTAGCCATGATTGTGGTAGCTGGTTGCTCTTCAGTGATCCAAGGTATAGGGCCTAAAAACGCTTACGGCTATCCTGTGCTTAACATAGCCTTCGCCGCAGGCCCCGCTGCGGCATCAGGTATGTGGAGAGCTTACAAACAAAGAAACAAAGACGTTACGGTTGTGGTTTGGGCCGGCGATGGAGGAACTGCAGATATCGGTTTCGCTTCTCTTAGTGGAGCCGCTGAGAGAAACGAGGACTTCATTTACCTTTGTGTAGATAACGAGGCTTACATGAACTCAGGGGGACAGAGAAGTGGTTCCACCCCTCACGGCGCTATCACTACTACAACCCCTGAAGGAAAGAGGGGGAACAAGAAGGAGCTACTCTTTCTAATGCTAGATCATAACGTTCCGTTTGTTGCCACCGCATCTGTGGGCTATCCTCAAGATCTAATTGATAAATTAAAAAGGGCTAAAGACGTCAATGGTTTTAGATACATTCAGATTCTTACGCCAGATCCTTACGGTTGGTTATTCGATCCGTCAAAGACAGCTGAGGTTGCTAAGTTGGCAGTTCAAACTTGTTATTGGCCGCTTATAGAGGTAGTTGAAGGTAAGGTGAAAGTGAGCAACGAGTCTCTTCATTGTCTGAAGAAGGAGACCAGGAGGCCCTTGAAGGATTTCCTTTCCGTTCAAGGGAGGTATAGGAGGATCTCTGAGAAGGACTATGAGGAGCTAGAGAAATACGTAGATAGCCTATGGGATAGAATTAAGTCGATGTCGTAGTTTTCTAGAGAAAAATTAGTTTAGAAAGGTTTATTAACACGTCGTAAGTTTTTTTCGGATGATAAGAGGTTTAAAAACGAATAGAACGAAGTGATAAGATGACTTTACTAAAAGAAGTTACCGCAGCATTAAAGGAGAACAGACCCTTGTTCGCTTTTATGCTTATAAAACAATACGTTGAAGACCATCAGTTACTAGATGAGTCAGAGGAGTGTCTTAACCTAGTGAAGGCCGTGAAAGTGATGCCGTGGCTGAACGATGAGTCTTGGAGGTATTTCGTACCCTCTCTCCCAGAGGAAGAAATAAAGCTCTTAGCTCTTAGGATTCAGAACTGTATTAAAGTTGAATAGCACGGTTTTAACAACTATATCTTAGCCTAAAGCTTTACTAAGTTCATGAGTTATATACAGATATGTCTTTAAGTTTATTTTGTACCTACAACATATATAATAGTAATGGACAGAGCAGGAAGAGACGTTTTGTTACTGCTCGTATGGGGCGACCTCTTAATAAATTACGTGGAGACCATGGTAGTCCCAGCTATACCTACAATTCAAAACGATTTCTCAATTAGTTCTACCTTAGCCTCATGGATAACTTCCGCATTTATTATAGTTGGGGCGGTAGTTTCCCCGATCTTCGGCAAGTTAGCTGACATGTTTGGGAGGAAGAAGATCTACCTGATATCTTTAGCTGGGTATTTAGTGGCAGTAGGTATTGCAGGTTTCTCTCCAACAATTTACACTTTAATAGGGGCGCGAGCGGTTCAGGGAATAGGTTATGGGATATTTCCTGTTGGGTTAGCAATTATAACAGACGTGTTGTCACCTGAAGAGGTTGCGACAGCTCAAGGACTTCTGTCTGGATCCGTAGGCATAGGCACGGCTCTGGGATTGATTGTGGGTTCATATATAGATCAGAACTTCGGCTGGCAGTACGCTTTTCATACAGCTTTCGTTCTCTCACTTATCTTTTTCATTGTCGTTTTGTTAAAGCTAAATGATACTGGAGTCAGGGCCGCACGATCTGTAGATTACGTCGGTACATCCCTTTTGACCATTAGTACTCTACTCGTCTTAATCTATATAACCGAGGGACCCTCTATGGGCTGGTTAAACTTTGAGAACTTATCCTTCCTGGTTTTAGGATTGCTTCTAATGGCTGGGTTTATTTTTGTTGAATTGAAGGTGAAAGATCCCTTAGTTGATATGAAGCTTATGAAAATAAGGAACGTGATGGTAGCTAACCTAGTCGGAGTGGTGAGCAGTATAGCCTTAATGATAATGTACTTCGGGATTATATATTACGCTCAGTTGCCACCACCCTTCGGGTTAGGGTTGGATATACTTTCCGCCGGTCTAACCCTAGCTCCTGCAACTGTTGTGATGTTAGTTGTAGGGCCCATCGTAGGTAAGCTGACCGGAGATGCAGGGCCTAAACCTCTCCTTTTATTTGGTTCACTCCTTTCCATCTTTGGGTTTTCCCTCTTAATAATTAACAGGGGATCCCCTCAAGATCTGGTTCTTGACGTAATAGTTGCAGGTACCGGGATGATCTCAATAATTATACCCCTCATTAACATGATAGCAGTGAGTCTCCCTGAAACGTCTAGAGGAATAGGCTTAGGGGTTAATACACTCTTGAGAAATTTAGGCGCCTCTATAGGCCCAGTTCTAGCTACTTCAATAATGACGTCGTACAAGAACCCATACGTTCTAATGCTAGGTAATAGGATCCTTGACGTTTCGTTTTATCCAGGAGGGGAGGCGTTTGATGTGATGTTTGAAGTAGCGATAATTGTGATATTAACAAACCTGGGCATCTCCTTGTTTACCCAAAATTATAAGTTGAAAGGAAGGGGGAGAAACGTTAGCTTATAAGAGATACCTTTGTGCTTTAAGGATTTTTAAAAGAAATTTTTCAACGTCTTTAATTTTGAAAGAAGAGGAGGTTTAACCGATAGGTATTAGATCCAACTATAGGTTATCAAGTTTAGTAGGTAAGGTATTAAATCTACTCGTATTAAAAGATAATAGAACAGTTTTTAGTCTTTTAGATTCTCAACGATTTAATGAAAGTACTCAAGTACCTGATACCCTATATAGTATTTGGCTCACTACAATACAGGTTTACTAAAGACGGATTGTACTTCGCTTCTCCCTTCGTTTTTATGGCACTGAGGTACTTCATTGCTGGGGCCGTATTACTACCTTTAGCAAGGAAGATAGTTCTAAACAAGGAGACCATAACGCTAACTATCCTAACTACGGCCAGCTCAGCTCTTTGGGCTTTGGGGCTTTTATATGTGGCTCCCTCAGAGTCGGCCGTGCTAAGCTATACGATGCCACTCTTCTCAATACCTATAGCGCTTGTTTTACTCTCTGAGAGACCTAAACTATTTGAGGTTCTTGGGGCGTCTATTGGATTTGGAGGAGTTGTTATATATGGCTTTTCTCTCTCAGGTCACATGTCCCTTCTAGGGGGAATCCTCACCGTGTTAAACGCCGTCTTCTGGGCTTCATTCACGGTTTACTACAGGAAGATGAAGAGTATGGATCCCGCAGTAGTTAACGCGTCTCAACTTCTCTTGGGCTCTGCTATATTCCTAGCTCTTTCACCAATAGGATTCAGGTTCGATCCAAGTGTGACGTTCATTGAGGACTTATTGTTTTCAGCGATATTAGGTGGTAGCGTGCTTTTCTACCTGTGGAACTTGATGCTCAGGCTCGAGAGGGTGGGAAAGGTAACTGTTATGGCCTTTTCAATTCCAATTATTAGCTCCATTGAGGACCAGCTTACTGGAGAGATCGAGTTGAACCGCGACAGCTACTTAGGGATGACAACTATGTTATTAGGAATATTGTTATCAAGAAAAGACGAGATGGTCTTCAAACCTAAGTTGAGAACTCATGTCGTTAAGACGTAAAAGTAGTGTAAAGTATTAAGAAATATAAACTATAATCCCATCTTTATTAAAAAGTTATTCATCTATAGTGAAATTTATAGGTCAATTTACATGTTCTACTTCTAAGGTTTTAAAATCTCTAAACTTAGTTTTCCTATCGTGGAACTCTACTTAGGAGTCGATAATTTAGCCAAAGGAAGAACGAGGTGATGAGAGGAAGACCTATAAATATTGTATCCACGACGCCCTTCATCAAGTCGTTGCTAACCTCACCGCTCAGAATAGGATCGTAATATGCTACAATAGAAGCTATGGATATACAACACGTGCTTCCTCCAATAATTCCTATCACAGGTATGGCTAACTTTGTTACGTTCCTAAACTTTTTCGTTTCCAACAGATTTCCTAAAACTAAAAGGCCAATGACAATCCCCATTAGAATGGCGAAAAAACTCAGATCTATGTAGGCGCCTGCACCTATTGAAATTGATGGGGAGAAGAGCAACTCGATCAGGTTTGAGGGATTTACTGAATCCATAGGTGCGTAGGTTAGGGCAAGTAGAGAAGGTGATGAAACGCCTAGTATCGCATTAAGAAGTAAACTATAAGCTAGGTAATGAGCAACAATATAAGGAGAGAAGATCATCCATGAACGTTTTTCTTTCAATTTGGATGTCATTGTCCTAAGGGGATATTTCAGGATAAGGTAACCGATCCCAAGCCAGAAAGCTAGACCTCCTCCCAATTGAGCTAAATATTGATCTGGGAAGTTAGGGGAGTACATGTAAAAGAAAAGCCCTAGAATAGATAAGATTAAGTAAAAAAGGGGATAGACTTTCACGTTTAATCCCTGTAGTACTCTTTATATACTACAAAAATTAGTGATGAAAAGAGTAAAATCATTAATCCCACTAGTAGGCCTAGGCTAAATTGATACAGTAAAACTTGTGAAAAATACTGAGAAATGGAGTAAGCTAACGCTATTCCTGAAACGACTAGAACTGTAATTACCACCTTAGTTACATCTGTTTTCCTCATCTGTTTCTCTTGAACCGTTTCAGAGTATCTGAACCTAATTGAGAAGAAGATCAAGGAGCCCATAAACACTCCGAAAACTCCAGAGGCGCTAATGTACATCAGCCTCCATAAGTTCTCAACGTAACTCGAGATGGGAGACTGAGCTAGATAAGATAGCGATCCGAAATCTCCTATCCATAAAAACACTAAGCTCATTATAATTATCGTAAATATCCAAGCGGTTATATCTAAAGGTCTCAGTTTCACGGTCTCACCCTGTCGAGTTTGTGACTATCATAATTCCCTTCATAGTGTAATGCCCAGGTCCGCAAAATTCGGCACACCATATATTGTACGTTCCAGGTTGATTAACTATGACATACAAATCGTAAGTGTAGCCAGGAATTGCCTGCATCTTCAAACCTAGCTGTACAATGTAAAAAGCGTGAATTACGTCATCTGATGTGAGCTCAAAAACGTAAGGTTTTCCTGCCTGAATGACTACCTTGTTGTAGGAGACCGTTCCGTTTGGGTAGATGAACTCCCAAACGTACTGTTTTGCGATGACCTTTATTGGGACGGCGGTCTCATTTGAAGGAATAAAGGAGCCGTGGGTTATGTCACCTAAGTATTGGAACGAAAGAGCCCCTAAAAAGACCAGGATCGCTATAGCGAACACTATAGTTGAGATTTCAGCTACTCTCTCGGCTTTCATCTAGATTCACCCTTTAAAGTGTAAATTAAGACGAGGTAAGAGAAAAGCAACATATTAATTCCAGCCATGAAACCTAATTGAAATTGGTCCAGGAAGAGGTTTGTTAGAGTCAACATCTTCACAGTATTGTAAACTATTAGACCTAATGTTATCAAAATGCTTATATCAACGCCGACTGAGACCTGTCTAGGTATTACTATCTCAGTTCCTTGAGTTACGCTCTTACTGAACCCCAGTCTTTTCCCAATATTGAAAGAGTCGGTTGAACTTGATCCCCTGTTCTGAAGGTACCTTAAAAGAGGGAAGACCGTGATAAATATCAGGAGGAAGATTAAAGAGTCTACCTCGACTCCTATAGTTCCTATATCTCTTCCTGGAGTCAAGTAAGCCCACACGCTGTTCACTACGAAAGAGACGATGAAACCTGTGCCTAGAGCAACGGAAGCGGGCCTCATAACTGGATGAGAACTTCTGTGTCCAAAAACGTGCTCGTCTATGAAAGGGAAGAGGAGGGTCACTGCTCCCCATCCAAGGAAAATTAGCGAAGCCATTGATGGAGGTACAGATTTGTAGAAGAAGTAAATGAAGAGGAAATACCAATCTGGTATAGGTGGAGTCTGTGCCGCTAACGCTGGATTATATTCTGGCATGATATATTTTATTTGGTCACCATCAATTGATATTTGAAACGGGAGGGCAGAACTTATTAAAAATATGGCCCCAAAAGTCATTAAAAGTGTGACAAGGATTATACCAAACGTTCTAGTGAGAGGCTGTAGCTTCCAATTTGGATCATATCTCAGTTTCTCAGGATAGTTGTCTATGAGTTCCGACCTGTCCTTCTCTTTAGATAATGGAGGTGTTATTCCATGCTTCTCGAAAATGTAAAGATGAAGACCCAACACCAACGCTATTAAAGCTCCAACTATCCAATGGAAGATGAAGAACCGATCCACCAACGGGTCTACCCCGCTAGCTATACCAGGGAGTTGAGGAAGAAGTGTGAAAGCTGCAATCAAGTTGCTTAGTCCGAAAGGCATGTATGTGAAAAGGTTCAGTCCTGTTGTCGTTGCGGTCCACGATATCAGGTTATATGGTAGAGAGTACCCAAGGAAAGCCTCAGTTAAGGTAAGCGCAGCTAGAAGCGTCCCCACCATCCACATCACCTCCCTGGGCCTCCTATACGCTCCTACAATGAAGTTCCTAGTCATATGCACTAAGAGTAGGAAAACCATCGCGTAAGCCCCCCAACTGTGAAGACTGAAAAGGAGAGCTCCCAAAGGCACGTTGGAGATTAAATAAACTGTAGAAGCGTAGGGATCAGCTGGTACGTAGTATAAAGCTATAAGCATACCAGTCAACACTTCAAATAGAAAGGCGCCGAGAACGAAGGATCCCAGCCAGAAATCTAACCTATATGCGTATCTAGGAGCTTGTCTAATGGTGTGTCCGTATATGCCCGTTCTCTCGTCGAGCCACTCTAAAACCCTATCTAGCCAAGTTCTCTCTTCCTCTTCCATTAACTCACCCTAACGCAAGCCGGATTTGTTGGTAAAGAGTAACTATACCTAGGGTCATAGATCAGGTTATCCTTTGGCCTTCTCCTAGGTACCGCTTCTGAGAAATACGGAGCGTTATTTCCTATAGCGTATATGTCTCCAGAGCTCTCGTCGTATTCGAGCAAGACCATGGGAAGAGGTCTTGGAGCAGGTCCCCCAACAACGACTCCACCTTGATCGAGCTGATACATAGATCCGTGACATGGGCAGTGAAGGACTGAAGTAGAAGGGTTAAGGCCAGGATCGCTTGAACTGGGCACTAGGGCTTGAGCTGGTAACTGGCAACCCAAATGGACACACACAGCTGAGAACGCACATATAGATCTCTTGGGTCCTACGCCAACTACGTTCTTGAACTGAGCGTTTATCCTGAACTGATTATAATAGGGGTTCTTGAACTCTACGTCCTTCATGTTATTTAGTTTACTAAAATCCACTAGGAAGCAAGGTTCGTCTGTAAGCGGATATGAAAAGAAATAAACAGGACAACTAGAATTTAGCTGGTTGATGTTAGCTATCCTATATTTAGGAAAACCCTCCAAGCCTTGAGAGTTGTTAGCTACAAGATATTTAGGGGATATTGACTTCAGTTCACCATAATAGTACCCCATGTAATCTAGGACTGGGGTAATGAGAGGTGAGACCGCAATCACCCCTCCTAGCACTAATGTTAACCTAAGGAAGTCTCTCCTATCCAACACACTCCACTAAAATAATTACACGATAAAGCGACCTATATCTATTTTATTAAAACATTAGTATATCTTATTTTTTAATAAAAAATAATTAATCATTATAAATTTTATCCAACAACGTATGGAGAGCTCACGTTCTGTGAAACGATCAAGTTGACCCACATTCCAGACTCTGCATGACCTGATATCCCGCAGGCCAGCCAATATGTACCTTGTGGAGGATCATTCAAAAATCCTATCGCAGATTGTCCAGAGGATATACCCTGTATTGTGTAGGCTGAAGAGGACGTACCCACATATAGTAATATTTTACCGTCACTTGCTAAGTCTGCAGCGTTAGGAGTAGGCGTGTCATTCATCACCAAGAGAACGTTGTGTTGAAGCGACTCCTGGTTAGTGAACTTTATCTCTATGTTATCTCCGAAAGGCACATAAATGGTCATCTGGCCGAATGAGGTTCCATTGAAGTTAAAAGGGGTAGCTGAGGAGAGCGCAACTAGACTGATTACAACGGTTTTGTTAGATGAAATAAAGGGAAGAGTTATCTTACTAGGACCAGTAGTGGTGGTTTCGTTTGACATAGAAGGAGAAGATAACATATGGAATTGAAGTATTGATATAATTGCTGCCGAGAGGACCACGATCGCAACTATGAACGCTACCACATACGAAAACACAGGCGATACGGCCTTTCGCATTTTTATCATGATTATCTAGTTTCACATTTTATAAATGTTTTTTATAAGAGTTCCAAGAAATGTGAGCTTTACGAAACTAATATGGCTAAGACGTGCGTGAAGATTAGGGACCTTGAGGCCGATCTAGCTTAGATATCAACCAAAGGGCTTAGCTTTCCCCTTCTATTAAGGCTATTATTTTTCAATCCTAAGCGATAGATCACATCGCTGATAAGGCTTACTTAACTATAACTATAGTCCAAGAGTATCACATCGTAATAGAGACCGTTTTCATATTGTTTGAGGACTTTGTTTGAGGCGGTTCAAATCTGTTCTATACGTATTTACTTGAAAAAAGATGTTAAGCTTATTAAATCCTTTTACTTTATTAAACAACGAAATTCTTAAAAAATTATGATCAAGTATAATATCAATCATAAAGTATATAAAAGTTTTCCTTAGTTTTTATGCATTTAATGCTAACTTAACGAAAAGTATATATGTAAACATTAATTCCTGTTAAAGTAGTAATTAATGAGAGTATGGACGAAGAGAAAAAAAGAGCTGGATTTAAGGAAACTATAAAGATTGCCTTTACAACTACTAGTGCTCATGACATAGGGATCATGTATATTGTTATAGGAATAGTGAGCTTAATTACCGGTTCACTTTACGCCGCCCTTATAAGGGATCAGTTGACCTTGAACAATTTGGGGGCAGAAGAATATTATAATGCCGTCTCGTTGCACGGCATATTTATGATTTTCTTTATGGTGATGCCTATTTCCACCGGTTTCGCCAACTACCTTATACCTAGGATGATAGGAGCTAAAGACCTCTACTGGCCTAAAGTGAACGCATTGTCTTTCTGGATTTTAGTGCCCGCGGTGACTATGAGCATAATAGCCCCCCTCTTTGGTCCCATAAACACAGGATGGTATATGTACGCTCCTCTTAGCACTGACCTTCAAGTTAACGGAGGTTTCGGTGTGACTTTGATAGAAGTAGCTCTAATGATAGCAGGAGTTTCTTCCACTCTCACTGGTATAAATTTCATAATGACTATATTGAGGCTTAGGAAGGTTCCTTTCTTTAAGATGTCCTTATTCACTTGGTCCTTCTTCGCCACAGCTATACTATTGATGGTAGCGTTACCTCCTCTTACAGCAGGCCTAGCGATGGCCTTCTTAGAGAGAATGTGGAACTTACCCTTCTTTAATGCAGCTTTAGGTGGAAATCCATTGCTCTGGCAAAACGTCTTCTGGTTCTTCGGTCATCCTGAAGTTTACATATTAGTGTTGCCCGCAATGGGACTAGTAGGAGAGATACTTCCAAGGGCTGTGGGTAGACAAATATACGGATACAAGGCGTTAGCTCTTTCGTCCATGGCTATAGCTTTCCTATCCGTTCTAGGTGTTTGGATGCATCACATGTTCACTGCACTAGACAGTGACGTAGTGAGAGAGATAGCTGCCGCCACTACTATGGCAATAGCTATACCTTCAGGGGTGAAAGTTGTGAATTGGACAATAACGTTTTACGGCGGTAAAGTAAAATTCTCAGCCCTAACGATTGGCATGATAGGCTTCATTTCACTTTTCTTGGTAGGCGGCATTACTGGAGTTTTCTTCCCGCTCATCCCAGTGGATCTAGCGTTTAATGGAACGTATTTGGTCGTAGGACACTTCCACTACATGGTGTTCGCAATATTAGTAGGACTCTTGAGCGGTCTAGTGTATTATTTCCCTTATTTTACAGGAAAATGGTTTGATCATGAGTTAGCTAGGACCTCAATGTTTATGATTGTAGTGGGAGCCTTCGTTGTCGCTACCGGAATGAGCATCGATGGGGTCTTAGGGATGCCTAGAAGGTACGCTGTAGTGCCCTCTCCTATCTATCAACCTTTCCAAAATTTGGTTACAGTTGGTGGTGTAGTGGAAGGGATAGGGGCCCTCCTATTGTTCGGGACTTTAATATACGCTTGGTTGAGAGGTCCCTTAGTGAGAACCATGGATCCTTGGAACTCGGAGCAATTGATCGGAATCCCAGACTTTGTGATAAGGCCTATAGCTCTCCCACTTTCTTTCGGGAAGGAAATGGACGGGTCTATCCCGGAGCACAGGCACGGATCTTTCTTCCCCTCTGTGTTTGGCCTCTTATTATGCTTCCCTCCTTTAGGTTTCATGCTGATGTTGGCAGGGATCGTCACTCCTGGTATCCTCATGGTCCTAACGTTTATAGGTGTTGGGATGGCGTGGCTATATAACGATTACTTCAGGCAACCAAGGCCCGTCTCTGGATTTGGAAACATGGGTTTAGGAAAGGTTTTGAGCTCCTCCCCTCCGAGCACAGCGGAAGCCTCGTTGGGAGGCGTAGATAACCCAGTAACACAACAGACCGGGCTAGAGATATCTAGAAAAGCTAAAACTCCCGTCCTTTTCTTCATAATTGCGGAGATATTCTTGTTTGGAAGCTTTATCGGGGGGTACATATATGACATAAATGAAACTCCTACTGTTGCAACTTTACCAAGGTTGGCGGTGGATTGGTATCCATTACCTTTAATCATGACAGTTATTTTGTTATCTAGCTCTATACCCGCACATCTTGCTTACCATAACTTCATGAAAGGCAGGATGAGAGCGTTCAAGTATTTTGGGGTTCTGACAGCAGTAATGGGTTTCTCGTTCCTCATGGGACAACTCTACGAGTTCACTCACATAGTTAAGTTCTCTCCTCAATATGACGTCTACACTGCCTTCTTCTTCACTATTGTGTCCTTGCACGCTTTTCACGTGATTATGGGCTTAGTTATTTGGGCTATAACCCTGCTCAGGACTAGGATAACGATACCCTTCCAACTGTCGACGGCCTCCTCTTTCTACTGGCACTTTGTTGACGCAGTATGGGTAATAGTGTTTACGATGTTCTATTTGCAGTTACCGATATATCATCCGTGAGTTTATGAGAAGGGTAAAACTTTTCCTTATATTTCTTTTCACATTTATTTTGCTAAATCCAGTGTTTGAGCGAGTTTACGGAGAGAACGCTACAGCTTTCATGGCCTCTCACTATGTCCTCTTCGCGTTAGGGTTTTGGTTAGGTCTATCTTTTAGAAGCTTGAAGCATAGATTGATAAGGACGATCGTAGGTTCAGCTATAGCCGTTTTAGTTCACACGCCAACCGTTTTTGATGCCTCTGCATACTATGAGATATTAAGGATAGTCTTGGAACTAGCTCTATTCTCCTCTGGTTATCTAATTGGCTCTTCCCTATCTTTCGGCTGGGATAGGTACGCTTACTCTCTGTTAGGCGGATGGATGATAGGCGATACGTCGTTATCTATAGCTTTCATGATCGGGGATCCTAATTACTCCTATCCTCTATCACCTTTTCAGACGTGGCAGATAAAGGATGCTGGGATGTTCATGTTTCTCTTCATGAACTTAGTTGCGTTTTTCATTGTTATGAGGATATTTGTTTCTTATGTAGAGAGAACCTAGAGTTTTCCTTCAAGTAAGGTCTTAAAGGAAATGTAAATAACACCAGCTAATATCAAGTTCATTACGACTATCATAGAGATCCCAGCCAGAGGTAAAGAGTCAGGTGGATAAGGAGAGACCCCATTTCTATTGCTATATAGGGGACTTGCGATTACGAACAAGATGCTTAGCACAGTATCACCTATCATGTAGAGGGCAAATAAC
This sequence comes from Metallosphaera cuprina Ar-4, assembly GCF_000204925.1. Taxonomy (NCBI): domain Archaea; kingdom Thermoproteati; phylum Thermoproteota; class Thermoprotei; order Sulfolobales; family Sulfolobaceae; genus Metallosphaera; species Metallosphaera cuprina. The sequence continues at coordinate 1,592,863 of NC_015435.1, read as the reverse complement.
GTAACCTTTACCCACTGTGCTACGCTGTGTAAAGCCGAACCTAACAAAAACCCACCTAGAAATATTGATATCTCTAAAAGAATCCTGAATTGAATAAATGAAGCTCCCAACGAGAAAGGTACTGGTAGATGCCAGAAGGTTATAGGTAAGATGCCTAAAACCAGGTTATACCAAGCCGATCTTAGTAACGTATATCCTAATAAGGAACCGGAGGCAATCAAAGCGTAGTGCGATAACATATAAAGAACTGGGGATTCAAACTCCAACCTCTCAACGAAAGGATTAATAAACGAAACTGCTAATAAGATTGAAATTATAATAAGTTTAACGTTCACATGAAAAATTATATGGACGCGTTAAAAACGTTGTTATTAGAAGGGCAAACGCATTTATAAGACTGGGCGAAGTAGGTTGGGCAATATTTATTTTGCACCTCATTTTTAATAGATACTTTTATTAAAGTAGTTGAGTTAGCTGTAAACTTTTATATATAGTATTTATAGAATTAGTTACTTTCTCAAAGATTACTTAGTTCGTCATATTATAACCTAACTAAAAAGATGGCTGCTAAAAAGAGATTAGATCAAGGTAAGGATGTTAGATATGTCTGCCAAAGCGAAGAGCCCTATTAATACTAAACTAGGTAAGAGTACTGATCTCTTTATGAGGAAGGCAGACCCTATTATAGCCACGACCTTAAGACCAGCCATTACTAACACAAACAAGAACGGATTTCCCTGGAAAGTATGTAAGAAAGCGTTTTGCTCGGCGTAACCGTTCTCAATTCCTATAAAAGTGGTTAGGATATCCATGAGTCCTAGCCCGCTTAAGATCGGCACGAGTAATCTTTGAATCATAAGATATCATCATAGTTTAATATTAAAAGTTACATATGTTTAACTTCAGTGATATATAGTAAAAAAATCATTAAAAAACATATTAGTACACTAATATGTTCATCTTAACATAAAGTTTATTACCCTATTTTTGTTAATTGATATAATAATGGTGAAAAAGTTTGAACTCAGGTCTTAGAGTAGGAGAGGTAATAGCGATAATCCTAATCGCTGGTGCTCTCTCTTTAGGATTTCTGGGAGGAAATCCATCGGCTCAGATCCCTCAAGTTCCATCTCTATCGGTTATAGACCATTATACTGGTTTAAACTGGGTAGTTCAGAGCTCCTATAAAGGTGTGGCGGATAGCGCTCCAACTCCTTTTCTGCAAAGCTTCGGCTCGGATGTTATCTCATACTCGAACATGAGCGATAACCAGGGAGATACGCTTGTGATATTTCAGGCTTACTTCCCTTCAAGTCAAAGCGCTCTTAATTATCTTAACTCAGTCTCTCCTGTAGCTCCTCAGTTGGTTAATAATGTGTGGGTCTCTGTCTACTCATTGGGTCAAGTGGAGATAGTTTATATGGTTAGTGGATCTCATTTAGTTCAAATATCTTATGTGGGGAGCTCTGAGAGTCTCCCGAACACGTCTTCTCTCGAGAATCTAGCAAGTTATATACTTTAAATTTTTGTTAGAAAATTAAATAAAAATCTTTCTTTTAAGCTTGAGCTATTGTACCTGGCTGAACGAATTGATAGACCACGACCATGATGTAGACTTGGTAGTCTCTCTGATAGAGCGGATACATCGAGATTTGAACGGGCTGGAAATATTCCATAAAAACTCCAGGTAATGGTTTCCCAAGGTCTATAGACGAGGGTGAGATATTAGCGGTAAACGGAGCTATTACAGTGTATCCCTGAACCTGTAGACCTTCTATGAACATGTTGGCTATTAAAGAATTGTACGTTTTATTGGTCCACGCCATGGTATAGGAAATGGATACTATAAACTTATGAATATCATTACTACTACTTAATTCCTCTAATTATGGATGGTATGTAGGACCATCCCACCCGCTTTTAGACGCTTTCACTCAAGCAGGAATATTTGTAAAGAAAAATGAAAAATGAAAAAGAACGGCAATAGCACATTTCAGCTACGATAATCCAGTAGTAAATGGTTTAGCATATTAGTAGGAATAATAATGCTAATCATATGTGCAAAAGCGTATTAAAAACGAAAATCTTTTATGAATTTCAAAGAATTGTAGAGATCATTAACTGAGATTTACCTAAATAGAAGAAGATTAAACGGTTTTTCAAATGGGGAAAAACTATTATATTGTGGGAAATAATATGATACTATGGGATATGTGGTTAAAGTTGATGATAGAGGTAGGATAAAATTACCTAAGAAGTTAGCTAATGCCAGCTCAGTTATAGTTATTGATACAGAAACGTTTTTCGTAGGAATACCAGTACCTAAAGATCCATTAGCTGCAACAGCCGATATTATTAAAACTGATTTAAGCGTAAAGGAATTGAAAGAATTAGCTGAAAAAGAGGCTGAAAAAGACGCCTTAGAGAGAGCTAAGAGGAGACAGTGAATTTTAATGTTAATTGAAAGTGATATTTTGATAGCTCATCTTAAGACTGAAGACAGATTAAAGGAAATATCAGAAAGGGTTCTTTCAAAAATCGTTAAAGGCAAGCTTAATGTAATAGCTAGCAGAGAAACTATCCATGAAATATATTATGTTTTAAAAAACATGAACCTTCCTATAAATGACGTATTAAACAAAATAGGCGCATTAACTACAATACCAAATATTGAATGGGTACCAACTACAATTGAGACTGACCTTTTAGCATTGGCATTAATGGCTCAATATAAACTCACATCGATCTTTGATACATATCACGCTGCAACTTGCCTACTTTATGACAAGCAAAAAACAATTATATCAACTGACCACATTTATGATAAAATCCCAGGAATTAAGAGAATTGATCCTAACAATTTAGTATAAAGAAGAATATTTAATCATTCATTTAATTCCTCAATCTTCCTCAATGCTTCTTTTAAATTTTTAACCCTATCCCTTAACCTCTGGATAAAAAATCATACCTATCAAGAAGTATAGGATCCACATAACCCCTCTTAGCACCAATATAGTCCAAGTCATAAATATCACCGATATGCACAGCAGGATAACCAACCCTCATTATAGCAAAACCAAATATTTTAGGATTGGGCTTTACTGAATTAACTTCAAAAGGTAAGGCTAGTTGCCCTGACTTAAACATCTCGACCTTAAGTAGAGAATAATTATCACTTCATCAAAATCTTAATTACTTGAGTCACTTCATATCATTAATATATTAAATTTAGTCAAAAATTAGAAACTTTCTGTTTTTATATTTCTAATTATATCGATAAAAATAGTTAGATCTATTAACCAGAGCCCTTCAAATTGTTATTTAATGATAAATGTAGGATTATATTACAAAGTAAAACCGGGGTATGAAGAAGAATTTGAAAAAATCTTCACACAAGTATTAACATTCAAACAATGTAGAGGGATTCAACGATGCTAAACTCTATAAAAACGTTAATGATAACCGCGAATATTTAGTGTATTCAGAATGGGAATCCATAGAAACATTCAAAAAATTTATGCTAAGTAGACAATTCACACAAACAACTGAGTATGGAAAACAATACTAGAAGGAATGCCTAGACACAAAATACTAAAAGAAATAAATGAAAAAGGAAAAATAATATTTTATAATATTTTTCAAAGAAACTTAATACGACGTTAAAAACCTTATCCAAACAGAGAAAAGGCCTCATTCTAGTTGAGTAGCTTTAAGATGTGAGAACCTACGATTTTGACCTTTACATATTCATCATTGCGTTCTTTAGACTACTAAATAACTATTAAGTAGTTAAAATTTGGAGATACTAATTTATGTATCTCTACTAATATTATGGTAATGTCAGTAGTTGCATGTTTTAAAGTAGTCCCAGATGACACCTCAATAAGGGTTGTGGGAGGCAAAATTGATACCAATGTACAGCTGAAGGTGAGCACTTATGATAAGAACGCAATAGAGGAGGCCGTGAGGGTGAAGGAGAAAACGGGATGGAAGGCTATAGGTATAACAGTCGGGAACACGGACAGAAAAAGCATAAGGGACGCACTATCCATGGGACTAGATGAAGTAATTGCAGTTAATTCAGGTTACTTAGACGTTCCGGCCACCGCAGAGGCGATTGCTGAGGCCATAAAGAACAGGTCACCAAATCTCGTAATAACTGCTGAGACAACCACTGACAGTAGTACTTCGGCCTTACCTCTCTACTTGGCGCAACAGTTAGGATTTAATGCAATCTCATACGTTAGATCAATCTCGATTAATGGGGATAAGATAACGGCTGAAAGAAGTGTTGGAGACGTAGAGATTGTGGAGGCTCCTCTTCCAGTTGTCATATCGGTTACGGGTGAAATAAACACTCCTAGGACCCCCTCAGTCAAGCAGATTATGGAATCAGCGAAGAAACCTGTGACACAAGTGAACACCTCTGCTAGGCCTTTATCTGAGATTATTGAGTTGACGCCCTATTCGGTTTCAAGGAAGAGGATAGTAATTGAGAAACCTATGGAACAAGCTATAGATCAATTGATAAACTACCTTAAGGGAGACGGTGTATTATGAAGATATTAGTCGTGTCTGAGGATCCTGAGTACTTCCGCTCAGCTTCAGCTCTAGCCCAAAAGCTATCTGATGACGTAGAGGGGATTCACCCTTCGGAGAGTTCATACGTGAAGAAGCTTTATCTGCCTAAATTAGATGGGTTCTGGGAGCTCTCCCTTGTGGATGTAGCTTTTAAGATAAACCCTAACCTAGTGATAGCGGGAGGAACAAAGAGAGATAAAACGTTCGCCTTCTCGCTCGCTGGCAAGATGAAAAGTTCAGTTGCCTCAGACGTTTTCGACGTTAGATTGGACAACGATGGCCTTATAGTGAAGAGACCGGTTTACAGCGGAGTTGGAATAGCAACTATAAGGTTAAAGTTACCTTCCGTAATAACTATTCAAAAGAACACTCTTGAGCCAAAGACGTTTAACACTCTGATAGAAAAAGTCACTCTTACCAATTCTAACGTTATACTTAAGGAAAGGAAAGCAGTTCAGCAGACGGTTAGTCTAGATAAGGCGAAAATTATCGTCTCGGTTGGCAGAGGTATGGGTTCAAAGGAAAACGTTAAGTACGCTGAGGAGCTCGCATCAGTCTTAAAAGGAGCTGTAGGAGGAAGTAGGCCCGTTACTGCGGAGATGGGTTGGCTGCCTGAGGATAGACAAATTGGTTTATCTGGAAATAAGGTTAAACCTCAACTTTACCTAGCTCTAGGAATTTCAGGCCAACCCCAGCACATAGCGGGAATAAGGGATTCCAAGATAATAGTTGCGGTAAATAAGGACAAGAACGCTCCAATATCTGAGAATTGTGATTATCTCGTTGTAGGGGATGCGATAGAGTTCTGTAAGATTATGACTAAGAGGCTGTCAAAATGAGTTATGACGCAGACGTTATAGTGGTTGGAGGGGGTCTAGCTGGACTATCTGCCGCTATACAGGCTAACAGAGAGGGGCTGTCCACTCTAGTTCTCGAGAGAGGAGAGTATTCAGGAGCTAAGAACGTTAGTGGAGGGAGGATGTACGTTCACGCGCTTAAGGAGCTGGTAAATATTGAAGATGCCCCGTTTGAGAAACCTATTACAAAGGAAACGTACGTGATATCATGCGGAACTAGGAGAGTAACGTTCTCCTTCAGTGATCCAGAGTCCAGGAATAGCTACTCTGTTCTAAGGGCTAAGTTTGATCCATGGTTGGCGAAGAAGGCTGAGGAAGAGGGGGTAATTATCTCGTACGAGACCCTAGTGAGTGGAGCAATGAGAGATAACGGGATAACACTAAGGACGAATCGAGGTGACCTGAGGGCTAAGATAGTTATAGAGGCTGATGGCGTTACTGCAGGAGTTTCGAGGTATCTAGGGCTAAGAAACCTGTCGCCCGATTCGCTTATGCTAGGGGTAAAGGAGGTGATAAAACCTGACGTTATATCTGACGAAGGAGAGGCTAAGGTCCTAGTAGGATTCGTTGATGGGTTACTAGGCGGGGCGTTCAGTTATGTAAATAAAGACACCATATCATTGGGGGCGACAGTAAAGGTTAACTCTTTACAAAGTGAAAGAGTGTTAGCTAGAGATCTAGTTGAGCTAGTGAGAGAGAAGCTAGGGATAGAGGGTGACATACTTGAATACTCAGCTCACCTTATTCCATACTATGGATACGATAAACTCCCTCCAGTTTACGCGCCTAACCTCTTGATAACGGGAGATGCTGCAGGCCTATTGATAAATGACGGTTTCGTAATAAGAGGGATGGACTTGGCCATAGGCTCCGGAATGATAGCAGGTAGGGCCGCTAAGAAGATTTTAGATCAGGGAGATCCGACTAAAACTCAGGTATATGAGGAAATGCTTAACGACTCCTTCGTAATGAAAGACATGATTATTGCAAGAAGGGCGTTTAGTCTAATGAACAACGAAAGGCTATTCAATGCATATCCTGAAATCCTTTGCAGCGTTTTATCAAGGATGTTCACAGTTTCAGGAAATAGACAGAGATTACTTAACGTTTTAATTGAGGAGATCAAAAAAAGGGATCTAACCCTAACGGAAACGGTGAAAGATTTAATGGAGGTGCTATAACGTGGATCTACTTAAGAGGTTATCATTAAACAAATACAGGGTCGATAGAGAATCTCACATAAAGGTAAACCTGGACATATGTAGAACATGCAAGGAGAAGCCTTGTATAAAAGTGTGTCCAGCCGGCACTTACGAACGATCTGGGGATGTGATAGAAGTACACTATGAGAGATGTCTTGAGTGTGGAGCTGCACTAGTGGCCTGTCCGTTTGATGCGATAAGTTTCAAGTTCCCAGAGGGTGGAGTAAGCTTCAGATACGGGTAATCTACATTTTCCAGTAACCATTTTGTAAAGTTAACTATAGCTTTGAATATTTTCAATAAGTCTAAAGGACTTAATGCACTAGATGATTATAAACTCTTAAAAGATATTTGAAAAGTGCAGAATATCCATCGTTAAAATTGAAAATAGAACGGTCTCATCAAGATTCTGAACTAAGTATAACATCAAGTTCTTGTGGCTGTTAGCCACCTTTAAGGCTCACCTATGTTTACGGGAAACTCATCGCTACACATTCTTAGTCCTGCATTTGCAATTAGGACTTTAAATTCCCTTCTGAGTCCTCATCCCTGTATCTGGAGGACTTTGGTTAAATACTAAATTATTTTCATTTTTACTAATATTTAACATCTCTATATTGAAACCCTTACTGATGGATAGATAGGCCTGACTTTTAGTCCTGGTAATCAAGAGGAGTGTTAACTAATTTAAGCACTCATACTTTGTTTGAGATCAGGAAACTGGTCACAACTCTGGTTAAAGGACCTAAAATGTAGAAGCCGAGTCGCTCTCCATTTGATCTTTGACGATCACAAGTATAAGGGTTAGTTTTGCTACATGTGACTACCTGACCTTGTTAATCAACTTTACTACAGATGTTTTAAGATGGCTTCAAAGTTGTGTTAACGTTCACCCGCAGAATAACGACCTAGAAGTAGCGGCTGGATAAGTAATCTGAGATAGCTAGTGTATTAAGTCCGCATATTGATAACTTCTTTAGGTAACCAGGAAAAGGTGTGGAGTTTCATAGATCGTTTTTAAACAGTAATCTTAAGGAGATAACGAATTCTCTTTATGCCTTCTTAATTAACACTCCCGGTAAGAAAGTTAAGAACACACCAAGTAGAGTCACTGCAGATCCTACCACTTCAGATATGGTTGGAACTTCGTTCAAGATCAAGTACGAGAAAAAGTATGAAGACACAGGAACCAGTAACACGAACGTGCTAGCCTTTATAGGCCCTATAGACTTAACCGCATTAAACCACAGGATGAACCCTAAGGCTTGAGACGTGATGGAAACTAGGAGAGCTAGTCCAATCCCCTCAATGCTAGGATCTATCCTGAAATCCGTTAAGGAAATAGGCAAAATAAACAATGTAGAGAAAAGTGACATGTAAGAGTTTAACGCCAACACGTCTTTCTCCCTTAAGTATATACGATAGTAGAGTGTGCCTAAAGCCCATATGAAACCTCCCAATAGGGCTATCAAACTACCTATGTTGAACCCTGTGATTCCTACCGTGCTCAGGACTCCTAGAAAAGCTACTAATGTTCCGAGAACTTGTAACGCATTCAATTTCTCCTTTAGGATTAAACTTGATAGGACCAGAACAAAGACTGGTTGAGTGTAAATTAAGGTTGAAGCTAGCCCAGGGTTGGAAGCGTATTGAATCCCTAGATTTAGGAGGATCAAGAAAATCCCTATGTTAAGTAAGGCAGAGATAGACTCCTTAACTCCATACTCTAACTTCCTAACGTAAAGGTATAAAATGGTACCCCCTACCACAACCCTAATTAAGGCGATTACAAGGGGTGACATGAAAATCAAGGTAAGCTTGATTATTGGGAAAGCCGATCCCCAAAAGACTATCAACATAATTAAACCGATATATTGCTTAGATAACACAACGATGATATGGATAACGTGCTTAAAAATCTCTCCTCCCTGGCGATCTTAGATAATATAAGTGAGTTCTCTAGATTTCCTTTCATGAAATCTATAGTGCTTCACGGGAAAGGATCATCTCCTCACAAGGTGGAGTGGCTATCTAATCCACTTAGGACTTTTGGGCAGGTCGATACGCCAGACTTTGATTACGACGTAGAGGAAGGCTTGAGGATCGTACTAAGTAAGGAATTCGATTTGATAGCTGGTCACTCTAGGGGAGGTACTGTAGCTCTTTTGGCCGGAGCCAAGAAAGGATTACCTGTTATAGCTGTCTCGGCTCCTACAGATAGGCTACTTCAGTTGGAACATTTATCTAAGTTTCCAACGGAGAGTGAGCAAGGAAAGCTCTACAAGTATCTCTCTACGTTTCCGAATGAGAGATTAATAGAGACCTCACCCATAACTTACGCTAAGGATCTGAGAAACGTGCTTTTAATCCACGGTGAAAAAGACGAGGTGGTACCAAAGATCCACTCGGAAGTTTTGTGCGAAAAGGTAAAGGAAAGTGGAAACAGATGTGACTTAGTTGTTCTAGAGATGAGACATTCCCCTCCTAAGCATTTATATAATAAAATTGAAAGGATAGTTCTTGAGTGGGTGAAAAGACTCAATGAACGGTAACACCAGATGAAAAAATATAACCGTTTATAAATATCTGTGACTCGGTTTCGTGATTATGGAATCTGCAGTGGTAGTGGTTGTAGGGGCTGATAAGCCTGGTATAGTAGCTGGAATATCTTCAAAATTAGCTGAGAATAACGTGAACATAGTCGACATCTCTCAAACCGTGCTAAGAGGAGTGTTCGCCATGATCATGGTAGTGGATCTAGACACGTCAAACGTTTCAATAGGAAAGCTGCGCGGGGAGTTACAAAAGAGGGGAAAGGAGTTAGGAGTTGAGGTTCTTGTGTTTCATGGGGAAGTATTTAAGTACATGGAGAGGATATAAATGAAGTATACGGCAGAGGAGATAACAGAAGTCATTAACATGCTTACACATGAGGACCTGGACATCAGATCTGTAACGTTAAGCGTAAACACGCTGTTCGCGTTATCTGATAACCCGGACAGAGCCTACTCTAAACTGCTTTCATTAGACGGGATCTTCTCGCGTTTCTCGGAGGTAGTTGATTACGTTCAAGATAAGTTAGGCGTAAGAATAGTAACTAAGAGAGTTTCCGTTTCTCCGGTTCAATATTTCCTTGAGGCTTATCCAGACGTCAATCACGCCATAAAATTGGGGGGAATAATGGACGATCTAGCGTTAAGATCTGGGATAGATTACATAGGTGGTTTCTCAGGCTATGCGGATCGTGGGTTAAGTAGAGGAACGTACGTTTTACTCGAAAGCTTCTCGAAGACTTTCAACTCCACATCTAGACTTTCAGGAATGTTAAACGCAGCCTCCACCCAAGAGGGGCTTAACATCGACGCGGTGAAGCTGTTTACGGATCAAATTATGAATATGACCCCTAACGCCTCAGCTAGGGTGGCCATTATGGCCAACTCTCCACAGGATTCCCCGTTCGTTCCCTCAGCCCATCATGGAAGAGGAGTTCCAAACTCTTTGATCAACATAGCAGTTAGCGGTCCCGGTGTGATAACTGGTGTAATAAGGAGAGCCAAACCTTCAAGCTTTCAAGAGCTTTATGAGTTAGTTAAGAAGGCATCGTTCAAGGTTACCAGGTTAGGAGAGTTAGTTGGTCGCACAGTTTCTGAGGAGCTTGGAGTTCCTATGGGCTCGGTAGACCTATCGTTGGCTCCCTCACCCACAGTGGGTGACAGTGTGGCTGAGATAATTGAGAGTATGGGGGTGTTAAAGGTGGGAAGTCACGGTTCCATTACCGCCTTAGCCCTATTGATGGACGCGGTAAAGAAAGGCGGTTCAATGGCGACCAATCTAGTCGGTGGTCTAAGTAGCGCCTTCATTCCCGTAAGTGAAGACTCGATCATGGCGACAAGGATGAAACAAGGTTACTTGGAGATTAACGACTTGGTGGCCATGTCAGTTGTGTGCAACAGCGGTATAGACATGGTTGGTGTAAGCAAAAAGGAGCCCAAAGACAAGGTTACTGCTCTGATCCTAGACGTACTATCCATAGGCTTAATCCTGGGAAAGATATTGGGGGTTAGGATCATTCCTTTGGATGGGAATCCAGGGGATGAGGTCGATTTAGGAGGGATTTTAGGCAAGGTAGTTATAGCGAAATTAAAGCAAGGCGAAGTTACTGACTTCGTTTCAAGGTCCGGCTTTATACCCACACCAATAAAGAGATTAGAGTACGGCTAATCTAAGTTATGCAAACCTTTACCTCTTTCATACAAAAAACCCTTATTATCTCAGGGCCCCACCTCAATATCATGTTGCAAGACATTCTTCAAAGATACAAGAAAGTTTGGGCGCTTAACTACTCTCAATCCCTTCTAGCTTGGGACATTGAGACTTACATGCCTGAAGATGACGCAACGCTTAGAGGAGAGGCCTATGCCCAACTTTCGACTCTGGTCAGAGACCTGATTATGAATCTCAAGGAAGAAGTTAACTCTATAAGGGAGGAGGACCTGGACGATTTAGGAAGGGGAGTACTCAGACTACTCAAGAGATCAATAAGGTATTACACTGCGGTTCCAAAGGAGATCACAGAAGAGTTAGAAAGACTTACTTCCCAAAGTGCAGTAGTGTGGCGAGAATCAAAGAGGAGGGGAGACTTCGCCTCGTTCAAGCCTTACTTAGAGAAAGTTGTAGAACTTGAGAGACAGATAGCTGAGAGGTTAGGGTATGAAGGGCATCCGTACAACGCGTTAGTTGACCTTTATGAGGAGGGTATTACAGTAAAGGACTTGGATAACATTTTTTCATCTCTCCTTCCGGGACTTAAGAGGGACTTAGATAAGATAAGCTCAGAGGGGTACTTCACATCTCCTCACCCTTTAACTAAACTACCTTACGAAAGGGGCGTTATGGAGGATGTAAACCGTGAGATATTGAAGTTGCTTGAAATGCCATCAACTTCATTTAGGATGGACGTTTCTGCACATCCTTTCACAATAAGGATATCTTCAAAAGACGTCCGAATAACCACGCGATATGAGGGTATAGACTTCAGAAGCACCATTTTTTCAGTTGTACATGAGTCTGGACACGCTATGTACGAGCTTATGATAGACCCTTCATATGAGATGACTCCAGTTGCTACGGGAGCTTCAACGGGAATTCACGAGTCCCAATCTAGATTTTGGGAGAACATCGTGGGGAGGAGTAGAGAGTTCACTAAGCTAATTTATCCAATGATTAAATCTAAACTAAACATTACTGAAGATGAAGAGTCCCTATACAGGTACTTCAACTTAGTAAGCCCAGGCCTGATAAGAGTGGACGCTGATGAAGTTACATATAATTTTCATGTTGCTCTAAGATATGAGATAGAGAAGGACCTGATCTCTGGAAAGATATCCGTGAGCGATCTCCCTTCAATATGGGACGATTTTATGGATAAATACCTTGGATTGAGGCCTAAAAACGTCAGCGAGGGGGTGCTACAGGACATACATTGGTCCCAGGGCAGTTTCGGATACTTTCCGACTTACACCCTTGGAAACATTTTAGCGGCTACTATAGCAGGGTTTATAAGTGATCTACCGCTAAGGATTAAGTCTAAAGACTTTAAATCGATCAGATCTTTCCTGGCGGACAGAATATGTAAGTTCGGTGCAGTTTATCCTCCTAAGATTCTTCTAACTAAGGCATTCGGGGAGGTTTACGATCCCAAGAGACTATTAGATTACATTGAAAAGAAGTACTTAACCTTTTAAGACCACAGAACTTCATCAATTTATTAACGAGAGCTTCTACGAGCTCCATATTTCATTGTAACACACTATCTTTCTCTGAGCGAATATTTTCCTCTATCTAGAAAGTTTTATATACTTACTATAAAATTGATTTTAGAATCTTTACGTAAATAATATGACTTTGGAAAAAGTTTTTAAACCAACATGTAGTTAATGTTATATGGGACTCTTTAAGAAGGAAAAAATGTATAAAGTAAATGGTGATTTACAGGAGATTGTAAACAAATTCGTACAATACCTTCAGATGGACGGATGGAAAGTTCAATCTAAAGTTGAAGGGGATAAGGCAGTAATTCAAGCACAAAAGGGAGGTATATTAAGAGATGTGATAGCCGCAGACAGAGCGTTAACTTTCACTTTTGAAAAGAACCAGGAGGGGATAAAGGTGACAGCAGGAGTAGGCAAATGGTTACAGAATTTGGCGGTAACCGCAGTGGAAGTCATTTTGCTATCAGAGCTGTTCTTAGTTGTGGACGTACCAGAGATGCTATGGAACTCTCACGTTGAAGACAAATTGCTCAAGGAGCTTGATAACATAGTGGGTATATCAACGTAACTTTTTTGTATTAATAAGTTATAACTTACTTCTAGGACAGTTATAATATGAAATCACTAAAGTACTCAATACCTTTAGCTTTAGCTATATGGTGGGTGCCTATTATTGACGGAGTGATAGTAGGTGCTGTTACGGGCTTCTCGGAGAGGAGAAGGGACAGCGCCATTGCATCTTCTTTTATTGCCTCACTTATCGCTTCCTCTCTGTATGTCTACCTAGCTTTCAAAGTTCTTACTGTTCCCCTCTTAGGTAACCTCCTACCGATCCTTTCAATAATATTTTCAATTGTGGGGATAGCAGTTAGCGCGTTAGTGTCGTACGTCGTATCAGGTAGAACTGCGATCTCAGTTGTTACCCCTGATGGAGCGGAAATGGAGTTTTACGCCAACAATAACGAGGAGATAGAGCAGAGATTGAGCTCTTTAACTAACGGCTGTGGGGATCCCTCATACAACGTCATAGATGAAAACAACATGGAAGTCACAAGGGAGTGCAACGGCTATCAACTGCAGTACAAAGTGTCGAAGGAGGGGAGAGGTTATAGGGTTAATATCAAAGTTAAGACAAAATTTAATTAGTTCTCCCTCCACTTGGCTAGCTTTATTGCTAGAAATAGAAAGAAGGGACATTCTACTAAAAATAGAACAACAGAGAGCAAATAGAAAGGGGAGAGTCCAGTCAACCCTTGTTCAACTATTGAGGCTGGGGTAGATGGGATAATCAAGGAGAGGTACTTCACTGAACCTTGAAGCTCGGTAAAGGGGTAATATATTGGTGGCAATATCGTTAGGATCGTTCCTAAAACCCCTGATACAGCCCAAGAGTGCCTCGTGTATGGTATTAGAGTCCCTATGATGAATCCTAACCCCGTCATTGAGTAGTTAAGATAAATCGACACCATCAAGCTAAGGAAAGCCGTAACAGGACTTAGTATATGTAACCACAGACCTAGAGCTAAGTAAGCGACGACTCCAACTGATGAGAAGATGAGGTTTGCACTAGCCAAACCTAGCATGTACTCAAGGGGACCTATCTTAGTGGCAACAAGCATGTCATGTAATTTCATCTCCTTTCTTAGCATGACGACGTCCGACAAACTAATGATTGAGTTAGTTACTATAACGGAGATCAAACCTCCTACGACCGCGTAAGGGAGAAGTAATCCCCTAGAGAGTACGTAGACCAGGAAGAGTATCGATAGCGGGGTTATCAAATAGCTAAAAACGTAAGTGAATCCTCTTTTCAAAAAGGAGTAGCCGTAAAACCAGGCGAAGGTTAATACGAACTTAAGGTTCAATTTCCAACCTCTCCATAAAGTATGAACAAGTCCTCAAGGGAAACCGGTTTAATAATGGCTTTTCCTATGACTTCCTTCGCCCTATTTTCGTCCAGATAGGAAATTTGAGTCTTTCCTATTATCTTCTCTCCCACCCCTTCAACTCTAACTTTTCCCTTTAGGGGAGCCAGGAGATCCTCCTTACTGCCTTTCGCTATAACTCTTCCCTTACCTAACATTACAATATCGTCAGAGAGCTCCTCTGCTTCCTCCATGTAATGAGTAGTTAATATAACTCTAGAAGAGATATTCCTTATTATTGACCAAACCTCTAACCTTGAAATGGGATCTAAACCTGTTGTAGGTTCATCTAGGAATATTATTTCCGCATTAGAGGCTAAGGCCATAGCCACGAACACCTTCCTTTTCATTCCACCTGAAAGGTCATCACAAGGCTTATCTCTAACTTCCCATAGGCCTATCTCTTTAAGTGCTCTTCTGGCCTCCTCTAGGGACGTGGATATGGACATACCCCTCGCTGTCAAAAACATGGTTATGTGCTCAAGGGGGCTAGCGAAACCTATCGGCTTAGCCTCCTGAGGAATAGAAACTATGAGAGATCGAAGTTTCTTAGCCTCCTTGACCACATCTATACCTAATATCCTAGCGCTTCCAGACGAAGGAAGTAACTGAGTAGAGAGTATTCTCATCATCGTGGTCTTACCAGCTCCGTTTCTACCAAGGACTGAGAGAACCTTGGCTGAGGAGCTAAAAGACACAGAGTCTAATGCTACCGTTCCGTCTTTGTAAACCTTAGACAGACCATTAACATCTATCATAAGAACCACTTGTAACATGAGGTTAAATAATCAATTTAACTTCTCGCTAAAAGGTAAAAAATAGTCGACAGGGATCTTCATCCTGACGAAATAAAAATTAGCTCACTATGTTGGGGAGAATTAATCAAATTAGAACACATATATTTAAATACTTAAATTGCTTAAACATACTAATGAAAACCTATTTCACTATAAAACAAACATCCACTTGTCCAACAAATTACGGATTGTATGAGTGCAGTATAACTTCAGGAGAAGAAAATTGCAAATTGTTAGCCTGCGTATTACCTAGGCTAGCCACCCCTCTAAATTTTGAGGGAACAAGGGAAGAAATGCGTCCTCTATTTTAAGGGACTTTATTTTTATAAGTAAAAAATTATGGTTTGTAATTCTTTCCTATTACTTTCAGTGCAGCTATCATAACCCCGAGACCCCTTTGGACGTCCGGGTCTTTCATCGAGCTTATTAATTTACCAAGTGTTATATTCTCTGGATTTGACATAATTTTCTTAACTTCTTCTCCAGACCAAACTTCTAGTAAGGAGCTCAAGGGAGGACTCATGATCTTATTAAGGAACTCTAAACCTTTAGGTAAGAACTCTAAGACTAACGAAAGGGTTGTAGCTAGGTTAGTTATCGCGTCGTCGTTCAGAGCATCTCTAAGTGACTTGAGAGCGTAGGACATGTTCACTAATACGTCTAACGTTCCACTGTTCTTAAGCTCCGTCAACCTGTTCAATATTTCATTCAACTCAGGAGCTTTAGCTATGATCTCCTTGAGTCCGTCAGTGGACTTAGGGTTCATTGAGCTGAGTATTTCCATCAAGTTACTCAAGGTGCTACCTAGGTTAGTTATCGCGTCGTCGTTCAGAGCATCTCTAAGTGACTTGAGAGCGTAGGACATGTTCACTAATACGTCTAACGTTCCACTGTCTCTAAGTGCCTTTAGACGAAGTAATAGGTCCCTTAACCCATCCAAGTTATCTAGAACCTGCTCTATGTCGCTTTGCTTCCCTTTCATATTTCCAGCAAGTAACGTTAGACCTGATAGCATATCAGCTATACTTTGAATCGCGTCATCGTTAAGGGCATCCCTTAACGATTTAGCTCCATAACTGAAGTTTATCAAAACATCTAGTGCACCGCTCTCTTTCAGCCGAGCTACCTTTTCTAGCACTTCGTTCAAAGTGGAGAGGTGGTCCACAAGGTTCGCTAGTTCGTCTAATTTCTTCTCATCTAATTTAGTAAATATCTTATCTAGATTTAATTCAACTGTCAATCTCTCACCATACTGTTATTATTTGGCTTCCTTCAACTTCAAGGGAAAACGACGTTATACCGACTATGTCATCTACGAGATCACTGTACTTGTCCTTATCCAGGCCGTGGATCTTACTTGCGTATGAACAGGCTAAGATCTTCAGTTTTCCGGACTTCTTAGCCTTCTTGAAATGTTCGAAAACGTTCTCCCCTTGTTCCTTTATCACCTTTGACGTTTCTCCGCTAACTTTCAACTCAGGATCTTTAAGGAAAGCCTTAACTCCATCCATTGTGGCAAAAATTACGACTTCATTATCAAGCGAGGCCGCTATTAAAGCGTGCATCCCAGCGTAAGCTACTCTATCCAGTTCATTAGACCCCAAAATAATTCCTAGTTTCATGAGTCATCCCTATACTATTGCCTTAGCTGTTACAGTCCAGTACATTTTGTTATACATTAGTTTACCCCACCAGTGGACGTACGACGGTGGTGGAGGAACTGGCGGTGCGGCGTAGTTGAACCTGATGTAAGTTCCTGAGTCCAAACCGGTCGCTATGTAGCAGAACACAGAGCCGTCATAGGTTTTCTTAAGACCGTTTCCCCTTATCTCGTTAGTTACGTTGTTAGCTATGATGTACGATTCAAAGTCAGCAGTGGATCCGGCCTTAGAAATCGGTATATCTGTCGTGTCACCTATCACGAAAACGTTAGAGTGATCCTTCATTCTCAGCGTGAATTTATCAGTAGGTACCCAATTCCTTTTGTCTCCTATACCTGAGTCGCCAATTACTTTAGCTCCAGTGTGAGGCGGTACGCCTATAGCTAGGTCGAACTTTATCTTCTCGCCTTCTTGAGACTCCATGATCTTTTCCTTAGCGTTCACGTTAGTTACATTAAACGGTGATATTATCTTAATACCTCTCTCCTGGAATATCTTTATCATAACGTCGTTAGTGGTTTTAATACCGAATATTCCAGGCACAGGATATGTATAAACGATCTCTGTCTTGTCCCTTATACCTCTCCTCTTAAGGTAGTCGTCTAACATCAAGGTTATCTCCATTGGGGCTACAGGGCACTTATGGGGTAGTTTAGCAACGTTTATCACCACTGTGCCACCTGAGAACTGATCTAAGGCCTCCCTCAGCTTCAACGCACTCTCGAAATCCCAGGGCGAGTAAACAGCGTCGTGATAACCTGGAACTTCATCCCATCGTAAGTGGGA
Organism: Metallosphaera cuprina Ar-4; assembly: GCF_000204925.1. NCBI lineage: Archaea > Thermoproteati > Thermoproteota > Thermoprotei > Sulfolobales > Sulfolobaceae > Metallosphaera > Metallosphaera cuprina. The sequence continues at coordinate 1,575,283 of NC_015435.1, read as the reverse complement.
ACCCGTCGCAATAACTAAGAAATCATAATGATGAGAAATCCCGTCGGCAGTAACGACTGAGTGATTTGCCGGATCTATTTTAGTTACTTCACCTTTCTGTCCATGTAGGAACTTGATCTTATGATCCAATAGCTCCCTCTCGTTCCTTACTAGTTCAACTGGATCTTGAACGTTGAAAGGTACCAGAGCTTGTCCTGGTTGATACGTATGTTTTTCATTCTTATCTAATACTACTACCTCGGCCTCTCCCTTTTCCATCTCCTCAGGCATCATCCTTGCAATCCTATTAGCAACTATAGTCCCTGCTATACCACCGCCTACAACTATTACTCTCTTCATTTGGATATCACCACCACGAACTTACCATCCTTTTGACTCTCCGAGACAACCTTATACCCTTTCTTCGTTACGAAAGCCACAACGTCTTTCTTCGTCGCCTCATCTCCCAATATAGCCTCAACCGCTTCTCCTGGACTTATCTCCTCTAGAACTCCTGACAGTTCTCCGAGGGGTCCAGCACACGATTGCCCGGTAAGATCTAACTTTTTATATATCTTTAAGGACATTTTTATCATTATATACATCTTAGCCTAGCTTATAAACTTTTATTTAAAAGTGTTTATTATGGTTTATTCAATACAAAGTTGATAAATAAGTTAAAAAGTCATATCGTGCTATGCGACTTAAAAGCTATTTCAATTCGATAAACTATGTATGGATTTAGGTTCGTTAACGTTGGATTCAAACGACGTTGTTAGAAAGTGCGTCTCAATCCTGGGTATAAGAGGTTCAGGCAAGTCGAACACTGCTAAGATATTCGCTGAAGAGTTGATCAACGCCGGGGTTCCAGTTATAATAATAGACCCAGACGGAGAGTACAAGGGACTGAAAGTTACAACATTTGATAAGTTTTCTGAGGACCCTGAAGAGATCGTAAACCTAGTTCATCTTGGGAGAAGCGTTGATCTGGATGTGAACGAGTGGAATGAGGAGGTCTTTAAGTTCCTGACAAGCCTAATGAATTATCTCTGGGATGTCTCTAAGGTGAGGAAGAAAGACCTATTCATCTTAGTTGAAGAGGCTCATGAGTTCATCCCCCAAGGTGAGAGAACCCCCCTTAGCGATATCTTGACTAGGATAGCTTTAAGAGGAAGAAAAAGGGGTTTGGGAATGATTTTAGTTAGCCAAAGATCAGCTAAGGTGAACAAGGACGTGCTTAGCCAAAGCGAGATTTACTTCTTGCACAAGGTAGTTCATCCGGTAGACATCAAAGTGTACAAGGAGATATTGCCTCTGAAGACTAAGGACGTAGAGAACGAAATCAAGTCATTGACAACTGGCGAAGCTATATTCTACAAAGATGGCGAGTTAAGAAAAATAAGAGTGAGAAAATTTGATGATCAATTTATAGTTGCAAATGATTTAGATAAAGTTGAAATTTAAAATCATCTCTCTACTGGTACTCCCACCATGTTACCCCATTCCGCCCAAGAACCGTCATACAGTCTGACCCTGGGGAACCCCAAGAGGTATTTGAGATAAAACCAAACTAGAGAAGCTCTGGCCCCGGTCCTGCAATATACTACAGTATCCGTTTTCTCGATTTTCAGGTTAAGCCTATTTGGAGGAATGAGCTCCTCAGTGACCTCGTCAAAGAAGACATTCCACGGGACGTTTATCGCGCCTGGGATGTGACCTGTGGTCTGGCTTTCCTCATTAGGATGCTCTGGTGAAGTCCCAACATCTCCATAATATTCCTCTCTATACCTTACGTCAAGGAGCTGAAACCCGTCAGCTTCTTTCAGTCGTTTTAGAATTTCCCACACCATTACCCTGTCACTCCAATCTGGGGTATTAGCTTCATATTTAGTGGTAGCTCTCCTCCTCATCTCTCTCTCCTTGGGCAGCCCCTTTACTTCCCATAGAGTCTTACCTCCGTTTAATACGTATAGCTCTTTATGTCCAAAGGCTTTCAACACCCAGAATGCGTAAAACGCATATCTATTGTTAAGGTCGCTGTATAAGACCAATCTATCCTCATTAGATATCCCAACGCTACCAAGGCCACTTTCTAAATCCTCCTTTGATGCGAAGTCTCTTTTAATAGGATGTCTGAGAAGTCTCCAAGGGAGCATTATCGCGTTTGGAATGTGCCAGTCAATGTAGGAGTCCGTATAAAAGCATACCTCAACTACAGTAAAGTTTTCATTTTTTTCGAGGTCTTCGTAAGATAGTAGAAGTGACATTTGCTAATTGCTTGATATATATAGTAAATAAAAGATTCGGTCATTTTCGCAAGTTAATTAAATCATAATAAAATTGAAATTAATTTACTTTAATTCGTTTAGGAAAAGTTTAAGCCAAATAACGATGGGCAGGAAAAGATTTCAAAATCGGCGCGTCAATGTCCTCGCATTGAACACTTTGTGTAATTTTCCCTAGCGTAAAACGTCGAAACTAATATATTCAATTAACTGCATGTTTCTAAAGATGCCCATTCCAAAACTTTCGTCATTACCCTATTTCGAGAAGTGGTTGATATTGGGTATCATACTCGGAATTGTGGCTGGCCTGGCGTCAGTAACCTTCTATCTCTCCCTCAAGCTATTTGAGTTCCTGTTTATCGAAAAGTTAGTAGGTATGGCGATTCCGCATCCAGTCGGAGAAGGGGGTTCTATCAACTTTTCATTTCAACCTGGGAGATATCTGCTAATTCCTGTTTCCCTCATGATAGGTGGGCTGATTTCAGGTTTAGTTGTTTATACGTTCGCCCCAGAGGCAGAGGGCCACGGTACGGACGCTGCAATAAAGGCGTATCACTATCTTCAAGGTAAGGTCCGGTGGATTGTAATTCCGGTTAAGATATTCTCTTCCGCGGTGACCATAGGTTCGGGAGGGAGCGCTGGAAGGGAAGGTCCCACAGCTCAGTTCTCATCAGGAGTGGGTTCACTCATCGCTGACATCCTAAAGCTATCTCCAGAGGACAGACGTAGGGCACTGGCAGTAGGTATAGGTGCAGGAATAGGAACTATATTTAAGACCCCAATTGGGGGTGCAATCTTAGCGGCTGAGATACTTTACAAGAGGGACCTGGAACCCGAGCTAATTTTCCCAGGGCTCGTAGCCTCTGCTATAGGATATTCAATCTTTGGTTCAATATTTGGATTTACTCCTATATTTGGTTACTATACGGGTACATTTTCACCTTTAAGATTACCTCTTTACGCTATATTGGGTCTAATTTCAGGACTTATGGCTATCTTGTACGTCAAATCGTTTTATTCATTTTTTTCGCTTTTCAAAAAAATTCCGATCCCCAATCATGTGAAGCCCATGATCGGTGGAGGAATAGCGGGTTTAATAATGCTAGCAGCCCCAGAGACTTTAGGTACAGGTTACGGTTGGATAAACTTAGTCGAGTTTCAACGTTTCTCATCGCTCTACTCTCCTGTATTTCCGCTCATTCTACTTCTCGTCCTATTACCTTTCATAAAGATAGTAACGACGTCTCTGTCTATAGGGTCCGGAGGGAGTGGAGGAGTGTTCGCCCCTGGACTTTTCATAGGGGCGTTTCTAGGAGCAGATGTAGGTTTGGCCTTCCACTATGTTTTCCCCGATATAGTTCCAAATATTGCAGCTTTTGTAATAATAGGAATGATGTCATTCTTTGCAGCTGCAGGGAAAGTTCCGCTCTCTGTTATAGTTATGGTTACTGAGATGACATCGAGTTTGCAACTACTACCAGGTGCAATGATAGCGGTTGCAATCTCCTATTTAGTTTCAGGAAACTACACAATATATAGAAGTCAAGTCCCAACAAGGAAGGACTCCCCAGCTCACAGAAGTGAGTATGAGACTCCAGTAATGGTGAGATTGAAAGTAAGTGAATGCGAAATAAGCGATATAAAAGTTAAGGCTTCAGACACTGTGAGAACCGCATTATCTATTATGAGAGAAAATAACGTCTTGAGCGTTCCAGTGATCGATGATGGCTCTAGATTCCTAGGTATTATATATTTCCAGGACATCTCGGAAACCGATCCGGATGAGAAGGTGAACAAGTTCGTGATCAGGGGATCTCCTTACGTCACTCCAAACTCCACTCTTGAGCATGCGTGGGAAATAATGGCAATTAACAAAAGCAGATGGGTCCCTGTTGTCGAGAACGGTAGATTCATCGGAGTGGTGACGCTAGAGTCGTTGTTAGCAACGTATGATAACGAGGTAAAGAAAATCCATTAAGATAACTGCACTATTCATGTCATCACAAAACATATGGAACTTTTCTGCTACGAATAGCTTTTAATCTAAGTTCTCTTATAAATTTTGACTATAATGAATGAAATTAACGCCCTTTATTTGATCTTTGGCTCAATTACGCTTTCCCTCTCCTTAATTTACTTCTTATTGAACTCGTTCCTAGCTCTAAACTTAAGGGAGCCTAAGAGAATTAAGGTAAGTAGTCTCTCCGATGTTACCGTTTTAATTCCTGTATATCAAGAGAGGGCAGACATTTTCGAGAACGTGGTCTCCTCGGTCTCAAGGCAAGGTGTAAAGTTCATAGTGGTAGGAGACGGATCAGACGAACCCTATAGGTCAATTACGACCAGATATGGGGGCGAATTCGTTTATCTAGAGAAAAGAGGAGGTAAAAGGAACGCGCTTTCGAAAGGTATTTCATACGTCCAAAGTAAGTTTGTCCTTCTCCTTGATAGCGACACCGTTTTACCAAGAGATGGCATACACAACATGTTAACTTTGATGACTGAAGACGTGGCGGGAGTGAGCGTAAACGTTAGGAACGTGAAGACGGGAACTACGTATTATATGGCCGAACTTATAGAGAGATTAAAAGAAGCGACAATGAGAGCTGTAAACAGATCTGGGTACGCTGTCTTACTTAACGGTAAATGCTCTATGTATAGAACTGAAGTCGTTAAGGACTTCATGAGAAGTGAAGAGTTCAAGAACCCGAAATTTATGGGCAGGAGATCAATTATAGGAGACGATAAACAGCTAACCAATTACGTTATATCAAGGGGATATAAAGCTGTAGTGGACTTCAATACGGTTGTGCTAACGTATCCTCCCGAAACGATAAGGAAGCTTTACAGACAGTTAACTAGGTGGTCAAGGGCAAACTACTACTTCTTCTTCAGGGAGCTCTATGATGGAACGATGTTAAAGAGGGGCCCAATCTACATTTATAACTTTATTTACACAACAATTCTACCCTTCCTCATTCTCGGAATTACGGTTTTCGATACTATATTTTTGGGTAGAAAGGTGATGGATCTTAATCCAGCGGATTATGAGATGGCGATAGTGTACGGAGGTCACTTTCTCCTTCATCTGCCTTCTCTGCTAGCAAAAAAGATAATCTTCGCTCTAATTTTTGGACAGAGCACATTTCCCTTCAGCGCACACGCTCACGTCAACTACTTCCCGCGAATAAGGTTCACTTACTCGGTCATTCTCATTCACCTAGCAAGCGACCTTACGGCCATTCCTTTCATTTACGCTTTGTGGAAACTTCTACATGACGAGAAACTTAAGACCTTGACGGTGGGGTCTTTAGCCCTTCTTATACAAATGATAGTCAGCATTTACGCTCTCATTACAGTATGGAAGCAGGATACCTGGTTAACAAGGTAATTTGCTTATACAATACAAGCTTTTTGATAAACTGGTTTTATATCCTAAACCTTTCAATTTGAAGTTATGCCAGAAATAGGTGAAAAGGCACCGGACGTGGAACTTGTAGACACAGACCTTAAGAAGGTGAAGATATCAGATTTCAAAGGGAAGGCTGTAGTCTTGGCCTTCTATCCAGGAGCTTTCACATCTGTCTGCACTAAGGAGATGTGTACGTTTAGGGACTCTATGGCCAAGTTTAACGAAGTTGATGCGGTAGTGCTAGGAATAAGTGTGGATCCTCCATTTAGTAATAAAGCGTTCAAAGAGGCAAATAAACTAAACTTCACGATCTTAAGTGACTACAAAAGAGAGGCCGTTAAGGCCTTCGGAATAGATATGGAGTTCCCACTGCTTCCTGGTTACATCTTAGCTAAAAGAGCAGTGTTCGTTCTAGACAAGGAAGGGAAGATAGTCTATAAGTGGGTTGGAAAGGAATTAGGAAACGAACCAAACTATAAGGAGATAGAGGAAGTTGTAAGAAAAATCAGGTAATTTTTTAACCTGATCCGTTTTTAACCTGATCCGGTTCCGCAACCGCATAAACCGAACTCATCTATTTCTAAATTACAAATTGGACAGACGTATCCCGTAGACCCAGTTTCATAGCACATCTTCCCGAACTGAGATAAATGAGGGTTCATAAGGCTCTGCATCTCATCTGAACTAACACTCACTAACTTTATTCTCCATATTGCCTTGTCCTCCTTTATTAGGCTGAACTGCATCAATCTGATTTCCCCTTGGTCCGAAGATGAGTCATATCTGATGTAAGTTTTACTCATAATATCGTAATTATCTTTGGTATTATTAAACTTTCTTATAATTGCTTGAAAAGTTTTAACTATCTCCAGGCAATTATAAAGTATAAACTTTTTAAGTGTGAAGCCTTTTATCAGAGTTAAATGAAAATTTTATGATTAATTTAAAAATTTAACACTTATATATTATATAATTTTAGTTTCTTTAATAAATTATCTAATTATAATAAATAATATTATAGAATTTATTTCTAATCTAGTTTAGATGTCATCTTCGCTATTAAGTAATACTTAAATAGTTCGAAAGCTCTTCTTTCCTCTCATGTCTGGAGATAAAGGTATGAAAAAAGAAATTAGTTTATCCTCGTTGATAATAATAGGTCTAGCATCTGCTGTAGCGACTGCAATATTCTTTAGTCCGTTGCAAATGTCAGCTGTGGCAGGTCCAGCAAGCCTCGTCTCGTGGATAGTAGCTATCCTATTCTACATAACGATCTCAATTACGTATATTGAGTTATCTCAAACATATCCTGAGGCGGGTGGGCCATCTAGATATTCCATTTATAGTCACGGCTCTGTTACAAATCTTATAAATGCCATGGCCGACTTACTCTGGTACCTTTTCATTCCTCCGATAGAGGCTTTCGCGACCATTGAGGGGCTAGATTACGTCTTCCCTTCGCTCCTAAACTTACGGGGTTTCCCTACTCTAGAGGGCGCAATAATTGGGGTAATACTAATGTTCGGTTACATTCCATTTAATTACTATGGAGTGAAAACTTTTTCAAAAGTGACCTCGAGTTTCGGTACGATAAAATACATCATATATATACTTCCAGCTTTCCTACTCCTGGTAAGTTTCTTTGACGTAAGGAACTTGACGTCCTATGGATTTATTCCTTTTGGCGTTTCAGGAATTTTCGCTGCCATGCCTTACGCTATGTTTGCCTTTGGTGGGGCTAGAGTGATTCCGGATTTCGCAGAGGAGGTGAAAAAGAGATCCTACTTGGTGTATGCTCTCATAGCTACAGTTATTGGCGAAGGAATAGTTTATCTGCTATTTGATTTTACCTTTCTAACTAACTTGAATTGGACTAAACTAGGTTTAATACCGGGTGAATGGTCATCGTTAAACAGTTTGGTAGGCAATCCTTTCATAGTCCTGGCTAGTCACTTACATTCCGGTCCTGGAGAAGTTGCGTTAATATTACTCTTAATAGGTGGCATAATAGGACCCTTTCTGACAGGTTACGTATATATGGGTGGCGGAGCCAGAGTGTTATTGGCGTCAGCAAGATCTGGGTTTCTTCATGAGAAATTTAAGGCTTTGCATAGCAAATACGCTATACCATATTGGGGTCTTATAGTGTTTGCAGTTATCGGAGCGTTAATTGCGTTCCTGTTCGCTCCAGTCCCTAGCATTTACGGGCTGATCGACGACGCTACGGTTGCAGGATACATAGGTTTCTCAACTAATCCTGTTGCAATGATGGTTCTCAGGAAACAGGGCGTAACTAAGTGGAAAATAAAGGGCGGTTCAGTGGTTTCTCCGATAGCCTTCGCCGCTTCCTCTCTGATAGTGTTCTGGAGTGGGTGGCCCGCAGTACCTTATTCTGTGATAATCCTAGCTGGAATAACAGCTATATTGGGCTTTCTAGGAAAGGTTAAGGAAGGGCTAAAAGAGTCATTATGGTACGTTGGATATATCGCTTTCCTTACTTTTATGACATATATAGGATCTGACGGAGCGCTCAACTTGATCCCGTACCTCCAGGCAACCCTCTTAACAGTAATTCTCTCACTAGCGTTGTTTTATCCATTAGGGATATATCAAGGTCTAAAGGAAAGGAATTACCTGTACCATAATGAAGTCTTCGAACACAAAGATTAACTTCCAATAGAGATCTATAGGCGGAGATCTATAAGATTGGTCTCTTTTTTGAATGCCTTCCCCACAATCCCTTAAATCTCTCCTCTTGCCAAACGTCTCCCCTTTCGTGATAGCCTCTCTCCTCCCAATAACCATCAACGTAATCCTTTATGAGCTCCATTGAGGTTACCCACTTGGCGCTCTTCCAACCATACAGTGTGGGAAAGAACGGTCTAGCTGGAAATCCCTGTTCCAAAGTTAGTGGTTTTCCATTCATATATAGAACTAGAATGGAATCCTCTCTTTTCACCTCCTCTAAGGGTACTGTAGTCGTGTATCCGTCAAGAGAGTAGAATAACACCCATTTCGCTTCCGGTTTAGGAACGCTCCTGCTCAGTAGCGTGGAGAGCCTTATCCCTTTCCAGTCCACGTTTAGTACGCTCCAGCCAGTTACGCAATGGAAGTCCCTTTTGTAATCAACGTTAATCATTGAAATGAGATCTTTATAATCGTAACTCATTTCCCTCTCTACTAATCCCGACACTTTGAACCTGTAGTCGTTTAAGTCCACTTCGGGCACTCCCAGCGCCGCATAATAGATGAACCTCTTGACGGCCCTTTGACCTGATGGTAACTGAGCTTGATTTTCCATAAGGTCAGATTGTTTTTGGGTTTTTTAAGGATATGTTAGCTTTTTCAAAACAGCTTTTATGTAAGATCCTCTTAGATCTTCTAGTACAACCATATACTTATTAAGCGAAATAATATTTATAGAGACTATTTATATAAATATTGGCTTTAATGTTCAGATATCTAATACTAAGATATTCAAGTAAAAATTATTTATACTTTATTAACTAAAACTTTAAATAAGGTTTTTAGTAAGTTTACACGGTGATAATTTTGGCAGAGAAGCAATTAAATTCGGGAAACTCAACAAGGATGGAGTATCTGTTTCCAATTAGATTTGCAGTAGGTTGGATGTTCTTGGACGGAGGATTGAGAAAGGCCGTTTTAAAGCCCGCTAAGTTAGATCCTAACTCATCATCTTTCGTTGGAGGTAAACTCGTCAATTTTCTGCCTCATTCGGGACCGTTCAAGTCCCTTTTGCTTATGACGCTTGAGAACAGATCGCTAGACGTTTCTTTCCTTACAGCATTTAGTTACATTGAGATAATAGCTGGCTTACTCCTCGTTCTAGGTTTACTAACCAGGTTAGCAGCTTTAGCCTCTCTGTTCATGTCCGTAGGTTTTGCCCCAGCTTACTGGTTAGGATCTACATGCGAAGACGAGTGGCAGATAGGAGCTCTATTGACCGCAGGTTCGATAGTTCTAATGCTCACTGCTAGCGGAAGGGTTATGGGATTGGACAAGTTCCTCTACGAGAGGCTAGGAGATAGACCTATCTCCAAAAAAGTTCCAATATTAAATATGATTAAACTCTGGTGATGAAAATGGATAAGACGGTTGTTTTAGCTATATTGGCTGGAGTATTCATTGTAGCGTGGATTTTAGGAACTGGACAATGGGCTTATGGTAACGTTGTAGGACCTTTAGTTAACTACTCGAAGCTCCCGAAGTTAGAAATCACTTACGTCAACGCCGAGAGCTTAGGAAACAAGACTCTGTTAATTATGAATATAACGGACGTGAATGGTCCCGACGCTTATCCGGCTTCTGCTCCTCTCATGGAGATCTACAACTCCTCATGGCACCTCTATCTGAACTCGTCTCAGATAGCTAATTTCACGGTGAAAGTCATTCAGGCTCCCTGGAATGAGAACAAGAAGGATTATGTGAACTGGTACACTGGATTTGCAGTGGTGTTAGGTAGCGAGGCCCAATTCCAGTTGCTCATTCCCATTCATCTATCTCCAGGGAATTACACAGTGAAGTTATACACTCCTGCAATTAGCGAAGATTCTATGGCTAGCCACACGTTCTACGTTTAAAGGCTTAACTCAACGGTTTTTATATAAAGTTAATAGATATTTATTCATGAGAAAAAACATAGTCGTAATAAGCCTGATAGTTCTTGTCGTAGGGCTGGTATTAGGAGTTAGCGGTTTCCTAATCGCTAAAGGCTCGATAGATATAATTTCTTTCAATTTATCACCTGGTCAAGAGAAAACGATTGAGTTAAGGAGCGGTGAAAACACGGTAAACGTCGGTTATAACTCTTCACTTCCTCCTAAGATATTAATCGAGGGTACAGTTAGTAACATAACTTACTTATCGAACGGACAGGCTTTCATAGTGAGTGGGACCTCACCAAGCGTTAATGTGGAGAACAACCTAACCGAGCCAATATCCGTAACGATTGTCTCTACCGAGATATCTAAATCCCTAGTTTTAGCTAGCCTAGCGTTTTTAATAGGTTTGATAGTTTTCTTTGTAGGTATTGGCATAACCATTTACGGCCTAGTTAGAAGATGAAAGGTGTAATAACGCTTTGCTTTGAAACTAGATCTAATTACAAGTTTTACAGTTTAATTGTTTCTAACAAATATTTATAGTCAGAAAAGGACATCAAAGATTATGATACAGAACGTTGAGATAAGGGCTGTCTCAAAAGATAAGGCCATGATGTGTTTGGGCAATCCCTATTTTATAATGGGGGCTACAGGACATATAGCTGCTCTTAAAGTATACGATAAGATAACAGGAGACTTTGTTTATCCTTCACAAGGTAAGTCTCTTACTAACAAGTTCTATGTGGCATACCTGTTCGGCTCTAAATCGGTATTCCTAGCCCAGTCAATAGTTAAAACGGGAGGAGGAGTCAAGGCCGTGACGGGATACTTTGAGGGGCCTATTTACTCTGGTGCAGGGGTGAGCTACAAAGGAGTGACCCTAGACGAATCCGAAAGCTTTGAGATGCTATTCGCGTTTTCCTCAAACGACAGCACGCTAAGAATAATACTTTCCACCAATCAAAACTTGAACGTAAAATCAAAAGTGACAGGCACTGAGTTATCCAAGCTATTGGGGCACATCATTAACGATCATATTTTCCCCGCGCTTAAGCAGTATGTAGGCGACCAAGCGCAAGAGAAAGGGAGTTCGGAATCAGGCTGATCAAGGTTAAAGGGCCGTTCAACCGTTGCTCACTTACAATCTCCTTGATTGTCTAGAAGTCTAGGTCTAAAGTTAAGTGGCACCTTCACTAATTCTTTAAGTTACGATTCGTTTTTGAAGCAAAGAGTCGAGCGACACTGAACTTGTTGAACTCATTCAATCACCCTTCAGTTCTCTATCACATCTAGCCTTGTGTACACAGTAAGAGCATTGCCAACTCATATCCGAGTATTTCTTCGCCTCTGGTTCAGGAACGTTTCTCTCATTTAAGGCCCTATGAAGTGACTCAACCCTCTGTAAGGTTTTATTGTATAGATCTTGATCGAAACTAATCTGAAACTCCTCCGCGTCAAAATCCGCTCTGTCAATATAGAAGAGAACGCCTTTAGATTTAGGGAAGGCCCTCATGTAAAGATTAAGTTGCGCTCTGTGATCTAATCTAGGTAAATATCCCCTTTCTACCTTACTTCTCAGGTCACTCACCGTCTTGACTTCCACAAGATAACGCTCATTAGTGAACTCAACTATAATTAGGTCATCTGCCCTACCGGAGATCACGATCTCATTGTTTGTTGGATGAGGGATCCTAACAGGCACCTCTGTAAAGATCTTAATACCAGGTTCTCTCTTCAAGATGTCCGCAACAAGCTCATGGATCGTTTCACCGAGTAGGGTAAATCTAGCTGCTTCCGCCCCACTCGCTGTTGGATAGAGCCTATCGTAATATTGCCTTCTTAAACAATTCCATATTTGAGATGGCCAATACTCTCCCTCAAATTGTTTTAGACGGTCGTCATCAGCTAGATGCTTGTAAAGGATCTCTTTTATAACCACATATTTTATTAAGATTTAGCAAACTAAAAATACTTTATCATACTTCAAGAGGATTGTCTTTTATTACTTAGAGGATTAACATTAATACATGCCGTTTCTAAACGAGAGGACCTTCCAACGTTATCTTCAAGAAGGTAAGGAGGAGGAATTCCACAAGCTATTTGACGAAGGAATAAAAAGGGTTGAGGAGAAATTAGGACTAGAGTACCCTATACTTTTAGCGGATAAGGAGATTAAAACTACCACGAAAAGGGTAGTTAAGAGCCCCATAGACACCTCTCTCACCTTAGGTGTTTTCCAAGAAGATAACGGCCAACTGTTGGAGGAAGCGATTAAGGTGGCTAAGGAAAGCTTCAGCTACTGGAAGGACTCGGATTGGAGGGACAGAGTAGAGTTCGCGATTAAGGCAGCTAACGAAATGAGGAGGATGAAATACGAGTTAGCAGCCACAATCACGTTTGAGAACGGCAAGAATAGATTTGAGGCCATAGCGGAAGTGGACGAGACGATAGATTATCTGAATTATTATGCTCAAATCTTAGAGGAAAATAGAGGTTACGTAAAGGAGATGGAAGGTAGGATAGTTAGAGGTGAGAAGGGAGTTTCTGTTATGAGACCCTATGGTGCATGGTTGATCATTTCTCCATTCAATTTTCCGTTGGCTATCACCGCTACAATGACCCTGGGGGCATTGATGACAGGGAACACTGTTGTAGTTAAGCCCTCTTCGGACACTCCCCTCTCAGCGTATAAGTTAGTTTCGATACTTAGAAAGGCGGGGTTTCCATCAGACGTTGTTAATTACTTAACTGTGCCAGGTGAGGTCGTATCAATGGTTATTGAGAGGAACTTGGATATGGCAGGTTTCGCGTTTACAGGCTCTAGAGAAGTAGGACATACCCTCCTGAAGAAGTTCATAAATCTCAAACCTAGACCTGCGGTCATGGAGCTTGGGGGGAAGAACGCTACTGTAATAACCGCTAAGGCCGATCTTAGGAAGGCCGTAGAGGGAACTTATAGAGCCGCCTTCGGTTTTGGGGGACAGAAATGCAGCGCTACCTCGAGGGTTTTCGTCGAGAGCCCGGTATTCAAAGAATTCCTGTCCATATTGAAAGCTAGGATTGAGGCTACTGCAATTGGAGATCCCAGGCTGAAGTCAACTTTCCTAGGTCCTTTAATTAATAAGTCAGCAGTAGATAAGTTCAGGAGATTTGTAGATCAAGCCCAAAGCGAAGGAGGGAAGATACTGATAGGAGGAAGAGTGAGGGAAGACTCCAGGACATACTTGGTTGAACCTACAGTTGTAGTTGATTTGCCCTATACCAGCTCGTTGTGGAAGATTGAACTTTTCGTACCCATAATCCTAGTGAAGGAGATTTCTAATCTTAAGGAGGGTATAAAACTTGCTAACGACATTGATTATGGGCTCACGGCTGGGATATTTTCTAATGATGAGGATGAGATAGAAGAGTTCTTCAGAGAGATTGAAGCTGGAGTAGTTTACGCTAACAGAGAATCAGGATCTACAACTGGAGCTATGCCAGGCGTTCAACCTTTTGGAGGTTGGAAGGATTCTGGATGGACAGGGAAGAACGCAGGGGGACCGTATTATCTGTTATCGTTCCTTAGAGAGCAGGCAAGAACAATTTACTAATCGGTAGCTCCAGTGAGAAGTGGAACTATCTTTAACGTAATAACGTACTCTCTCCACAAGGTAGATAGCTGATCATCTTTTGGAGACTCAAGTGAAATAGCAACGTTAAGTTTACGTAGAAGGGATAAAAGGCACTGATCACTAATCTCTATACCAGCTATGGCATTGAACGAAGCTAGTCGATCCATGTACCTTTTAATTCTCTCCTTGACTTCGTAAGCTTTCCAGCAAGGGATTCTCTTTGAAACGTATAGTAAAATTATTCCGGACTCCATTAAATCTATGTGGCTACCTTCGGATATTCTTACTCTAGTCCCCCTTTCTATGATCTCAAAACCTTTTGGTGGTATTCCATGTTCAGCAAGCAGTTGACCCAGTAAATCCATTCTGTCCATTTTAAGATAAAATATAATGATGTGTTATATATGAATGTTCAATATCTTTTCGAGTTGATAATGTAAAATAAAACGAAGAGCTTTGAGTTCAAGGTTTTAGCTTAGAACGATGCAAGATTAGGCACGCCTCACAAGGTAAACTAAAAGATTAGAGTAGCTTTTGACTGAGAGCTCTTCAGGGCGAACTCCGATACTCCTCCTACCTTTACCTTATAAATGAACTGATCCTCATGAACGTCCTTCACTCTCATTCCGAACTCGCAAGCCGTTATCTCAAGGTCCTCTCCAGCTAACTCAAATAGATTATCAAGGTAGTACTTTAACGTTTTAGTTCCCTTGAGAGATATCTTTTCAGATTCGGCAGTAAGAGCTCTCAATGCGTCCATTGTGAAGAACATATATATCTTGTTTCCCCCAGAGGCGTAACCTATTGCGGTGATCACACCCATCATGACCTTCTCCTCATCTCCGGATATCATCATAAAGGAGTACATGTCACTCATTGTTTCACCTCCTTAGATTTCACAAAGTTAACTAAAGAGATCCAAAACATAATTAAACCCACGTATACAACAGTGTAACATATCCATGTAGTTGCGCTAAGGTAGCCTTGAAGTTGATCAGGAGGGACGTAGACGAGGAAGTTCGCTTGGTGTAACGCTATATTATTAGCTTCAGTTAGATAGACTTTACTGAACTGATACCAACCAATAGCAAACAACGAAAGGATCAACGGCGCTATAACCTTTCTAATGGGATAAGAGGTAGATTTCTGCTTAGATTTACCCACTTCTTCCACTTAACCTCACCTCATAATCTCTCCTGGACTTTAACGGCTAGGAAAACGCCAGCTAACATGCCACCCAAGAAGATGTAACCGTCATACCCAAGCTGACCGAAGTTTGTCCACATAAGACCGACATTGCATCCCAAAGCCATCCTTACACCTATACCTACCAGCATACCACCGATAAACCCTATCGCTAACCTTTTCCTGTCCTTTGGGATCCTTATCTTGAAGTCCCCACTCAGGTATGACGCTGCGAAGGCTCCTACACAAAGCATGACAACCATAAGGGTACTTGGGTCAACTATAGGTAATGAGCTATTAAACCAAGGAGTATTTGTAAATAGATTTATTCCTGGAATCATTAAGAGATATTCAAAGAATCTACCTCCATCGGAAGACGTGATTACTAGATAATTGAAAGTGTATCCAGCTCCCACTATAAAAACAAGGATCATATCTAGCGCTAGTATTACCGTAGAGAGGTTGGTTCCATAAGCCTTCTTAAGGAGGAACATGTCCTTCACCTCCTGTTTTAGCCTCAAGTTAGACGGTATAGAGGTAGGTCCAGGAAGAGGTAAAGAGTTCGTTCCTTGTATTTTCACTCCAGGTAACCCTAAACTTCCTCCACTAGATTTACCCCACTTGCTTCTAGTTCTCATTTGTAAGTAAATTCCCAGAAAGAGTAACGGTAGGGCTACTATCATTGTCGTGATGTAAACAGACATATTTGATACGGAATGAAAGAGTACGTAAGGTAAGTACTCTACATATCCCCCAGCGCTTGTAGAAAATATCCCGTTCTCCATAGTGAAGGATTGAAAAGGCCATATAGCTATCGCGAAGATGTAAGTCCCTATCATCATCCCAAACAACTCAATCCAGTTCTGAACGTACCCACTACTTGCTCTATAAAGCATGGATAAGTTGCATCCTCCTGCTAGGGCTGCTCCAAAGCCAAAAATGAAGGATCCAACTAAGATGTACCATCCTGCAAAGTAGTTGTTAAAGTATTGATCTACGGCGGGCACTACACCAAAGGCTACTAAGAGACCGGTTCCTAATGCTGTTAGCCCGAACAGAATCAGGAGCGCTCCAAACCTCTCGAAGCTCTTGGTTGTAAAGATAGAGGTCATAGCGTTTACGAAACAGTAGTTTCCTCTCTGAGCTACCCATCCAAGTATGAATCCGCTCAGGCCAAACAACCCAAATATTAATGCCCAAGATAAGGGAAAAACTGGTTGAAGGATCATGGAGGGGGTGGTCAACTTCTACCCCACCTTTTGTATCCTAAATTTGTACACGTCTCCATCTTTAATTACTATATAAGGATAGCCTAAGTTTTTGCATAAGGAAGGTAGAGTTACGTCTACGGCAGGTTGATGGTCTGTTAAAACCTCTAACACTTGTCCCGCTTTCATCTTCTTAAGTTTCTTGCTAGCCGTCATCTCAGGCACAGGACACGACTCTCCTATGACGTCTACTCTTTCATCTGGTTCCCTGATCTTTAAGGGTTCGGATGACATTATATCACCAATTATCATTATATCCTTACATTCTTTTAAGTTATGTTCTTTTTTAAACTGTTTTTTTAATAGCTTAAAAATTTAATAAATTAGGAGATAAAGGACCACAACTAGGTAAATTATAGATCCTAGGGCGAACCAAAGTTTGCCGCTTCTTATGATCTTAATTCTCTTTTCGATGAGGTAATCTATGGAAATGGTTCCGGCTCCTTTAATCAAAATATAAAGGTCCAGCAACATAAGAAGGAGATTTATTCCATATTCGTCCGCTCCGGTCCAATAAGCCGAAAGAAAATAGATAAGATTAGTGTAGAAAGCCACGCTTGAAGCCAGTTTAGACATCAAACCCAGCAACGTAAGCACTCCGAAGCTTATCTCACCTATCATCACGAGCACACCCACAGTGTATAAGTGAGGGAAAACCGCGTAGTAGAGAAAGGCTCTGATAGGGGAACCCTCCGCCAGATACTGTACTGTGAAACCTATAAACGATGTGGAACCTGGATTGAGGAAGCCCGGATTAAGTAGTTTATTTAGTACACCAGCGTTAATCCATATCGAACTTACCGCGAGCCTAATGATTAATTTCTCTATATTTTGCTCACTTCTCAGGGGTCTCAACTGTCATCGCCCTCTTAACAAGTTTAGAGGATATTACCGTTACCTGCCATATTCCGATCGTAAGAAGGACTATGCCTGTTAAAGTTGGGGACAGTAGCAGAAAGGCTTGAAGCACTCCTCCGGTCCACGCTCCAGCAATGAAAGCTCCATACTTCCACGTCAATCCTTTAGTCAATGTTGGAAAACTGCCCGAGATCAAGTAGAGCAGCGAGTTGATAGCTGTGGGAGTTAAACAGCAAATACCAGCTACTGTGCCAATAGAAGGTATTGAGGCAGTCAGGAAGCCAGCCGAGGTGTTCAAAGCACTCATCCTAAACGATTTAGGAACCATCCACTTATAAGTGGAACTAGAGACGTAGATCAAGGACATAACGTAGTAAGAAAATATCAGCGAAAGAGTAAGCGCTACATCGTTAATAACGCCTAATACTAGGAGTGGATAATTTAGGACTAATGGTCCCAGCATAGGCATTCCCTCCCCTTGATATGAAATAGTAGTTAATTGTAAGAAATATGAACTAACGTTTATGTTAGGAACCATAAGGAGACCTGAAACTATTAAAAAGCTAATGAAGTAAGCTGGTACGTAGGCTATGACAATCGCCCTTCCGATCTCATCCTTCATGGTTGCCTTGAGCACAGACCTCAATCTCATTGGACCGTGAATCAAGATGAACCTACCTTTCCTAGATTTATATAACAGCAAACCGAGTAGAATTGAAAAAAATATATAAACTAAAACGAAAACAAGAAAAGGCTCAATAAAGGAGATCTGTCCCGTGTCAGCTAAGGGAGAGTACCAGAGAGAGACGATCCTGATTCCATTAACTACTATCGGAATGAAAACGGTGGCGTTAAAAAATAGGAAAATGTAGAAAAAGGGGTTAATTGGCTTCATAAGGTATCACTTAACAATGTAGGCCAGTTACAGGAGGTAGCATAACGTTGTTCACCAAATAAGCCCCCAAACTTTGGGTTATAGGAATTACGATAGAAGGTGCAGTTGTCAATGGTAGAGTGTATGAGAGGGATAGGGTAGATAACGAGATGAGAGCTATCATCCCGCCTGTACTAACGCTCCCGTGCATCACGACGTAGGCGTAGCTTCCTCCAGGTGTAATCTCGATGTCAGCTAATCCAGCAGGGGAGATCTCAGGTAAACTGATTTCCTTTACGACCTGGAAGTTGGAGGTGGAGATAACCACCACAGTGTTGTTATTGCTAGGGGCCTCTAAGTAATATTTCCCGTCGGGCGTGAAGACTCCACGTTGAGGGACCAATCCGCTTGGCATTTGAACCATTCCCATTAGTTGAAGGTTAGGTAGTGAGTAAAATCCGACCGAATTGTTGCCTACAAACTCCACGGCTACCATTGTGCCTTGGTCGTTCGGACTTAACATGTAAGGTTGTGATCCTAAAGAAGTTGGTTTAACGTTAATTAAGGATCCATTAGCCGCACTAATGATATCTATACTGTTGTTGAACCTCATTGGGATAAGAAGTTCGGTTCCATCAGGGGTCCATCTCACATCACAAGGATAGTATGTCTTACCTACGCTAGATACGAAGTCCTTACTCCACACTGTCTGAAGACTCTGAACGTTTATAACTTCAACAACTCCAGAAGGTCCATCAGCTATGGCAGCGTATTCACCGTTAGGTGAGATCGAAACTCCTATGAAGCCAACCGACTTACCCACTTCAAACGTTTTAACGACTTTAAAGTTTGTAGTATTCACCACGTAAACGGTGCCGTTATTTAGTGGCATAAAAACGTATTTTAGACTAACACCTAAAGGAACTTCCTCCCAGTAGTAGACCTGGGTAGGTACGCTAGTTGAGATATTTACCAACCTTTGGAACCCAAGGAAGCTTTGCGATGAACTAAACGGATTGAGAACTTGAGCTATCCCTTTCTGTGTGAAAGCTAGGAAATAGAAATTGTTATTGGTCGTAGTGCTAGTGCTTGTACTATTTGTACTAGTCGTGGTGGTCGTAGTAGTCGTAGTAGTAGATGGGGAACTGCTCCTTAGCATTATGTAAGCCGCACCAATGCCGACAAGTAAAATAACAATGATGCCTATTATTAGTAAAAATTTGTAGTTCATATCATATCATTTAACATGAATCTTGAACCTTTTTAAAAATAACGTATTTATAACTAGTTTCTATCTTTTGTTTAATTTTTGTTAAATAGTTATAACTAGGTCCACTTTGTCTGTTATTGCCTTATAAAAGTCGGGGAAACATCCTATCTTACAGCTACTCACTAGTTTATCAGCTAGGTTCCTCATATAAACGCATTGATCGCAAGCTTGAAGGTACAGTCCTGACTCAGATAGCTTGTCTAATCTTTGTCCTAGAGGATTATCTTTCATGGGAATGTAGACGTTATCATGGATGAAGAACATTCCAACCACTTCAACTCCATGCCTCTTCTCCTCCATTTGGGGAACTATCATCTGGCCTAAAATGTAGGAACCTAAATTAGATTCGACAATGTAAGCTACTCTCTTCATGATAACACCTCGCTTAATGAGCTTCCGATCCTCTCTATGACTTCGTTAATCTGCAATCCCTTAACTCCCCTTAGTACTTCTCTCCAATTAGATTTGTTTAATGTACCATCTTCCTTGGCTTCAAGGAGCGCCTCCAAGGTAATGACAACCAACGGACATTCAGAAGATTTGTATCTGTAATCGTTCCCTCTCTTGTAGACTTCAAACCATCTCCCATCTCCTATTTCCACTCTCTTAACTAAGCTGAATCCCTTCTCGTTTAATGCGTACAGGCGTCTTGCGAGATAGTCTGAGGCATATTTCCTCTGAACCACGCATCCACAAGAGTCAGTTTTTACCATTTTAATCAATTTGTAACCGCTTTGTTAATTTATAAATCTTTTGCATACAACGAATCAAATGAAAATTTGTTCAACCGTTTAATTATCTGTTAATTTCATTACTCTAACTGACCTACAAACATCATAAAAAATACTTATATATGCGATAAACTAATTAATCATGTGGGAATTTCAGTTACTTTGAGGGCAAAGAACTATCAAGAGTTACTCAACGTCGAGAGATATAAGAGGCTATACATGCTGTCTGACGTGAGGAGACTGAACTGGGGCTATTCAGCTAAACTTAGGCTAGGTAAGATATCTTTTCCGGTTCTAATTAAGACTGGAAAGGGTGGAATCCACATTTTGGAGGAGACCGGTAAGTTCAGAGTAAGCTTGGTGTTTAACGATCACGAAACCCTAGAAGTGAACGTAAACGTCGAGTCCTCTAATGAGTTGATAAGATCAAGTTTAGAGGAGGGAATAACTAGGAATCTCAAGGAGTACGCTGAGTCGATCTGTAATAAATCTGAAAAGGAGAACACGGACATATCCTCACTTGTCTTCATGATGAAACCTTTAGTTAGGAGAGTTTTAGATGTGAGAGGTGAGGAGTGTCCAGTTCCAGAGATAGCTGCAAAGAAGGAGTTATCCAAGATGAGACCAGGAGAGGAACTCGAGATCCTAGTAGATCATCCTGCAGCTGTGAACATAACTTTACCTGAAGTGGCTAGGCTAATGAAATGTAGGTATGAGATATACAACATGGGTGACTACGTTTCGTTCGTTATGCTTAAGCTAGGAGATCCTAGTATTGATGAAATGTACGAATTAGGCTTAACAAAATGGGAGTTAATTCCACAACTTATCAAAGATATAGGGTTTATAGCCTTCTTATACTCAAAGTTTGATAGAATTGTTAAACAAGTTCCAATAGAGGAACTCAGAGAAGATCACTTTAGATTCGAAGGTTTAACTTGCGTCTCATCCGCCTCGATAGGTGGAAAGTGGTTAGCTGTGGGCTTAGTAAGCGACGAAAAGATTCTAGGTCTCATGTTAGATATGAACGGTCAGAGACTCTTTAACGAGGAGGCGAGGGCGAAGCTGGGTAAGATAAAGGGCCTAGGCCACGTGTTCTATCTTAAATCAACCTAGAGTTCTTTCCTGTAAACTAAGTATCTCAATCGATTCTTTCGATTGGTTTCCAGAGATGTAAATAACAATGATGTAGTCCTTGTAGGTAGAGTAAAGAGATACGGTATCGTTTGAGGAAACGTAAAATCCAGTGTTATTTAGCTTAGTTACATTAAAATCAAGATCTTTATATATTCCCATAATAGTCGTGACTATATTGGATAGATTATCGCTATCATACTTGAAAAGGAACACTGAAAGGTTAGAATCCGAACTCCTATAAGAGGAGTAGTAAAAGGCCTGTGCGTGACTAGCTAATGTCTTAAGAATGGGAGACAATCCATTGTAGTTGTAAACTTTAGCTTGAGCTACGACTGTCCAATCCCCCCCGAGGTGATTATCTAACGAGGAGGTAGGTATGTAAACTGAACTCTGTCCTTGCATAACTGTGGAGATCATAAGGATTATTGAAACTATAGCCAACGTCAAGGCAATCAAGATAAATATCTTAAATTTCATGTTCGGTCTTATATTCGACGATTTTAAATTATTTTTCCGTATGTTATCCTTTTTCCCAGGTATCGGATATATAGGAGAAATTATTAAATTAGATTAATTATTAAGTATTATGAAAAGACGCTCTCAATTGTATGTTCCTAGCGTTAATAAGAGAATGATAGAAAAGAGCGTTGAAATACCTGCAGACTCTATAGTCTTTGACTTAGAGGACTCGGTACCTTTGGAGGATAAGGAGAAAGCTAGGGAAAACCTAAGGAACTCACTCTCTACGTATTCTTGGAAAGGTAAGGAACTATGCGTTAGGATAAACCAGGTTACGATAAAAGACGGTATTAAGGACCTTCTCTTACTGTCTGAGATAGATGTTAACCTCATCTTGGTACCAAAGGCAGAGGGAAGACTAGACTTCATTTATAAGGCAACAGGTAAAAAGGTGGAACCCATAGTGGAGACCCCGAGAGGAGTAGTTGAGATGGAGGACTTGGTCAGATCTGAAGGTGTCGAAGCTATATCTTATGGAGCTGCCGATCTAGCTCTCCACTCGGAGGGTAAAATAAGTGGATACGAGGGGAACGTCTACCTAATGACGAGGTTAGTTATGACCGCGAGGGCTTATGACGTGGATCCTATAGATAAGGTGTACTTCGACCTAAAGAATCAAGACGGCTTTAGAAGAGAGGCGGAATATGCGAAATCTTTAGGATTCGCTGGGAAACAGGTAATTCACCCATCTCAGGTCTTGATAGCCAATGAGGTATTTTCTTTAACTGAGGATGAGATGAAGTTTTATAGGGAGATTGTGGAGAGTTATGAGAAGGCGTTAAAGGAAGGGAAGGGTGCCATCAGGTTAAGAGATCAGCTAGTTGATCAGGTTCATTATAAGATAGCGAAGAGGAAGTTAAGCGATTACTCTTGACATAGCGTTAAAAGATAGGAATGAACTCCTCTTCGGATACCTCAATCTCCTCCCCTGTGATCCCTAACTCCGGTATTGCAGGTATCTTCACCCCGTACCTAGCTAGCGTGGCTCCCACCCTGACTAAGGCCGTCCTCCAGGCCTCCTCCTTCTCCTTGAGCTCAGGTATGTAAAACCCGGCCCCTCTAGCTAAGTCCTCCATCCTCTCGTTGACTTCCTCAAACCAAGGAGGTAACCTCCAGAACTCCTTAGGGGGTTTGTAGGTTATTAGGGAGAGGAAGACGAACCCAGCCCTCACCTGTTTGGTCACAAGCTTCCTCTGCTCGTCCGTCATCCTCGACGCCCCGTCAGTCATTATTAAGTGGGTGAAAGCGTAGTGTCTAGTCTCATCCACCGCTGTGTTCCTGAAGGCCTTCCTCATCTCCTCAATCTTAGATCCCTTAGACATGGTGGTGAAGACCGTCGTCGCTGCGGCCTCACCCATCATGAAGGAGGTGAAAAGCACGTCCAAGGTGTACTTACTATATGCCTCCAAATACGCTCTCCAATACCTCGCCCCGTTGTACCACGTCCACTCAACATTAAGCATGGCTTTCCTCTCAAGGTCATCCATTGGCTTAAACTGAAACGGGAAGCCCCTCATCATAGAATCTATCGAAAGTCCGCACACCATATTATGCCTGTTCTCGTCGTAGGTAATCGTGGTTAGGATTCCTCTCACTGCCGTGTCTAAGTGATGCTCGAACCCTTTTATTACGGCGTAAGCGAAAACGGGAGTGGCGTTATCGAAGTTGGAGAGTAGAGACCACCAGTAGGCGATGGCCAGCCTCTGCTTCCTATCCAAACCTGAGGCAATCTCCTTAATCTTGTTCCAATCTATGTCCTCCTCGTCCCACTGCTCCCTCTTCGCCCTCCTGTACAGTTGCCACGCCCTCTCATTATCAAAACTCCACTTGGGTGGATATACGTTAGGAGTTGGATAGAGTGGGTCTTGTAAATAATCAATGTCAGACATGCAACCTCGTTAATATAATATATAGACTAAATATATAAATGTTCTTTATAACAATTAAATCCTAGATCCTCCATTTAGGTATTTATAGAAATTATACTTTTAGGATTTCCAAACCGGTTTCCTTTTCTCTATGAAGGCTTTCATTCCCTCCTTACCGTCATCTGAGACCAGCGCCATGTAGAAGTTTCTCCTCTCAAGGTCCAGGCCCTGTTGTAGTGTAGTCTCAAGGGCTTTGTTAACAGCCTCCTTTCCCAATTCGACGGAAAATCCAGACTTGTGGGCTATCTCCTTAGCCATTCTTTTAACTTCGCTCATGAGAGCCTCGTCTGGAACTACCTTTGTCACTAACCCCATTCTGTAAGCTTCCCAGGCTGAGATGAGCTTTCCTGTCAATACGAGTTCCATGGCTCGATATTTTCCCACAGATCTTGTCAGTCTTTGAGTGCCTCCCGCTCCGGGTATTATCCCAAGGTTTATCTCCGGTTGGCCTAGTCTGGCGCTCTCTGCGCTCACTATTAGGTCGCATGCCATGGCTAGCTCTAGTCCTCCTCCAGCTGTCGTCCCATTAAGGGCCGCAATGATCGGTTTCCTGAAGCTCCTCATGGCATCCCATAGAGGCATATGACCTTCTCTCACTACACTCTCAAGGGGCATGTTCATCATCTCCCTAACGTCGGCTCCAGCTGAGAAAGCCTTGCCGTTACCCGTAATGATGACAGCTTTTACGCTGTTCCTAAGAGTTGAGAGAGCCTGGACAATATCGTATACCATTTCCATGTTGATGGCGTTCAACTTGTCCGGCCTGTTCAACTTAATAATACCTATATCGTTCTCTTGCTCAAGTATTATAGTGTTCAATCCTATTCACCCCTAAAACTTGGTTTCCTCTTCTCTATGAACGCCTTTACTCCTTCATTGAAATCTGCTGTAGAACCTAGGTAACCTTGAAGTGCCGACTCGTAATCTAGGAACTCCTCTAAGTCGGGGAACAGAGCCCTATTTATTAGTTTCTTTGAGGCGACGTAAGATTTGAATGGGCCAGAAGAGATCTGTTCTGCTATTTTTACGGCCTCCGATAAGGGATCATCTACTACCTTGACTACTCCTTCCCTTTCTAGATCCTGAGCGCTCATCTCACCTCCTAGGAGGAGCCTATCTAGAAACCTCGTTCCTCCTAACCTAGTCAGGATAAGGGTGAGTCCTGTGTCCGGGGCCAAGCCAATACTGTGAAACGCAGTAACGAACTTTGAACTCGGAGATGCCAATCTCACGTCACACGCAAGTGACAAGCTTATACCGGCACCGGCTGTCACCCCATTTATCGCCGCAATGTATATCTTTTGGGCAAACCTTATCTCCCTCAAGATGGGATAAAAAGAGGCTCTGAGGTCTTCCGTTAGGTCGGACGAGATCGAGCCTAGGTCCGCCCCTACTGAGAAAGCCCTACCTTCCCCCGATAAGATGGCAACCCTTTTGCTCTGATCGGAGTTGAAGTCTCTCAGGGTTTTCAGCAACTCTTGTCTTAGCTCAAGGTTCAGAGCGTTGAGTTTCTCTGGCCTACTTAACTTCACGAGAACCACTGATCCACGATCTTCTAGTTGTACTAAGGACATCGATATACTAGTAGAAAATTATATATATAAGACTTCAACATGAGCAGAGACTTCTTCTGTACTCTGTTGACTAGCTGAATTATATGATTAAGCGTAGTTTAAATTAAATCTATGATAGATATAATAAAGTAAATTATGTAAATATATAGTTGCTTATATTTGTAATTCCTAAGTGCAGTAGAAGTTTTTCTAATAATAAAAATAACAGATGATGTTTACGTCGGTTCCAAGCTCCCGATGATCGATCTTGCTTAATGAAAGTTCTTCTGATCAATAGTTAACAACATACATAGGTTTTAAGTTATATAAATTATCAAGAAAACATATATAGTTCCAATGAAAAATTATCGTAATGAAAAGGAGAGTAGGAATTATAGGAGTTGGCATGTCTAAGTTCGGAAGGAGGGACGATGTATCTGTTAGGGAGCTTTCCTGGGAGGCCATCAAAGAGGCTTTCTTAGATGCGGGGGTCTCACAGAGGGATATAGACCTCGTTGTTGCGGGGAGTACTGCTTATCGTGGTGCTGAGCTCTACCCAGCACCTCCAATTTCAGAGTACTCTTCGCTAGTAGGCAAGACACCTATGAGAGTGGAGGCAGCCTGCGCTACCGGATCCGCCGCAGCGTTCACCGCCATTAATTCGATAGCTTCAGGAATGAGTGATGTAGTTCTAGCAATCGGTTTCGATAAGATGACGGAAGTGAACACTTCCACCTCTCTTGCGATAGGAGGTAGAGGAGGTAACTATCAATGGGAGTTTCACATGTATGGTACTACTTTTCCCTCTTACTACGCCCTTTACGCCACTAGGCATATGGCGGTCTACGGAACTAAAGAAGAGGACATGGCGCTTGCGTCGGTTAAGGCTCATAAGTACGCCTCAATGAACGAAAAGGCCCACTTAAGGAATAGGGTCACAGTGGAGGACGTGCTCAAGTCCAGGATCATATCGTGGCCAATAAAACTTCTGGATTCCTCGCCAATAAGTGACGGAGCTGCAGCTGTCGTTTTCGCCTCAGAGGAAAAAATAAGAGAGCTTAAAGTGGACTCGCCTGTTTGGGTGGAGGGTATAGGTTACGGGAGCGACACGTCCGCCATAGCTAGAAGAGGAGAGTGGACCGGATTAAGAGCAGCGAGGGACGCCGCCAATATGGCCTTTACTATGAGTAAAAGGTCACCTCAGGATATAGAATACGCCACAGTTCACGATTGCTTCACGATAGCCGAGATCATGGCCTATGAGGACTTAGGGTTTGTAGAGAAGGGGAAGGGAGCGGAACTTTTAAGGGAGGGACAAACGGAGAAGGACGGTAAAGTCGCTGTCAACCTCTTTGGTGGATTGAAAGCTAAGGGGCATCCTTTGGGGGCTACTGGCTTATCAATGATATACGAAGTTACGAAGCAGTTAAGGGAGGAGGCGGGTTCACTTCAACACAGCTTCAAGAAATACGTTGCGTTGACTCACAACGTCGGAGGAACAGGGCATTACGCATACGTCACTGTACTTTCGAGGTGATCTCATGGAAGGTATCCCTCTTGAGTTAAGGTACACATTATCAGAGAGGGGATACGAAAAGTTTTGGGAGGGCTTAACTAGAAGCGAGATTTGGACTACACGCTGTCAAAGATGTGGTACGATCTATTATCCTCCTCAACTGGATTGTACAGTTTGTATGAACTCGAAACTAGACTGGATTAGGCTCTCAAATGAGGGAAAACTTATGACCTACACCGTAGTTAAGGCTAAACCACAAGGTTTTGAAAACGAACAGGATTACGTTATAGGCATAGTGAGAACTAAAGAAGGGGTGGATTTGATGTGCTGGATCAAGGGCATTCCTAAAATAGGAGCATCCGTGGTTCTATCGAGTGATGGAAGAAGGGTTATAGGTGAGGTTCATGATTTATGACGAAACGGACCCAAGATCTCTAACGAAAGAGGAAATAGAGCAAGTCCAGCAGTTTAGGTTAAGGAGAGTGATAAAGAGGGTTTACGAAGCTAGTCCGTTCTACAGGAGAATGTTTAAGGAGAGGGGATTGACCCCTGAGGATGTGAGAGGTAAAGACGATCTAAAAAAGTTACCTTTCACAACTAAGACGGACCTAAGAGAGAAAGCGTATCCATATGGCGGGGAGTTCCTTACAGTTGGCATAGAACAGCTTGTTGGATGGCACATGACCAGCGGTACTACCGGAGTTCCCACAGTCGGTGCATACACTCAGGCCGACATTGATCTGTGGGCTAACTTGGTTGCTAGAAGCTTAAGGACTGCAGGGGTAACCAAAGGGGACATAATAGCTAACATTTACGGATACGGTCTGTTCACAGGAGGTATTGGTCTGCATCTAGGAGCTCAAAGGATAGGCGCTAAGGTCATACCTTGGAGTACGGGAAGGACCGAGGCGTTAGTGAAGACAATAAAGGACTTTCGCGCTACGGTTATAACTGGAACTCCCTCTTATGAGCTAGTTGTGGCTGAGAAGATGAGGGAGGCAGGTCTAGATCCTGAGAAGGATATAGAGCTAAGGCTTGCAATTCCAGGTGCAGAAGCTATGACTCCCGAGATGCTTAGGAGGATTGAGAAGGAATTAGGTCTGACTAAAAGAGGAGGTGGTGCTAGAGAAATTTACGGCCTCACCGAGGCTATAGGACCAGGGGTAGCTCAGGAATGCCCTTTTGACTCTCACGATTACATGCATGTTTGGACCGATCATTTCCTGATCGAGATCATAGATCCAGAGACAGGTGAGGTATTGGGTGAGGGGGAGGAAGGAGAGCTCGTGATCACTCATTTGACCAGGGAGGGTATGCCTCTCCTAAGATACAGGACGAGAGACATAACCAAGCTAGTTGAGAGTGAGGACGACATACCCTATCCTAGAGTATCTGTAATGAAGGGTAGGTCGGACGATGTCATATTTTACAAGGGCGTTAAGCTATATCCGACAGCGGTCAATGAGGTGTTAATGAAATACTCTGAGGTGTCGGAGTATCAAATGGTAGTAACCAAGGAACCTCAGAAGTTTCTCCTCCTTATCGAGACTAGTTCTCCCTCAGAGGACCTCAGAAAGAGGATCATCAACGAAATAAAGAACGTAACCTTCGTGAGTCCAGAGGTGGACTTCGTTTCGGTTGGGACATTGCCCAGGTTTGAGGGGAAGGCTAAGAGAGTGGTGTTGAAGTGAAGATCTACGTAGTGGGATCAGGCACAATGGGAAGCGGAATAGGTCAAGTCTTCGCAATGCGAGGCTATGACGTAACTCTCTTTGATATTAAGGAAGAGGCATTAAGAAGAGCCATTGAGAACATAAAGTGGTCATTAAATAAATTGAAAGAGAAGGACAGTACGATAGACGTTGATGAAGTGATGAAGAGGATTTCAGTCTCTACTAGCCTGGTCGATTCGGCCGACTCTTACTTGGTTATAGAGGCTGTATTTGAGGATATCAATGTAAAAGCTGACGTTTTGATGAAAGTGTCAAAGTTGAACGATAGCATCATAGCGAGCAATACCAGCTCTCTCCCAATTTCTGAACTTTCTAAATACGTGAGGGAGCCAGAGAGGTTTCTAGGTATGCATTTCTTCAATCCACCCGTTCTCATGAAACTAGTCGAAGTGATAAGAGGAGATCACACCTCAGACAGATGGTTCAACCAGGCTATAGAACTAGTTAGGTCAATAAATAAGTTTCCGTTACCTGTAAGGAAGGACGTGTTCGGGTTCGTAGTGAATAGAGTTCTCTTTAAGCTTTTCATCTCAGCATGTTCGATGCTATCAAACTTCACCCCTGAGGAGATAGATTATGTTGCTATGAATGAACTTGGAATGCCTTTAGGACTCATAATGTTACTTGACTATACTGGTTTGGACGTAAACTACGACATATCAAAGGAGGCATTGAAAAGAGGTTTTGATTTCAATTGTCCGGTTCTTGCGGAAATGGTTAAGCAGGGTAAGCTAGGTAGAAAATCAGGGAAAGGGTTTTATGATTGGAGTAAGGGTAAGCCCGAGGTTAGAGCCAATAGAGGACCTGATCCAAAGATCCTCATTAAGGACGCTGTAGAGGAGGCTAGATGGCTTATCTCACAAGGTGTAGTCAACGAGAACGAACTGGAGACTGGGATAAAGTTAGGGCTTGGCCTACATAATGGAATCCTTGAACTTGGGAAAAAATTCGGTTTATAAAATTAATTACAATGTTATCCTCTTTATTTCACTCACATTCAGGAACTCCTTAGCGATCAGCGCGTCTATCTCCCCGTCGTTCCCCTGACTCTGTATAATGAAGGTTTTATACATCATTTCTTTTGGAACAAATTCAGAATATCTCCTTGTAGATGGTAAGGTCATCACGGCTACGTTGTCTTTTGAGGGCGGAGCGTTTAGCTCCTCCGTTCTGATGAGTTTTGATGTGATCTTAGCGTTAGTTAAGGATTTTAAAGCCGTCTCCTGGACAACCGGATTAAGCTGCTCAAGCTGTGCTCTCGTTAGTTTCCCTTTTCCTAAGAAGGGAGAGATTAAAGTATCAAGGCCATTAGGCAACTTCTCTCCATTTAAGGCTCTCTCAACTACGCCCATAGCTCCACAGTCGGTGTGAGGTAGTATGATTATCTCATCCGCTTTTTTAATTAGAGCTTTCGTTTCCTTCAGAGAATTGATATTAGCTCCAGCATTTCTGATGAAGACGGTTTCCCCGTCATTATAGTTCTTTTCTAAAAACTTGTTTAATCTCCTATCCATACAGGATATGACTATTCTCATAAGAAAAGTATTCTATTAGACCTTTTTATTTTTATTATTTAAATAAACTTATACTTTACAGGTTATATTAAAACACAGAGGAGCAGATCTCCCGTGGGACTGAATATTAGGATATTATCCAGTTTAATATTGAGGAGTGTCTTTTGTAGGATAAACTTAAAATTACTGAGATTGATCTCTCGTTAATCGGAAATGGATGAAAAGAAGACCCTCTTTCTAAGGGAGTCCTCCGGTTTAGTGAGAGAAGTAAGTCCATGGTCATCCATGTTCGCTACCTTCGGATTGGTCACCGGGGGAGTCCCAATTTTAATATTAAGCTGGCTTTTTACCGCACCAGGTGCTAATTGGCCTCTGGCCTTTCTCATAACGCTCTTCCCTACTTTGGGCACCGCATACCTGTTTTATTTAGCTGGCATAGCGATGCCCAGATCGGGTGGGGATTACGTGTTCAATAGCAGGGCGGTTCATCCAGTGGTAGGGTTTGTGAACTACTTTGGTCTCTTTGTAGGGTTCGGTCTCTCCTTAGGATATTACAGTTACCTTGGGGCACAATGGTTCGGCTACTTGTTCTCTGGACTGGGTCTAGCGTATCATAGCCAGGTTCTCATTAACGTAGGTTCCTGGTTTTCTGGAACTGCTGGCAGCGTTTCAGTGGGCTTAATAATTGTGTTACTTTCCTCAGTTCTAGCTTCGCTTCCAAGAGCCCAATGGAGATTCGTGTTAGTTTCAGGAGTGATAACTTTCATATCAACAATAATCATGTTCGTAAGTCTTTTGCAGATTACCCCATCCAGTTTCGCCCATGCGCTCTCTTCTTATACTGGAGTTTCAAACGCTTACTCTCAGGTCATATCTGACGCCGAATCTAACGGATTGAAGACGTTTAATCCAATTTACGCCACCTTTCTTGCAGGACCAGTGATATGGTACTATTATACGTGGTACAACCTTCCGCTGTCTTGGGCCGGCGAGATGAAACAGGTAAGGAAGAACGTCCTCTATGCTACCGTCGTTTCGATTCTAATAATTGCTTTATACTACATTTTATTCACGTTTATTAATCTTCGCGCTTTCGGTTCTAACTTTCTAACTTCCTGGAGTTACATAAGCTTCTCAGGAGCGAACGACACGGTGTATAACCAACTTCAAAGTATAGGAGATTTCACTCCTTTCTTCGCTTTCATTGTTACTCATAGTCTTCCTCTTTACCTGATAATGTTTCTGGCTCTATGGCTCCCTAACTTTTACAGCAATCCTCCTTTAGTAACAGGGATGGTCAGGTATCTGTTCTCATGGTCCTTTGACAGGGTTTTACCAGAGTGGTTGGCTGACGTTAACGAGAGAGCAAGAGCCCCTATAAAGGCCACCCTTGTGGTCACTGCAATAGGGATTGCGGGGGTATTACTTTACGTATTCAACACTCCGGTCTCATTAGTAGATGTGACCGTAATTTTTGAAATTGGTTACGGAGTCTTTGCATTATCTGCGGCATTAATGCCTTACCTGAGGAAGAACGTATATAACGGAACTTTTCCAGAGAAGAGGAAGGTTGCAGGAGTGCCAGTGGTGACCATAGTTGGAAGCTTGGTTTTCGCTTTCATAGTTTTCTTGTTAGCCTATACCTGGAACAACCCTGTAGTTCTTCCCATAAACATTGATACAATCGTTTCCTTAGTCTTAATCTACGGGATGGGACTCGCCATATACGCCATATCCTCCATGCTGTCTAAAAAGAAGGGTCTAGACATGAACGTTATATTTCAAGAGATCCCCCCGGAGTAATTTATATTAAATTATTAATTTATCTATAAAAAATCAACAACAAGAAATTTCAGTAAAATTTTTATTTTAGTTCAACTATTGAAGAATTGTGAAGTGATGGAGTCCCCCAACTATCCTGGAGTTGATAAAACGAAGTCATGGTATACTGTGCTGACGCCTTTAGTCTTCTTGGAGAGGATGAGGAAGTACTTCAAGGATAAAACTGCCCTAGTTTATAAAGAGAAGAGGCTCTCCTATCAGGACTTTTATAAGGACGTAATGATTCAAGCCAACTCTCTTTTAAAGCTGGGGCTTCAAAGGGAAGGAAAGGTTTCAATAATATCTAGCAATAGACCGGAATTCTTGGAGTTGTACTATAGCGTTCCTTACGCGAATGGCGTTTTAGTTCCGATAAACCCTAAACTTTCACCAAAAGAGATAGCTTACATTATTAATCATTCTGAGTCAGAGGTCGTAATTGTAGAGGAATCGTTCTTAGCTAACTTGGCTGAAATAAGGAAGGAGATAAAAGCTAAGTTAGTTCTAATTGAGAATAATGAAAATCCAATAGCAAATGAGTCAGCCAAAAAGGACGTGACGACTTTTAAGGAATTCTTGGGATTAGGATCCTTCTCAGAGATTCCAATACCTGTTAAGGAGGAGTACTCCCTTATTGGGATCTATTACACATCAGGCACCACTGGACTACCAAAGGGAGTCATGCTCCACCATAGAGGAGCTTTCCTTAACGCAGTAATGGAGGCTTTAGAACACCAGCTTGATTTAAACTCGGTTTACCTTTGGACATTAAACATGTTTCACGCAGCTGCTTGGGGCTTCGCCTGGGCTACTGTTGCTGTCGGAGCTACTAACGTGTACTTAGATAAGGTGGAGCCTAAGACCGTATATGACGTGATTCGCAATGAGAGAGTAAGTCACATGAGCGGACCTCCTGCTCTGTTCATAGACTTGGTAAATTACATGAAGGAAAACGATCTAAAGTTTAATAGGAAAATCCATATGATCGTAGCAGGCTCACCACCAGCTCCTGTCACTCTTAGGACAGTTCAAGAGTTAGGAGGTTACATGTGTCACGTTTACGGTCTAACTGAGACATACGGTCCCCACTCAATCTGCGAATGGAAGGAAGAGTGGAACTCCTTGCCAATAGGGGAACAAGCCAAGTTAAAGTCCAGACAGGGTGTCCCCTACGTCGGTTTCGAAATGGACGTTTTGGATCCTCATGACGAGCCGGTTCCTAGGGACGGCAGAACCATAGGGGAGGTGGTGATGAGGGGCAATAACGTAGCTCTTGGTTACTACAAAGATCCAAAGAGGACTGAGGAGTCCTTCAGGGGAGGTTGGTTCCATTCGGGTGATGCGGCGGTAGTTCATCCTGATGGTTACGTAGAGGTTATAGATCGTTTTAAAGATCTAATCTTCACTCCAGAAGGAAGAGTATCAAGCGTTTTAGTTGAGAAGACCCTGATGGAAATTCCAGGAGTAAAGAGGGTGGCAGTGTACGGGATCCCAGAGGAGAAGGGCGAGAAGGTCGTAGCCAGGATAGAGACTCAAGAAGGAGTGAAGCTAACTCCCAGTGAGGTAATTGACTTCTGCAAGAGCATATTAGCAGAGTTTGAATGTCCTAAAGTAGTGGAGTTCGATAGAATCCCCATGACGTCCACAGGAAAGGTTCAAAAGTATCTTTTGAGGAAGCAAGCCACCGAATCTAAGAAGTTATGATTCCTATACCTCGTAGGAGTGACCCCATCGTAAATAATTAATAAATACGCTCCATCTCTATTTGTGGACGCGAGAGAAGCCTATTCCATAAAGGTAATATCTGAAATCAGATTGGAGAGACTGGGCCTGCTATATGGGGAAACAAGGATTAAAGATAACGACTACGTGACAACTGTTTATCTTAAAGACAAACCTATTTTAGAAGGGAAGATAAGTCTACCTAAATTCATAGGAGACGATCTGTATTACGTTAAGAGCGAGGGATCGAGTGCACTAATGAGACAATCTCTATATGGAGAACCTCAGAAAGTCGTAGAGTTAGGAAAGGTACTGAAGTACGAACCTCATGGAAAAGGCTTATTAATATTAGGAGAGGATCCACTGACAAAGGCCGAAAAGGACGCTCCTTTAGTTACGAGTAAGAGAAAGTACAGATTCGATGGTAGGGGACTTTTGAGAACCAGAACCTCTCTTTACTTGTTCGATAATAAACTCAGGAAGGTGATTGAAGGAGATTTTGACGTCACTGACTTCTCTACAAACGGGAAGAGGATCGTGGTTTCAACCTCTCAACCTGATGATGATGTCGGTCTTAACGCTCTCTATGAACTGAATCTCGATAATGGGGAGATGAAAAGGATTACAGAAAAGGAAGGGAGTATCGTTGCGCTGACAATGAACGAGAACGGAGAGGTAGCAATGTTAGGTCACGATAGGGGTAAATTACCTTGGGCAATTAGGGAAGTTATACTTCCCGAAGAGGGGAAGAGATTCGTTTGCGGCAATACTTGCGGTTCTACTGTCCTGACCGATATCTTCGACGGAGCTAAGGAGAGACTTATCTTTCGAGGGGACGAGATCTTAACTCTAGGTCAAATTGGGGGAGAGGTTAACATTTACAGGATTTCAGATGGAAAAACAGAGAAATTAACACATGGACAGCACGTCGTTAGACTTTTTGATTACGATGGCGAATCCTTAGTTTACTCTTTAACCAGACCTGACAAGCCCTCTCTCTTAGTTCGTAAAGACGAAATATACGATCCTAATCCAAACTTTAAAGGAGCTATCCCTGAAAAAGTAGCCTCTTCAATAGAGGGATGGGGAATAATAACTGGGGACAATCCGACCATCCTTTTCATTCATGGAGGCCCACACACGGCCTACGGGTACTCCTTCTTTATCGAGTTTCAATTCTTTGCTCAGAACGGATTTAACGTAATCTTTGCTAACCCATCAGGTAGTCAAGGATATGGAGAAGACTTCGCTAGAAGATGTGTTGGAGATTGGGGAGGAAGAGATATGCAAGAGCTGCTACAATTCGTTCAAGACGTGAAGAAACAGTACAACTTGACTAAGAAAATTGGAGTCACTGGTGGATCATATGGTGGGTTCATGACCAATTGGATAGTAACTCAAACCGACGTTTTCTCAGCGGCTATTAGCGAGAGGAGCATCTCCAACCTGGTTAGCATGTGCGGAACGAGCGATATAGGATTCTGGTTTAACGCAATCGAATCTGGTATAGAGGATCCATGGACAGTTGAGTCGATGGACAAATTGATGAAGATGTCTCCTATATACCACGTGGGGAAAGTTAAAACTCCTACCATGTTAATTCACGGAGAGGAGGACTATAGATGTCCAATCGAACAGGCAGAACAGTTCTATGTAGCCCTCAGATCAAGAGGAGTTGAGGCTAAGCTGGTTAGATATCAAGGAGATGGACATGAACACGCTAGAAAGGGAAGGCCGGAAAACATGATTCATAGGCTTAGCGTCAAATTGGAGTGGTTCAATGCCCATCTTAAGTAGAGAGTTTAAAATCTACTAAATCGACAATCTACTATGACAAACGTAGCAATAATAGGAACTGGACATTCTAGGTTTGGATCTAGGACAGACGTTAATCTACAAGAGTTGGCCTGGGAAGCTGTAA
Source organism: Metallosphaera cuprina Ar-4 (assembly GCF_000204925.1). Classification (NCBI taxonomy): domain Archaea; kingdom Thermoproteati; phylum Thermoproteota; class Thermoprotei; order Sulfolobales; family Sulfolobaceae; genus Metallosphaera; species Metallosphaera cuprina. The sequence continues at coordinate 1,539,821 of NC_015435.1, read as the reverse complement.
AGCAAGCTCTCGAGGAAGCTAACGTGGAACAAAAGGACATAAAGTATTTCTCTGTAGGAAACGTAGGAACGTGGAGTGCTGAACCCTTACCTGCGGTAGTTATTGGAGAGTATTGTAACCTAGTTCCTAGCGGTACGATGAGAGTGGAGGCAGCCTGCGCTTCTGGAAGTGCTGCCTTGAGGGACGCCTACATGGCTGTGAAGTCGGGAGAGGTTGACATAGCTATGGCGGTGGGAGTTGAGCAAATGCATCAATCTCCAAATCCCACAGTAGTTGAAATGATAGGTAGGGCTGGTAACTACTTCTGGGAGTTCGAGAACTTCGGTCTGACCTTTCCTGGATATTATGCCCTTTACGCAACCGCGTACATGAACAAGTACGGCATGAGGGAGGAGGATTTAGGGAAGATAGCTATTAAAGCTCATCACTATGGCTCTTTAAATCCTTACGCTCACTTCCAAAAGGAAATCACAATGGAGGAATACCTTAAGTCAAGACAGGTAGCCTGGCCATTAAAGTTACTTGACTCCTCTCCAATAACCGACGGTTCAGCGGCGGTGGTCCTTGCGTCTGAGGAGGTCGCTATGAAGTATACTGACTCTCCGGTCTGGATTGAGGCTCAGGGAGTCGGATCAGGAACGGCTAATCTCTCGAGAAGGACTGATTTCACGAGCATTGACGCCGCTAGGGTAGCAGCAGATCAGGCATATAAGAGAGCTAATATTGATAGAGACTCCCCATCGAAGATGATAGATGTGGCGGACGTGCATGACTGCTTCACCATAGCCGAGGTTATAGCTTACGAGGATCTAAAGTTCGCTAAGAGAGGGGAAGGGGTTATTTTAGCTAGGGAGGATCAAACTTACGTAGGGGGTAAAATTCCTGTTAACGTCGATGGAGGACTTAAGGCTAAGGGTCATCCAATAGGAGCCACGGGAGTGAGTATGGCGGTCTCACTCACTAGGCAGCTCCTCTACCGTGCACCTAATAAGGCTATGCAAGCTGAGATCAGAAATGGCAGGGCATTGGCTCACAACGTAGGGGGAACAGGTCATTACGCTTACGTAACTCTATTCTCTACAAGGAGGCCTGGACTATGATCTCAGACGTTAGAGAGGCCAAACAAAGGGAAATAAAGGAAGCTCTAAAGCAACTAGACTCGCTCACTAAAATGACAGGTTTACCGATCTATCCGGAGCCTAAGACTGGCAATCCCTTGTGGTCTGACGTTAGGGAATTAGATTTAAGATATCAGATACCTGTTAAGAGGATCTATAAGTTCTTCGAAAAGATGACTGAGGGTAAGGTTATGGCGACGAAGTGCCCCAAATGCGGTCAGGTATTCTTCCCCCCACAGGACGACTGTCCAAGTTGCAGAATCTCTAACTTAGACTGGGTTGAAATTCAGGGAGAAGGTGAAGTGATAACTTATACAGTGATATCAGTTAAGCCTCCCTCATTCAGTCACTACTCAGACTACGTAGTTGGAATAGCATCTTTCAAAGGAACTAGCGTTACTGCATGGATAGACGGGCCTAAGGACAAGCTGAGAGTAGGAGCTAAGGTTAGACTTGAAGTGGAGAGGAGGGAAGAGGAGGGCTATATCACTTATAAACTAGTACTAGTTTAATTAGTTTAAATTTTTTTGACATTAAAAAGTAGAGGAAAGTTCCTCACCGACTCACGATATCAGTTTTATTTCTTAATTTATTGTTACTATTATAATTAAGATAGTAGAACCGCCCTACCTATGACCTTCCCTTGGATTATATCTGAGTAAGCTCTATTGACTTCGTTTAAAGGATAGCTCTTAAAGAAAGGTTTAATCACACCCTCATGAATCAGCTTTACGGCCTCCATCACCTCAGACCTAGTATATGAGGCCGAACCTATTATTCTCTGTTCCCTCATAATAGTCAAAGCCGGTCTGATTAATGAGATCTCGCTACCAGACACGTTCCCAACAAGAATTAACGATCCCTCTCTCCTCAGTGCTTTTAAACTGTCGTTTATGGTATCCTTCCCTACCAACTCTATCACGGCGTCAACGTCTCTTATCTCGCTTATCTTATACACGACCTGATCTGAAAACTTTGAGACAGTTTCCCGTTTAGTTGGAGAGGTCAGTGAGATAACCTTGGCTCCAATATGCTTAAGATACTGTATAGTGTGAATCCCCACACCCCCTCCTGCACCTGTAACCAGAACAGTGTCTCCTTTTCTTATTTTACCGACCTTAGCCGAATGGATTGCGGTAGCTACAGGGCAAACTGCCGCGGCGTACTTCTCGTATTGAGAATCAGGTAACCTAAATAAATCACTTGATATAACGACCTTTGAGTAACCTCCAGGTCTCCATTCTCCTAATAGCTTCCCCTTCACGCATAGGTTATCCTTCCCTTCTCTGCAGTATTTGCACTCACCACAAGTCTCCATGCCGAAAACTCCAACTGAGTTACCTTGTGATTCCCCAAAAATCTCATGGCCTAAAATCAGAGGCGGAACTAGGTTCTTAAATCCCCCTTTCCATACAACTAGGTCTCTTCCACAGATACCTGAAGCCTTAACTTCAACAGGATTGCCTTCCCCTACATCAATGTCCTCTATTGTAAACGGCTCTCCAAATTTCCTTAAAACTGCGGCTTTAGTCATCAAAGTTACTCACCCTTGAATTTTGGCTTTCTCCTTTCAACGAATGCTCTAACTCCTTCCTCAAAATCCTTCGTGCTGAACAGCAACCCGAATAAACTCGATTCGTATGATGTTCCCGCCCATATGTTAGTTTCCTGCCCTATACGGTAAGCCAACTTAGCTGAGGCTAAAGCTAAGGGAGACTTCTCAGCTACATTCTCTGCTAGCTTTTTCACCTCATCTTCTAGAGATTCAGGTTTAACTACTTTATCTACTATTCCAAATTGAAGCGCCTCATCGGCGTTTATTCTTCTCCCTGTGAGGATTATCTCAAGCCCTCTCCCTCCAGTTATCCTTGAGAGTCTTTGGGTGGCTCCACCTCCTGGAATGAGACCTAAGTTGATCTCAGGCTGACCAACTTCTGCTGTCGATGAGGCTATCCTAATGTCGCATGCGAGAGCTAACTCCAATCCTCCACCTAGCGCTAAACCGTTGATCGCAGCAATCACAGGTTTAGTTAGAAATTGTATCTTCATGAAGACTTCATGGAATTTCTTCGACGCTAACATAGCCTTCATTGGAGTTAACGAATTGAACTCAACGACGTCCGCTCCGGCACTAAACGTCTTGCCTTGTCCAGTTAATACAACGACTCTAACCTTCTCGTTTTCCTCTAGATCGTCTAAACCTTTACTAATTTCCTTAATCATAACTGAGTTAATCGCGTTATATCTGGAGGGTCTGTTGAGAATAATCCAACCGATTGGTGGATCCACTCTGATCGTTATTGTGGTGAAAGTTCTCTCCTCAGTCCCATAGTTGAAGAAGCCTTTACCAGTTTTCTTCCCGAGCTCATTCTCCCTCAACATGGTTTTTAAAACATCACTTGGTTCAAAGTGATCCATGTTGGTGTTGCTCTTCATCTCTTCTAGAGCATTCACAATCAGATCTATGCCCAGCTCATCAGCGTAAGTAAGAACCCCCTTAGGTAGACCTAGACCTAATACACATCCCTTTTCTGCATCCTCCTTATTTATTACGTTTTCGCTTAGTAAATTTGCAATTTCGTTAACTGCAGGCGCTATCAAGTAAAGACCTAATTTCTTTGTAGTTTTAGGAAGGTTCGGTCTGATGAACTTTCCAGGGGCAGGATATGAATAATATCCAGAACCGGACTTCACCCCTAGCTTCCCTTGATTGACAAGCCTCTCCATTGATGAGCATTGAAACATCTTAAATCCCCTGCTGCTTACCGCTTTCCAGACGCTGTACCCTATGTCCAGGCCTGTGTAGTCGGCCAAGATGAAAACTCCCATTGGAAAACCTAGGTCCTCTATTGCCGAGGAGTCTATTTCCTCTACGCTAGCTTTCCCTCTCTCTAAGATATAACACGCTCCCTCCATGATCCTCAATAGCACTCGGTTAACGAAAAAACCTGGTATGTCCTTCACTATTATCGTTTCTTTGTCCAAAGATCTGGCAAAGTTTATTGCGGATCTTACTGTTTCCTCTGAAGTATCAACTCCCTTAATTATCTCGACTAAAGGCATGAGTACTGGTGGATTAAAGAAGTGAATCCCAACTAGCCTGGATTTATTTCTCACCCCATCAGCTATCTCAGAGACAGGAAGAGAACTTGTGTTAGTAGCTAGGACTGCGTTTGGAGAGGCGTATCTCTCGGCGTTAGAGAAAATCTTCCTCTTCAGTTCCAAGTCCTCTTTTACCGCCTCGATCACGAAGTCTGCGTCTTTAAGAGCTTTAGCCTGGTCAACCTCTAGGTTTATCCTAGAAAGGATGTTCTGTAAGTCCTCCCTCAGAGACCCCGATTCCTTTAGTTTAGATAGGCTCCACTTTATCTTCTCTAAGGCTTGATTTAGGATCTCTATTGATACATCGTTCATCCATACTTGGTTACCTGCTATAGCGGCGAGTTCAGCTATTCCGTGTCCCATTACACCAGAACCTACGACAGTTACCTTCAATGTCAGGACCTCACGTCATATCGAGACTCTTTCCTATGATTTTCCTCACTAGATCCCTAACTACCATTATCCTTTGAATGTCGTTAGCTCCCTCATAGATGGTGGTTATCATAGCGTCTCTCAAATACCTTTCAACTCCAGTTTGAACTTCAACTCCAGCTCCCCCATGTATTTTTATCGCCAAAGAGGAAACCTGCTCCGCCACTTCCGTTGAGATCATTTTAGCTAATGAGGCTGCAGTCACAGCCAAGTTATGATTTTTCTCAGCTAGCGTGGCCGCCCAATAAGTTAATAACCTAGCTGACTCTAGGTGAGCTAGCATGTCCGCTAGCTTAAAAGCTACTCCTTCAAACGCAATTAAAGGTCTCTCAAAAGCCTGTCTCTGAAAAGAGTAGTTGAACGCCCTCTCGAAGGCTCCCTGCGCTATTCCGACTGCCTGGGCCGCAACACCCACTCTCCCTCTGTCATAAGTGGTGACCGCAACTTTGAATCCCTCTCCCACTTTTCCTAACACGTTCTCTTCCGGAACTTCCACGTTATCTAATATAACCTCGTTAGGTTGCTCCCCTCTCAATCCCATTACGTTTATTTTACTTCCTATCTTCACTCCAGGCCAATCTCTTTCAACTATGAAGAAAGTTATTCCCTTCCATCTTTCCTCCCTGCTGGGAGGTGGGCTAGTCCTAGCTGAAACGACTAAGAACGCGGCCTTGTCCGAGCCTGTAATAAAATATTTCCTTCCGTTTATTATCCACTTACCGTTTTCCTTTTTTGCAGTGGTCTTTATTCCAGCTACATCACTTCCTGCTCCTGGTTCAGTGTTAGCGTGAGCTGCAAACACTTCACCCCTAGCTACTTTAGTCACATATTTCCTTTTCTGATCCTCGGTTCCGAAAATTAGTACTGGCGTGGTAAATAGATGATTCGCACCAATTCTAACCATAAAAGCGGGAGAAACTCTAGACAACTCTTCATTTGCAATAGTAGTCATTAACATATCTCCACCCTGACCACCGTAAGCCTCAGGGATACCTACCCCCATGAGACCCATCTCCTTAGCCTTCTGATAGAGCTCCTCCGGGATTTCGTTCGTTCTCTCTATCTTCATAACGTTAGGCAGAATCTCCTTCTCTGCAAACTCGCGTACGGCCCTCCTAAACAGCTCGTGATCTTCTGAAATCTTTATTTCAAAATCTTGAAAACTTTCGAAAGGAAACAAATTGGGTCGAGTACAGATATATCGAAGAAAATATAAAATTTAGCTCTACATATTCTAATGTAAGTAGAAAACTTTAACCAAGTGGTTCATATATGATAATGTTCTATACATAGGAAATATTTATAACTAAACTTAAATGTTAAGAAAAAATATTATACGCATGGGATTCTATAACTATAATTTAACAATAGATAAGTTACTTGATTACGGTGCATCTGTGTACCCTGACAGGGAGATAGTTTATAGAGACAGAAGGAGATATAGTTTCTCCTTATTTAGCGAAAATGTAAAGTCCTTCGCCCAATCTCTTATAAAGATAGGAGTCAAACCTGGGGACAAAGTTGCGGTTGTAGATTGGGATACTGACGTTTACATGACCGCCTATTACTCCGTCCCTATGATAGGAGCGGTTTTGCACACCGTGAACGTAAGATATCCTCCTGAACTTATTCTTAAGACGGTGCTTCACGCTGAGGACAGTTGGGTTATAATTAGGGACGAGTTCGTACCCCTGCTAGAGAAGGGGAAGAATTTACTCTCGAGATTCAAGGGGGTTATAACTTATAATGACGATAAAGAAAAGATTAAGACAAGCTTCCCCACGTATGATTTTTGGGAATTACAGGAGAGCGGAGAACGTCTTTCGCAACAAGAGATCAAGGAGGACATGCAGGCTACAGTTTTCTACACTTCAGGAACTACTGGTGATCCTAAGGGTGTATGGTTTACACATCGTGACCTGGTTCTACACTCCATGAGCGTAGCCTTAACGACTTCAAAGCCCCCTCTTAGGTCATCACAGGAGGATAACTTTATGATTTTAGTACCGATGTTTCATGTACATCAGTGGGGTTTCCCTTACGTAACTATGTTAGTTGGGTCAAACTACGTTTTGCCTGGTAGATATGATCCGGCAATGGAAATTGAACTAATGAAGAGGGAGCATGTAACTTTCTCCGCTATGGTACCTACAATACTTTACATGATTCTCTCTCATCCGAATGCCCAGAAGAATCAGGATCTGTTCAAGGGCTGGAAAGTTATGATAGGGGGCGCCGCACTTCCAAGCGGATTAGCCCATTTGGCGAGAAAAATGGGAATAAACATCGCTGTAGGTTACGGCATGTCAGAGACTGCACCGGTCCTTACCGTTGGATATTACAACTCCCTAGTGGAAAGGCTAAATGAGGAGGAGAGATTTTTGGAGCAGATCAAGACCGGCGTTCCTATACCGTTAGCTCAGATAAGAGTGGTTGATGAGAGAGGCCAAGACGTCCCTAGAGACGAGAAGACCGTGGGTGAGATAGTAGCTAGAGCCCCCTGGTTAACCAGGTCTTATTACAAGGATGAGGAGAGAACTAACAAGTTGTGGAAAGACTCCTGGCTTCACACTGGTGATCTAGCGGTCGTGGACAAATACGGTTACATCAGGATCGTAGACAGAGATAAGGACGCAATTAAGAGCGGAGGTGAGTTCATCCCCTCGTTAATACTTGAGGATATAATATCGACTCATCCTAAAGTTGGTGAGGTCGCCATAGTTGGGGTGAAAGATGAAAAATGGGGCGAGAGGCCCGTTGCGTTCATAGTTCCAAAGGGAGAAGTGAAAGAAGAAGAGATCGTAGAGTTCTTAATGGAAAAAGTCGAGGAGGGTAAACTGCAAAAGTGGTGGATACCAGATAAGGTCGTTTTCTTGAAGGAGTTCCCTAAAACCTCCACGAACAAGATAGATAAAAAGACTTTGAGGACTCAGGTATAGCGTTCAGGCCTTAGATACGCGAACGTTAGAAACAAGTGCGAACGGATAGATCCCCGGTAAAGGTGCATCCCACCAAGCTATGCTATACCTTTCCTTTGAGAGTGCCTGAACGTTAGAGATTATGTTACCAAGTTTGTCTGCTATTCTAACTCTTCCAACAACTCCAACAGGTTTTCCGTTTTTTATTAACGTGACTGCGTCTCTTCCTACTGTCGAGAACTGCCCTTCAGCTCTATTCTGAAACCTAGTGTACCAGTTATTGTTGAATAATATTACATTACCATCTAGCAAGGAGGACTCTGAGGTCTCGCCCTGAGGAACCTCTAATGTCCAAGGTCTGGGGTAGACCCAACCCGCATTACCTGTTGTCTCCATGTTAAGGGCCCTTCCTACTTCTATATTTAGAATAGGGCTGACGTATTTACCTTTGTCAATAACGACTGTCCTTCTAGTTGGCACCGCCTCATCATCGAATTCCCAGGAGTTCAGTTCATCGTTTTTGGGGTTATCTATCAGTGAGAACTTCTCGCTACCCACGTCTTCTCCAACCTTCTTCGAGGACAGGAAACTATTTCCAGTGAGGATACTGTACCCTGAGGCCGAGTAAGCAACGCTGGCCATTAAGTTTGCCATAACCAATGGAGAAAGGACAACGTCATAGTTACCGTCATTTATCTCAGCGTTTCCTGTTATTGAAGCGTAATCCTCAGCCCTCTCTATTGCCTGTCTCACCTTCCTTTCATCATAAACCGAAGAGGCGAAAGCCCATTGGCCCGAGTAATTACCGTTTTTAGCTCTGAAATATCCTTGGAACCATGTCCTCTTCTCCTTACCTTTAAAACCATAAGTGGTTTCCAAAGTCTTCGTTATCAGGGTGGCCGTTACTGTGCCGTAAAGAGGATAACGTGAGTGAATTATAGGGAGCAGTATAGACGAGTCTTCGATCAGCTTCACAATACCGTTATCCACCTTGGAGAACTCGTAATCTCCAGATCTCTCTGCTAACGTAGGAACGATCCTTGATTCAGGAAGTTCATCTATAAGATTGAACGTATTGACTTCGTCTAATGAAGTTACCCTACTAATGATGAACTTGTTGCCCTTTCTCAAAAGGACGTTATAGCTTCTATCATGAAGTCTCTGAATCGTTTCTATCTTACTCTCGACCACCTTAATTATCAGAGTTTGACTTGAGATCTCTTGGATAGCATAGGGCTTTAATCTGCTTTGCTCCATTCATATCACCTTTATCATAACGTTTCTTAACCGCATGTTAGGCCCTCCCATAGACACCGGAATTCCCTGGTCTGGATCTCCTTTACCGCAAGTACCAGGAAAGAGCTCAAAAGAATCATCAACCGCATCTATCGCCATCAAGAACTCTGTGGTCTTACCCTCAAGTACAGGATATAGAACGGGATCTCCAATTTCACCGTTCTTGATCTGAAATGCCTCCAAGCCTATGTACCTTTGACCCATCCTCATGTCATCGATATTCCACTCCATATAAGTCTTAAGATAGATCCCTTCCTTTACGTCCTCTATGAGTTCACGGAAGTTCATGTCTCCCGGAACGAAAAAGGTGTTTGACATCCTTATGAGAGGCTCCCTATCGAATGATGAGGCTCTGCTCGAGCCGTTACTGGGAAGGTTACTCTTTCTCGATGTGAACCTGTTTTGGAGAAGTTCGTTAACTTCTCCGCCTTTAATTAGTAGCTTCCGCCTGGCCCTCACCCCTTCATCGTCTATCAAGTAATAGCCCATACCTCCCTGAATTGTAGGATCGTCAGCCACATTAACCGCTGGATTTCCGATCTGCTTTAAACTCAGATAGCTTAAGTAGCTAGAGCCTGCCTGAGCGAACTCTCTTCCCATTACTCTGTCAGCTTCAAAAGGATGACCCACAGATTCGTGGGCCATAATTCCACTCAGAATAGGGCTCAACACGACGTCTCTCTTACCGGGGCTAATGCCCTTGCCCTTCTGTAGCACATGATCCAAGGCCTTCACTCTCTCGGTTAGATGTTCCGTGACCCTAAGTTCCTTTATCTGCTCTATCCCACCACTACCTCCAATTTCGTGCCACGCTGTTATAGTCCTTCCATTTCCTGACATAACGATGTTGTAAGTTACTTGTACCCTAGGTATCCTTCCCACCACTCTCGCTCCATTCACCAGGACTTCCTTGGACTCGACGCTCTCCGCATAAGTTAAAACCATGTTTTGCAACTTAGATGAGATCTTCTGCGATAACACCTCTTTTGATATGTCCTTGAGGAGAGATATCTTCTCTTCCACTCCCATTGAGTCTAGTGGCTCCCTCTCTTGAACTTCGTAGTTTCCACTCACTGGTTGAACATCCAACAGATCTTTAGACCATCCCTCTATTCTTTCAGGACTGGGAGTCAACTTATCAGCTTCCTGTGATGAAACGAAGAACAGACCCTGGTTAAAGTATCTAACTGCGTATCCTCTCTCCACTTCCTCATAGACTCCTAGCAGCTCGCCGTTCATAAGCGAAATGACTCTGGACCTTATCTCCTGGTGTCTTACCTCAACGTATTTGAATGGAAACCTTCTTGCTATCTCCTCTAGATCATCTGTTTTGCCCATAGCATATAACCTGCGGATGTAGATAATGAAATCTATCATTATTGCAGTATGTATGCAGAGTATTATGCTCATCCTTTCAGTAAACTTTGAGGGCTAACGTTAAGCTAAAGGAGGACAAGGGGTCCTGATTCCCGTTATGCCAGTTTTAGAAGATTCTTGGAGGATCAACATATGGGGAAAACATGCATATTATAATAAATTCATAAAAAAGTGATTTTTATATATCACTAAGCTTAGAAAATAATTTAACCAAGACTGTTGAAAAATTATTATATGAGAATAGTTATCTTGGGGGCCAAGGGAGGAATAGGGAAATCTACGATCGGTTTGCTCATCGCGAAGATCTTGCTAAGCCTAGGAATGAAGATACTTATAATTGACAGAGATATGACAGGTTACATTTCCTGGTTAGCAGGTATAAAGGGGAAAGGTCTGTTGGCTAGCGTAATTGATAACGAAGAGAGCCAATACTTCACAAAAATAAACGTTAGGAAGGGAACTCTTTACGTTCTGAAGTTTTACGGTGACGGACCTAGATTAACCAAGGACGTTCATCTCTTCTCAAGGCAAGATATAGCTAAGAGGGTTAAAGAAAAATATGAGGAAGTGTTGTCTACTCCTCACGATCACGTTATTTATGACAATATGAGCATGATAGAGCCCAACGAGGTTGAGATAAGTCTTGAAATCGGGCTATATCTATCGAAGTATCCAGAAGCCAAGTCCTATTGGATCTATGTTTCGGATTCGCTTCAAGTGAACTTAATTACGTTATCGGAATATGATGATTACCTTTGGGGTAAGTGGGCTAAAAACCTTAGGGTCTTAGGTAGATCTCTGATAATAAACATGGTCCCTGACAACTATGTAATACCCAAAGAGTTTGAGAAGGAGTCGGCTAGATTTGATACCGTTTTAACTGTTCCGTTCTATGAGAGTCTCTTTCAATTTGAAGGGAATATTGAAGAATTACCGGAGTTGGAAAACTTGAAGCCAATAGTGAAGGCAATAGAGAGAAAGGAAGTCGGAAAATAAGAAAGCCTAAGAGTCGTAAATATAGACTTCGTCTGACATCATGAAGCAATTCTGCCCATGACGTTGTAGGCTAAAACGAGAACTCGTTCTTAGGCTTCTCTCCTCTTTTTCTCCTCTCCTCTTCTAACTTTCTTAGTTCAATACGTCTAATTTTACCGCTTATTGTCTTGGGTAATTCATCAACGAACTCAATGATTCTAGGAACCTTGTAGGGTGATAGAACAACCCTTGCTTTCTCTCTGATCTCCTCCGCCAATTCTCTGCTAGGAGCGTACTCCTTTCTTATTACAACGAAAGCCTTAACTAACTGCCATCTGATAGGATCTGGAACCCCTACGACAGCTGCCTCCACAACTGCAGGATGCTCTAAAAGAGCACTCTCAACTTCAAACGGGCCAACTCTGTAGTCTGAGGTTTTTATCACGTCGTCACCACGACCTACAAAGAAGAAGTAGCCATCCTCATCCATGTAGGCCTTGTCTCCTGTATAGTAGTATCCTCCCTTAAATACCTCTTGATTTTTGCTTTGATCCGAATATCCTAAGAACAATCCTATGGGTCTAGGATTAAGTTTTATAGCAATGTAACCGGTTTCATGTGGCTTAGTTATAGCTACTCCATTTTCATCTAATAACACCACATCATACAAAGGATGAGGTATACCCATTGAACCAGGCTTAATCTTAAGGAAAGGGAAATTCCCTATGATAGCGGTAGTCTCTGTTTGACCGTAAAAGTCCCTAATGATTACACCAAATTTTTCCTTCCATAGTTTAATCACCTCAGGGTTAAGAGGCTCGCCTGCGCTCACAATAGATCTCAATCTATCCAACTTGTAAGCTCCTAGTTCTAGCCCTATGAATTGTCTCCACGCTGTGGGAGGTGCGCAAAAGCTAGAAACCCTTAAGTCCTCTACCTCTGTAAGATACCTCTTTGGGTCCAATTTACCTTCGTAGTTTATCGCAGCTACAGTAGCGCCCACTAAAAGAGGAGAGAAAAATGAGCTCCATGCGAACTTAGCCCAACCCGTAGCACTTAGGTTAAGATGAACGTCCTCCTCATTGATCCCCATGAAAGAGGCGGTCGTTATAGAGCCTAATGGGTACGAGGTCGCCGTATGTAGGACTCGCTTGGGCATCCCTGTGGTACCAGAAGTGAAGTAATTTAAGACAACGTCGTCCTTATACGTATCGGTAGGTTCGGCGTTAGTGGACTCCTCCTCAAAAGCGTTCCAACCCCATTTTTTATCATCGATTAGGAACTTCTTTACGGGCAGCGAGCCTAACGCTTGCTCCAAAACGGGAGCTCTTAATGAGTCGGCAACTACAGCATCTGGCTTGAGATCGGAGAACCTGTATTTAAGCTCAGATACGGTTAAATTAGTGGCGCTTGGCACCAATACAAGACCACCTTTAATAACGGCCAAAAACACGGCCCAGTGCATAGGGTGAACTTTTGTCATTAGATAAATCACGCTACCTTTATTAAGCCCATGTTTTCTAAACGTGTTAAGGACTTTGTTCGCTAAAACGTCCATCTCATAGTAGGTCAGCCTACTTTCGTCCTTACTGTCCATGTCCCTCCACACGAGCGCAGTTTTTGAAGCCCTCTCTTTAACATGAGTTTGCTCAAAGACGTCTCTTACCCAGTTGAACCTATATACGTTCAATTTATGAAGCTCATTAACTATTTCCTCTATTTTCTCCCTATTGAGGTCCTTTTGCGCTTTGACTAGCTTCTTGAAGAAATCTTGAATCATACATTATCTTTGAAAAAACTCCTATTTATTCTAAATTGTTATTTGAGATAACAAACCGTTAACATTTTTAATATAAAAAATTTTTTATTGAAATACCTATCTACTTTTCCTTATCGTTAGGACGATAATGGCAGCCAACACGTCAAACAGAGCCAGAGAGTACACGCCTGATGTAAACACCCCGGTGAGACTCTCTAAGTATCCAACTATTATCGGGCCAGCTATTCCTCCCAGGTTTCCCAAAGCGTTAATAAGCCCTATTGAGGCAGCGGCTGAGTCCTCGCTAAGGAATTCTGTAGGAATTGTCCAGAAAACTGGGATGAAACTGTATATACCAATAGCCGCTATAGTGAAGAACAGGAAAGACAATGCAGGAGAGCTTAATGTGGCTGCGCTGATAGCCAAACCTATGCCGGCTATTAAGAAAATAGATAAAGCGATTAACTTCCTTACACCAACTACGTCAGAGTATCTAGAAATGAAGATTAACGAAATTGATGCTATAACGTACGGGATCACGGAAAGGTAGCTTGCTGTAGAGGCTGACACGCCGAAGCTCTTAATTATTGAAGGCAGCCAAATAGTGTAACCATAGAGGGAAGTAACCCCTAGGAAGTAAACAAGAGCTAGCATTAGAACGTCCCTATCCCTTAACGCTTTCGTCCACGAGGCGTGTCTTACCAACTTCCTTTTCTCCTCCATCTCCACGTTCATTTTGTGTATGAACTCCTCCTTTTCGCCTTGTGTTAACCACTTAGCTTCTTTTGGGAAATCGGTTAAGAGGAACCAAATTATGGCTATGGAGATCAGGGCTAAAACTCCCTCAAAAATGAACAGATATCTCCATCCAGGATCGTCACCATATATTGAGAAAAAGGATCCGGCAATCAGACCTCCGATTATTCCTGAAACTGGTATAGCTGCGTTGAAAAGGCTATTCGCGAATCCTCTCTCGTCCTTTAGAAACCAAACACTAAGGTAGAAGATAACCCCCGCGTAAAAGGGAGACTCGGCTAGTCCAAGGGCGAATCTAAGAGCGTAAATCTCAGGTACGCTCTGTACGAACCCTGTCAGTATGGTAATGATCCCCCAAGCACCGAACGCAATCGAAAATACTCTCCTCACTCCTAACCTGTTTATTCCTAAATTGGAGAAGACTTGGGGTATTGCATAAGCTACAAAGAAGAGACTTGAGGCTACAGAGGCTATCAAATCCGCGCTATCTTTAGGTACACCTAGGTCTCTAAACATACCTGCAGATATGGCATAGGAGATGTTAACCCTATCCAGGAAATTTACAATATAAAGATAGAAGAGAACCGGAAGTAGTCTAATGGCCCTCTTTGATGAAGATAGGGTTTTGAAAGAAGGTCTACTCATTATTTGTTAATTAAGCTACGCAATAATAAACGTTGATAGAGTAGAACAGAAAATTTTGAGTTCATCAAGGGTTCAGGAGAATTGTATTCATTGTTTAACCATGTTATTAGTTCTAAGATCGACGATTGTAGCATGAGGAGAACAATGAACCTTTCCTCACATTACTTAGGAGCTCATGATCAGCTCTTAATCTACAATCTTAAAAACCATAGAATTAATATCAGTTTATGAGTTTAACTCAAAAAGCTAGAAGAATGAGAGAATTAGGCGATGAGTATGAGTCGCTCCTCAATGAGATCCTAAACGCCCTTTTTAAGTTCATTCCCAGCTGCGTGGCGCTAAACATGGACGATTCGCTAATGCCCGTCTATTCCGTATCAGCGCTAAAAACGAACGGTCTTCTCGCCTTTCCTTACAAGTGTGGTGGTAAACCAGGATATGTGATAATTAAGGAGGACGGGACGTTAGTGTTTGAGGATATGGAGGGAAACACTATGGAGATCGCTAAAGGACTCTAGCGCATCACCTAATAGTCACTTAAGAAGTTGACAAATTTCAGATACAGAGACTTATGCCTCCACTTAATCATCTCTACGATATCTTTCAGACCATCAATAATGTTTTCTGGATCGCTTATTACGTTTTCCCCGAAAGGCGAGATTAGGAAAACCTTTCCCTGTTTAAGCACTATTTGCATAATAGAAAATACTTGCCCGGTAGCCACCTCATAGGTTACCTCTTCGGCTATCCTCAATTCGTTGTCAAGCAGCTGAATGGTCACTGAAACCTGATTGTAACAGAACTCTATTTTGTTCCTCTCAACGTTGACTGATTTAACTCTCATAATAGTTTTAAAATATTTTAAATTTTAAACTTTTTTATACTTATCTACCAATTTTAGAGAACACCTTCGAATCATGAAAAACTTAAAGGCGATGTTATGACATGTAGTTCTATGAGGATCCTAGAACCTTTCCGGATTAGAGACGTTGAGGTAAGGAACAGGGTTGTCCTCTCCCCTATGATATCCAACCTCGGGACTCCCCAAGGTTACCCCACTGAAGAGCACATAGCGTACCTTTCAAGGAGGACTAGGTCAGCAGGTCTTATCATAACTGAGTACACCTACGTTAATAAAAGGGATGCGAGAGGTTCTCCAAACGAGTTAGGTCTCTACGATGATGAACTCGTTCCTAAGTTCTTCAGGCTAACAGACGCAATACACGGGAGGGGTTCAAAGGTTTTTGTTCAGTTAGTTCACGTAGGTAGGAAAACTAGAAGAAGCGTCATATGGGGAAACGATCCGATAGCACCTTCACCAATCCAGCTAATGGACCCTGTTAGGGAGATGACAGAGGATGACATACAGAGAGTAATAAACGACTTCGTTAAGGCTGGGGAGAGAGCTGAACGCGCAGGATTCGACGGTATCGAAATTCATGGAGCTCACGGTTACCTAGTTGCTCAGTTCCTTTCGCCAGCGACTAACAGAAGAGAGGACAGGTATAAAGACGGAGTCCTCTTCCTTGAGGACCTACTCAAAGAGATCAGATCTCGCGTGTCTATTCCAGTAGGTCTTAGGGTGAGTGTAACTGAGTTTGATGACACGGGCTTGAATCCAGAGCTGGTTTCTAAGATCATTTCTAGGGTGGAGAGTCAATTAGATTACGTTCACTTATCAGCAGGAAGGGACGGCCCATTAGGTGCATCGATGCCTATCTATTGGAGTAAACCAGCGTTTTTAGAGTACGCAAGGCACGTGCGAAGACCTAAGGTTCCAATGATGTTGGCCGGTTCTGTTACAACCCTTGATGAGGCTGAACAGGTCTTGGAACTAGCTGACGCGGTTGTTCTAGGGAGGCAGCTCCTGGCCGATCCCGAGTGGTTGCCGAAGAGCCTATCGGGGGATCCGATCAGGTTTTGCATTAGATGTAATCAACTATGTAGAGGCTTCGCCAGTAGGGAGGTGAGATGCGACGTGAACCCTGAGCTCGGATGGGAAACACTCTCCTCTAAGCCAGGATCTGGAGATGTGATAGTGATCGGTGGAGGGCTCATGGGATTAGAAGCCTCCAGAGTTTTAGCAAAGAGGGGATTTAGAGTGACTCTTCTGGAACAGAGCGATAAGTTAGGGGGACAGCTCAACTGGTTAATTGACCCATGGAAGAAGGAGTTCCTTTCTTTGTTAGAGTTCTACGAACGTGAACTAAGCAAACTTAAGGTAACGATTCAACTTAACACTAAGGGAAACAAAAAGGAAGGGTTGTGGGCGGTCCCTGAGAGAACTCAACCAACATTCAAGGATATAAAGGGGAGCGATATCTTGATAGACTCGAACTTGTACGCTTATCAAGATTACGCCTTTAAGTGGATCGAAAATAATTCAGTATCGATCACTGAAAGGAGCTTATCTGGTTTGGATAGAACAAGGAGGTATCTTCTAGAGAAGGTTTACGAAAGCAAGGGCATTAAGGTAGTTAAGGAAGGTAAGGGAAAGATAGAGTTTAGGGAGTTCTTGAGAGATCAACCGTCGATTGGACAATCCATATCAAGGGGATACTTCATGGGGTTAGATTATGAGGTTTGATTGAATAAGTAGCTCAATTTCAAGACAAGAATAGAAAAGTTTATATTGTATAAACAAACTTCCGTTTATGAACTGGAAATTAATTATTTTATCATTAGGAGTCTCCTTAACGTTTTGGGACATATTTAACGTTCCCTACATTATCAATAACGTCACCAGCCAATTTCACACTTCCGCCCTGCTCTCCAGTCTCATTTTATCCGCAGAGATGATAGGGTATGCATTAGGAGGGGTGATCAATGGTTTCATTTCTTCCATAGGTGGGAGAAAGATAGGTCTGCTCACTTCTATGAGTTTAGTCTCCATAGGTTCATTTATAGGACTCATAGCTCAATCGATTTCATGGATAATAGCTGCGGAGTTGATAATAGGGCTTGGGATAGAGGGAGAGCTGAGCGTTGTTCCAGCATATATATCAGAGACGGTAAGTGCTAACAACAGGGGTAAATCCGTGGGTTTAGTAACCGCATCAGGTTTCTTAACCACTCTTATAGTTGGTCCTATAGCTGTCCTTCTTAACGGAAACTGGCGTTTCCTGTTCCTAGCCGGTCTCCTAGTCTCATTAGTGGCGCTCTTTACCAGGCTAAGTCTTCCTGAGTCCCCTATGTGGATCTCTAAACGTGGTAAGTTGGAATGGGATTGGTGGGCAGCGATAATGATGATCACTTGGTTTCTAAGTTACTTTACAGGCTACGCATTGTTCTCAGATCCGACTTTTCAGATAATTGAATCCCACGGTTTCATAAACAGCTCGCTTTACTTCACTTACATCTTATATGGTGATCCTCTTGGAGTTGTTGTAGCTTCAATATTAAACGATAAAATTGAGAGGAAGTACAGCGTGTCTTTAGTTAACATATTAGGGGGATTATTACTTGGCCTTTGGTTCTTTACGGGTGGCATCTCTTTCCTTGCCTTGGGATTCCTAGAGATGTTCCTTCAAGGGTTCAAGTTTCCGGTAATGTACACCTACACCACTGAAACTTTTGGGACTAAGGTAAGAACTCTAGGCTACGGAATAGCGGATGGGATAGGCCATCTAGGAGGAGCAATAGGACCTTTAGTCTTCTCCCTCACCTTTATTCAAAACGAGTTGGCTTCGCTGTTAATAGTTGGTAGCGCATCAGTGGTAGCGGGTTTGATTGTGTTCACCCTTGGGATAAAGACGAACGGCCGGCCACTTGAAAAAATAAAAGGATGATGTGAAAAGGATATTTCTTTTCACCTTTTGCTTTAACTATGAAGCTATTTGTAGGGACGTCCGGTTGGGCATACCCCTGGAATAAAGGGAGGTCTTTAAGCTGGTACGTTAACAACACTCCTTTCAATTCAATTGAGTTGAACTCAAGTTTTTACAGGATACCCGATGAGGTTATGATAAAGCGATGGGCCACCTATAAACTAACCTGGTCAGTGAAGGTACATAGAAAGTTCACTCACGTGAAGAGATTAAAAGATGTCGATCTGAGCGATTTCTTCAACGTTTTTAAGCCACTCTCCCCTGCTTTCTATCTCTTTCAATTGCCTCCCAGCTTCAAAAGGAACGACGAGAACTTGGAAAGGATAAGTAAGGTTGCTAAGTGGCGCAATTGTATCTTCGAATTTAGAGACGAGTCATGGTTGAGCGATCCGCCAGAGGGCATCCCATTGGTATCAATAGACTCTCCAATTGGTAGTTACGTTTTTCCAGGTAGGGTAGTTTACCTAAGGATTCACGGTAGGAGTAGATGGTACTTTCACGAATATTCTGAAGGTGAGCTATTAGAGATAGCTGAGAGAGTAAAGGATCAAAATCCGGAAGAAGTTTACGTATTCTTCAACAACGACAAATTCATGTTGGAGAACGGTAAGACGTTCTTAAAAATAATGAAAGATAGGGGATTAGACTCTCTTGGGAATCAAGGGGGACAAGACGGTTGAGATTACAGCTATCGTGAAGAGAATTAAGAAAGAAAAGGCTAGACTGTAATGAAGATCCAAGAGCATAGTTATTACGGCATTTCCAACCGCTCCACCTACGGTGTTGCCTATTCCCCATATGTACGAGTTTGCAACGGTGTAGAAGCTCCTTGGGAACACCTGTCCTACATAGCCTAGCAATATAGGAAAGGCAGTGAAGGCTGAGAAAGTGAATACGGTGTAGGACGAAAGAGACACGTACACGTCGTTCGGATATGCTAAGAACACTCCAAAGGATATGACACTAATTACACTGCTTAAAATGAACGACATTCTACCTCCTACTCTCTCAGTTATCCAACCGAAAGCAGGCTGTCCTAGGACTGATCCAAGGAAACCAATGGTCAAGAAGAGACCTGTAAATGCCTTAGTTAAGTATACACTGTAAACGAAATCAGCTATGAATGTGGTTGTACCAGTAATGAACATGCTTCTCAAGAAAACTAGTGACCCCAAGATGATCAAGAAGGTGTAAAATCTCCCGTCGAGCTTCTCGCTTGCCTTCCTCATCACTGATACGCTCTCTTTCCTCACTCTCCTTAGTCCGATGTAAATGAGAAGGGCGGCAAAGATCATATAGATTGTAAAAACTCCAAGTCCTAACACCTCTCCCAAGGCTAGAATTAAGAAGGACACGATTGAGGGCATAAGTGCTCTCCCTAAGCTTCCTAAAGAACCGTTAACTCCTAGTGCTCTTCCAGATGACTTACCAAAGGTTCTAGAGAGAACTGCACCTCCTAGAGGGTGATAAAACGCTTGCCCTATACCGAGAAGGAGAGCTCCCAACGTTAAGGCTGGGATGGTTAGGGTCACGAAAGATAGTGCGAACAGTGCCATAGAGACTCCCTCCAAGAGGATACCCAAAGAGATGAGTTCTGAGTCTCTATCCATCTTGTCAGCCTTATCTCCTATAAAAGGAGACAGTAAGCCTGAAAGTAAAGTGTAAACTATTGATAGTATACCTAGAAACACAACGCTTACGTGTTTCTCAGTGGAGTAATAAACTATCAATAGAGGGAAAATTAGAAAGACGCCATCATTTGAGAAATGGGCCAATGATGTGAACGTTAACACCCTTAAGCGAAATGCCATAGTGATTAACAATGTTACCTATAACTTAAAATTTTTTAACAATGTCATCTTCAAAAATTTTCTTCTATAATATTATAATTAACATATATGACAGTCTCTAGTTAAACAAGGATTATCCTTATTAATTAAAACTAAATCTTATGACGTTTTTAAGAATACAAAAGTTTAATAAGCCATGAATTTCTTAATTATTATATAGAAGATTGGAGGGAAAAGTTCTTGTCATCCGAGAAAGGTCAGGAGTTCGTTTTAGACGTGAGGGGGGAGGAGTGCCCAATTCCTGAAATGAAGGCTGCAAAAGAGTTGCAGAAGATCTCTTCGGGCAGGCTCGTGGTGCTTACTGATCACGAACCTGCAATAGACGTTACCCTCCCTTCTCTTTGTAAGTCTTTAGGACTGAGATATGATGTTGTGAAGGAGGGAGAATTTGTAAAATTCGTAATCTATAAAGATCATACCCTTTCTAAGATCGAAGAGGTTGAAGGTGTGAGCGATACAGAAAGGATAACGTTGAACTCACTCTCAATTAGAGAAAAGATATCTGATCCAACGATACTTATGTCTTTCGTTCCACAAATTAAGGCGGTGGATAGCGTGGCTCCAGGGAGTTACATCATACACATGAAATGGTTCATCAGTTGGGAAACTCCTTTATTTGTGACATACAATCCGCTACCTAGGGGAGATATAGTTTACTATACAGCTTATCAGAAGCTTCCTCTCACAAGGATAAGTTTTGGATGGAGATTCGTTCTGAACAGATTAGGAAAAGAGGTAACCCTGGACATTACTGAGTGGTATAAGGGACCTTTCTCAGGGCAGGCCAAAAAGTCAATAAGGAAACACCTGGAGAAGGCTAAGGTCACACTGCCTAAAGTGATCACTTAGATCTACTTCTTCCTCCTTAGGAATCCAAATATCGTAACGAAAGCACCTATTATCAGAAGAGGTATGCCCATCAGTATCAATATTCCTATTAGATCACCGTATTTCAAGGTGTAATATATGTATGAGTATTGAACGTTAACGGGTTCGCTCCAATTGTTCCTTAGAACGATTTCTCCAGATCCGTTAGGTATTATGTAATACACTCCTGAGTTACTAGTTGAAGAGGAGTTAGGTGGAGCGCCAAGGACCTCTAATGGAGACTTAGATGAGTTATAATAAAGTACAAATATAGCTTTACTTGCGTTGTATGGAATTTCAATAGACGAGTTTGCATCTAAACTCTTGGATGTTATGTGAGAGTTCAGCTCGCTCGTTATTTGCTGAGAGGCCTGTGAATCTATGTAAGGGAACAATCCGAAAACTAGCACTAGCCCTACGACTAGCAGAACTATCCCTATTACTAGTAAAGGTTTCATGTTAGATTACTAAAATCGGGTGTATTAAATATCTTGTCGTCATATCTCACTCTAGGATTACTATAATTTTGAGGAAAACTAAAATTATCCTTCTTCTAGGTATTTGAAAATTGAGGCTGACAAATATAGTAATACTCCCGCTATTATGAAATTACCTGCATACCCTATGGACTTAGAAATGAAACCTGAGAGTAGTGAACCTAAAAAGAGCGATATGCCAACTAAAGTACTGTAAACTCCTAGAGTGGTTCCTTGTCTCCTCCCTCCAACTACCTTGAAAATTAGCGTGTTAGACGCAGCGTAAAATAATGAGTAGGCAATCCCAGCTGATAGCGGGTAGAAGACGAAACCTAATATTAATGCCGTAATAGGCATCATTAATGAGATTCCCATGACAATGTAACCGCTTCCTCTGAGAATTAGCGCTCTGAAAGACGTCTCCCTCTCGTCTTTATTCTCCAGATAATGACCTGTAAAATTGAAAGTAAATATCTGAAAGAGCATTCCCAACGTTATTATGGCTAACACTAAGCTCTTGTCTAGACCCTCGTTATATAAACTAGCCGGGTATAATGTATTGAATAATCCACTAGCAGTGTAAAATATTGCAATAGCTATATAAAGTAAAGGAACGTAATTTATAGGTTTCTTAGTTAGTCTGCTCAATCTAAACATCTTAAAGGAGGTCAGCCTAGGTAAATGGAGGAAAATCAAAGGAAGCATCTTTAACCTTACCGCAAAAGACTCAATGCTGTGCAACATCGATGTCCTTTCAAGCATAACTGACTTAGGGGTGTAAGCCAAAGACAGGACGAATGAGACTATTGAGAAAAGGGCCAAGACTGCATAAATTTGGGTAATTCTAATTATTAATACAAGAAATGTCGAGAGTATTAATCCAATGAGGTTACCTATTGAGGAGAGCATAGAAAGTAAAGAGAAACTGGAAGCCCACTTTCTCTTCTCGGTCGATTCCATGATGATCAAGTTCATCGGGGTACTATAGGCAGTAGAGAAGAAGGAAAACCCAGTGTATGCTAAATCGACCTCAGGAATATTCACGCTTTGCGATCCGAGTGCTAGAAACAGGGTACTTAGGCCAAAACCAGCCAGTATTATTTTCCTTCTATCAACCCTATCAGCTAAAAATCCCCAAATTATTGAAGCTGGTATCAAAACTACGTTTGCTAAAGTTATTGCGTAGGCGACCATTAAAGGACCTCCTCCTAGGTCTATGATGTTTAAAGTCACTAACGTTGACAAGGGGCCGTTAGCGACTCCGAAAGTTAGGGCCGACCACATCCATCTGTAAGATCTTTTAAGCAACTATGTTCCCTCTCGTGTTTAATCGAGATAAAATACACATTATTGAACTAGATTAAACGAAATGTGGTCGGATATAAATTTTACTAGATAAGTAAGATGTATAAACATGTAACCTAAGACAAAATTGTAACCTTCACCTCATCGTTTAATCTAGGACCGCCAAACCTGTTCCTAGGAGGTCTAAGGACGGAGTTTATGCTCCTTCCATTGATCATCAAATCGCTCTTATAGACAAATAGAACGTCATCGGGTAAATCAGCCTTAACGAACTTTACCAACATCTTCCCCCCTCTCCCTTCTAAGTATCCTTTACCCTCATATTTACCTGAGTAGACCACCCCCTCCCTCCTTCCGTAAATTTCTGAAAATTGTGAGTTGGTATAGTTGGGGTGAGAGGAGAACACTATTACGGGTCCAGACGCTACTTGGAGCTCTGGAGGAGACGGAAAGGGATCCACTTCAACTCTATCCACGTTGGCTACCTTATTCATCTTTACTATTCCCTTCGCCTTAAGCTCGTTCACTGAGACGCCTGTGGATCTAATTGCCCTATCTACTGCTTCCCATGGGTCCTCTTCAAGTAGACTATGAGTTAGCCCAAGTTCCTTTGATAGCCTCTTCATGAGTTCTACCTCAGTGATACCACGTTTAGGTCTGATCGGCTTATTGTAGATCAGATATGGGTGCCAGTAACTGTACACAACGTCTTCTTTTTCCAGGAAAGTAGGGGCAGGAATGACTACATTGGAGGACTTAGCGGTCTCTGACCAGAAAGGATCGTGTGTTATGACTGTTAACCTACCCTCTTCAGCAACCTCCTTAATTCTATCTCCACCGGGTAGAGTTAAGACGGGATTAGCGTTCCAAATGAATAACAGCTTGAACTTATCGATCTCGTATCCGACCTCTCCCATCCCTATAGTCTTAACACGGAATAAGTTGGTCCCCCTCAAATAATGAAAATCTATTCCCCATCCACCTGAATTAGAATAGAAAAACCCTCTCTTAATCCCTAAGACTGCAGGTATCATGGATATTAAACCGGCTGAATGACCTCCGTTCATAGATCTTCCTATGGCGAATCCGATTATCGTAAGAGGTTCATAGTAAGCGTACAATTCAGCGATCTCTCTTACTTGATCCTCTGTTAAGTTAGTAGCCTTGAGGAGGTCTTCCATTTTAAATTGATTTAGTCTAGATTTTAACTTATCTAAGTCTATGATGTCGGGCTTAGCGTATCCCTGTTCGATTAATATCTTCATTATAGCGATAGCCAAGTGAGCGTCGCTACCAGGCCTTATTATGTACCCCTTTTCGCTCCTCTTTAACGTCTCACTTACCCTAACGTCTATGGCTATCTTATACTTGTCCTTAAAAATCTTCCAGCCGTGTATGAAACTGAACACAGCCTCTGATCCCCAAAAGGCCACTGCGTTGAAATTCCTCATTTCCTCAGGGAGAGCTCCCATGCTTGTCTTATAATGGGCCTTTATCCCTTCATGGCCTTCCAGGCTGCAGATGGAATAATCGGTGCTCGTTGCCCCTATTACGTTCCATAACCTGGCTGGGTAATACCAAGTCAGCAGTCCTTGATTTCCGTCGTATTCTACATGCAATATCTGATCAGGATTCGTTTCCTTAATTCTTTTGGAAACGAAGGTTATCGCTTGGTCTATAGGTACCTCCTTTCCATCTATATAGGCTGAATCCACTCTGTTAATATCATTTCTCATCAGGTCAGTTCTGCCCCTTGAGCAGGTGAACCCCATAGTGGGGTCAAAGCTAAAGGGTTTATACTGTTCATCGAAAATACAAGTATCGTAACAGTCCCTGGTGCAGGCTATCATTGATCTCGTTAGTCTTCATAGCTTTTAAACGTTTAGTTTAGAGTAAATCCTATGGAAAAGGCAGAACTGTTGTTTCAAGCTTACCTATCCAGAAAGCAGATAGAACCGTTTGAATTAAAGGAGGAGGAAGCCAAAAATGTTGGGGAGAAGTTCTCTCAACTTCTCATCGAAAAGGAGGGGTTAGGAGGTTATAAGGTAACTAAATCTGGTATATGGGGGGTCCTAACGAAGCCTATGATAACGAAGGGCCCCCTCGAACTGTGGTTTGACACACATAAACTTGAGGTAGAGATAATAGCGTTTGCCGAAAACGGTAGGGTTAAGAAGACCTACATAGGATTGGAAATTCCAGCCACAAGATTCACAACGTGGGATCTACCAAAACATTATATGATAGCTGACGATGCCTTCGCAGGCAGGCTATTCATTGGGAAAGAGATAGAGCCCCCTTATGGACACTTTAAGTTGTTCTTAAACGGAGAGCTGATGGGTGAGGGATCTCCAGACTATAATCCTCTATCAGTAGTTAGGCCTAATCAGTCAGGTTACATATCTTGTGGAGCCTTTATAGGTCCTGTTAAGGTATCTAGAGGGGATCTTATCAGAGTTGAAGGAAAGAAAACTTTTCAAGTCAAGGCTGAGTGATTTTCAAAATATTGGCAATGTAAAAAACACGATAGCCCGTATAACGGAAAGATATTTATTTGGCGTAAAAGTTTTCACTTCTCTATGAAATATTATTGGTTCCTGCTGATAGCCTTTCTTATTATAGCTATATCCGTGAAATTGGTATCAGAACCAGGAATGCCTCTTAATATTCTCTTATTTAAAGTAATTAATTATCATCAAGTGTCTTCGCTAAACCCGATAATGGTTTTCCTCACTAAGTATGGGAGAGAATACGTGTGGATACCTCTGACTGCAGCACTCCTGATCTTCAGGAAGACCAGAAGGATAGCTATTACTCTAGCTGCGTCCTTTATCCTGGCTATCATAGTGGGCGAAATAGCTAAATACGCTGTAGCGCAGGGGAGACCATTCTTGTACGTTCATCCTGACTATCTGTTGGTCCCACCACCAACCGATTATAGCTTTCCTTCTGGGCACGCGTTAATAGTTAGTGACGGTGCGCTGGTCTTAATGAAGATGGCTCCTAGGTGGCTATGGATTATAATGTTGATTGAAGCTGTATTGGTATCTTATTCTAGAGTATATGTTGGGGTACACTGGCCTTATGACGTAATAGGTGGATGGCTTTTGGGTGGATGGACCGCCTTCTTCACCCTTGACGTGGAGAGGAGAGGAACTTTGGCCTTTGTAGAGAAGTTGCTTAAAGCATGATTATTTCAGTGAGTAGATACTAAGACTTTTTAAGCGTTGGTATTCACTAATTGATATGGTCTCACTCTCATGGAGGAACGTAATAGTATCAGGTATGGGAGTGCTTACAGATGGGTATAATTTATATTCCATATCCTTGGCCTCGTTTTTGATAGCCTCATCGATAAAGTTCACCAGCGATCAGTTGGGTCTTCTGGTTGCCGGTTCCTACTTTGGGGCCGCTCTGTCCGCTCTGATCTTCGGGATCTCAGCGGATAGGATAGGAAGGAAAAGAATTTATGGCCTTGACGTGACGTTAATGGCACTAGGCGCTGGATTACAGGCCTTCTCACAATCTTATGTGGAGCTCTTTTTGGCAAGGCTAATTTTAGGAATAGGGATAGGGGCAGATTACGTTCTCTCCCCAGTTATAGTTGCAGAGAACTCCGAAGGTAAAAGCAGAGGGAAGATGATGGTCATTACTTTCGCAGTAATGTGGGGGCTAGGGGCTGTACTCGCAGCCTTCGTTGAACAAGTGGGTTTACTTGTCGGTTTACCCTCGGCGTTGCTCTGGAGAATAGTCTTAGGATTTGGGGCTGTGCCAGCTATATCTGTTGTATTCCTAAGGAGAAGAATATACGAAACTATGATGTTCGTTTCTAGAGTTAAACCGGAACACGAGGACGTGAAGAAAATAGAGAGAGAGTTAGGAAAACCCATTTTGACGTCTAAAGATAGCACACCGTTCCTAAGGAGGCTCACGTCATCTGCGATTCTTATAGTAGCTGCTTCAGTATTATGGCTCTTATACGATATGTATTCCTCAACTTTTGCGATATTCGGTCCTATAACGATCGCTTCAAACCTAGGGTTAACTCCAATAGACTTTACCTACGTAGCTCAGTTCCTAGCGGGGATTCCAGGGCAATTGATATGTATTTTCTTAATTGATAAAATCGGTAGGAAGCCGCTTATAGCTATAGGCTACGCCGGCGTAGCGATCTGGTTATTTGCGTACTCTCTTCTACTTTCCCATCCCGCTTTATTTGGGCTAAGAGGGAGTGAGCTTAGCACATCTCAACTTGTAGGAGAAGCAGCTCTCCTAGGCTTCTCGTTCTACATGCTGAATTACTTCTTCTCGGCTATCGGACCAGCCTCAATTATTGGTTCGGCCATGGTAACCCCTGAGATAGTCCCTACAAAAGTTAGGGCAACCAGTCAGGCTATAAGCGTTAGCGTAGACAGGTTAGCCACCGCATTAAACGTTACAGCGTTCCCGCTCTTACTTTCTCATCTGGGTCTTAGTATAATGGTCGGATTTTATGCGGGAATAGCACTAATTTCAACTGTAATTGCTCTCCTAGTCATTCCAGAGTCAAAGGGTCGTGATTTAGAGAGAGTAGTTAAGGAGTCCGACCTACAGAAAGGGTTATAAACATTATTCGTTTTAAGTCAACATTATGGAACCGTTTTATTTCAAAAGTTATGAAAAAGTGGTAGGACAGGCTAGAAACGTAAATGACCTAGAGACGGAGTTGATTAGGCTTTCAAAAGAGGATCCTGCTTGTGTGGAATATCATCTCAAGGAGGGACACATAGTTGCGTGGCTGAACTACATAGGAGAGAAGGGTTTGGCTGAAATCCTTAAGGGAGTGAGTAATCCGAAGGAGGCTTTATCTAGAATTGTAGAATTTAAGGCGATTCAAAGATCTAGATCCAGAACAAAAAAGTTCGGAAGGAGGGCTAACATCTGAGCTTTTTAGCCACTTCGGTCACCCTTTTTCCCATAAACTTAGCTATGTTTTTCTCACTTTCATCTAGTTCCTTTAAGCTGCCCAAATGACTAGGGCCGTAAGGTGACCCACCAGAACTCGTTGTGGCAATCTCTTTTATTCCATATCCCAGGGGAACTATAATCATGCCGTGATGATAAGCGTAAGTGCTCATAGCCAAGATTGTAGTTTCGTGTCCTCCATGAATTGTAGAAGCCTCAGTAAAGAAGCCCACAGGCTTACCGTACAGTCCTCCCTTAAGCCAGATATCTCTAGTTTGATCTAAGAAGAACTTCATTTGACCTGTCATATTACCGTATCTTGTGGGAGATCCTATGACCAGTCCATCGGCCCACTCAAGATCATTCATGCTTACCTCCGGTATTCTTTGAATCTTGTTCCAATCAACATTGAACTTTTCCACCACTTCCTTAGGGAACAGTTCTGGTACTCTAGCTAGTTTGACTTCAGCTCCCTCAGCCTTAGCCCCTTCCGCTATATATGAGGCTAGATCTACTATGGTTCCATAACCATAGAATAGAACAAGGATTTTTGGACAGGACATTATAATTGCGATGGTAAAGTTAGCCTAAAAAATTAACTAGGTATAAACTTTAAATCAAAAGGTTAAGTAACAAATAATCAAAGACCTAACTAATAGGAGAAACTATTTAAATGGTATCAATGATACCTATGTGATAAACATGTTAAAGGTGTTAGCTGCCCCAGGTCCTGTTTCCTATCCTATGATTGCCGCGACCATGAGGAATCACGATATCCTGATAGATTTCGGAAAGGAAGGTAAGGCTGACGTGATCCTTGACTCTACCGTCTCACTCGTAAGGAGAGGTCTAAGATTAGACTATATAACAATTAAGGGTTTGATGGTTGTCTCCCCTGATATAGGTAACAGGATGGGAGTTTGGAGGAAAGGGAGTGCAGCGGATGTGTTAACTAGAGCTCTATTGGATAAGAAGGGCCTCAAGAGTCAACTAGTTTACTCTGATGATATGGGGAAACTTAAAGAGATGCTTCAAAACGGAGAGGTTGACTCAATAGTGGTGGCCTCGGTCATAAGCAAAGGAAAGACCTTTGAGGAGCTTTTAGGAATCCCTGGGAGTTGTGGAGTTCATGTGAATGGAGATCGTGAAGGTTTCATCTCAGCCTATCAGGAAGGGATAGACATTATGAAACAAGATCCCCAAGGTTCTGCAGAATACGTAATGAAGAGACTTCCAGTTCAAGTTAATCCCAAGATGATATCCGATCTACCTAAGGTCGTAACATTACTCATAGAAAGAACATCGGACTACTCCGACTTTGAGCAACTTGTCAAAAGGTACATTTAAGATAATCAGTTTTATAGATATATCTAAGACAATTTCTAACTAAAAATAAATTTTTATTTATAGTCTGTAAATAGGTAACCATGAGCATAAAAGGTACACTCAATCAAAACAATTCCATACTAGTTGTATGGGATGTCCAAAACGGATTAGTTAAAGGGATATTCAATAGAGATGAGTTCTTAAGGGCTTTGGAAAGAACACTTAACTTTGCCAGGAACCACAGAATACCTGTAGTGTTCACCAGAATTACCCCCTATCCTGAGGGTTTTGAGCCTTTCGCCATGAGAGCCACGTCTAGGCAATTCAAAATGTCACAAGAGGACCTTGAGCTCTACTTAAAGCCGTCTGAGCACGACATCGTTATTCCAAAGAACACGTGGAGCATTTTTGTAGGGACTAACTTCGAATTGCTCCTGAGAAACTCTGGGAGAAACGTTATCTTGTTCACTGGGATAGCGACAGAAATAGGAGTGGAGACTAGCGCAAGGCACGCTTTCGCCTTAGGGTTCCTCCCGGTTATAGTCAGCGATGCAGTATCATCGTTTAACAAGGAAGGACATGAGAGGTCACTAATGAACATGAAAGCGTTCTTCCCGGTCATATCCTCAGATGAGTTAGAAAAAACTCTATGAGAACAAAAACCTTTTTCAATACTTTGTAAGTTCAGGACATCTTTAAAACCTTGATCTATTTATCAAATAATATGTATGTCTTCAGTATCGATCAATCATCAACTAACATGGTAAGGTCGGTAGGAAGGAAAGCTGCGTACCTAGGTGAACTCACTAGGCAAGGGATAAGGGTTCCTTGGGGTTTTGTGATAACGAGGTCCGCCTTTAGAAGATTTATGGAGTTAAATAAGGATAAAATAAGCGAAATATTGAGAGGAGTAGATCTAGATGATCCAAGGGATCTATCAAAGAGATACGAAACGATAAGGGATATAGTGCTTCAAACAGAGTTGCCTCTTGATATCTCACTGGAGATCGAGCACTTTTCACGTGAGTTGTCTACGGACTTAGTTGCAGTAAGGCCTACCATCACTTCAGATATATCCGGTCCAAGCTTTGCTGGAAGGATAGACACTTTCCTCTATGTGAACAAGGTTGACCTTCCACTTTACATTAAGCAGGCGTGGGCTAGTTTCTTTAACCCTAAGTCATTAGTCTATACTATTTCGCAGGGTAGTCCTGTAGAGATAGCCGTACTCGTTCAAGAGATGATAGATCCCGAAAGTGCGGGCACGGTCTTCACCATTCATCCAATCACCGGAAATCCTAATTGGGTTATAATAGAGTCTTCTTGGGGTTTAGGTCAAGCCGTTACACGAGGCTTAGTCACTCCCGATAGATTCGAGCTGCCTAAAAGAGATAGGGTGATAGCTCAAAAAAGCTTAGGTAATAAACACGTGATGTTAAAATTTGATAGAAAAACGGGAGGTATAAGGGAAATTCCCCTAGGAAGTAAAGCGTTAGAACAGAGTCTAAGCGACGATAAAGTCATTGAGTTGACTAACTTGGCGTTAAGGATTGAGCAGTTTTTCGGAAAGCATGTTAACCTAGAGTGGGCGTTACAGGACAAAAAATTGTATATTTTAGAGGTTAGAGGAGTCAAAACTCTCTGGGAGGAAATCTAAATTATCTGACCTTTTCAACTATGACCTGGACAACCGAGATGTTTCCCTTTTTTACGTTATGCCATCCCTCGTTTAATGCAGCCTTCACTTCGTCCGGAGATTCAGCTAACTTAAAATATCCTCCAAACGCCTTTACCGTTTCACCAATGTTATATCTCTTAAAATCCGCTCCTGGAAATACCTTTTTAGCTTTAGCTAGTCCCTCTGGAAAAACCTCCTCTACGGCCTCGGCAGAAGCTAACCATCCGCCGTTATCATAGATAACCACCATTACAGGCAATGAATAGGACGCCGCGACGTAATAGAACGCCTCAGGCACCCCAAAAATGAATGATCCGTCCCCTGTGGTTATTATGACGTCCCTATCTGATCCCATTTTAATTCCTAATCCAGCTCCCAAAGCCCATCCCAGATATCCTTCGGCTAAGTCGCCAAAATATTGGCCGAACTCAAAATCGCCATATCTCGGGTTAAATGGATACTCGTTCACTATCGTAGAGTGGAGCTGAGATACGTACCAGGAGAGGAGTCTTGGATGAACCTTTTGAGAGCTCTGAAATCTAGTTACCTCTACCGTCTTCTCCTCTCTCTGTCTTCTCACTCTCTCCTCAATCTCCTCAGTCCACCTATCTTTTCCCTTTATTTGGAGTTCATCTAAGGCCAATGGAGTTGATTGTATGCAGACGTCACATCTGAACCCATAATACGGTATGTAGGAATGTGAAGGTTCTACGTCAATCTTTATTACTGGACTGTTAACCTTCACTCTTTTAGGTATCCAGGGAACTTCGGATTCCACTACTATTAGTAGATCGGCCTCCCTCAAATCCAGTCTGTCTAGTGCTAATTTTCCCTTAGACGGATAATTCACAACCTCTCCAACATAATTTAAAACCGGAGCACCTAATTTTTCGGCAAATCTTTGTAGAGCGTCATACCACTCTCTTCTCCTCCCTGCTCTCCATGCGATTATTACGGGCTTTTCAGATTCGCTGATTAACCTCTCAGCCTCCCCGATTGACTTCCTTGAGGGTCCCGGCTCGTAAGGACTCATCGTAACTTGATTAGATCTCGCCTCTTTGATGCTTACTTCCCTAGGCACTGTTAAGTAAACGGGTCCTCTAGGTTCACTAAGCGCTATCTGAACTGCCCTACTTAGAGCTGTAGAAGTTTGACACGGATCTCTTATCTCGAAGTCCCACTTTGTATATTGTCTCCCTAGTTCTCCTTGGTCTTTAGCCTCTTGAGTCCAGTGAATTCTCAAATTCCTACTAGCGGGACTCCCTTCCTCAGTGTACGGAGATCTCCCTGCTAATACCAAGAGCGGTACTCTACTAGTGAACGCGTTACTTATGACACCTAACGCGTTTAAAGTGCCAGGTATCGTATGTACCGCTACTACGCCGAGCTTTCCTGCGAGGGAGTATCCTAAAGCCATCGAAGCGGCTGTTATCTCATGGGGAACTACGACGAAATCTGGAAGAGATGGATCTCTAACTTTCTCCTCAATGAAGGCGGCGTAATCCGTGCCCGAAACCATGAAAATCTTATCTACTCCTCTTTCCTTCAACCCGTGTAGAATTACTCCCGCACTTGTCCTTATCGTAGTCTGTTCCATGACTTATTTATAATGATCAAATAGTTAAATCCATCCCTTTTTCATCTCCCTTCCTATATCTGATCTCGAATAACCCTATGATTCCGGCTAAAAATTGAGCTATAGTGACTTAATAACGTAGTTGTGGTTAACTTTATAAAAATGAAAGATTCAAACTCGTAATGATTAACTTCAGAATAGCACCGAAAACGGTCAGATCTTTTTTCAAAGGATATGGTTGGCCCTCCTATAATTACAGGCCTCTCTATCTTCAGGCGATAGATTTCTTCACTAAGAATCTAGGAATGATAATCCCAACTATTATAGCCTTGATAATCTCAATAATAATAGCCTTCGTTCTAAACGGATTAACGTCTCTGTTAGCTTTCGCTGGATTGTCATTTGGTGTAATTCACGTTACGGCTTTTATAATAGGATTTATATCAGGCGTAATATATTCTTTTCTAATATTGGTTGAAGCGTATGAGGCAGGAGCGGTAGTAAGCGGAGGGGTACCTGACCTAGGTTTAGCATGGCAGAGTACACTAAATACTAAGGAGAAACTGTTACCGTCTGCACTAATAGTAGGGTTGATATACGGTTTGTTCTCTACCTTTTTCGTGCCGGGCGCAATCCTTATAGAAGGACTTCTCCTCATCATAATATACGTTATAGCCTCAGCCATAGTTAACGGATATAAGGCGGGAATCGGAGAAGCGATAGATTGGTACTCGAAGTCCTTCTCCAAGGACGGAGCGTCTGCGGTTGTGCTTCTCCTAGGTGCTATATTATCACTGATTCCTATCCTCAATCTATTCGTTATACCCTACACGGAGATATTAGCGACGTTAATGATAAGAAAGTATTAAGTAGGGACGAGTTTCCCCTCTCTGTCCAACTGTTTTAGAAATTTGACGTTTTCCTTTATTTCGCTTTCATCGAACTTTAGCTCTCCTGCATAGCCCTCAAATTTAGAGCAATCGTAGGTAGTACCCGAGTACCTTAATAGACTCCTGATCTCAGCAGGGAGGGCCAGTTTGGCAAAGATCGTTGGAATTGGGATCTTCACTCCTCCATTGAGCGATTCTGCCATGATCTCAAAAAACTTAGAGACTTTGACGCTTCCACACTCTGTAGCGTAAAGATATCTCCTTCCTGTTACCTTTCCCAACTTGTGAATGGCCTTACCAATCGACCAGGCGTTTACGGTAGCCATATCTAAGTTTAGTTCAGGTATGATCCTAAGTTTAGAAAGTCTATACATTGTAACAAATTGAATGTGGGCAGCGTATCTACCGTAGACTAAAGTAGGCCTCAATATCGTAACGTCACCTCCTTTCTCAATTGCGAGTCTCATTATTTCCTTCTCTCCATTACACTTGCTTCTCTCGAACTGTGTAGTAGCTAAGCTATCTTTACAATGTTCTGGTTCCTCCTTGACGTTCTTCCCAGTTGCCCCTGTGGAAGTGGCTCCACTCAAGTGAATGAACGTTTTCCCAAAGTTAAAACTCAACTCCGCCAATCTTTTAGGCACTTCCACGTTAGCTAATTTCAATCTGTCTTCCGATCCCTTTATTTCTCCTATAAAGTTTACAACAGTGTCCGAGCCTTTGACGTGTTTCTCAATTTCTGAAGATAGGGGATCTAGCTTTACTAAATTTACCTTATTATTTAGGATTTTTATGTACTCTTCCTTAACTGGGTTTAGATTCCTATATGTTACGGTAACATCTTCTCCCAGTTCACTCAACGTTAGAGCCACATGTGTTGAGATGAAGCCCAATCCTAATAGGAGGAATCTCATAAAAGAGAGAGGCTAGGTATTTTTAAATATCTATGCCAATAAAGCTAGAGTTCTAGAGCCGAGCTTAGCTTAACTCTCTGCCTTTAACTACTCAATGACATAATTTATTAAATATGTGATCCAGCATCAATCTATGGAGGGCTTCGATCTGGAGAAGGAAATGAAGGAGCTTAATTTGACCACTTCGAAAGAGTCAAGGGAAGACTTCCTAAGCTACAAGGTCAAACCCGGCGTTATTGTCTATCCTAGAACAGAGGAGGAGATAGTAAAGGTCGTAGATTACGCTAACAGGAAAAGGATTCCAATCGTCACGTGGGGGGCGGGCACAAGCCTAACCGGTGCGGTCTCGTGCGAGGGTTGCATCCTTATTGACATGAAGTACATGTCTTCAATCTTGGAGATAAATGACGTAGATTGGTATGTGAGAACCCAACCTGGAGTGAACCTTGAGTATTTAAACAAGAAGTTGATGGAGAGAGGGTTCTTCTTACCTCCAGATCCGGCGTCCTTCTTTCTATGCTCTGTAGGGGGTGCTGTAGCTAACTCCTCTGGAGGTATGAGGGGTGTAAAGTATGGGACTTTCAGAGATTGGGTGCTAGCGCTGAAAGTAGTGTTACCCACTGGCGAGATAGTTAAGATAGGGGAACCATTAAGGAAAAATAGAGCAGGTTACGATTTGACTCACCTATTCGTAGGTAGCGAAGGGACTCTTGGCGTGATAACAGAGATCTGGTTTCGCATTGTTCCACTACCTAAACGAAAGCTAATTCCTTTGCTCGTATCGATGCCAAGTTTGGACTCAACGGCTGGCGTCATTTCGGACATCAGGAAATCGGGGATAATGCCGGAGATAGCTGAATTTATGGATTCTGAAGTTTTGAAAACTCTAAACGTCCATTTGAATGCCGGGCTAAAGGAATCTGAGGGAGGGATGCTCATTCTATTGATTGAGGATCAGGACTTGGAAAGTATCAGAAATATAATCAGGAAGTGGGACGGAGATCTAACCGAGCTTAGCGATAAGGAGTGGGAGAGAGTTTACTCATTAAGGGCCCAAGCCGCTATAGCCCTTAAGGCTTCGGCGAAGGAAATGCTAGTCGAGGACATAGTTGTCCCTGTATCGAAACTCATGGATGCTATTCGTAAGTTAAAGGAGCTTGAAGGGAAGTTTAACGTAAGGATGCCTGTTATAGCCCACATAGGCGATGGAAACCTACATCCTAACATACTCCTAGAAGAGAAAGAGGTCGCATTAGAGCTGTTTGAAAAAGTGGGCGAAATAGCTATAGAACTAGGTGGATCGATATCAGGAGAGCACGGAATAGGGGTTCAAAAAACTAAACTGATGGCAATCCAGTTGGCGAAACATAACGGAGTCAAGGTCCTAGAAATCATGAAAAGGATAAAAGAGATCATTGATCCCAACGACATAATGAACCCTGGTAAATACGTAGAGCGCGCTTACAACGAATCAATGAGAAACTAAGCCGTTATCTTTTAAAGATCCTGACTTTGAAGATGTTAAGGTTTAAGCTCAATAAAAACATGTTAGCTGGAAACGTTTTCTTTTTCAGAGAATGCGAGCATAAAGTTTGACTTTTTCACATTAAGCTAAGCACGTTTAGCTATATCATATACCCTGCCTTATTGGAGAACGCGTTTTATAAAGAGACGCATCTGGTTAGACTCTAA
Source organism: Metallosphaera cuprina Ar-4 (assembly GCF_000204925.1). NCBI lineage: Archaea > Thermoproteati > Thermoproteota > Thermoprotei > Sulfolobales > Sulfolobaceae > Metallosphaera > Metallosphaera cuprina. The sequence continues at coordinate 1,504,098 of NC_015435.1, read as the reverse complement.
GGGAAAATTAATGATCGTATTCGAGAAAGGGAGGATTTCCTCTCCTGATGAATTTCGAGAGGTTTTAAAAATCGAAGAAAGCCCATAGGCATATTTAAAGTGGATTAAAGTTCGCTCCTTACGATTATCTTGAACCGTAAAGGTACGCAAGACACTAGATCGTGTCCTAAGATTAGGCTACTAGCTTAGCCTTTTTAGTCCAGATCGAGGCACGTTTTAAAATTGGTTCTATGGGTAAACGGAAAGTTCTAGCTATTGATCGTAGAGCTAAAGAAATAGGGAAAGCAAATGTTCCTATCAACCGCTTACGGCTTCATGGAGAGTCCTCACAAATTTAACTAAATATGGACTAATGGATCATCGTTTTCATGAGCTAATAAGTTTGGACTGAGGTACTTGTGATACCTAATAGAGTTAACATAAAAATGGTAAAAAATAAATCAACGTATATAAAAAAGATTACCTGTTTCTGATCTTTCTGACCAAGTACACTATCAGCGAAATTAGGAGGAGGAGCGCAGCGACTGGAATTAGAGCTATGTTAGTTAAAAAGAAGGAATTGGACCCTCCATCGAGGAGAAATGGAATCACAATGAACATGAGTTGATGAAGTGAGAGGAACCTAAATGACATAGTTAGGAGCATAACTAGGACTCTTGATGTGACTCTATTCATTTTAAGGAGTAAGCTCATAGGTGCAATAAGAAAGATGACAATTAAACTTTTTCCTATGTGTTAGGAACGTATACCATACTACCGAAAGACATTAAGCGAAATGCTAGGGGATCATGTCCAAATTAACAGTAAGGATGAGCTCGTCAAGCTTCCTTTCATGAAGAGAAAGAAGATGAGGAATAAAGCCGCCTGTATGATTCTTGATAAGATTGAAAGTCATTGCTTTAAAACGAGTAGTCTCACTGAACTCATCCCTCAGAATCCCAGGAACTAAAAAAGTTCTTATCCTTATATCTCAGAATGCCTGATATGAGGGCAATACTCTATGAAAGAAGGGGGATAGATAACTTAGAGTTGAGGGAAGTTCCAGAACCTCGTGTAGGAGATAACGAAGTGAAATTGAGAGTATTGAAAGCATCAATCAATCCTGTGGATTTGATGAGCGTCGAGGTCCTATCGGTATCACCAATTCCTCATATACCTGGATCGGAGTTCTTCGGGGTTGTCGAAGAGGTAGGTAAAGGGGTGACTCACGTCTCTCCAGGGGACAGGGTTGCGGTTTACACTAGACTCTTTGACGGAAGCTGCGAGAGCTGCCTCAGAGGCAGGCAGACGTATTGCGTTAACGGGAAAAGAATAGGTGTGGAAACCCAAGGAGGTTACGCGGAAGAAATAGTTGTGCCGGCTAGAAACGTTATGCGATCGTCTTTACGAGACGAAATATTGGCAAGTTTACCCATCGCTATCTTGACTCCTTACCATGCGTTGAAGATAGCACAGGTAAACCCTCAAGACCTGGTTGTTGTGTTGGGCGCTTCTGGTAACACAGGTATGTTTCTCATACAATTGGCTAAAATGATGGGGGCCACTGTAGTCGCAGTTTCTACTAAGGCCTGGGTAAAGGATTTCAATCCCGATATAGTGGTGGATTACGTAAACGCGGAGGAGGTAATTAAGGAGTTCACCCAGGGTAAGATGGCTTCAGTGGTTGTAAACTCGTTAGGACAGGAGTACTGGGACTTAGCTTTTAAACTGGTTGGCAATTACGGAAGGATCATCACGTATGGAGCTATCACAGGAGGAAAGGCTCAGCTGGATGTAAACAAGCTCTATCTTAAACACGTGACGTTGTTAGGAACTAATAGAGGAGATATGGGAGACTTCATAGAACTACTTACTTTGGCTAGCAAGTTGAAGGTGAGGACATGGAGGACGTTCAGGCTAGAAGATATCAAAGAGGCGTTCCTATCGTTTAAGGAAGGTAGAAGAGACGGGAGAATATTCCTCTCTCCTTAGTTACAAGTTGATCTAGACTTTTCATAATATTCCCTCGCCTTTCTAACCTCTTCTAGATAATTCACGATAGGCTTGGGATATCCGTCCACCTTTAATGCGTAAACGTTGTGAATGTCAGCTGGAGACAGATCTCTCAGTTCAGGTACCCATTCCTTAATGTAGACTGCCTCAGGGTCAAACTTCTTCTGTTGAAGCCAGGGATTAAAAATTCTAAACATCCTATCAACACCTGTAGAGGCCACCCATTGCCAGTTCCCGTTATTCACTGACGGATCGTAATCGACTAACTTTGTGGCAAAGTACTTTTCTCCCCATCGCCAGTCAACATGAAGCACCTTAACCAGGAAGAACGCGGTAATCATTCGAGTTCTATTATGCATGAAACCTGTGTTATTTAACTCCCTCATACCTGCGTCAACTATGGGATATCCTGTTTTGCCTTGGGTCCACGCACTAAACAGGTTAGTATCGTTAACCCATGGTACGCAGTCGTACTCTCTTTTATACGCGTGACCAAAAACGTATGGATTGTAATACGCCAAAAGCGTAAAGAAGTCTCTCCAGTAAAGCTGTCTCCTTATCTCCTCGTTCACTGAATAGTAAACCTCTCTAGGTGACAAAACACCGAACTTAAGGTAAGGAGAAAGTCTTGTAGTTCCTGGCAAACCAGGAAAGTTCCTCAATGAGTAGTCTATCGTTTGCGCTCTATTTAATGTGTCCAAAGCCGCTCTTCTACCACCCTTAAAGCTAGACCTCTGAAAATGTAGGTTCTCTAAGAGTTTAACGTCAGTAATATCTTTCATCTCCCCATAGTTTTTGAGGTTGTTTACTTCGGGCCGCCTGACAGGTTTATCTTTCACGTCGACGTAAAATCTTGTGAAGACGGAGTAAGGTTTCCCTTCTTTTAAAAAGAATCTCTTCTTCGTTAGGAGCAGATCTTCACACGTTACGAGCTTCCCTTTAACTTTCTCCTTGATCCTCTCATCTCTTTGCCTACTGAAAGGAGTGTAATCCTCATTCATGTAAACCGCATCAGCGTTAATCTTAGGTATTATCTCCTCGGGAAATCCCTTTAGTAAATGGAGCCTAGAGCCCATAGTTTTAAGATCCTGATCCAACTCAAGGAGAGAGTCTATCATGAATCCTATTGCGAAAGGGGACTTGTAAGGGTTATCTTCAACCTGTCTAGGATCTATAATGAATAACGGTACAACCTCATCGCACTCTCTTAAGGCCTTAATTAAACAGGTGTTGTCCTCAAGTCTAAGGTCCCTCCTAAATAGGAATAAGCAAATCACATGATTGCTAAAGCGAACTGATTAAAAGGATGTGTTCTCTAAACTCTAACTTGAAGATATTCATATTACCCTTTAATGGTTATGAAAACCATGAACCTTTCTTATCTCAATTACTACCCTGTATTGGACTACGACGTTAAGGACGGAAGGTTGGCATACGTCGTCCTAAAGGACTCGCCTAGAGTTTACATTCACGGATTAGGCGAAATTGAAATCAAAGAACCAGAATCGGTCCACTGGGTTCGTTCGAGATTAGGTGTAGTTGCAGATCAAGGTGGAGCCGAAATAAGGTCTATCTACTTGATAGATGACGTCCCTTATCCTCTCCTCTCTGACGGACATGACAACTTTGATCCGGTTTTCATAACCGAAGATAAGTTCTATTTTCTCTCCAACAGGGATAAAGAAACGATACATCTGTATCTTTACGAAGATGGTCAAATAACGAAGATCAGCAAAGGGAGCTCCCCAGTGTCCGATGTGTGCGTCTCCCCAGGAGGGAGATGGATAGCTTATTCCTCCGGGATATATGACAATGACCTAATCCTCCTCGATACCAAGTTAGAGGAGGAATTCACTCTTTCATTCAGTAACTCTGAGCAATACCCAAGCTCATCTCAATGTTTTTACGGTAACAGTCTCCTGTTCTTGAGCAATCATAGGGGATTCCTAGATATCGGGAAGCTCTCATTGAAAGATCGCGAGATCACTTGGATCGTGACAGACGATAAAGATAAGTATGAGGCTCTGATGTGGAGAGACAGGCTAGTTTATACGGTGGATAACCAAGGAGACATCTCACTCTATGTAGACGGCAAGGTTCTGGTTAAGGAAGGGGTTTCACAAAGTTTGAAAACGGATAAGGACCTGTTCTTCCTTAACAGCACCTATAGTAGAGCGAGTGATATTTACAAATATTCCGAAAAGATTGAAAGATTGACCGACTCTATGAGAGACGTGAGGGGAGAGTTTGTAAAACCTAAGATTGTGACTTATCGTTCTATAGGGGAGAATATTGACGCTCTATTATATGAGAGAGGAGGAGAGGATAAAGGCGTAGTGTACGTACACGGAGGTCCAGATTACGAATGTCTTAATCATTATTCGGCTGAAGTTCAAATGCTATTGGATTCTGGTTTTAAAGTCATATGTCCAAACTATAGAGGGTCGACCGGAAGAGGAAGAAGGTTTAATCATCTTAACGATAAGGATCTAGGTGGAGGAGATCTCTTAGATGTTATAGAGTCGGTTAAATTGCTGGGAACACAAAAGGTAGCGGTTACTGGGGCAAGCTATGGCGGATATCTAACTATGATGGCTGTGACTAAGTTCCCCGATCTATGGTGCGCCGCTGCAGCTGTAGTACCCTTCGTAAACTGGTTCACGGAGAAGAAGACAGAGAGGGAAGTGCTAAGACAGTACGACGAAATAAAGATAGGAAACGATGAGAGTCTCTTGAGGGATAGGTCTCCGATATTTTTCATTGACAAGATAAAAAGCCCCTTGCTTATTCTGGCTGGCGAGAACGATCCAAGGTGTCCTGCTGAGGAAACGATGCAGGTGGCTGAGAGGATGAAGGAGTTGGGTAAAGATCTAGAGTACAAGATTTATCAGGGGGAGGGACACGGTTTTTACAAGAGGGAGAACTTAATAGACTCTATAGTGAGGGTCGTAGAATTTTTAAATAAAAATTGTCAAAAATAATCTTAAAGGGAAAAAAGAAATTATTAATCTTATCTCCTTCTCAGAACTACGACTAATATTGCCACTATGATGATGACTATTATTACTCCAGCTACGATCTCTAATGTGGTGTTGCTGGAGGTAGTAGTGGTTGTGGGTGGTTTAGTCGTAGTAACAACCTGTGATGGCGTAACGTTAAGGGATTTATAACTAAATAGCTCCCTTGTACCGTTATCCCACATTACCTTACTCACTACCTCATATATACCAGGTTTTAGCCCAGTAGTGTTGATAGTTCCCATATAAGTTCCAGGAGCTATCATAGACATCTTAACTGGTGAAGTGGCGTTACCGTAACCTTCTCCTGATACGTTAAGGTACTTGAGCCACATCACTGCCGTTCCGTTCACTGGGTTCGGTACTAAGGAGGACGTTACGTTGTTCCATGTATAATACTGAAATTCGGAAGTTACGTTTACGCTCTTTCCTTCAGTTACGTTTTGCATGAATATGAGCGGGTTAATCCTGAAATAGTATGGATTATAGGTCACCGTGACGGTCTTTGCCTCGCTGTTAAAGCTGGAGAACATATACGGCCCTGAAGATATCTCCGGGGCTAAGGTCGAGTGATAAAGCGTGACTACGTTAACTGGAGCTATAGCGTGAGCAGGCATTATTGGATATTCTGTGAGGACCAGATATTCGTTCACATAGGATGAGGAGTTAAGATAGAACACTATTTGGTAAGGATTTGTTACGTTTGTCCAAACTAGAGATGGTATGGTACCGAAGAGATCCGTGTTTATGAAACCCTCATTAGATAAAAACGTGTAATTCAACGTAACCCCATCGAAAGTGTTAGTTCCCATCATTCCAGGAAGATCATAATACCACACTGTGAAATTAACATCGTACGCGGTTAGTGGTACTCCATCTATCCAGGTATCGTTATGGACTAAGTTAACCGTGATTATTGATCCGTTGACTATCTTGTCACCATTAGGTAGTGTCATAGTTACCTGTTTCTGGACTTGCCAAGATGAGGCTACCCATGGTATTACCTGGGTTGGGTTGTTCAAAGGAGAAATGCCAAGGCTATCGTACATATCATCCAATGTATTGAAAGCGTAAAGTGAGACGCTTGCGTATATGTTAATGTGTCTAGGTAAGTCGCTTGAGATGGAGGAGAATATGAACGTCCCGTTTAATGCCTGATTAGTAGGATGTACATCCATGATGTTTATGGCGTACTCGGGAGTCCCGCTTGCAAGATATATGTAGTTTGCCCAATTGGGCAGATATACAGCTTGAATAGCGTTAGACCAGGTATATATTACGTAGGGGAGTTGCTGTTGTAGCAACAAATCAGCCTGTTTGGTGTAGTTCTCCTCCTGAGCTAAGGTTGGTGCGTTAAGGGCGTTCTGAAGAACCTGATCTATGGTAGAGTTTGAGAAGCCTCCAACGTTTCCTGGCGAAGTGTATATTCCGTTCATCCATGAGTTGGGAAACGGACCTAAATTGATCCATCCGAATGTGGTCATGTTGAAATCGTTAAATGGAGGAGTCGTAGCCTGTGTTATCAGAGCAGAGAAAGTCTCAGAAACAGGTGTTATAGATAAGTTGATGGCTGCAGCGGAACTGGCTAACAACTCAGCGAATCTCTTTAGTGTTTCAGGAGGATATGTATAGTAAAAGGTTAACTTCAACGGTTTGCCATTATAATACCACTGTCCATTCACGTGGGTTACACCTGGGACTTTCTCCAAATACATTACGGCTCTAGTCAAATTATAGGACTCGTACTGGTTGTAGTAAGCCTCCGCCTGAGGGTTAAACCATTGTGTGTACACTTGTAATGAAGGATTGACGAAATAAGGTTCGTCCGTTCCTAAAACACCGTTGTCTAAAACGTAAGATGTGACGTTCTCAGGATTTATCAGAGAGCTTATTGCATATCTGAAATATATATTCGAGGTTAGATTGTTACCGAATGCAAAGGCTATCTGCCCAAAGCTCTCCTGTGGGGCTATCGCTAAGAAAGCTGTTTGGTTGTACGGGGCGGTCTTAAGCTCCTCTATCTCTGATACGTGAGTTAACGTTATAAAATCTACCTTGCCGTCTAAAAGGGCGTTGAACTCGTCCGTATGAGTACTATATGCGTAAGTGTAAACGATTGTCCCTACCCAAGGTTCGTTATAAATTGCTTGAGAAGGAGTGAGAATCGGAGCGTTGAAATTCGCTATGGCGAAGCTAGATACTTCTATTGGTAGTGCAGTTATAATTACAAAGACTAAAAATAATGCTGCTAATATGTATAATTTATCATTCATACTCATATCTCCCTTTACAATAGGGTACGTTAATAATTTAAACTTTTCCATAAGTAGTGAATAACTTTATGAAGTTCTTTTAAAGAAATTAAAAGATTCGATCCGTGTAATTACTTAACAAACGATAATTTAAGTAGTATTAAGAAATACAAAAGTTAAAAAATATTCCATTTTTATAAGATAATCTTCTAAAAACAACGGTTTCCTAAAATTTCTATCTACAAACTAATGTCTATTTCAAGTTAATTAAAACTATAATAGCGTGCCTTTCGCCACTGACTATGGAGTAACCTCCTCCTACTATGTGTTCATGAACTGTTACGATAGAGTTAATGCTCACGTTTACCTTATTAAACACTTGAGTGAGAGTAGAGAGCGAGTTTCCTGCCAAGATTATTCCTTCCTCTGAGGTGCTCATAGTGAGGTTGTTAACCACTGGTATCCTCAACGCCACGAGATATTTCCCCTCGCCGTATCCAACTGAGTTGACGATACCCACTTCATACTTTAATTTAATGAAATGTATACCAGAATCGTTATATGTACCAAACAAAGTTAAAACTAAACCATCATCTCGTGAGGAGTAGTTAAATCCTCCGAATAGCCAGCCTAACGGTGAGTACGAGGACGTGATAATTGCTCCCTCATTTTGAAACGGTGAATTAAATCCAGTTCCGTTATAAACTGCAAATGTAAAATTAAAAAGATGGGCGCCAGCTATGAATGACTTATCTTGGCCGGATGAAATTGTAAATATCCCAGTGCCTACGCTGAGAGGACTATAAAATGAACGAGGGAGCGATGCAGTTAGATCAGAAATGTTTGATGTAAGTTTTAGCAGAAACGGAATTTGAAAGGTGCTCGTACCTTCCATCTCTAGAGAAGATCCACCTATTAACCAAAATCCCTGGTCCCAAGATACTGCTAAGACTTGCCCAGGAGTGTAGAACCTCGGGATTTGCGAAGTGAAGTTCTTAACTCCTTCACTGGTAAGGAGAACCACTTCAGGTTCAAGGAAAGTTGAATTTCCTGATTTGATATATTTAGCGCCTCCCATTAAAAAGGCAGATCCGTTATATGCTATTGAGTATATAGATCCGTTCAAAAAATATTTACTCACGTTGAAATATATATAAGAAAGATTGTTAAGAAATAGAAGCCCAGCCATTCCTACTGATGTGTTCCCATTAACTCCAACGCCGGCAAAGGCGACAGTGGAGTTATTAACTTTCACTACCTGGTTTATACTATATAAACCAGCCATCTCAACGATCCTTGTGCCAGAATTGAAATGAGCTTCCAGAGTAAATACACCTATGATAATGAGCACGACGGCTATTCCTACAAGGAGAGGATTAAACGATGTCTTATGTTTCATTATTAGATCGTGAAAACGTAGTCTAATATTTAGATTTTTCCCAGATATGAATAGGGTTTAAATGCTAAAATTTAATTCTCTAAATTTATATATAGGACTTTTTTATTAAAAATAAGATCGTTATTGACATTATTGTTTAAGAATCTAGAACATTAACCTTCTTTTTAAAACGTTTTAACTTTTTTTACTCCGAGAATAGTATCTAACTAATCTAAAATGTTTAAAATCTTCACTGTTCAAAATTAACATTTCAGAAACTTTTCTAAAGAGAATAACATAAAGTTTTTTAAAACTGAGGATAGACATTTCATACGATAATTAATGACTTTAGTTAGGTATCTTGCCAAAAGAATAGTTGAAAGATTGATACTACTCTTGGGTGTAGTTATCTTTAACTTCGTCATATTTCAAGTTCTTCCTACAATATACGGGATTAATCCCGCTGAGCTTTATGTGCCCTTAACTTACAAGGGATTACCAAGGAGTGAACTCGTTCAGGCCTTAGATAGGCAATTCGGGCTAAATCTTCCCTTGGATGAGAGATTCTTCGTTTACATGAAATCGTTGCTGACCTTTCATCTAGGTATATCAATGAGTTATCAAGAACCAGTAATTACGTTAATTGAGCAAAGGTTTCCTGTAACTGCTCTCTTGGTTATTCCTAGCTTAATCCTGAGTACTATTTTGGCGCTCGTACTTGGTTTGTACTCTATTTCTAGACAAGGTAAAATAGGTGATGTGGCCGTTAGCTTCACATCGATAATGACATATTTCATACCCGCCTTTTGGTTGGGGGAAATAGTTCTCTACTTCTTCGGTTTCTATTTGAGGATATTTCCAACCAACTTAGCCGAGGCGATAACTGCTAACGGGCACTCCCTAGAGGGGTTCGTATATTGGATAAATCTAATGAAGTTCCTTACGCTACCTATCCTTTTCATTACTGTGATAAGTTACGGAGTTAGGAACATTCTCTTTCGGAATAACGGAGTGGAACTTATGGGTAGCAACTTCGTTAATTATCTTAGAGCTAGAGGAATTGACGAAAGGAAAATACTCTACAAACACGTAACAAGAAACGCGATAATACCCGTAGTTACTAGAGTAGGGATAGACATAGCTTTCTTATTTGCCGGTGTAGTGTTCATTGAGGACATATTTAATATACCTGGGTTGGGAAGATTGTTAGTAAGAGCTGCAGAGAATCTGGACGTACCTCTTTTAGGAGGCGACTTTTACGTCATTACGTTGTTTGCAGTCGTTATACTTCTCGTTTTAGATTTGATTTATCCGCTTATTGATCCCAGGGTGAAGTACGAATGAATAAAACTGTGAAAGATCTTTTGCAGAGGAAAACGTTCATCTTCTCAATAGTAGTTATCCTGTTCTTCGCGCTAATTGCGCTACTAGCTCCCGTCCTTACCTCGTATAACAATCCTTATCAAGTTTCACAACAATTCGTAGCAGCACCTTATGCGGTACCCTCTTGGGCAACAATATTCCCTCAATACCACGGATTACCTCCAAACGTTAAGGTTGAGTTACAGCCTAACGAACCTATATCACGGTTTAACACCACTTTTTATAAAGTGACAATTCCTGCTGGTGGAGAGGTGAACGTAACCTATAACTTGCTCTGGAACTGGTCCTCACCTTATAATATTGATCTGTCCACAACTGTTGTTACCCCCAACACGAACGACTTTCAGATTAACCTGTTCGTAAACGAGTTCAATATTATGAGTTTCTCCCCATTACCTATCCCTCCGCAGGTTTTCATTGCTCCCGGAAAGGCAAATGCCATAATTTTCTCCTCACAAGAGGCGACCTCAACCAACTCTCCTTACGTTTCGTCCCTTCCATCTCAAGACGCTTTCTTAGCATCTATAGAATTACCTAAGACTCTCCTTCCTAGGCCTGGGGTCTATCATATAGTCCTCTCCTTTCAAAATACTGGAAATAAACCAGAGACCTTCTTGGTTTCCAATTTAGGTTACTCTTCATTAGGATTAACTTATGGAAAGTTAGGAACTGATGACAGCGGAGGAAGCGTCTTCGCTGAATTCGTCTATGGGGCTAGGTTTGACCTTTATTTAGCTCTTATAGCTTCAGCCCTGATAATAGGCATAGGGTTGATAGTGGGTTTATTAGCTGGATATATAGGAGGATTTACCGACTTGGTTTTAAATGCCTTTACGGACTTCTTTTTACTAATCCCTGGATTACCTCTACTCATAGTGTTAATATCTATCCTTGACCTCACAGGGGCGATAGTTAACGTAAATAAGGCAGTGATAATTCTTCTCATCATCTCATTGTTATCCTGGCCTGGGACTGCCAAAATAATAAGAGGACAGACGTTATCCCTTAGGAACAGAACGTTCGTTGAGGCCTCCAAGGCACTAGGTGAGGGAAAGGCTAGAATACTCTTCAGACACATAGTACCTAACCTCATGGGCATACTATTCGCCCAACTCTCCTATGATGTCCCAGGCGTAATTTTGGCAGAGTCCGGTCTTGACTTTCTAGGATTAGGGATAACGGGTTTCCCCACGTGGGGGAATATGCTAGGGTTCGCCACAAACAATCTTTCTTTCGTTAACGGTTTCGCATGGTGGTGGGTGCTTCCTCCTGGGATCGGAATAATACTCCTAAGTACAGCCTTCTATTACTTTGGTTCCGCAATGCTGGACGTTTTAAGTCCATACAAGCTCAGAGGTGAGTAGGTTGATATTCGAAGAGTCGACAGATAATTTACTTTATGTTGATTCATTAAAAACTTACTACAAAACCAAGACTGGATACGTAAAGGCTGTAGACGACGTCTCTTTGTTCCTTGACAGGTCAAAAGTTATTGGCGTTGCTGGAGAATCTGGATGTGGTAAATCTACATTGGTTACCACTATATTTAGGGTAGTACCAAAGAACGCTCACATTATGTCCGGATCGATTAAGTTCAAAGGGCAAGACATCCTTTCTATGGATATAAAGAGGTTTAGAAAGGAGATAGTTTGGAAGGAGATAGCTTACATACCTCAAGCATCAATGGACGTTTTAGACCCAGTCTACAAGGTTAAGGATCAGATGTTAGAGACGATATTAACTCACGAAGACGTCTCTAAGGCAGAGGCGATGGAAAGGATTTATAAGGCCTTGGAGAACGTGGGAGTCCCTCACGAGAAAGCAGACATGTTTCCGTACGAACTTTCTGGAGGTCAAAGACAGAGGATAGTAATAGCCATGTCCTTGTTACTTAACCCCTCTATGATAGTTTCCGACGAAGCGACAACAGCACTGGACGTCATAACCCAAGCTAAGATCCTGGAACTTATGAAATCCCTACAAGAAAGTAGAAAGTTCAGCATGATGTTTGTGACTCACGATCTATCCCTCTTGGCTAACGTAAGCGATTCGATAGCGATAATGTACGCAGGGAAATTAGTAGAGTTCGGGGATGTGGAGAAGGTGTTCAGTAACCCGTTACATCCATATACCCAACTTCTTATAAGGGCGATACCTAACATCGCAATGAGAAAGAAGAAGAGACTTGTGGCCATTCCAGGTTATCCTCCTGATTTGGAGAATCCACCGAAGGGTTGTAGGTTCGCCCCAAGATGTCCCTTAGCTATGCCGATTTGTAACGAAAGGGAGCCGGAGCTTTCTAGAGCTGAGGGATTCCATTACGTGGCCTGCCACGCGGTGAGTAAAAAATGATAGAAGCTAAGAGCTTGAAAGTGTATTTCAAATCAAGAGACGTTGTAGTAAAGGCCCTCGACGACGTTAGTGTCCAGGTTAGGGATAAAGAGATAGTTGGGATAGTTGGAGAATCTGGGAGCGGTAAGACCACGCTCGGAAGAACTATATTGAACCTTCAGAAACCTCTCTCTGGGGAGGTTCTATGGAATGGTAAGAACGTGTTCAAGCTAAAGGGTAAGGAAGAGAAGGAGTTTAGGAGACAGAATCAAATAATTTACCAGAACCCATATGAGGCTGTAGATATCAGGCTAAAAGTTTACGATATTGTCGCAGAGGGCATAAGGGTACACGGTCTTGCTGACACTAGGGAAGAGGAGAGAGAGATGGTCTTGAGGACCCTAAAGGAGGTGGGATTGACACCAGAAGAGGACTACGCGAACTCCTTACCCAATCAACTATCTGGGGGTCAACTTCAGAGGGTCGCTATCGCACGAGCACTCGTATTGAATCCTTCCTTCATCGTTGCCGACGAGCCTGTCTCTATGCTTGACATGTCTATAAGAGCAGGAGTTCTGGAGATCTTCGAGAGGTTAAGGAACGAAAAGGGGATGGGAATCATGATGATAACTCACGACATATCTACCTTGGGATACATTGCGGACAGGGTGTACGTTATGTATCAAGGTAAGGTGATAGAGTATGGAACAATGGATAGCGTTTTGGAGAAGCCCCTTCATCCATATACTCAAGCCCTAATAACCGCAGTTCCTATCCCAGATCCCTCAGGTAGATCTACCTTGTTTTCAGTGAAGGTCAAAGAGGAATCCGAACCCTACAATGGGAAAGGATGTAAGTATTACCCTAAATGTCCCCTAGCTATGACTGCGTGCAAGGAGAAAGAGCCTCAATTAATTGGTGTCTCTAGTGACCACTACGTCTCCTGCTTCTTATACTGAAGAGAGGGGTCTAACCACCCTGAGGGAATTGGTTTTCTCCTTAGCGTTCGTGCTAATAGGCTTCACTATATCTTGGCTTTCAGATCCTCTTTTATTTAGTGCAATAATTCCAATCTCAATTTTTATTTTATTTTTTCGAGAATGGAAACTAATAGTCGGACTTAAAGAACTGGAAAGAAAGGGAGTTCTGCGCTTCGAACCAAAGTTCAAAACGAACAGAAAGGAAGCTAACAGAACTTTGAGCTTGGTGATTTTCATAATCGCTGCCCCCATGGTCTTATCGTTCTTCCTACCTCCTCTACCTTGGCTCAGTTTAACAATGGTTTTCATAATGGGCTGGCCTGCGTCTAATATACTAGAGTTTATTTTGCAGAAAATAATAGAAAAGAAAACTAAAATGGTGTTAAGAAAATTTTACAATTGGACATCCATTCATGGAGAGGAAATGATGAGAGATTATGGATGGGTCTTAAAGGAGAGGGCTTAGCTTGCGATAAGTTGAGTTAAGACTTATAGAGGTCATTGTCTTGGGAACATTTATTACGATCTCGAATGAAATGCGAATATGATAAGATGTCCAAGATGCGGTTACGAAAATCCAGACGAGGTTAACTTTTGCGAAAGGTGTAGATATCCTCTCTCCTCCAACTTAACCGTTTCGACCAAATGTCCAAGATGCGGTTACGAGAACGCACCAAACGCGGAAGTTTGCGAAAGGTGTAGATATCCTCTAAGGGTGTCCAGCTTCAAAGTGGAAAACGAGGAAAAACCGAGTAAGGAACCGTATTTAAGGGTAAAGGACGGAGCGCTCTATCTCACTATAGGGGTGTTTTTCCTGATTTTATCGATGCCCTCAATAAACTTCGTTATCCAGAACGTTCTTAGTTTCGTGTCTGTAATATTCTTAGGTTTAGGAACAGGAAGTTATTCGCTAGGCTTCAGATTACTTGGAGAAAAGGGCTTCAAGGGCCCATCTATATCATCTTTCCTTTTGCTTCCCGGCTTTTTACTACTATTGTCAGGAATAGGGGTAGTTGAACTTAATGTAACTAAGTTGAACTTATCAGACCTCTCTAGGAACCCCTTAGCTGTGGCGCTAATTGATCTCGGATTCCTCCTCTTTCTCATAGGTGGAATAGGAATAACGGTTGGTGTGTATAGACTATCCAAGATACTAAATAGACAGGGTCTAAGGTTAGGCTCAATAGTTTCGTTGGTTGGCTTTGTTTCCTTTATCCTGTTCCCTGAACTTGGTTTCCTCCTGATAGGAGGTCAGTTCTTAATTTTCTTGGAGCTAAGAACGATATTAAATGAGATGGAGAGGAAGGTCACTTGAACTTTACAGCGAGCATGCTGACTCCTCCCCAAGGTAAGTCGTAACCCAATATCTCCGCCGACTCCGGGTTTGAAAATCCTAGGGTTACGTAAAGGGGATTAAGTAAACCCTCGGGTTGGGCCTCCACCCACTCTTTCGTCCTTGGGAGTTCTAGAATTTCTTTAAATTTTCTCCTTGCTATTAGGTCCATTAAGATCTGATCAAATTTAGACTGCTTAGGTTTTACATTAAGGGAAAATAGATCCAATCTGTGAGTTGGTGAGCCCGTACCAAGTAGGATTACCTTTCTACCCTCGGAAGCCCTAGAAATTATCTCGCCTAATTTATAGTGTTCTTCAGGAGTACCTTCAGTTATTGAGACCGTAACTACCTTAATTCCTGGAAAAACGAAGCTCAAAGGGATCCAGGCTCCGTGATCTAATCCCCACGACGTGTCACCCTCGATTTCAACCCCTGATTCCCTTCCGAGATTGATAATTCGTTGGGCCAACTCCACATCGTTCTCAGCGGAGTAACAGAACTTGTACAGTTCGTCTGGAAATCCGTAGTAGTCCTGAATACACTCGAGCTTCTCTTGGGTCTCCACGAGATGTTTTCCACTCCATGATATGAAGTGAGGACTAACTACCACTATAGTATCGGGCTTTATCTCTTTCCTTACGTCCTCTCCGATTTTTCTCATCAGGTCCTTCCATGGGACGTTCTCAGTTAATATCGTTGGGGATCCGTGAGATACGAATAGGCCTAACATGAACTACACTTTAATAGATAAAGTAACTTTACAAACTTATAACACTTTTCCCTCAAACTCTACATAGAAAAGGATAATAATTATTTGCCCTAACTCAATCCTGCCATGAAGGTAGTTTTCCTCATAATGTCTGGAGACGAAAAATTAGGTCTAGCCTTAAGGATGGCATACAATTCGGCTAAAAACAAGAGATATGACGATATCAAGCTACTCTTCTTTGGACCTAGTCAAAAGAGTTTGACCACTCTTCAAGGAGATCTAAAGAACATGTTTGAGCAGTTGCTGAAAGACGGAGTGGTTGACTCAGCGTGTGTAGGAGTTGCTGAGAACATGGGTTTAAAGGACTCGCTCTTGCAGATGGGACTGAGACTAACTCCCATGGGCGAAACGTTGTCAAAGTACGTAAATCAGGGTTACGAGGTTATAACTTTCTAAAAGAGTGCCAAAATTCCGAAGATCAGGACAAAGGCTAGACTAGACCAATATAATATAGATTCTTTTCTAGAATTTTTTAGATCTCCCATTATTTTTTTGTCTCGTGAGATTATGCCCTGGATTATACCTGGCCCAATTAAGGCGAACACTAATGCGACTAAAAGATTCAGAACCGCGTTTGTTAGCTCTTCCATTGGAACAAGTGAGATGGCCAAGGCTGCCGGAACACTTTCAATTAAATATATTAGATTGACCTTATTACCTTTAATCCCTAAAGCTTCTGCAACGCCCCAAGCGCTTCCCAAAGATATCACAACTAGAGCTAGGAAGGCCGCCGCTACCAATCCTATACTGAAGAAAGCTGGTGACAGAGGTCCGGCTACAGAGCTTAACGAATGGGATAAGGACATTGGAGAAAGGAAGTCGGTGCTGGGATCGGCCCCTGCCATAGACATCTCGACGAGAACCATTAGGATTTCTGTGGCGAAAGCTCCCAATGCTGTCTCCATTCTCACCTTGCTTAACGCCTTCCTCTTAGACATTACCTCCTTCTTAATGGAGAACTTGATTGCGGTTGCAGAGGTTTGAAAGAATAGCATGAAGGGCATTACCACGGCTCCTACGTTGGCCGCCAAAAGAAAGACGAAGGTGGGGGATGGTGAGAAGAAGAAAACTGGGTAGGGCTTTATTCCGCTCTCTACTAAAACTAATGAGAATCCTATAAACAAAAGCGGTGAGATTATTAACAAAACCTTCTCAGCCTGCTCGTACTTACGTCCTAACACAATGAGTAAATGAAGTACGAAAATTAGAGGGACGGATAGGATCGTAGGCACTCCAAAAATGGCCAATCCTACCGCTGCCCCAGCATATTCAACAGCGTAAGTTAGCACATCGGTCAGAGCCATAGGTAGGGCCATCAAAGTTGAAATCTTAGTGGAATACCTTTCCCTAATTATCTCCCCCAATCCCTTCCCGGTTGCAATCCCTATCCTTCCTGAAACCTCCTGAATGAAGTAGAGTGGGATCGCAAGTAGGAGGAGAAACCAGACCAGAGAGTACTTCAAGACTGCCCCAGTCTCAGCTGCACCTATTGTACTTGAGGCGTCCATGTCCGCCATCATAACCAACCACGCTGGACCGAACATCGCTAGGTAATTTGTCAAATTACGCCAGCTCGTAATAGATTTACGCCTCATCGTAATGTAAAATTACTTTATCATATAAAAAGTTTACCCTAAAGATTAAGATACGGACGAAGACTTATGATCGTAACCTTTGGAAGTCAGGAAGCCTCTATCTGGAAAGTGCCAAGTAGTCTTCATCCCTTAAGTCCCATGTTAGAGCCTTCGCCAGCTCCTCCACATGTGGTTTAGTTGAAGCTTTGGGAATAGGGATGGCCTTCTTGGACACGTAGTTCAACGCGACTTGAATCGGTGTCGCATTATAATTCTTAGCAATTTCTTGGAGCCTCTTGTCTTTCGTGACTTCTCCCCTTCCCAAAGGGCTGTATGCTATCACCTTTATTCCGTTCTTTTCTAGGAAGGGAATTAACCTTGACTCCGGGTCCCTTTTTAGGTAGCTGTACTCTATCTCGTTGGCCTCAATATCATGTTTCCTAGAGGCTTCTAAGGCCTCCTGAACTAACTCTACATCGAAGTTACTTATTCCGATGCAGTTTACTAGTCCATCATCAACCAATTTTTCCATGGCCCTGATCGTTTCCCTCAATGGGACGCTAGGAGAGGGCCAGTGAATGAGGTAGAGGTCTACGCTCTTCAAGTTTAGTCTCCTCAAGCTAGCTGTAGCAGATTTGATCACGTCGTCAAAGGAGAGATGATTGTTCCAAACCTTAGTTATTACTACATATTCCTCTCTATCTATGTCCCTCAGAGCCTGACCTACTAACTCTTCGGTGTGTCCTCCTCCATACATCTCAGCGGTGTCAAAAACGTTAATTCCCTTCTCAAATACGAAACGTAATAGATCTACCCAGTAATTATCTCTTGTTTTATCAGCTGACCAATATCCTCCTCCTATCTTCCAAGTACCGAACCCAATTTTTGATATCTTTTTATCGCAAAGATTCATAGTATCATTGTGAAACCTTTGTACTTATTAGTTTTCCTAAATAGCGATAATTGATAAAATTCCTGGATCTAAATAGAGGATTAAAGAAGGATAATCAACCTTAGTTTGATGCGACCGATTTAGATTACCAACAGGAAGCTAGGAGTTGGCTCGAGAAGGTGCTTACTCAACCTTCGAATTTGATCAGGGACGTTGTCCATAGGTAATGTAGAGACGTTAAATAGATATTCTAGAAATGGGAAAATCGTAACTATACCTTTGAACCGAGTCGCTAACGATTTAGCTTGCTCCGCAAAGGAAGGTAAAGGTGGTATCATGTTTATTACAACACCGTCAACACCTTTTTGATCAAGCCTCATGACTTCAAGCGTAGCCTCTATGCTGAGCCTGTTGAAATCAGTTACGTAAATCCTCTTATAGCTCACGTTCCTAGGGATCGCTTCATAAATCAACTCCGCTAAATTATTTGACCTACCGTTTAAAGCAAGTTTAGAGTCAACTACAATCACGTGAGAGCCTCTAACAGCCTCGTTTAAAATTTTCGTCAGTCTCCCTCTTAACTCAGAGTCATTGAAAACTAAGTCTAACCTATCATCTATCATCCCGCACGGTTCTAACATCTTTATGACCCTGATTTTGCCCTTGTTTACTCTTATCTCCTTCCAAAGACCGCTCGAAGATCTGTCGGAAAAGATGCAAATCAGTCCCTTATCGTTCACCTCGAGCAATCTAGAGCTCCACCCTAAGTCGTCCAAGTCTATAAGCGATACGTTAAAACCATCATATGCCAAAGAGAGTGAAAGCAGTGATGATAACGTAGATCTACCAGCTCCACCTTTAACACCAGTCATTTCTACCAGTAACATTATATCTCTCTAATCTAATTGTCAAAATTTAAAGTTTCGTAAGAGAAACTCTAAGAAGTGTAAATCGAGTACGGAGCACTTTTCATGATGTGCGACTCACTAACTTTATCTTCCTTAGCGTGTGAGTAAACTTTTAGATTGGATTTAACTTTAATTAGTCCATATCTTCCTGTATAATATGAAATCGTGGATAATTGGGATATTAATCATCTTGGTTATCATAGTAGGTTATTTCGGTTACCAGTACCTAACTACAGGACAGGTTACCGTTTTAGCTGAGGACGCGCCAGGCATCACTGTAACTTTGATAATAACTTCAATTATGATACACCAAGTTAACGGATCTTGGATAACCTTGACAAACAGTACCATCAAGTACGTTTTCAGCTCTAACTTGACGCTACTTACCTCCGAGAGGATTCCTGCAGGCAAATATAATGAAATTTTCATTTATGTCAGTAACGCCACAGCTTCAATATTGGGATTGCCAGTTAAGATACCTAGTAACGTGATAAAGATTCACTTCGTGGAAAACAAGGATTTAATAGTGGGTCCAGGAGAGAACGCACAGATTATAATAAGCTTCCCTCACGTGTCAATCTCCTCGGGTTCACTAATAATCTCTCCCTCCGTTACTGCAGAAGCCATAAATTAGATTGGCTGTTTATTTGAAGCTTTTACGCGTTGAGGAATCACTGAGATTTATAAAATTCCCCACTTATCTATAATGAGCAAAAATGGCCAAAGTTGGTTTCATAGGCGCAGGAAAAATTGGACAAACCATAGCTTATTCGGCAATGGTGAGCGGTGCGGTTGATGAGGCTGTGATATACGATATAATCCCTGAACTTCCAGAAAAGTACGAACATGAACTTAGACACGCCTTCGCCACAAGGGGGATTAAGCTTGAGGTTTTAGGAACTAACTCTCTAGATGACGTTTCTGGGATGGACATCATTGTAATCTCAGCTGGTAAACCAAGGAAACCGGGAATGAGTAGAAGGGACCTTTTCGTAGATAATGCAAAGATAATGATAGACCTAGGCAATAAGTTACCTGCCAAGAACCCAGGAGCTATTTACCTGATGGTTGCAAATCCCGTTGATATGATGGCATCGGTTTTCATGAAGTACTCTAAACAGTTTACGATCAGTGCTGGGGATCAGGTTGAGACAATGAGGATGAGATCTTTTATTGCAAAGAAGTTGAAGTTGCCAGTTAGCGCAGTGGACGGTTTCGTTGGAGGGGAACATGGGGAGGACGCAGTGGTATTGTGGAGCACTGTGAAGATCAAGGGACAGCCTGTAGATAAATATAATGTAAACAAAGACGAGGTTACCGATTACGTCAAAAAGATTCCTGGAGAGATAATCAGAGTGATAGGAGGAACTACCTGGGGTCCGGGAACCATTATTGCTGATATCATCAAGGCTTTTGCCTTAAATGAAAACAGGGTGATGAGCATTGCCACCCCTAGAGAGTATGAGAAAGAGATCATCCACGTAAGCGCTCCTACCGTCGTAGGATCAAGTATAGGCCCGTCTCTCGAAACTCTCCTAGATGAGAAGGATAGATGGAGTCTAAACGCATCAATGAAAGACTTCTACGAAGTTTATAAGGATAACTTAAAGCAACTGGAGCAAACAATGAAAGCTTAAATCGAGCATCTTTTTCCCTTTTTCACTTATTTAATATCTTGTATGTCTTCTGTAAAGATAGGTACACAAAAGTTGAAAGTAAGAGAACTCAAGCCCAGAAGTAGGGCAGATGTAACCGTAAAGGTAGTCAGTTTAGGAGAGAAGAGGAGCGTAATAGGAAAGGACGGTTCATCCCATCAGGTCATGGACGTCCTTGTGGGAGATGAGACCGGTTCTATACTCATGAGCGTGTGGGACTCTAATATACCAAAGATTTCTCAAGGGAAGTTCTTCACAATTGAGGATGGGTTTGTATCCGTTCACAGAGGATCCATGAGACTTTCCTTGGGAAGAAGTGGAAGGCTAATCGAAACTCAGGGGACCTTTGAAGCTAACACGCAAAATAACGTCTCGAACAAGGTTGTAGAGGATAACTACAGAAGATTTAGATAAAATTTTTTACGTACTTAATTCAGATTTTCTTAAGGTTTCTGGACCTATTGTAAGACCTATGAAAGCTAAGGCTGCCCCTACGCCTAGGACAACGTTAGCTGATTGAGATACAGAAGTGAACGCTGAAAGTTGGGATATTAAGAGTTGAGTGAATCCAGCTACTATGAAGGCTCCGTTATATGAGAAACCGACACCTGTAGCTCTGCTGAAGGTCTTAAACCTCTCAGCCAAATAGGCCGGAGAGATCGCCGAGGCTAAATTCATACCAAAACCGAAAGCCATCATTGAGCTCAATGTGGGTGATCCAAACATGTAGAACCATGTGGCAGTAATTACGCCCACCAGAACGCCAATTAGCCCTATTGTCCTCCTTCCTATAAGATCAGATAAGAAACCAGAAATTATCATAGCAGGTATTCCAATAACGTTCATTATTAAGGCTAAAAACCCGTAAGTTTGAGG
Organism: Metallosphaera cuprina Ar-4; assembly: GCF_000204925.1. Taxonomy (NCBI): domain Archaea; kingdom Thermoproteati; phylum Thermoproteota; class Thermoprotei; order Sulfolobales; family Sulfolobaceae; genus Metallosphaera; species Metallosphaera cuprina. The sequence continues at coordinate 1,482,755 of NC_015435.1, read as the reverse complement.
AGAGAGATGAAGAGCTTGGCCAAGGTAAGTGGGGATAAATTGGGGCCCTGCGTAGATCATTACCCAAAATCCTATCATTACTAGAATAGTTTGCCAGAGCGGACTTAAACCCTTCAATGGATAGTCCTTCTTGGCCTCTACGTAAATCTTTGGTTCAGTGACCTTCACCCTTATGAGAAGTGCTAGGACTGCTGGTACCACACCGATGAAAAAGATATACCTCCACCCTTCTACTATAAAGTCAGGTGACCTCGCTAACGTAGTGAATAGGACGTCGACCAGTACAAACCCTAGCAGAGTTCCAGACTGCATTATTCCGGAAAACGTTCCTCTCCACCTTGGAACGCTCTCCATGGCCAAAGTGAATGAGCTTGAGACGTCCCCGCCTATGAAAACTCCTTGGAGTATTCTAAGAAGCGAAAATAGCAGAGGTGCTAATATTCCGACTTGAGCGTAAGTTGGTAACAAGCCTGTTAATCCTATAGAGAGTGAGTAACCTAAGACTGTAGCTATCAGGGCCTTTTTCCTTCCCCTGATGTCCGCAATGAAGCCGAACAGGAATCCACCTAATGGCCTTGTTACTATAGTAAAGACTACGGGAAGTACAGCCCCTAATAATCCTAGCGTTGGATAAAATACCTTCTCAAGAACTGCTGCAGTGATTACTACAGCCCCCAAGTCATATGAGTCCATAACCCACGATAAATAGGCTCCGACGTAATTAGATCTCATATCTCAGAAATCAAGAACGTAATTTAAAAAGTTAATCAAAAAATAGGTAAACAAATGTAAAAAATCAGGACCTTCTTCTCAGTAGAACTACCGCTGCTACAATTATGATTACTACAATAACTATCGCTACGTACAGTAGATCGGAGCTTGAGCTAGAATTGGCGCTTGGAGGAGATGTAACTGAAGTGCTTGTGTTAGTTGTTGTAACGCTTGTGTTGGTCTTGGTAGTGTTTGTCTGTGTTGTGCTCGTGGATGTGGTAACGTGCTGAGGAGGTTGGACTTCAAGGACCTTAGTGATGTTTGAAACAGAGACCTGTCCTTTTTGAGTGATAGAATAAGTTACAGCGCTCATGGTTAGCTGGGATGAGTTCAAAGGAGTGAACTTTGCGGAAAAGTTCTCCTGTTGCATAGGGGCCAACGTAAAATTGAACTCTCTGCTAAGGATAGACGTTGATCCTTGCTCTATAGTCAATATAAGATAACCTGAGCCTGAATAATTACCTTCGTTCCTAATATTAACTAACACGGAGTAAGTTAAGTTACTGTTTAGTGTAGTTACTTGAGAATTATTATAACTTATTTCCACTGTGGTAACGGGTTTAAACACCAGAGGTAGGAACACAATGGTAACGTTAACTGAGCTGTTAGTAACGACTATAGTACCCTCTTGAGTTTTTGGTAAGAACCCCGTTATATTGTTGATTAAATAGGTAAAATTACCGCTGGTCTCTTGAAATTCGATGTATTTCGATGTGGACTCTTTGGTAACCCCGTTAAGAGTAACAGACCAAGGCGATCCTTGAGGCAATCCGACTTCCACAAAAGATACGTTGTAGGTCTTAGCGTTTGAGACTCCAACGTACACAGGATAGGAGAACGTCTCACTGAAGTTCGGCTCAGCGCTGACGTGGACTAAGAGAGTATAGACTCCTGTAGAGTTTGGAGTCCACAAAACGGAGAAGGAAACCTTAGTCCCTCTATCTAACGTTCCAAAGGACGTTTCTGAATAAATTACCTTACCATTTAAAAGCATTGTATTATTTACTATAACGTTAGAGTTGATATTTCCTTGATTGTAAACGGACACACCTACCTCATAGGTGTTACCTGGTTCAAGCTCGCTCACCTGAGACCCTGTACTTTGTTGAATAAGCTCTTCATTAACCTTTATACTCAAATAGGGAAGGGAAAAGTTAACATCGATAGTTAGCGATCTGTTAACTAGAACGTATCCCTGATATGGAGTTGGTATATAGTTATTAACATTAGGTATACTATAATACAAATAAGATAAACCTGTAATTTTAAATGTAATAATATTTGTATTGGAAGAATTTGTTAGATTTCCAAGCTTTACCGTCCATTGAGTACCCTGCGGAAGGCCAGTCTCATTGAAAGTTACCGTGTATACGTCATTTGAAGAGCTGTTAGGGACTACGTTGTTCGGTGAGGAATTAACGTTAAGCTGATAAATAGCTGATATGGAAATTAATAGCGTGAGAAAAGTTAGCAGCCATACTTTTTGTTTCATAGTCTCAAAGGGATTTTGGGTACTACTATTAAAGTTTTTACGTAATAATAAACTCTATTAGCTATGGACTCTAATTGTTTTAATTCGATTAGAATTTCAATAGCTAATTTATGGTTAGACCAGACTATTAAAAACTAATATATCAAATAATATAGGAAACAAACATAAAATCTTATAATACTAGACCATCGTGATAAAAATATATCCTAATAGTGCTTTAACCTGTCTTCAAATACATTCCACTTATTCGATGAAGCTCTACGTTTTAATTACTTCTGGGCAGAGTTTCATGAAGCCGCTCAATAATATCCTCCCGAGCCTCCGTATCCGTTATAACCGGACCCGTTGGAACCAGAACCACTACTGTAAGAACTGTTGTTTGAGCTTTTGGACGTCGTTTGAGTAACTTTTGAAGTGGACCTTTGATGGACGTGAGTTAGTGCAACGCCCATAAAGCTAGCTCCTACAATAATTACCACTAAGGTAATCGCAATAATAGCTAATTTTGCACCTCTCAAGCCGTTCATCTCACCGTTCATTTTAATACTAGTTTATAAATAGTTTTTCCCAAATCTGATAATTTAGAGCCGAGTTTATGTACATAGGATGACACTTAGGATGTATAACTGAATTTGGGAAAAAGTATTTTTAAAGTGAAGTCAATCGAAACTTATGAGCAGCACACTATTAAATAGACCTTTGAGATACGTTGGAGGTATTTTAATGATAGTGTGGGCCATACTTCACTTCTTTTTGTCAACTTCACTTCTGAAGAGATTGCCCATCGTAGGCGAGTTTTTCATTGTGGATTCCGTATTGATGATTATCGGCGGTATTATACTAATTGTTGGTGTTACCTCTCTTTACATCCCTACCTTAGTGCTCAATTGGGCTAACTATCTCCTACTTACAGAATCGAGGATATATCCTGCACCAGTTTTAGGAATCCCGTTACCTGCCATAAACCAATATGTTATAGGAAGTTTCATCCTTGATATAATAATAATAATTGTAACTACTGTAGTATACGTTACAAAAAGATGAGTTTTGGAGGATTTCTAATGTTGTCCCTACTTAAAATTACTTCCTCTCTTAAAACCGTATAGGCGAAACATCATACATAAAATACTAAGTTTATATTTCTGGAGTTTATTATTCACGCATGAAAGGTCTCTCTGTTAAAATAATAGCCGTGATAATAGTTGTGATTGTAGTGGTCGCTGCGGTTGCATTATTTGAGCTTTCATCCAAAACCTCTCCTTCTACAACCTCCACAACTACTGTGCCTCCCACGACCTCTAACGTTACACTCACTGTAGTAACCTTCTCTGGAGAGTCTGCCCAATTTATACAATATGCAGGTGAACTCTTCCATCAAGAGCATCCCAACGTTACGGTTCAAGTTATTACCTTCCCGTTCAGCGATTATATAGACAAAGAGCTTACCGTCCTAACGGGACACTCTTCTCAATACGATATAATAGGCTTCACTTCTACTTCTGCCCAGAGAGTGTCTCAATACCTTGCCCCTCTAAACGGATTGAATCTCTCTGAGGTTATACAGCCGCAGGAATACTTTGGCGGAGTGATTTACAACGTTTCAACTGGCCAAGAGGAAACAATAGGTGTGGTTTACGAAACTGCGGTTTACCTTATGGCATACAGAGAATCAATCTTTAGTAACCAGACTTTAGCTAAAGAGTTCGAGTCCCAATATCACATACCTTTCAATCCGAACATGTGGAATAATTGGACTGAGGTAATATGGGCCGACCAGTTCCTAAAATCGCATAACGTTACACAGTACGGATTTCTTATTGACGATCACGTATCTCATGGAATAATAGATGCCTTCCCTGCGGTTTTCGGATGGTTTTATATCAGAGACAGTTCAATTTCTAACGGCTCCACAGGTATCCCAGGCTTTAACGTAATGTTCACAGGGTTTATTCCGAACGGAGGAAAGTTACCAGTTCCTTCCTTTAACTCGAGCGCAGGCGTTCAGGCTCTGCAGACTTACGCTCAACTTGTAAACTACGAACCCAACCCTTCTCAGCTTCAAGTGAGTTACGACAATCTTCCGGAGCTCTTCCCTCAAGCACCTGGAGCATTCCTATTTACTAGTCAACTTTCCTATATCAACTCATCCATAGTTAAGGATGTCTACTTGGCTCCTCTACCTGGCGGTTACGCTGAAACGGGTACAGATTTCCTAGGAGTGAGCAAGTATTCGGCACACTCTCAGTTAGCTGAGGAATTTCTTCAGTTCTTAGTGTCACCTCAAGTTCAAGAGATAGCCTTCCTTAAGTTTGGAAAGTTCCCCTCAAACGCCCAAGCTTTCCAGGCTTTAATTCAGAACTCATCAATCTCACAGTATCAAAGGGAATGGCTGAATGCAACGTATCACGCTGCATTGAACGCTTGGGCTAACCCACCAAACATACCTCCCACTTACGTTTCGTTGATAACGGATTTCAATCAGCAAGTTTACTCTTATTTAATAGGACAGATAAGTGACCCTTCAGAGGCGCTCCAGACAGCTGCCCAACAGTGGTACAGCGCGACTCAATCCTATTACGGTGCCTAAGCTTGAGCGTTAGACTCAAGTCAGTTAGCAAGGAATACAGAAACATAAAGGCGTTAGACAACGTTAACCTTGAAATATCAAAGGGTGAGTTTTTTGTAATTTTGGGGCCATCTGGCTCAGGAAAGACAACTTTACTTAGAGTGATCGCCGGGTTGGAAGAAATTACGCAAGGGAACGTATTCATAGACGACGATGAGGTCACTAAATTACCTCCATCTAGAAGGAAGGTGGCTATGGTATTTCAAAATTATGCACTATATCCTCACAAATCAGTATTAGAAAACTTACTTATGCCAGTGGAGGGAGAGATGAAGAGAGATGAGGCGAGCAAGCTAGCGAAACACTTATCGACTCTCCTAGGTATCCAAGAGTATCTAACCTCCTATCCCTCTGAACTCTCTGGAGGGCAACAACAGAGAGTGGCCTTAGCTAGGGCATTAATGAAGAACCCTAAGGTCTTCCTTATGGATGAACCTCTTTCAAATCTAGATGCAATCCAAAGGGTTTCAGCAAGGAAATTGATTAAGGACATCCAAAGACAAAACCAAATTACTACAATCTACGTAACGCATGATCAGGTTGAGGCCATGGCTCTCGCTGATAGGGTTGCAATAATGAACAAGGGTAAAATAGTCCAGCTTGGTACACCAGAGGAAATTTATTCAAAGGTGGAAGATGAATTCGTTGCTTCCTTCTTCGGTAATCCTCCCATGTCAATCATTAACGGGCGAATACTCGATATACAAGGTCAGATAGGGGTAAGAGCCGAAGACGTGGAGTTAGGACAAGGCGAGTTAAGAGGGAGAATCACTGACGTGGAGTTTTGGGGTGACAGGTACCTTGTTTACGTCTCCTTAGGTGAGGAGGAAGTGAGAGCCTTCCATCCGGTTAGATTAAACGTTGGAGAAGAGATAAAGTTAAGGTTTAGGAAATTCTCAGGACCGTGGAAATCATGAGATATAGCTATCCGTACCTGATTTACATCTTTGCCTTCGGTGTCGTTCCTTTCGTGGGTGCCTTTGCTCTCCTTGGAGTAAACCTCAAGTCCGCCTTCTCGATTTTCTCTATCGTACCCGTAAGAGAGGTTATTATAAACACCTTGATATTTTCGTTTTTTACCGCTTTACTATCGGCCATAATTGGAACGTTGCTAGCTTTGTCTGTAGATATGATGAGGAGAGGGTCAAGACTCATTTCGCTCCTCACCATGCTCCCTTATACAGTTCCCTTTACTTCCTCAGCGTTGATCTGGACTATTAGTCTCTATGGAAAGTTTGGTTGGTTCTCGTACCTATTTCACGTTCCTTTCGATCCTCTCTATCTTAGCTCAACGTCAATTTGGGCTGTGACGGGAGTAAGCGTGTGGTCTTCAATACCCATCTCTTTCCTTGTAGTACTTTCATCACTTAAGGCCATTCCCAAGGAAGTTAAGGAAGCTTCTCTAGTAGATGGACTCTCCGTTTCTCAGTATTACGGAAAAGTAGCAATACCAATGATAGGGAAGGCCTTCTGGATATCTTTCCTCTTACAGTTTGTCCTGGCCATGGGAAACTTCGATTTACCTTACGTCTTAACCCAAGGTGGTCCTGGATATTCCTCAACGACTCTCCCCCTCTTAGTTTACACAGAGATGTTCTTATCAGGAAACTTTTCAGGTGGAGAAGTCATAGCTGCCATCCTAGGGGTTATGGCTAGTCTACCCGCACTAGCCTTAATATTTTTATTTCGTTCAAGGAGAAAGAAGTTCTTACCTTCAATTAATCTGAGGATACCAGACGGACTGTTTAAGGTTCTAGTTTATCTCTCTTCATCCGTTGTTCTTTTCTTACTTGATTTCCCGGTTTATTGGATGATCTTGGTGGCTTTCAGAGACTCCTCACTGGACTTTAGGGCTCCTCCAGTGTTAATTCCGACGTCACCGACGCTTAATTACTTTTTCTCTTCTTTAGAAGGGGCTGTCCCTTACCTAATTACGAGCGTAGTGGTCGGGATCTTGGCCTCTCTTCTAACTATATTTCTAGCCTTACCAGCCTCTTACGAAGCCAGTAGGAAAGGGCGCAACTGGATGTTATTCCTTTCCATTTACCTTTATTCATTACCTGCCGCGTCCTTTGTCATACCGCTTTACCTAGTGTTCGTATCTGCAAACCTCATAAACACGTGGTGGGCGCTGATCTTGTCCACCCCAATTTTCACAGCCACCTTTGCAACTTGGATATTCTTTAACTACTTCCTGGACTTCCCTAAGGCCTATGACGATGCGGCTTCCGTTTTCGGGATAAGGAGGAAATTAACCTGACTAGTGTTTCCATTATCAAAGGGGACAACTTTTACCGTATTTTTACTTTCATTCGTTTTCAATTGGCATCTTTTGTTTTATCCGCTTATTTTCGCCAACACGCCCTACAACATGAAATTGCCACCTGAAGGTGCACTCACTATAACAGTATACGCTTTGGACTCTATAGGGAACGAATCGCTTAACTGGGGCTTGTTGGCTTCCTCTGCGTTAGTTGCTGCGTTTCCGGTTATGATAGTGACTATGATAGCAATAGATAGGGTCTTAAGGTACGATCAGAGAAGCGGATTAAAGTTCGTTTGATGATAAGCAGTGAGATGACTAAACGCTACGGCAAGACTTTATACATTATATACTAAAATTAAAGAGCTAGAGTTCTATTTAAAAAAGAATGAGACGATATAAATAAATCTGAGAAATTTTCCAAAAAGACTCTTATATAGAGGAATATTTTGTATCTCAGTTTGATATAACATGACTGGAGAAATAAATAAGAAGATAGCAGAATTGACGGCTAGAGTAGATAGGTTGCCTACGATAGTTCTTCCAGTTTCCGTTATTTTATCTCTAGCCTTCGGCTACTTCATTGCCCTATACGATGTAATAGATATAGGCCTTGCTTTCTCTCCTACCTCCCTGCCTTACACCGGACTGACGGCCTCTGAGGCACCCACCGTAGTCTCTATGGGGCTTTTCGGATACATTCCTGGAGCCATAATTCTAGGGTATTTAGCTGATAGAATAGGGAGGAAGCCAACTCTAATTTTGACCGCGCTCCTAACGGGAGTAGGAAGTTTAGGGAACGCACTATCCTTTAACTTCTTGACTTTCTTGATCTTCAGATTCATTACAGGTATGGGAATTGGGGGAGATCTAATCTTAGTTCCAGTTTACCTAGTTGAAATGGTACCTGCAATAAAGAGAGCGACCTATTTCAACCTAGTTTACATTGCGGGATGGGCAGGGCTAGGCCTGGGTCCCTTCCTAGCTTCTCAAATAGTGCTAGCTAATCCAGCTATAGGATGGAGAATCGTTTTTGCTGTAGGAGCTACCCTAGCCTTCATAGTGCTAGTTATAAGGTCTCACGCCTCTGAGACGGTAAGGATGTTAGGTTTGAAAGGGAAGATCAACGAGGCTGAAAATTTAGTTCAAGAAATGGAAAGAAAGGCTCTAGAGAAGACGAAAGCACAAAAACTCCCAGAGCCAATAATCCATGAATATTCAATAAAAAATTCTAATCCGTTAGCTGTCTTCAAGAACCCTGTTTATAGGGTGAGGGTATTGGCCGTAATGCTTTCGATTTTCTTCTTCTATTTCGGAGAGTACCCTTACCTTACAGAATATCCATTATGGACGTCTAACTTCTTAGGCTACTCAGGCTCCCTAGGTAACCAGATAACCTTCCTATTCGGTTTAGCAGGAGTAGCGACTTTCTTAGGAGCGATCGGACTGAGGCTTGTGATCGAGAGAATACGAAGAGCTGTACTGGTTACGATCTCCTACTTCCTTGGGATGGTACTGGGGATAGTTTTTGCAGTGTATGGGGCCATAGTTAGGGATCTGCAAGTTGCGTTTTTGGGCATGCTTCTAACAAACTTCATAGGTGTTGGATGGTCTAATCAACTGAACTATCTAAACGGAACAGAAAATGTGCCCACTTACGCTAGGGCCACATCTTTTGCGTTCTCTGATGGCGTTGCACATCTAGGAGCTGCAATCTCCACTGCAATAATCTTCGATTTCATACCTTTGTTAGGAAATCTAGGGACGTGGGTAGTTTTCCAAATACCTATGGTCATCATGGGTATCATACTTATTGCGGTCTTACCTAACACGATAGGAGCTAGTCTGGAAAGCGTAAACGAAGCTAAAGCTGGAAATTAATTTTTTTATTTTTATTCTAAACTATTTTATTAAAATTCGTTCAAGACTTATGAGGTTAGAAAAGAAAAAGTAGCTAACCTTTATTTTAGGACGATGAAATATTAGGCAGTTTTCAAGGTTTTATGAGAAATATTTTTAACGTATATCTCTTTATATTAAGACATGCCATTAAAGAAAGAGCTGAGCTATCTTGACTTGTTAGTTCTCGGGATCTCTGGTGCAGTTGGCACCGGTGCTCTATTTAGTACGGCTGGTATGGCCGCTGAAGCAGGACCTGCGACAGTGATAGCCTGGATCCTAGGAGGGATATTTTACTTATTCGTAGGTCTAACGTATAGTGAAATCTCAATGAACATACCAGAGGCTGGAGGACCTTCTAGATACAGTTTATACTCCCATGGGATGCTTACTAACCTAATCAACGCTATGTCCGACCTAGTCTGGTACCTATTCATACCTCCGATTGAGGCTCTAGCTGTAGTTGAGGGACTTACGTTCTTCTTTCCAAATCTCCTGACGAGTAGTGGGACTCCAACCGTTTTAGGAGGAATCGTAGGGGTCGTTTTGCTACTTCTCTTCATTCCTTTCAATTATTTTGGTGTAAGAGCCTTCGGAAGATCAACCACCGCTTTCGGATCGATAAAACTCGTTCTTTACGTTGCGCTCGCATTGGGAGTTATGGGGGTGTTTTTCTCAGCTAGGAATTTCGTCAGTTACGGGGGAGTTGCTCCTTTTGGGTTAGCTGGGATGTTCTCCGCCATTCCGCTCGCTATGTTCGCCTTCGGGGGTATTAGAGTTATACCAGACTACGCTGAGGAGGCTAAGAACAAGAGAAAGCTCTCGTCTGCTATAATCCTTACTGTAATAGGCCAGACCTTAATTTATGTCCTTTTTGCAGTAGCCTTCATAGGAGGAATAAATTGGTCGGTTCACTCTTTAACTCCCGGGAACTGGACTGGCATAACGACAGCTCTTCCAGGAAATCCCTTTGTTGACCTGGCAAAAGGGAACTCCGCCCTCTTGATTTTAGCAATAGTTGTGGCGATAGTCGGTCCTTTTGTCACTGGCTACATATATTTAGGAGCTGGAAGTAGGGTTCTGTTCGCTATGGGCAGAACCGGAATAATATCAAAACTCATGAAACAATTGCACTCAACTTACTCTATTCCAGCCTGGGCGCTTCTGGCGTTCGGAATAGTTGGAGCTATCATAACTTTCCTAACCTCGCCCATACCAACGATTTATAGTTTAATCAGTGACGCTGTTGTGGCCGGTTATCTGGGCTTCGCTGTAAATCCTATAGCTATGACGGTTTTAAGGAAAAACTTCACTTACAGATTGAAAGGGGGAAGAGTCATATCTATAATAGCTTTCATCTCCGCTTCCCTCATAGCCTTTTGGAGTGGCTGGCCGTCAGTTCCCTACTCCGTTATCATAATAGCCGTAGCTGTAGCGCTATTTGGCTCTATCTATAAGGGGTTTAGGAACGTGTTCAATTCGCTATGGTACATCGCTTATATACTATTTATCACTATAATGACATATATAGGAAGTGATGGTGCCTTATCAATCATTAACTTCTATCAGGCCACCACTTTGGTTGCCCTAATTTCGGCAATATTGTTCTTCCCATGGGGCGTTAAGTCGGCAATTAGAGACGTTAAGATCCCCAAGGAACAGGAACTAGAGAACTTATAATGCGTTACATCAAAGCTTTTTTTCTTCATGTTATATACACCTTATGTACACTATACATTCTGGCCTATCTCATAACAAGTGGGATAACTCCCTCAAGCCTGTCATATCTATTAAACCTGGAGAGACTGTTATCGTTGAATCTAAAGACGCCTCAGACGGTCAGGTAACTCCATCGTCAGTTCCCTCAGATCTTAATAAGTTGGACATCTCAAGGATTCATCCACTTACTGGGCCGATAGAGATTGAGGGAGCGGAGCCCGGAGATGCCTTGGAGATTGAGATCATTGACTTTGAAACTAAGGGATGGGGTTGGACCGGAGTTTTACCTGGTTTTGGTTTCCTAGCAAACGAAAACTATACAGCCCCGATAGACTTGGCTGGTCCGGCTCTTAAAATATGGAAGGTAGGATCTAACGCAATCGCTAAGTTTGGAGACATTGAAATCAGTGTACCTCCTAGACCTTTCCCTGGAGTTATAGGAACAGCGTTATCAACTCGTGGGAGATTCAGTACGATCCCTCCTCGAGAGAACGGAGGAAACATGGATATTAAGCATTTAACTAAGGGCAGTAAAATATACTTGCCGGTTTTCGTCAAGGGTGGTTTGTTATCATTAGGGGACACACATGTAGCTCAAGGTGATGGAGAAGTGTGCGGAACAGCCATAGAGGCTCCAATGGACGTAAAGCTGAGGGTTTCCTTACATAAGGATAGTGAACTTAATCAACCACTATTTGAAACTTATTCCGTAAGAGACTCCGAATTTAAAGAATATCTAGCTTATCCAGGGATAGATTCGAATCTATGGGAAGCAGGGAAAAAGGCCATTAAGGGAATCATATCAGTTCTTTCCAGATTCATGTCTCCAGTTGAGGGTTACATGTTAGCTAGTGTGGCGGTGGACATGAGGATCAGCCAGGTCGTCGACGTACCAAATTGGATAGTAACTGCATATCTACCCAAGGATATATTCCCAGAGGACGTAAGGCCTAAATTACGTGTAGTCTAGTCTATATCGTAGGCGGTCTTTTGGATCGAAGCTGTTTTCCTATTAATATTGTCACATGTCTAAGGGATTTTTCCACTCTGATTTGCATTTATCTCCAAATACGTTCGTTGTCCAGTGCAATGAGGTTGTGTAACTTCCAAATCCTAGCGCTTTAGAGGAGAAGGCTTTTCTCGGTATCAAGTTAATTTTAAGGTAAGGATAGTGAGTTAATCTCATCTAATTTGGTTTTGTTATCCTCTATAAATAAGTAAAGAGCGGACCTAAACAACTCGCTTTGAGTGACTCCCCTCTCTTTTATGAACTTTTGAATCTGCTGAAACAACTCCTCAGGTATCTTCACGGTAACTATAACGTGCTTTCCCTCCCTTGAAGTGGGAACTAAGGGCATGTCATATTTTATTATTCTCTCTACTCTCTCCCTAATTGCGTTGGAGAGTCTACCCTTATCTCTCCTTATTATGTTCCAGGCCCTCTCAGCAGTTACCTTTTCTACTTTAAACGAGACTACCTTCATTTAGGGTAGAGTTTATTTCCAAGTTAATAAACTTTGTTAAAATATGACCTATTTTTGTGTAGATGTATTAAAAAGTTGACTATATAGATTTTTTAATAGAAGACATAAGAATTAATAAAATAAGATTAATTAAAGCTTGATGACCTTTGACTTTACCCAGACCACTTGTTTGGCTATCTCCTTAACGTCTATCATCTTTATATCGGCGTTTGAAACGACTGGCAGGTGTCTAATATTGTGTTCCATCATAAGGGGTAACGCTTTAGATAATGGCTCCTCTGCCGAAATAGGCTTTACCCATCTCGGTTGTATCCTATCCTCTAATAATCTCCTATCAGCTAAAGCCCTCGTAAGATCTCTAATTGATATCAATCCTACTCTGTCCAGCTCCTTTACAACTGTTGCTTTCAGCCCTCCGTTCTTTAGGGTATGATATGCTTCCCTATTGGTGACAATTTCTAAAATGGGTACGTTAAAGGAGAACCTACCAACCTTCTCCTTGGGATTTATCGGAAGTAATCCCTCAATATTTATAGGAGAAGTCATTGACGCGCTCCTCAATGCGTCTCTTATAGATAACATCCCGGTTAGTTTCCCTCTTTCAGTGACCGGTAGGTGTCCTATTTTTTTGGCTAGCATGATACTTAAAGCCTCATCTACCGTAGCGCTTCCTTCTATTGTTATAGCCTCCTTTGAATGTAGTACTACAGGATCGTTCTCCCTCCCATCAATCCACGCGTCTAAAATGTCGGACTCCGTAACTATTCTCACTCCTTTGAAGTTTAGGACAAGCGATCCTATCTCTTCTTTCGTCATTATCTCCGCAGCTCTCCTCACCGTCTCTTCCGGGTCAACCGTTATCAATCTCTTTGAAGCGTACCTCCTTACCCTAGATAATGTAACTTTAGCCCTTGAACTCACGCTTGTCTCATCACTCAATACTAGGATGCAGTCGTAGGGACAGGCTCTCTCGCAAGCCTTACATCCCGTGCAATCTTCTGGCCTCACCACCTCGGCTAATCTGCTTGATTCGTTAATCTCTATACACTGAGCTAATGCACATGCCCTTTGACACATGTAACAGCCCACGCATCTGTCCACGTCAATAAGAACCAAAGGTTCCATGTCATCACCTCAGAATGGCGGAGATGCGTTGAGAGGGTTATAAAGTAGGTTCCCTTGATATGGGTTATAGAACGGAAGGGTGTCCGTTGCAGGAGAAGACATCCAGTACGTTAGTAACATGAAGGTTATACCAAATCCCATAACCACATCATAGTAAGTCCACTTACTTACTCCATCACTATCTGCCAGCATCTTGGAAGCTCTCATTCCTAAATACGTTCCAAATGCTAGCACACCTTCCATAACTAATAATACCCACCAGGCTGCAGAAGCGTTCAAAGGATCGTTTCCTAACGAATGAAGTAGATTCCCCCAGAAGGTCGAGTATATCTCCTGGTTATGCATTCCCACCCCAGTTGGATTAAGGATCTCATGAATTAACAGGAGGACCGCAAATGATTGAAATTAGCAGGGACGGTAAGAGAGTTTACGTGACGAACTCCCTATATGGCACGTGGGATAATCAGTTTTACCCAGAAGGACTTAAGGGTTGGATGGTAAAGCTAAACGCTGACGGGGGGCTGACCGTTGATAAGGAATTCTTAGTAGACTTCGGTGAGGCAAGAGCTCACCAAGTTAGGTTAAGGGGTGGAGATGCTTCCTCTGATTCTTATTGCTATCCTTAGCGTAAGTTTAATTGAAGGATTAGATCCTTACAAGGGATTGCTTTTCTCCTATTACTTTTACGTCTTTAATAAGGTTTGGGAATCCTATCTAGTACCTATAGTATCAGGACTTTTATATTATGGCCTGGTTTTTTCCTAACAATCCTTTTGGTTAATTTCGATTATACTCAGTCCTTAAGATTGATTATATCCTATCTGCTTATAACTCATTCGTTATTTAAACTCTTCCTAGGGAGGATAATGCATTACACCGGAAATATGAGACCATCAATCCCTAACGTAGTGAAATGGTCATTTTTGAACTCATTAATACAAATGAATGCAACACTTCTCATAGGTCTCTGGATGCTATCCAAATTATCTTTTGTGATCGTTATCAATACAGTTATAATAGTGAGGGAAATTGCCCTCTATTTCTCTATAAAGAATAGTAATCTTTTATTAACGCTTACCAGATATAACCTTGACTACATCTATGTTGTCCTAGTCTTACTTGTTGCTATACTAGTTTTACTTTCACATCTTAACTTTAAAAACTCATTAAGGATATCTTTCCAACATTTTTATTAATTTTTATCCCCCTTGTTTTATTATTTATCTTAAATATCCTTTATAATTTTATATCTGACGTCTATTAAAGAGAAGCTATTAAACCACGTTCCTTTTTAAGGAAAAAGTAGTACATGATCGATGAGATGAGCCCTAATGACGATATCATCCCCCATAATATCTGAGGAGCGTAAAGGTAATAAATCATTAACTCGCTCACTAACGATGACCCAGCTATCCTTCCCATACCAGTAACCATACTGTATAATCCCATTTGCTTTCCCCTGCTTTTCTGATGAGCTAAGGAATTAGCTATGGTTTGTGAAAGGGGTGATACGATCATTTCAGCGGCTGTTATTATAACCATTTGTAAAATCGCGATATAATAATTAGTAACTAGAGAAACAATAAAGTAACCTATGCCATATATTATCATTCCTACAGATATAAGCCCAATTCTCTTATTTATCAACCTTCCTGTCAAATCTTGTAACGCCACTATAATTAGGCCGTTGACGCCGAATAAAAGACCTACTTGGAATTCTGTAAAATGTAAAACTGAATTATAATATGTTAAGAGTCCAAAACCTACTTGGCCTATTATCGTGAACGTTAGGAATGTTGGGATGAGGAAAATTAAGAAGTCTCTACTGAGGTTAAACGTTAGTCGACCTTCTCCCTTGAAGTCTGGCAAGAACTTTATCAAAGGTAAAGGTAGTAAGACCAAGACGCTAGCTGCTAAAAGAAGAGTCCTGAAACCATAGTCAGTAAAAATGAAACCTCCGACCAAAGGTCCTATTGCCCAACCCGCATTTATCCCAACTCTCTGCCTGCTGAATGCCTTAACTAATTCAGTCTTGCCCTTATATACATCACCCACTATCGTAGTGGAGGAGACGTTATATAAAGTGTTAAAGAAGGTTTGAATCAAAACTACGCTTGAGACAACTAAGGGAGCGTTTATTAGATAAGCCAATAGTAAAACCATTGAAGATGATATTGTAGAAATTACGATAGTCTTCTTTCTACCTAAGTAATCAGTAATTATTCCTCCGCTTATCGAGGCTAAAATGGTTACAATAGCCTGAATTAAGTAAAAAATTGAGATAAAGCTTAACGGAAATTCATATACATTATACAAAGCGAATCCGATGAAAGGCCATATAATTGAGCCTCCAAAAGATCTGAACCCGCCGATGAGAGCGATTTTATTTTCTAAATTCATTCTCGTTGTCATATTCCTAAGATTTAATAACGCTATTTCTCAAGAGTTAGTCCAAGTGACTTAAAACCCTAATAGATATAATTTGTCCTTTATAATATTTTTATTTAAAAAGAGATTTTTAGAACATTAAGCAACGGTGGGGGTACTGTCATTAAAAACTTTCTTAATTTGAGGAGGGGGAGAAACGTTTAGATTTAAATATTCTCTATATGCTTTTTAATGATATTTGAAGATTTAAAGTATAGAGCGGATGTTATTTGAAACTTATCATCATTAAGACTAACCTCCTATACGTCGTACGATTTATATATATACTACGCTTTAACGATCTTAACAAAGTTACTAACTTGAAATTTGGCTCTTTAGAACCAGGTCCTTGTAATTTGTCCTACAGCCAAACGCATTAGGGATAACGTTAATCCACTATCGTAACGCTAGCTTGTAATAAACCATACTAGACGTGAGAAGCTTCTAAAACCTCCAGTGTTCAATCTCTAAATCAAGGTTAACCAATTGTATTTAATTCCTTTTCGCTCGTTGGATGTTCTTTACACGCTGAAACGTGCGTAAGGTGAGATGCGAGGAGCTCCTTGAGAGGCTGTCTAACGCCAGGTTGGCTCTTTTTCCATTAAGTTCTTAACTCATTCCTGATAAGGACCTCTTCTAGATCTACACGAGTATAGGCTTATAATAACTCTTTAGACTATATCATATTATGAGAACTTTCCATAAGTACCTCATAATAGGAAGTGGCGTCTCAGGTTACCACGCTTTTGAGAAGTTACATGAGAGCAATCAAGACGTAGTTATGATAACAAACGACAAGGAGATTCCCTACGACAGGCCACCTTTATCTAAAGAGTATATGAGGGGGGAAATCGATAGGAGTTCCTTATTTTTCAAGCCTTATGAGGCGTATGGTGGAAAGGTGATTTTAGGCGTTATGGTGGAAAGGTTACAGAACTCAATCGCTTTCCTTAACAACGGAGATGAGATAGAGTTCGAGAAGGCCCTGATAGCTACGGGTGGGAGCCCCAGGAAGTTAGACCTTAAGGGGGAGAAGGTTAGATACCTAAGAACCCTTGAGGACGCTGATAACATAAAGAGACTGGCCTCCACAGCTAAAACCGCCCTGATAGTGGGTGCAGGGTTCATAGGTATGGAGGTGGCTTCTAGTCTAACTAAGCTAGGTATTAAGGTAGATGTAGTGGAGGTTAAGCCTTACATATGGAGTACCTTTGTTGATGAGAGAGTGTCCAGATACTTTCAAGGCTACTTTGAAAAAAGAGGGGTAAACTTCATTTTAAACGAATCTGTTAAGGGGGTTGAGGAACGCGAAAAAATTAGGGTTTACTTATCTGATGGAAGAGAATTAGTGAAGGACTTCGTCCTTATTGCTACCGGAATTGCACCGAACGTGGAGGTGGCCGAGAAGAGCGGAATAGCGACTAGGAACGGAATACTTGTAAACGAGAGGTTGGAGACCAATCAAACTAACGTTTACGCCTCGGGAGACGTCGCTAACATTGAAGTTAAAGGGAAGAGGAGAAGGATAGAGCATTGGAACAACGCCATGTATACCGGCGAATTGGCAGCTAGAAACATGATGGGGAGCGAGGAGAATTACGACTTCCTCTCCACGGTTTGGTCTGATATATTTGACTTACATATCGAATCTGCAGGGGAAACTTCAGGATATGACGAATACGTAGTGAAAGGAGATATGAGCAAAGACTCGTTCTCCGTAATCTACGTTAAGGACAAGGCAGCCATTGGATACGTAGCAGTGAACAGGCCTGAGGAAGAGTTAGATAGATTAAACTCTATGGTCAAGGACGGAGCTAGCATAAAGGACTGACAGAGTCAACTTCTTTTATACTCGTAAGGTCTCCTCCCGAACGAGTCTAGAACATCCATCTTACCACCGTTTCTCACGATAAAGTCTATTAGAGATTCGAGTCCCAGATAGTACGCCTTGTGGAGGAGAGTGAAACCGTTAATGTCCCTCATGTTTGGATCAGCACCTCTCTCTATGAGCAACTTTACCACTTCGTAATTCCCATTACAAAAGGCTAAATGAATGGGTAAGTTTCCCTCCTCGTCACGTTCATTTGGATCGAATCCCATATCCAATAAAGTCTTTACAATAGAGTACTCACCTTGAAAACAAGCTTCATGCAATGGATTTCTCCCGTTTCTAAAACACTTATGGAGATTTATTTTATCAAGCAGTTTAAACTTGTCCAATTTTCCTCGATCTATTTCCTGAAATATTTTGGAACATATTGATTTATCCATATATTAATTTTAACAGGGTTTTATTTAAACGTTATTTAGAAAGATTCTTAAACACGTGAGGAGCGTAATGTAAAAAAGAAATCAAGTTAAAAGGACTATCTAGCTTATCCTGAATTTACATTAAATTGTACTGGGGCGAGAGTGATTTGTTCCTTCATCTCGGGCGGCAGGGTGCCTATCTTCTTTATGTTAACCCAACTCCACTTAACCATCTGATTATCAGTTACCGGATCAACCGTTGGTGTAGTTACTTGATTTGCTCCAGGCTTCACCTCGAACGCCATAGCTATGAAAAGCTGACCTGGAGTAACTGTGTTAGAAATCCATGCTATACCGTCCAGTGATCCGAAGTCGTTATACACTTGAATTATATCACCGTTGCTTATGCCCTCATTTTGTGCATCTGTGGCGCTGATCTCTATGATGGGCATAGGCACCCTCTGAACTATTTCAGGTATCTGATAATCAGTCCAACCGGACTGGAATATTATGTTCCACCTTCCGTTGTTAGCCCAGTACTTATACTTACTCTTTAATTGAGTAGCGTATCCAAATATGCCTACGTAAGGCATGGGGAACGGTGTGAATCCGTTTATCACATGAGCTAGCAAAGTGTCCCAGGAGTAGCCAAACATGCTCTGTACGTCGTTTATGGATATGTATTTCACCTCTCTTGTTATAAGTGGGATACTAGTGTTACCTACGGTAATGGATTGGTTAGGATTAATTGTGACCGCCTCTACTCTGAATTTTCCGCTTATGGCAGGCTCAGCGTAGTTAACTAATCCCCATAATGTGAAACTTCCGTCTGAGTTTGTAGTTTTACCTAGGATTGGGAGTTGTACGCCTACTGTTCTAGCCATCTTAAGATCGTTTAGATCAATCTGTGACCATCCTGGTGGGAACGCATGAGGGACGAAGTACCCATATGGCCAAACGGAAGATGGGAAGTTGACCGGTCCGTTCGCGACGTAGTAACTCCACAGATCGTTGTAAATACTAAACCAATCGTAATCGTAATAGTTCTCCGAGTATGATGGAGCGACGGATAGGGGCTGAGAGTTCTGAATCATGTGTTTGGATAGGCTTTGCCATATAGTATTGAAAGCGTTATACAACCTCATAGCTTGTGGAGAGCTACCCTTTCCTTCTTGTTGGTACTTCTGATAGATAACATAGGCAATCATTGCGTAGGTCCAAATATCCGGCATAGACATACCTAAAGGAGAGTGATAGACGTCATCCAGCCTTAATCTCCTATCGTGTCCGTTCCACCTTATTTCGTAAGTTTCACCATGGTTAGAAGTGGCAGGCAAGAGTAGGTGTGCGGCGTTCTCGAACAGTCTGTTCTGATTCAAGATAATATCGTGTCCCAGCACGAATAGAGCACCGTTCGTAGATCCTAAACATCCTGTAACGGCATTAACGTAGTCCTGTGGGGACGGTACACTAGGTACTGTCTGACTCACAGCTGAAACGTTGTAAGAGGATGAGGGAGTGGTCATAGAGCTAGTAGGTACCCCTGCTCCCACACTGTTCTCCACGCACTCTTGTAGAAGCCTAGCTCTATTGTCTATAGTCAAACCAAGCTTACTACCGCTCATTGTTTGCTTATAAGGTACGGCGGTGAACACCCATAGTACCTTACCATATCCGCTATAGATCAGATAATCTATCACGGGGTTGAACTGATAT
The DNA here is from genome assembly GCF_000204925.1 of Metallosphaera cuprina Ar-4. Classification (NCBI taxonomy): domain Archaea; kingdom Thermoproteati; phylum Thermoproteota; class Thermoprotei; order Sulfolobales; family Sulfolobaceae; genus Metallosphaera; species Metallosphaera cuprina. The sequence continues at coordinate 1,462,983 of NC_015435.1, read as the reverse complement.
ATCTGTGGAACTAGTGTACTAGTGTATTGGTTGTAGAAGTTCTTTACGAAGTTAACTATATTGGCTGCGTTCACCTCCTGACCGTTAGCCTGAAGTTGCTGAGGAACGTAAGAGCTCATCTGTATCCATAGTTGTCTTCCCTGACTCAGATTTGAGGACCACGGAGGTGGTGGAGGAAGCGGAAAGGCTGCACCTCTCTGATGACCGAAGCCCGTGCTTGTACCACATCCGGGCCTACCAGATAGGGCTCCTGAAATTATAGCCAGGTTAGCTAAAGCGTATATAGGGGTGTAGTTTCCTGACCATATAATCCCTTTCTCAAATTCTATAAGGGTCCTCTTGTAGTACGTGTTTCCATTAGCCGTTTTTGGCTTCGCTATCAGGTCTCCCATCTGCTGGATTATGTTCTGTGGAACTCCAGTTATGCTCTCGGCTTCGGACAACCACTCGCTAAGTGACTTAGAGGTAAGGTAGTCAATGTAATATTGATAAGTTTGAGAATTGAAGGAGAAACCGTTTGATTTAGCTGAGGTATATAAGTTAATGAAATGATTAACAACGTCAGGGTAAGTGTAATAAATGTAAGCTGCCACAGCGTTAATTAGCTCAGCGTCGGTTCCAGGGTTGACCTGGACGTACAGCATGTAACCTCCTCCATTGTTACCTGTTTGATTAGTAATTCCGGCTTGAGCCTGCTCTACCGTTATGCCAAGCTTTGCTGCAGCCGCTCTTACCGTCTCGTTAGGCCTAGCTTCTACGACGATGATGTTTCCAGGTGGAGTTGGCTCTCCTGGGTCAAACCATTGTGCCTTTCTACTGGCCGTAGCGCCAGAGATGTTATCAAAAATGTGTTGGATGAAGTTGACCGTAGAAGTCGAGTATTCGTTTATTCCCCATAGCACTAACGTGTCTGCTATACTTATATCTAGCATACTTGCGGTGTCTGTGCCGTTTCCATTAGTTGCCTCCATTAGGGCATCTTCGGTCAGCGAGAACGCCACTTGATAGTGGAACCTAACAAAAGGAGTGGCTAAACCCATGTGAAGGAATAAACCAGGAGCCAGATTGCTGAACACACCTCCTCCTTGACCTCCTCCGTGATCTGATCTTATTGCCATAACCTGAACAGCTCCTGGCCCCACAGGATCAGGATAGTTGAATGTCTCATTGTCCATATAATATTTGGAAATGCCAGCCGCGACCTCTATGGCATAGCTCCAACTCACCGGCTGAAAGCTGTTGTTCCATCTCAAGAGAGGAGTTTGAATCCTCGATTTGTAAATAGAGAATCCTGAAGCGACGTCGGAGAACGGACTCCAGTTCCTTTGCGCGTTCCTTCCTCCTCTAGTTGAGTAAGTCCCTTCGTTCACTGGACATTCAGAACTAGGGACCTCTAATATGTAAACTGGTTCCCAAGCTCCTGTAGTAGTGTTATACTTAACGGTCTTTGTTACCATTCCCTCTCCAATCCATGGAGTCCCGTAATTAGCCCCTAGAGGGATTACTGGTGACGTGTAATCGGCCTGGAAGTTCGTTAGGTCCCTGTTGAACACTTTATCATTTAAGTTATATACGATAGCGTTCTGACCTTTTGCTGGACCGCCTTCCTTGTAGACCGGGAATACGAATATGTCGTATCCACAACCTACGTTACAGAACCTACAAGTAGCGTGGTATATCTCCGCGTCTGGGGGTGGTAAGGGAATCCTCTTATTAGAAACTGGACTAGAGTTACTAGACATAGCTAACCGAGAATGATTAAGGTTTTATCATTTAAAAATCTTAATATATATGGCAAGTTAATCATCTCTTATCATTTTCTACTTGTTTATGTATTTCTCATAAAATAGATATATTTCGCATAACTCTAACTATGACGTAGACGAGAACTAAGTTCATGACCACGAACATCGTCACACCTACAAGGGGAAGACTTGAAGGTCCCCACTTAAGGTAAGGGAAGTCGACGTTAGAGTATTCAGGAGATCCTATTATGAACAATATGCTTAGAAATGTATCACCTAACATGTAGAGGGCAAGGGAAGTTACTTTCACGGCTAGGCTCATCCTTGGTATATATGAGCCAGCTAATATTCCTCCTAGGAAGAGAGTTACCTCACATATCAATCTGATGGGGAGATCTGAGGCAGCTAACGCAAACGTAAGAGGGATATGCCAGAAGACCGCAACGAAACTACCTAAAGTTAACGCCAAGATAGAGCCCTTAAACATCTTGTAACCTATTATTGATCCGGCAAAGAACATAGCGTAATGATCAAGCATGAAAATGACCGGATTTACAGATTGAAGGTTCTCCACAAACGGGTTAATGAAAAGAACAAGGAGAACAACGGGAACAGCGAGAAACTTGCGATTTCCTCGAGCTCCATTGTATGATATCATGAAAATTATACCTCATAATAAAATAAAAAAGTTTTGTTTAAACTATTTAATCGGCTCTTAGATTTTTATGATCTTTAGAGCTATCGGTTGCCTTAATTGAGGAAGGGGAATCATCACTTGACATCAAACCGGGAGTTGGACCTGAGGCTATTCCTGTCGTCCCTGAAACCTCCCAGAAAGCGGAAGTTTTAACTCCTAACAATGAGAAAATTACTGGAATGGCATACATCACGAAACTGGCGCCCATTATCATAGCGAACATTGTCATCCAGTCCATGTAGGACAGGAACCTTACTGGATACGCTACCCATCTCCTTATCAATCCCTCATAACCTGCCACGCTCATGGTATAACCTAGAAGGAAGGCTCCTATAGTCCACATTATCACACCGCCAGATATCATACCAGATCCAAGACTTGTTAAAGTCGCTCCTCCCATTTTTGATTTAAGCATGTCAAGCACTATCGCTAAGTATCCCACAACTATTATAGTCCATATCATAAGATGAAAGTGACCAACTATATAATACGTGTTGTGAACTATAACGTCAAGCGGATTTATTGGTAGAATTAACGCTTGCAGTCCTGCCAAAATGAAACCTATTAAAGCTATTAAAGCTATAAGACCACTCGGGTCTTTCCAGTTATACGATTTGCCTGTCGCTATGGTTAGTCCTAAATTAAGTACGGTGAGACCGGAGCCTGAAGCTAAAATCAGGGTTGAGGGAGTTATGAAGACCCTTAAAACTACGGGAAGAGGCCAGGTCTGCAAATGGTGCACCCACACTAACATGCTGAACGTGAAAAGGAGAATTATGTTGTATCTAGCCCACTTATCGCTGTAGAGTGGTCTGCCAGAGAACTTTGGTATGTAATAATATAGACCGCCGAAAATAGCAAATGGCGCATAATAGACTACTGGATGACCCCAGAACCAGAACAGGACTACCCAGGTCAAGGGATTTACAGGAACAGAGGCCCAGAAGTACAGAACATACCACAATTCTGCTACCGCTAATGCGATCTCGGTGATGAAGATTAGGGCTCCACCGAAGGCCATACCGTAAGCTGCGAAGATTGGGATCTTGCCTTCCCTAGGTCTAGACTTATATCCATCTGTAAACATAGTTATTGACGCTATGACAGTTCCCAATGCGTTAATAAACATCATGAAATAGGCTAACCCAATCAGTTTAGTTGCTGTTGATGCAGGGAACGAACCGAAAAATATCCAACTGCCTAGTTGTAGAGACAGTGGTGGGTACATATACCAACCAGTGGTTGGACCTCCTATGAACGTTATTATCATCGGTATGTTTATCATAAAGAAAGCTAGGGTGAGCAACTTATACTTGCTCAATGACATGTTACTTTTATACAGCGAGAACGCAAATACGGACAGGGTTATATCCTCAACTATCATCATCATCGCTGCTTGTCCGTGAAACGTTACTAGGAAATAATAAAGAGGGGCTATCGCATATCCAGCAGCCTGATTGACGTGAGGACTCAATAGTATCGTTCTAAACCAGAGCGCAGCTATACCCATAGCGGCTAGCCAAGCTAGCCCTCCTGCAGTATATAACAAAGATATGCCTAATGTGGTTCTAGGACCCCTCACTTACATCACCCATAGAAAACCATACATGTACGAATGCCCTATTCCACAGTACTCAGCGCAGTGAAAAGTGTAATTGCCTGGAGTTGATGGAGCGAAGAAAAACGAATAGCTGTTTATCCCGGGAACTATATTAACGTTCTGCGGACCGTGAGGAAGTCTAATGTAAAATGCGTGAACTACGTTATTACTGTATAGAATCATCTCAACAGGTTGATTAGGCATCACTTTGATGTAAGGGAAACCGTTAACATAGGTGATGACCTGGTTTGAAACAGGTAATGAAATCTGAGTGCCGTTCGATGAATAAACTATTTCAGTCGCGTTTTGGGGAACCCATGCCCATTGTACACCTTCCATGTAAATTATAACTGTTCCGTTGGGTAGTGGCTTGGGAACTCCGCTTTCCAGAGGTAAACCATATCTGTAAGTTGCAGTACTCCCGGTAGCAATCCCAAAAAACGAATAACCAACGAAAGCTACTACGATCAAGAGCATCACGATAAACCAAATCTTCTCCCAATCTCTATGCTCTGACAACTTGGATCAATACATAAGAAATTATAAAAAGTTAAAAAGCTTTTCTCCTTTATTACGATATTAAGATCGTTTTATATATGTAATAAAAATCGTTAGAGAGCGTTTCTCCTCATTAACAGATAGAATACTATCCCCCCAATTACGGCAATTCCAGCTAAGCTGAACCCAAATATATCTTCAAACCCTATGCTTCCTACCGACGCGTACGTCGAAGCTAGATCCACAAACATTTCAGATCTAAAGTGAGAATAACAAAAACAAATAAAAACTTTTCTTTCATTATGACTCTTGTTATTTAATAAAAAACTTAGTCATGAAGTTTATATTTCTAAAATTTATATCTTAAAGTATAAAAAAATTAACTTTGGATGACATAATATGGAGTAGAGATTGAACTTGAGGAGACTATTACTCCCCACATTCCAGCAGCAGCATGACCGCTAATCCCGCATGCGAACCAGTAGATCCCAGCAGGCAATGTGGTCGAAGCAGAAGCGGTTTGGCCACTCGATATGCCTTGATTTAAGTAATTTGACGTAGTGGTGCCAGCTGCCAAAAGTATAGTCCCATCTTGACCCACATCGTCTCCTGGAGTTGCGGTAGTGTTTTGTACTATTAGGAAGTTATGCTCTAAACCTTCTTGATTAGTGAAATACACTAGTACAGTCCAACCTGCAGGGATGTAGAAGTGAAGCTGACCATCACTTGTCCCATTGAAATTGAAGGGTTGACCTGAGCTTGATGCTACCACATATAGGAAAACCGTTTTGTTAGCAGCGTTGTAAGGTAAGGGCTTTGCGTTAGGAGGTATTGATGTAGAAGGTGGAGTAGTGACGTTAGTGGTTGTTGGAGTTGTCACATTAGATGTTGTGACAGTTTCGTTTGATGTAATGGGAGGGAGGGTCTCAGTCACATTACCAACGTTTATAGGAGCTGAAGATCTAACGGCTACGTAGTAAACAGCGACAGCCACTAGAATGATGGCTATCACTATAGCCGCTATCATAGGGGTATCTAACTTAGCCATTGTGGATAAAATGTTTTTAAAATGTTTTTAAATCTTTTCGTCATAACAATAAGTTTAAAGATTTACGAAAGAAACGTTATGTTAACTGTAATTATGAACTTCTCCCCTTTACGGCCAGATAAGTCTCTATCTTTCTGGTCCATCTATTCATATCCCTTAGGTTTACTAGTAGAAGTGCAACTGAAGCCAACGGTAATCCGTAATAAGATAGCGCAAAAAAGATTGGAGAAGCGATAATCCCGAGTATGGAATAAATAGAGCCTGAAGCGATTCCAATCACGTAGAGAACTATTGATGGTAATGACAAACAACAGGAAGTTCCTGAAACTATAGCCAGAGTAGGTATTGCCGTTAGGGTTAGAAGTGATTTTTTAACATCCTTTATCAGTGTTCTTAGCTTTAATAACGTTACTACGTTAGCTCCGAGTAGGAGGGATAAAATGATTCCAACAAATAAGGAGTAAGGAGTGGTATCGCTCTCGAAGGGTCCTATAAAGGTCCAAAATCCAGGGGATGTGGAGACCCAATACAGAAAAAGCGGAGGAGAAGTGGGTACTGCCACGCCAAAGCCGAGCGAAAAGAAAGGGTAGAACAATATCTTTTGTCCTAGACCTTCAGTCAGTATAACGTTATAGAAAATTCCATAAAGAAGCACGTGAAAAAGAAGATAGGTTGACATTGTTAATAGGTAGGGAAGACCTTTCTTTACCTTTACGAACGTTGTGTAATAGAACGAAGTCGGTATTGTCAGACCAACTCCAATCCAAAAGGCAAATGACGAAATGACAGAGAACGGAATGAGAGCCTCAGTCTCGTAGGTAATAACGTAAGTAGTGAAGCTAATCAGATATAGAACAAATGCAACCAAGGTTTTCGGTCCTAACCTCATAAATATGGATTTGGTGAATCGTAAATATTATGTTTTTGTCTTAATTGGAGATTCTTAGCTCAGAGGTAAGACTTCGCCTGCACCTGGTAGTTACAACAATTTAAACTTTAGCTAATTATTTAAATATAAACTTAATTTAATAAATATTCTTTAAACAAATATGTTTGCCCAATCATATATGCTAATTTTTATTTAAGTAAAAACATCCTTTTTTATCGAGAGTGAAAATGAGCAAGGACAAAGATAAAGGCTCCGTTGATCCCAACAGGAGAGCGGTAGTTATAGGTGGAGCTGCAGCTGTAGCCGGCGTAGCCGCGGGCATAGTAATAGGTGGTAATGCCTTCCCTAGGCTTCTAAAGGAGACGGTCATAGAGAAACAGCCCGAGATAGTTACCAAAACGGAAACCGTTACTAAGACAGTTCAGGTTCAGCAAACTTACCAGAAGCAGCTGATAGCAAATTATAACTCTTTAAGTGTGGGAAAGCCAGTGACGACGTCTTACATGGGATACACCATTACTGTAGTAAGGACGGGCGTTAAATCAATAGGTGGTGTAGGTCCTAATGGTGATGTTGTAGCTTTCAGTAACGTTTGTGTCCATATGGGCGGACCAGTTCAGTACGATCCTACAACTAACTGTGGAGTGTGCCCCTATCATTACTCCCAATACGATTTCACTAGAGGAGGGATGCAGGTGATGGGTCATCCAAATCAGTTCCTTCCACAGATAATCTTGGAATACGACAGCAACACCGGTAACATATACGCTTTAGGGTTCAACAGGTTGCTTTACGGGGTATACGATAACATAGCTCAAGCCTCTCCCGAGAGCTCCTAACGGCCTGGAAAATCTGTAGGAGCGATTCTGGGCTAGTTTTAGCTATGAAACGGTCCGAGTTTCTTCACTATGAGATATTTGAAGAAAAAAATAATTTGAAAAGATAAAACTTTTTAATATCTCACATAAGTTTACTCTATATGACTAAAACGATTTACAGGTTGACCTTAGTCTTTCTTGGCTTAGGTCTCACATACATAGGAGAGACCAGGTTTAATGAAGTTATCTCGATTCTTGGTAGTATACTTTTCTGGAGTTCAATACTAGTCATTTCATTTTCAGCTCTTAATAAACCGATACTTGTTTTAAAGTCGAACAGGAGATTAAACTCATTCGTCTTGTTTTTCTCATATTTAATTGTTCACTTATTTGTTTATAGTATAGCTCTAGAGAAGCTATTAACAGACGTGTACGGTCAACTGTTCTCCATAAGTTCTCCATTTTTCACTCTTTCATATACCCAGTTCTACGGTAACGCTCTGCTCGCCTCCGTTTATAACTTAATTTTCAATCCTTCTTTAGTTATTGGCATACCGCCTATCTTCTACATAGAGTTATCACTTTACGCTGTGATCATGGGCTTGATCGTTGCTACCTTGGTATCGTCTACAATACTGAGAGTTAAGAACCTGTTTGGGCTCCTTAAGAGAATGAGGGTAGTCCTCCTGGCTCCCCTCTTAGGAGTGTTAGGAGGAGGGAGTTGCTGCATTTCGTTACCTTTACTAATTAGCGGTGTAGTACCTGAAGCCGGAGTTATCCTATCCTATCCGTTCGGAGATTTTGCTTTGCTCCTGGCATACGTTCTCTTACCTCCCATAACTGCAATAGGATTGTTCTTCCATTTTAGGACTTTAATGCCAAGACCTCCCAAAGAGATGAGGATAAGCCCTAAAACGGGCTCTATAGAAAGGGGAAAAGCTTAATAATTAAGAATAACGTTTCTCACTTTAGGTGAATAAAATGAATAAATTGGGAAAAGCAATCTTAACCTTAATTTTCGCTGGTACTGCAGCAATGATCGTCTTCGATGTTTACAACTTCATGGTAGTGTACGCTCCGATTCACTAACGTATCACTGGACGAAACTCCATAACACCACACTCACGCTATTCATAGCCATTCCTAACGCAGCGTATTCAGGTTGAAGAGTGATACCTAGTATTGGATAAAGAGCCCCGGCAGCTATGGGCACCAAAATAGCGTTATAAGTTAGAGCCCACGCTATGTTCTCCTTTATTTTCCTAACGGTCCTGCCGGTCTGTCCAATTAATGACCTTATTGAGCTGATGTTAGGGACTATTATATCTCCAGCGTATTTAGCTAAATCCGTGCCTGTAGAAACCGCTATGCCTACGTCTGCTGCCTTAATTGCCTGAGCGTCGTTCACTCCGTCCCCCACAAACGCCACGGGTCCAGATTTTTTCAATTCGTTAATTAACTCCACCTTATCTTCAGGACTTAAGCCCTTCCTTAGTTCCACTCCAAGTTCGCGAGATATCCTATCAGCGAAGTTGCTAGAGTCACCAGTGGCTATGATAACCTTATATCTTTCCTTCAGTTCATCAATCAGGTCCTTTACGCCTTCCCTCAACTCATCAGTTAACCAGATATCTGCCGCCACTTTCCATCCAACACATATCGATATGTCCCCTTGAGGTTGCCCCTCACAATTATTCCTTATTAACTCTCGTTTACCTATCAGCACTTCAGACCCATCTACTTTTCCGTAAATCCCTCCATCCAGCTCCGTGTAACTCTCAACCTTATGTTCTCCTTTATACAGCGATGATATGGTCTTACTCACAGGATGATTACTCATGCTTTCTAAGGCTGAAGCTTTTTGAAGTGCACCTGGCAAGTACTCTACATACCTCTCAAGTTTTATGTCGCCCTTAGTTAGTGTACCGGTTTTGTCGAACACAAAAGTTTTCACTTCTTTTAATCTCTCCAAACTCTCTCCGTTTCTTATTACTATACCTTTCTTGAGCAATTTCCTAATACCTACCATTACAGCCATTGGGGTAGCTAGGCCGAAACCGCACGGACAAGCCGAAGCCAGAACGGCTATCGCTATAAGCGTGGAGAAGTACAAAGGTTGATGAAGGGGATAGAACCATATGAGGAAGGTTAGTATAGATAGAGCTATTATTGAAGGGACGAATATCGAGGATATCCTATCGACCAAATTCTGAATAGGGAGTCTAACTACCTCAGCTTCTCTCAACGCTTCTACCACCTGAGATATGTACGTTCTGTCCCCTGCTCTAGTTACGTAGACCTTTAAGTAACCGGTAATCAGGGTGGAACCTCCTATTACAGGATCGCCCCTGACTCTCTTCACCGGCTCAGTTTCACCTGTATAGATGGACTGGTCAACGAAGCCTTCACCGAACTCTACCACTCCGTCTGCAGGTATCAGCTCTCCTGACTTAACTACTACTAAGTCGCCCACTTTAAGGTTCTTAGAGTCCACAACTTCTCCGTTTTCCTTAGTTGCTTTAATCGTTTTCAACTCGATAACTTCGCTGCTGGATCTCTCCTTTATGTAAGCTTCTAACGCTTTTCCCGCTAAGATAAACGTAATTAGAAAGGATGCTGCGTCAAAGAAGTATCCAGAATGAATAAAGAGAAATGAAACGAAGCTGTAAAACCATGCTGTGAGAGAGGATAGCGATACCAGAACGTCCATGTTAGTAGTCCTATTCTTAATTGCCCTGAACGCACCGCGATGAAAAATTGATCCTGAATAGAAGACGACTGGTATAGAAAATATCAGCTGAAGCAACGGGACTTGAATTAAAGTTAAAGGAGAAACAACAGCTGCTATCAAAAGCTTCATCAAGAGCTCCCTAAGGTAACTAGTCCTAGTCACCTTATCAGCGCTCACCTCTGCCAAATATCCATGCTTCTTGAGCTCCTCTACAACCTTATCAGAGGAGGTGGATAACGGGTTTAACTCTACGACAGCTAACCCTGAGGCAGAGTTCACCTTAGCAGATATCACTCCATCTATGTCCTCAAGGATTTCCCTTACCTTATGTCCCTCCTCCTCTCTCATTTTAACGTTTAATATAAGTTTTTGAGTAACTACGTCATATCCAGCTTTCCTTACGGCCTTCACTACATCAGCTAACTTTCCTCCTTCCATCTCGACTATCGCGTTCCCGCTAGCTAAGTTGACCTTAGTGTTCTTAACTCCGTTCACGCCAGAAATAGCTCTTGAGACTGTGACTTCGCAGGTTGCACAATGCATTCCTAGGATCTTGAGCTCCTGTTCCTTCTTGAGCCTCAGGCCTTCCTTAGTGTCCATGTGGCATCCCCTTTGGCCCACCCTTTAGGTAGGCCTCGGGATCCTTTTCAAACGCTGATTTACAATGAGAACTACAAAAGTAATACATCTTACCCTTATACATAGTCTTCAGGTTAGTGGTTTCGTTCACCTCCATTCCACATACCGGATCCATCATTTTACATCAATTTATTAAACGTGCTAAAGTTAAAATATCCATCGTTTACATTTACCATTGTTTCACGGATAAAGATAAAATTGTGTCACATCGATGTTAAAAGTAACGGTGAGAAAGTGACAAACGAAAACGAATTAACGGAATTAGAATACAAAGTTCTGAGTTACCTCAGAGAGGACTCTAGAATGAGCGCAAGCAAGATAGCTAAGGAGCTAGGAGTGAGTAGGACGTCTGTAGCTAAGGCAATCCAATCCCTTCGAGAGAAGGGAGTTAAGTTCACTGTTGAGTACTATGAAAAGGACAAGTTAACCGTGTTCTCGATAAGTGAGAACTGCCCTAATGGTTTCGCGTGCTATAAACTGATCGATGGAAAATATCTCGTGATAATGGAGGCGAGAATGGAACAAATGGTTGACTTGTTGTCTAAACTTAAAAGTTCAAGCTATTACGTGTCAGTTGGTAAAGAGGGATTCACTAAAGTTAAGAGATCTAAGCTGGTGTGCGACTATTGTGGAGGAGAAATCAAAGGTGAACCTATCCTATTGAAAAGAGGGAAAAAGATATACTACACGTGCTGTAAAGCATGTAGCTCTGAAATGGAGAAGAAACTTAATGTAGTAAGCTAACTATCTAGAGAACCTCATTGCTAGGAGGGATAGTGAGGTCACTCCTATCTTGAGCGAGCTCTCATCAACTGTAAACTTTGAGCTGTGATTTGGATACACTATGTTTTCCCTTTCGTTTCTAGTTCCTAGGAAGATAAAGGAGCCCTTAGCCCTCTGGAGGAACCTGGAGAAATCCTCACCTCCTAACACTGGAGGAACGTCTCTTACTTCAACTCCAGGGATCTGAGCTAGAACTTCCTTCACCTCTCTGGTAGTCTCAGGATCGTTTACTGTTACTGGGTATGGATTTTCCTTGAATTCGATCCTGCACTGAGCGCCGTAGGCTTCACATATCCCTTTCACGACGTCTTGAAAGGACCTTATGACTGCCTCCCTAACGTTGTCGTTTAGAGTCCTTATCGTTCCCTCCATCATTGCTCTGTCAGGTATTATGTTATCTTTCGTTCCAGAGTGAACGCTAGTAACAGATAAGACGAAAGGTTCTAATGGGTTGACCTGCCTAGATCTGATACCTTGAATTGCGTTAATGATCAGGGCTGATATGTAAACTGGGTCTATAGTTTCGTGAGGAGCGGATCCGTGTCCGCCTCTCCCAACTATCTCAACCTTAAAAGAGTCTGGTCTGGCCATTAGTGGTCCTTCTCTAGTAGCTAAAACCCCACTAGGGTAACCTGACATGACGTGTAATCCGAACACGTAATCCACTCCGTTCATCACGCCCGCCTCTATCATTGGAAGGGCTCCGCCTCTCCCCCCATCTTCCTCGGCAGGTTGAAAGAGAAGCCTCACCTCTCCAATTTCGTCTAGATGTTTAGTTAATATTGAAGCAACTCCCAATAACATCGCTGTGTGGGCGTCATGTCCACAAGCGTGCATAACCCCAGGAACTTTAGAGGAGAAAGGAAGTCCCGTTTCCTCATTTAAGGGAAGGGCATCCATATCCGCCCTTAGAGCTAACACCCCCTTTCTTTTCCCCCTTATCACTCCCATGACCGCAGTTTTTAGTCCTACGTTCTCATGAACCTCCACTCCTAACCCCCTAAGGAAGTCCGAGACAAGTCCTGCGGTCCTATGTTCTTGATAAGAGAGCTCAGGATAGGCATGGATCGTTCTCCTCAGTTCTATGACCTTTGACTCAATCTTTTTCGCCTCCTCTAAGATCTGATATGGTTCCATAACGAATTTAATATATAGGAGGATAAAAAGGTTCGATTCGACTTCGTTCAAGGGTTCCTCAGTTTCGCTTTAAGCTGAGAAACAGTTTCGTTAAAGAAGAGTCAAGTTTGAATAAAAAGTTCAATTCAATAATTTATTTGTAAACAATGAAGTTCGAACTTCGAACCACAACTACAACTAAAAACTATCATTATCTTATTTATTTTCATGATACAATCTTAGCGTATGAGACAAATAGATGCGTTAAAGTCTCCCAGGTTCTCTCAGATTTCGACCTTTGCAAGATTGCCAACGTGCGGAGATGAGAGGCCAGAGGCTATCTTTATGGGAATACCCTTTGACGATGCGACCACTTATAGGCCAGGAGCCAGATTCGGACCAATGGGGGTGAGAGACGGATCGAGACTCCTGAGGCCATACAATCCCTTTCAGAAAGTCTACCCATTAGATGAGCTAAACGTGTGTGACGGGGGAGACGTAGATGTTATTCCTGGCCATATAGAGGAGACTATGGAGAGGATAGAGGAAACTCTAACTGAGTACATGAAGAGGTCAACACTCTTCCTCGTAGGTGGAGACCATTCAATTACACTTCCGATTCTCAGGACAGTAAAAAGGGTTCATGGTAAAGTGAACCTCATTCACTTCGATTCCCACTATGATTTTTGGGACTCTCATTGGGGGAAGAAGTATGATCACGGTACTTGGCTGAGGAGATCCTTAGAGGAGGGCCTATTGAACAGAGTGATCCAGATAGGGATAAGAGGTTCTCTCTTCTCCCACGAGGACGTAGAGGATGGCAAAAGGCTAGGTATCTCCTCGTTCACCATAAGGGAAGTTAAACTTGACCTAAACAGAGTGATCCAGGAGATCTCGACCTTAAAGGGTCCTACATACATTTCCTTTGACATAGACGTTGTAGATCCAGCGTTCGCTCCAGGAACTGGAACTCCAGAGGTAGGAGGGTTGTCCTCCTTCGAGGCCCTAGAGATCATTAGGTCTTTGAACGTTCAGCTTGTAGGATTTGACGTAGTTGAGATCTCACCTCCCTACGACGTTAGTGAGCTAACCTCCATGCTTGGGGCGAACATAATATATGAAGCCATGAGTTTAAAGGCGAGATTGAAAAATGGAGAGACTAGCTAAGCAAGAAATAAGGGAGAGAATATGGAAGCTTATGGAAGAGAAGGGAATAGCTTCCTTTCCTAGACCTGTCAAAGGAAGGATACCAAATTTCAAGGGGAGCGTTAAAGCGTCTAACAATCTCACTCAGACTAGGGAGTATAAAGAGGCTAAGGTTGTGAAGTCCAACCCAGACGCGCCTCAATCTCCTTTTAGGGAGAGAGCTCTTAGTGACAAGAAGATCCTCTTGGTTCCTACCCCAAGGCTCAAAGGAGAGTTCTTCCTTTTTTCTGAGAAGGCCTGGGGGAACCCTAGAGAGGCTTCCAAGATCGTTAACTTCTCCAGATACGGAGAGAACGTTCGGCTGGATGACATACCGGTAATAGATTTGGTAGTCGTCGGCTCGGTAGCTGTCTCTCCAAGGGGGAACAGGGTCGGAAAGGGTGAAGGCTACAGTGAACTTGAATACGCAATTCTCAGAGAACAGGGAAAAGTTAAGGAAACCACTCCAGTGGCCACAACCGTTCATTCAATCCAGATAGTTCCAGATGTCCCTTCTGAACCTTTTGACGTACCTGTAGACATAATAGCTACCGAAAGTTCCTTAATCAAGACGGATGGATTAGAGAAACCTAAAGGGCTAATTCTAGAGTATCTCACACGTGAAAAGGTGAACGATACACCATATCTAATGGAGTACTTGAGGAGAACTAACAGGTTACACCTAATAACATAAGGTCTCTAGGATTCGTTTACTTGCTGCAGCACGCGATGAGTTGGCCTTCCGTCTATTATAGACTTTCCATATGACGTCGTTTCCTTGAACGCTCGGCTTTTAATGAACTCTCTAAAAGTCTCTAAGTTATCCCATTCGCTGTAAATTAAGTATTCTTGTGGATCTGCAACGTTCTTATATAACTTTGCGTCTCTAAAACCAGGTAACGATTCTTTTAACGTTTTTAGAACTGATAGAAAAGTCTCTTCGAACTCTTTCTCATGGCCTTTCTTCACCTTATAGTAGAAGCCAACGTTTATCATGATTTGTAAAAAAGGAATAAACGTTTAAAAAATTATTCTTCCTTTTCAGTGGGCTTCTTATAGACTACGTAGTGGTACAGAGAGATCGACTCCCCTAACATAAGAAACACTAGACCTAAGTCAACACCGAAGAGATTTGAGGCGTATCCTGTAGGAGGAATAGTCCACATCTGCGCAACTATAACCACAACCAGGACAAATAATATGCTCATAATGACTTCTGCCAACCTCTTCTTTTTCTCATTCGAGATCATGACGGAAGTATTCACCTCGGACACGGGGCGATTAGGAACGCTCCTACTAACGTTTTTGTTAAGCACCAAACTACCCATCGATCTTGCCCCTAAGAAGAAGAGAGAGCCTAGGAACATCGCGATTGAAAACGTTAATGGACTAGGATAATCTATCAACTGCACCACAGCTCCAGAAAAGAGCAACGAGATAACTACGAAAAGAATCGAGGTCATAGGAGAGATGGCAGAAGAGGGCCTAACTTTTTGTTCCATAGGATTGAGAAACGTTAAACCTAGGGCTACAATTATAGCAGGTACTAAATATGCAATTACCTGATCCTTAACGCTCACCTGGACTCCTGGAGCCAGATCGCCCCATAGAGAAGTTTGTATTAGATAAGTTATCATAAGGATCCCGATTCCCGAGAACACTTTCCTCCTTAAGGGATGCAATTCATCAGTTCTATCTAAAAACGGCACTATTAGTAGATAAATCAAGGGTATTATAACGCCTATCATTAGGAATACCACGACATCGCTAGTGAAATCGGCTATCTTGTAGAGGAAGAGGAAGAACCATGGTGGATAGGTTGTGATGTGTGCGGCGGCTGGGCTATTAGGAGGTGGTGCGGGTTTCGGATTCATGAAAGGGTTGAAGTACTGCGGTAAACCATTCAAGTAAGCCAAGGCGTTAGGGATAGCTAAGATGAAACCCCAGGTCATGAAGACCAAGGAGGACATGTATACGAAGTTTCTCGGCCACCAAGGATTGAACTTTGACCATTCCTCCTTAGTGTAAACTGCTGGGGCCTTTGGCTTCACCTTTCTGGAAGGCATCATTCCGTAATGTTCCGCTAAGAAGAAATGGAACACGAAAAGCAAACCTATAAGCGCGACTAAAATTATGTGTAAAGCTAAGACCCTGGTGTAATCTCCGGTGTCGTAATTCCCAAATATTATAGGAATGAGGAAGGACAATTGCGGTATAGAAGTTACTATACCAGCACCTACGTCAACGGCACTTACAGCAAGGGCATCACCAATTAGGCTATATCCTAAAAACGACGCGCCCAAAGTTAGAACTAACATCAGAACTCCTAGAATCCATAACAACTCTCTGGGTTTCTTATAAGCTCCTACAAAATAATTCCTGAACATGTGAACGTATGCTAAAATTATCATCGCGTAGGAACCATAGAGGTGGCTGTAAAGTACTACGGAGCCATAAGGTACTTGATTGATTATGGCCTCAGTAGATTGATAACCTGCTGCAGCATTGTAGTAAAGAAGGAGTATCAGTCCTGATATAACTGTGTAAATAAAAGACGCAGCTACCAACGCCCCTAACCATTCGTTAGCGTGGAACATATAGTCTGGAGTTTTGAAAAAAGGCAGATCGTCTAAACCTAGCCTCTCGGCGAACCAGTTTGAGACTCTTTTACCTAAACTCATACGATCACCTTTTCACTTATACGAAATTAAGTGTTTGACCTTAGACTTATGATTAAGAGAAAGGATTAGTGTTTGCCTGAACCTGAGTTTTATCTCCAACACTGCTTCCGTACTGAGAGGTGTCCAGGTCTTTAGTTGGGTCTTGCGAGGGAATGCCATCAGAGCCTTCAGGATAAGTTGCAACTCCTAAGGCGCCTGTTGCATAAAGGTAATCTGTGGAGCTATCATACTCCAAAAGGATAGTGGGCAAAGGTCTCTGCGTTGGCCCTGTCAGTACGGCTGCTCCTTTGTACGGATCGTAAGTGGAACCATGACAATCACAATGAATTAAAGCTGGAACATTAGCCTGTTTTGCTGCAAGTAGAGCTTGAGCAGTCAGCGTATCTGGCTCAGGTGCAGTTAACTGTGAAGGTGATACATTACCAGGTGGATAGAAGTGAATGTATGGAGGAGTACAACCTAGATGCTGACAAATGGCTGAGTAAGACACGATAGAGTTGTGAGGGCCTACTCCTCCAGGGAACTTGTACGTTTTCCCGGTTTGAGGAACGACCACATCTATTGGTGAGATAGAAATAGGATTACCATCTTTATCCCCTAAGTTGAGGAGAAAATTAGGTTCTCCAGTAAGCGGATATTCGTAGAGCGTTATAATAGGACTGTTGACAGGTATTAATGAGGCTTTCAATGGATTTCCTGAGGAATCAAGTAAAAGCGATTTCGGGAATCCTGAGGCTTGCTCAACTGGTGGTACCAGAACCCTCAGTCCTGGAATTATACCAACTACAGTGGCTGCAGCAACACCTATCACGATACCCTTTAAGAAATTTCTTCTACCTTCATCTACTCCTCCTACGTTTTTACTTACATAGTTGAACAGATACTCTTCACCCTTGGTTGTAAATTCCCTGCTGTTGAACTTAGTTTTGGGGTTCCGCATAGCTTTAAGGAGTTTCTGCACGAAATAAAGGTCGGATGACCTAAGCACTCTCACCTCGTTATTGCCTATTCTTACTTTTAAGGGCATTGAGCTTCACATTGTTATTATGAGATCTAGCTTATATTAAGATTTGATCGTTGGACTGTTTATCAATTTATATAGAAAGAAGTCCTATCTCTACGCGGCTTAGGAAGGGTTTAAAAAATTTAAAAATTTATTAGCCTAATTATTTGCCTAATTCTATACGAGAGACTTCGTTCTCCACCCTTGACGTTCATAAGGATCGTGCCAACCATGGGATATATCATGTATAATAAAAGGTGATAGCCATTCACTCCTAAAAATGCTGTTGTAACTACCATAAAATATCCTAAACCGGCGTAGGGGTTTCCACTTAAAGCTATTACTGTTGATAGATAAATTGAAAAAGCTAAGGACAGGACAAAAATAGGTAATGAATAAGGATTTGTCAGAACTATTCCAAAAACTGACGGCATGACCATGTTCATTATGATTTCCATGAATCTGTTATCATTTACTAGAAAATAAATTGGAAGAAAAGAAAACAGTGAAGGAACCGCAACTAGATAGGATATCGTTGCCCTTCTTAACGAAAGAGATCTTGAGCTCCATATTACCGTGTAAGCTAAGAACCCCAACAAGGAGATCTCGAAAATGAGGAGATAATTAGTTATTATCTCAACATGAGATATATCTACAAGTAAACCCTCGATTAAGAGAAACACTACCATAAACGCTGTAGGTAAGTTAAGTAGAGAAAGGGCTGAAGCGCGAAGAAAGCTCTCTATAATCCCTAAAATTCCAACAATGGAAATTATTACCTCATATGCTATCCAAAGTGGGGAGAGATAATAATTGGCGATCAGAGTGAAGAGGGGTGATACTAATAGCAGGATACCTATGGGAAGCAGTGCCCTTATCTTTGTCCATGACAGTATCGAAAACAACACTATAGCTAGGTATCCTAGATATAGACCTATCTCGCCCACTTTCGTTAAAACGTTCTGAAACGGAATGTCTATTGGAAGGTAAGAAATTGAGGACACAAATTGAAGTATGAATTGAAAAATAGAGGCAAGACTCAAAAAAACTAAAGTTAGCTTTGTTACGTCATCCCTTAAAGAACTCATCTCCTGAACACCACATAAAGTGCTATTAGAACTATTATCGCAACTATCGCACCTACTATTGTTACGTCTAGAGTAACGTTACCAACGCTAGAGGATGAAGTTGATGTAGTGTTGGTAGTTGTGGTGGTGGTAGTGGTAGTAGTTGTGGTGGTGGTAGTGGTAGTAGGGGCGGAATTAGACAGCGTGAACTGAAGGAACCCTGAGGTTATGGACTTATCAAATAGTGTCTCACCTAATTTACCCTGCCACACTGCGAAAGCTACATAGTATGTATTACCTACAGAAAAGTTAGGCATCCATCTAGAGTAGGACTGAGGTACTTGTAAAGGTCTCACGTATTCAACTGTCCAGAAACCGTCAGAGTAAGTAGCTCCAGTCTTCACGAAGAACAACGATCCGTTAAGACCAGATGAGGTGACCGGGGAATACCATATACCCGCTGTGTCGACCTCATACATGTCAGTGTTGTTAGTGTAAAGCGGAACTGCAAAGCCTTGGTTTCCAGGATCGGTATATGAAAGACCTGTTAGGGATTCGTTATTCCAAAGATTTGCGCTGAATGCAGGGTCATAGGTTTTGTTGTTCCAAGTTGCTCCAGACACCCACATCCATATATTCGCAGCACCTCCCTGCTGTTGCAATGAGCCTCCTGCGTCCTTTAATGTAAAACCGTCAAACACTTGACCCGGAAACTTGCCTCCTATGTTCATACAGTCAGTGGTTGGAGGTATTACCGTCCCCATATACCACATTATCGCAGCTCTATCTGGGTAATACCAGCTATTGTTAACGTAATAGCCGTAAAACATTCCATTGTTGTAGAGGAGATCCTCCATCCCCCTGAGAGAATGGTATAGAATGATACTTCCGTTAGGTAGAACTTGGATCTGAGTCATATTGGGTGTAGGAAGAAGTATGCCAGAGTAGTTTAATACCAACCTCCCGGTAACTTGTTTGCCGTTCACTATTGCAAAGTAGTTGCCATAACTCGTGTTAAGAGAATACGTAGTTCCTGGAGTTAACAAGATCTCCCTGAAAAGGCCCGGACCACTAGCAGATGGATATAAGGACGCTGCGGCTGCAGACCATGCTCCAAACGCCGGATCAGAGGCTTGCCATCTCATTAATATCATGAGATCGGTCCCGTTCCAAGCGGTCTTTACTAAAACGTAGTGAGTTAAACCTGAGGTTGGGGCCTGTGGTATATTAGCAGTTAAAGATATGTTATCCCAAGGAATTTTAGACCAAAAGCTTTCGTTTCCTGGGGCGTTAAGATTCGCAGAGCCTGTGATCTTATAAGCAACGAGCTGGGGGGTGGTTTGTGCCATTGGAATGCTGACAAATCCCATAATTACTGAGGCGACAAGTATTGCTATACTTAATATCATTAAGGCCTTTCTATTACCCACTCGACGCATCATTAATATCACAAAATAAAGAACTACGGTAGCAATAATAAACTTATGAAGTTGGACTGATGAGATGCTAGGATAGCCTCAAGAACTTCACTTTTATTTCGTCAAAGAGTAAAGTGAAAAGGAGAGTTATCGTTAAGACAATTAAGGCAAACCACAAAGGTATAGGCGTAACTAGGATCCCAAGGAAGGAAATCAACGTCACAACTATGATGTCAGCAATTGAGGAGACGATTAGCGGTTTACTAGGTAATGAGCTCCACAACCTTCCTCTTTCTCTTATCAGATATATTGTGAACTGACCGGAAAACACCAACATATCGAATGTTACGGTATGGATCTCGTTGTGGCTGAAACCCATGACCAGTGATAACCAAAGTATGAAAAACGATTCCACGATAACCAATGACGCTATCACTAGTGATGATTTGACAATTCTCCCAACATCCCATCTTTCCGGACTCATAGAATATCTCACGTTGTCTGTGGCTATAGACATAGTGACGAAATCGTTAAAGAACAAAAGAAGGATCACGTCAAACGGCGTAGTTACGAAGAACCTCGTTAGAAAGAAAGAAATAGTTAAGAATATTACTATTTGTAAAGTTTTAGTTATTTTGTTCATTGTATAGGTAAGCATCCTTTGATAGATCTTCCTTCCTGTCTTTATTGCCTCCACTATATCCGTCAATCCTTCGTGAGTTAGTACCATGCTAGCCGAGGCCTTAGCCACGTCAGTCGAGTTAGATACAGCTATGCCAACTTCGGCTTGCTTTAGAGCTGGCGCGTCGTTTACTCCATCACCTGTCATACCCACTATGTGTCCATTTGATTGCAATGACCTTACGATGGTGTATTTATCCTCTGGAAAGACTTCGGCGAACACTTGGCATTCTTCAATGGACTTCTCCCTTTCCTGGTCATTCATCATTATCTCCCTCATGTTGCACACCTTATCACCTATGCCGACCTCTTTTGCAATTTCCACGGCAATGGAAGTGTTATCTCCAGTAACCATCTTAGGTTTGACTCCTAGTTCCTTTATCTCATGAATGAATGTGGAACTATCCTGCCTTGGTCTGTCATACAAAGGTAAGATACCTACTACATTTAACTTATCCTTCCCCATAGCTACTGCAATAACCCTGAAACCCTTAGCAGACAGGGATTTAACTTGCTGATCGAACCAATCCTTATCCACGTTAGCTAATTCCCTGATCACTTGAGGAGCGCCTTTGATAACTAACATCTCTCCATCAGGCGTCGAAATCAGAGCCTCTGTTCTCTTCTTTGTTGGATCGAACGGTTCGAAGTGGATTCTTTTAAACTTTGGAACTATTCCCATCGCTTTAGAACACTCTATGACCGCTAAGTCTATCGGATCTTGACTGGCTTCGTCTGAGGCTAACGTAGATAATGAAACGACATCTTCCTTAGTATAGCCTTTACAAGGGATTGGATCTCCCACTCTCAACCTGTTCTCCGTTAATGTTCCCGTTTTATCTAAGTTGAGAACGTCCATACTAGCTATGTCCTCAGATGCGCTCAGTCTGGTAACTAATATTCCCTTTCTAGACAACTCCTCAGCTCCTAATGCCATGGCTATGGTGAACGTAGCGGGGAGAGCTACTGGAACTGAGGCTATGAGAACGACTAAGGAAAAGGGCAAAGTCTCGCTGACGTTTATGCCATTAATTATTGCAAACACAGTTAAGGCAACTACTAGGACGACGTCTATAGCTACAAGGTACCTCACTATCTTCATAATGATGTCCTGGATATGTGATTTGGACTTCGCCTCCTGTACTAGCTGAGTGGTCTTACCGAAGTAGGTCTTATCTCCCGTTGCGATCACGATTCCTTTAGCCTCTCCACGTCTTATGATAGAACCAGAATAGAGAGCCTCTAAGAATTTCCTTTCCACTGGTTGAGACTCTCCGGTAAGTACTGACTGATCTACCAAAACTTGGCCTTCTATTATCTTTAGGTCGGCTGGAACTATGTCACCGATCTTTACGGTAACTAGATCTCCAGGTACGAGATATCTAGCAGGAGTTAAATTCCACTTACCATCTCTCTTAACTTTAGCCATTATGTTTAACCTACTTTTTAGGAGTTCTACTGCGTTCTCTGCTCTATGTTCCTGAATGAAACTAATAATTGAGTTGAAAACTAAAAGGAAAAGGATAATATCCATATCCAGGTATCTTTTAAGAATAAACGTCAATAAGGCAGTAACTTCAAGCATCCAGGGAACTGGAGCCCAGAACTTCAGGATAAAGCTTTCAATAGGACTTCTTCTCTTTTCTTTCACTTCGTTAAAACCGTACTCTTTAAGCCTAGACTCGGCCTCGACAGTACTTAATCCGTCTAAGCTGGAATTCAGATTGTTAAGTAGCTTAATTACCTCGTCGTTGTCATTTCCCATAGTGTTAGTCTAATTAGCGTCATTTATGTGTCTTTCTGTTTTAGGGAATTCGTAATTCACTATAAGAATTTTATTAAATATAGACTTAATCTGGAAGTTTCTAAAAAGTAAATTTTTACTTCTTAAAAACCATAGAAATACACAGATAAAATAATCTCTCAGAATTTGCTTGGCTAGTCAAAGTTCAGTACTTCAAATTAATAAAGGCTTCATCTGTATTATTCAGGAGAGCTAAAGGCTTCGCTGGTAAAACGTTCAACATGATATCTCGCTCTCCTTCAGCTCTTTCTCTCTTTCTGTGCTTTCCAGACCTGAAATTCTCAAATAGGTGGCGTTCTCTATAACGTTCCTCTCCATCGCAATTATTAGCTCCTTCCACGCATCCCTAGGTCTTTCCTTCTCTAATTGAACCTTCGATTCCTTAGCCACCTTCTTCAGGTAACTAACACATAGAGATCTTATGGAACAACTTTTACATGCGTATTCGTCTCTCTCAAGATCCATAAGTAAAAGCTCTTTATCTTCAGTGACGTATAATATCTTCTCTTTCAATTCGACCTTATCTTTCTTAATCTCAAAGGGGATGGCAGCTTTAAATGCGAGACCGTTTTTTGTAACGAGTCCCATCTCACGTATTTTATTCAGTGTAAAGTAGAAATAACTTTTACTTATGTCAATCCTTTGATGTGTTGAAAGGATCTTGATATATCTTTCGGTCTCTATTCTTTCAAATTTCTCTTTACGTAATAAAACAACGTTTTTTTCTATAATAGGCCTATCAATCTTAGAAATATTTAGATAACACATGTTCCCAATGAACTTATTCTAGATAGGGAAAAAAAGTTTTATAGTATAAACTAAAAGAATTTTAAAAAACATGTTTAACTTGGTTAAGTTCCCATCAATAGGTACGTTTCCTTTTTAGCATTAACGTAAAATTAAGCCTTTTTCCTAAAGTAATTAACTCTGTTAAAAGATATAAAGGGACAAATCTTAAGTCATATCCTTAACTTTTAGAAACAACACATCTTTTATGATTGAAATTTCGTTGAAGGGGAGAGGAGGTCAAGGGGTTGTTACCGCTGGTGAGCTACTCACTAAATCAGTCATCGCTAAGGGAAAATATGCACAGTCCATACCTTTCTTTGGAGGGGAGAGGAGAGGCGCTCCAGTGAGTAGTGAGGTTAGAATATCTGACGAACCTATTCCTCTTCACAGGAGAGTGTACAACCCGGACGTCGTCGTTGTATTTGATACCACCCTCATCCCATTAATCAACCCACTCGAGGGATTAAAAGATAACGGAATTCTCTTAATAAATTCTGACAATCCTAAGAAGTATTGGAAAAACACGTATTACGTAAACGCAACTGAGATAGCGAGATCGTTAGGCCTGGTAGTAGCTGGATGGAGTGTTGTTAACACCGCTATGTTAGGTGCGTTAGCAGAAATGACAAAGGTTGTTGAACCTGAACTCCTGGAGACTTCGGTTATGGAAGAGTTTCCAGGGAAGCTGGGCGAGTTGAACGCAAAGGCAGTGTTTCTAGGCACTAAGGAGGTGAAATCTCTTGATTAACGTGCCTAATGAGATCCCATTAGCTCGACCTAGAGTTGGATCTGCAGGATCCACAGGTACGTGGAGGATACTCAAACCGGTGATCCACTACGAAAAGTGCACTAGATGTAGACTATGTTATTTCTATTGCGTTGAAAACACCATTGATCTAGAGAAGAACCTTTACCCCGTAATAGATTACGACTACTGTAAGGGTTGTGGAGTATGTGCGCAAGTTTGCCCTGTAGCAGCAATAGAAATGATTAAAGAGGTGAAATGAATGCAAAGCACGTCCGTTAAAAACGTAATCAAGGCTATGGTAGGTAACCACGCGGTAGCTTACGCCGTAATGCAGGCCAGACCTCAAGTTTTAGCAGTTTACCCTATTACGCCACAAACTACAATGTTAGAGAAGTTATCAGAGTATGTAGATTCTGGAAAGCTGAAGGCTAGGATGATCAGGGTGGAGAGCGAACATTCCGCGATGGCTTCTATATTTGGCGCAGCTCTCAGTGGGGCCAGGGTCTTCACAGCAACTGCGTCTCAGGGTTTACTTTACATGACGGAAATGATATATTGGGTAGGAGGGCAGAGAGTTCCACTGGTCGCAGCTGTAGCGACTAGAGCGATAGCTTCCCCCTGGTCAATTCTAGATGACCACCAGGACTTTATGAGCAAGAGGGATGCAATTTGGGTTCAGATGATGGCTGAGAACGTCCAGGAGGCGTACGACTTGACTCTTCAAGCGTTTAAAATCTCAGAAGATCGGAATGTACTCCTCCCGGTGATGATAGGCTTTGACGGATTCATACTTACTCATACAATGGAGAGAGTAGAGGTCCTAGACGATGAAACGGTTAACTCTTTCATCCCGCCTAGAGAGTTCAACCTTATAGATTTCGCTGATCCCGTTGGAATAGGACAGGTAGCTAACCCTGATGACTACATTTTCTTCAGGCATGAAGCTAAGAAAGCCATGGAGAGGGCAAAGATAGTAATTGAGGCGGTTGGAAAGGAGTTCCAAAGCGTCGCTAATAGAAAGTACGGTCTGATCGATTGCTATCTATGTGACGATGCAGATTACTTGGTGATCTCGATGGGTGCCTGGACAGGAGATGCTAGAGTCGCCGTTAGCAGGGTAAGGGAGAAGGGGATCAAAGCTGGATTAGTTAAGATCACGACATTCAGACCCTTCCCAAAGGAAAAGGTTAAGGATATTGTTAGAAAAGTTAGAGGGGTGATAGTTATGGATAGGGCGTTTTCCTATGGGTCAGGAGGAATATTGGCCCAGGAAGTTAAGTCTGCATGCTACGGTCTAGATGTACCAGTTTATAGCGTTGTAGGAGGATTGGGAGGAAAGGACGTAAGGCCAGTACATATAGAGAAGGTCATTGAGGAAGCGCACGCCAACGGATTAGAAGATGAGAGGTGGTTAATATGAACGCTATGTTGAGAGGAAACGCGGCTTGTCCAGGCTGTCCCATTCCAAGGGAGCTAGATGCCCTTCTGGAGATGACAGGAGAAAAGACCGTTCTGGTGATACCAGCTTCGTGTACTACAGTGATAATGGGCGACACTAGAGGAATGCCTTCTAGGGTGCCTGTAATCCATAGCGCTTTCGCTGCGGCCCCCGCAATAGCCTCCGGAGTAAAAAGTGCATTAGACTCAAGGGGAGAGAAAGCAACTGTAGTGGTTTGGGCTGGAGATGGAGGAACTGGTGACATAGGTTTCGCCTCTTTGAGTGGCGCCGCAGAAAGGAACGAGGACATACTATACGTTTGCTATGATAATGAGGCTTATATGAACACTGGAGTTCAGAGATCCGGTTTAACTCCTTATGGAGCGTGGACAACTACCACCCCCTCAGGGAAAAGGGAAAGAAAGAAACCGCTTCCCCAACTCATTGCAGAACATAACGTACCTTACGTCGCCACAGCGTCTATAGCTTACCTCTTTGACTATCAAGCCAAAGTTAGGAAAAGTAAAGATATCAAAGGTTTTAGATACATACACCTTCTCTCACCGTGTCCTCCAGGATGGAGATTTGACTCAAGCCTCACAATTGAGATCGCTAAGTTAGCAGTAGATACAGGGATATGGCCTCTTTATGAGATAGAGAGAGGAAAGCTAAGGTTAACAAGCATTAGTAAGACCCTCATAGATAAGAAGAAGAGGAGACCGGTCACTGATTACTTAAAAATACAGGGTAGATTCAATAATCTAACACAGGATGAAATTAAATTTATTCAGGACAGCGTAGATGAGATGTGGGAGGAGTTGGCTAAGACACTGCCTTGAGGAGCCTCTATCGATATCAGCTTTTAAGGTCGCTGTCAGTTAGATTAATCGAATCTATGAGATCTAAATAACAGGACGGATCCCTCTCCCATAAGTCACCCGTTGCGGCTAATGCTCTCCCTCTGAGCCCTCCGTTACACACTTCGAAGAACCTGCATGATGAACATTTAACGAACGATCTCCTCTCCTTTAATTTCTTCAACATTGGACCGGGTTCGTCCCATATCCTTTTCAAGTTCTTGATCTCACCAAGAGGGATAGGAGTGAATTGGTCAGGAAACACGACTCCCTCAGGGGATACATCAGCTATTCTCTCCCCAGACTTATTCCCTCCGTTTCTCCTTAACAGATCCAATACTCTCACGCTCCTTGTCAACGAGTAGATAAGGATTCCATCAACTGGATTATCCGCAGTTAAGACTTCCCATTCTCCATCTTTAGAGTAGTCAATTATTTTTTTAATTACCTCTAGTCTCGTTTTGTTATCAACGTCTAATTTTCTATCAGCCCTTCCAGCGTAGGCCAGATGATAAAAACAAACTCTGTCTATGCCCTCCTTTTTCATCAAATCGAACAAGAAGTCTACGTAGTTATAGTTCTCCTTTGTGATAGTGAATCTTAACCCAGTCTTTACGCCCATCTCCTTTGAAATTCTAAGTCCTTTGATGGACTTAGAAAACGCTCCGTAAACTCCTCTAAACGCGTCGTGAACCTTCTCAGGACCGTCTAAGCTAACTCCTATGTAATCAACGTATTTCCTTAGTTCTTCGAGTCTTTCCCTAGTTAACATTGTACCGTTCGTGGAGAGCTCGACTCTTATTCCTCTCTCCCACGCTTCTCTAGCTATGAGGCTTAAATCCCTTCTGGCAAGAGGCTCTCCTCCAGACAGAAGTATGTGTTTTACCCCCATGTCTGAAGCCTGTTTAACTGCCTCAATCCATACTGAGAGAGGCAAATCATAAAACTGCTGAGTCCCAGAGCTAGAATAGCAATGGAGACACCTTAGATTGCAGTTCCTAGTTACGTTAAAAACTAACACGCTCGGGTATATGTCTTTCTGTCCTGAGTATCTTATCCTATCTGCTCCCTCTGGTCTGTTTGTTATTAGCCTAGAAACGCTTATCATGGCTTAAGACCCTCAAAGTTCTAGGAACGTAAGAGCAGAAGGGATCCTCATCCATTAGGTCTCCAGTTAGACTGAAGGCCCTAGCCCTACACCCACCACACACTGACCTGTACTCGCATATTCCACATTTTCCTCCCAAAGAGGAGGGGTTCCTCAACGATCTGAAAATAGGGGAGGTTTCATATATCTCGCTAAATCTTCTAATCCTAACGTTTCCGGCAGGTGTTGGAAGGAAACCGCATGGATATACCGTCCCGTCATAAGATATGAAGGCGTAACCGTTGCCAGCCATGCAACCTCTAGCTCCATTAACGCTTCTTCTTCCGTAAATCCTATCAGGGGGTAAGGGATTTGTAACGTTTAACTCGTTCATCACCCTAACTAAATAGGGTGCACATGTCATTCTTACGTTCAATCCGTCTGATCTCCATTCTGTCACCCTTTTCATAACTATTTCGGCTTGATCGGGGGAGATCATCATCTCCTTTGTAGCTCTCCCTGTAGGAATAAGCATGAAAATGTCCCAGAACGCGGGGTTGAATCCTTCAACCACCTCTCTCAATAGGTCAAGCTTTTCAACGTTATACTTACTAATTGTAGTGTTTATCTGAACAGGAACTCCAACCTCTTTGAGCGATTCTATTGCTCCCTTAGCCATTTTGAAAGCCCCCTTAACGCCTCTGAACTCGTCATGGACCTCTTCAGGACCGTCTACACTTATCGAAACTATGCTCACCCCAGTTTCCTTAATTTTCTTAGCCACATCAAGGTTTATACGACTGCCACTGGGTGATAGGGCGGTATTTAGTCTCCTTGAGGAATACCTCAATATCTCAAAAATGTCATCCCTCTTGAGTGCGTCCCCGCCACTCACTACGAAAAGCTTAACTCCGGAACTTGAGAGGTCTTCTACAAGTGACTTCACCTCTTCAGTAGTGAGCTCTCCTGGTAATCTATTGGGCAAAGCGTTAGCTCTACAGTGCCTACAAGCTAAATCACAAGCCTTTGTGCTTTCCAGGACAACTACGTATGGAGCTACCAACGGTAGATCACCTCACCGTGATATGGAACTAAAACAGAGTATGGAAGGGAGATCAACTTGTTGTACGACTCAAGGGCTAAACGATAGTCCCATGAAAAGAATCGCAATGGTGGTGAAGGCACGCCGTTAACGCCTCTAACCGCGTCTCCTGTGATCAAGTACGAGCCGTCAAAGAGAGCTATATGACCTCTCGTGTGTCCAGGCACGTAGATAACCTTAAACTTTGAGATAACCTCTCCTCCCTTAAGCGGAAAGTCCACATACACTGATTCATATTTTAATTCATTTATTCTTTTAGCAGTAGATTCAAATTGTTGCTTTGAAATTTGCATGAAGTCCTTCACGTCATCGTAAGATAGATCATACTTACTAGGACTTCGTAGAAAGTCTATCTCATTCACGTGCGCATAAACTTTGGCTTTACTAATTCTCCTTATTTCAGATGCGTTCCCAGAGTGATCGTGATGCCAGTGGGTTATCACTATATCTGAAATGTCCTCAACAGAGAATCCCCAGGCTTTGAGGTGATTCTCTATCGCGTCGAGATAACCAGGTAACCCGGTGTCTATCATCAGAAGCCCACCAGAAGGCCCTCCCTCTTTTATCACAATGTTGTGATTCAGAACCCCTCCAAAGAACTCCGGTTCCAACATCTCCATGATCCTTATGTCCCCTAACTTAACCATCTCCTCCAAACCTCTGAATTAACTCTATAGGAACCTGAATCCTTTTCAGGTCCAGGCTGTTTAGATCCTTTCCGTTTACGGTTATGACTTCCCTTGCAATTATGTCGCAGTACTTGCATTCTGAGCAACTTCTCTCCTCGCAGTTGTTATAGTCGAAGAAGTTTAGCCATTTCGATGGGAATCTCTTGTTATTAACTATGACCTCCTTAAGGACTTCATAGTCTTTAGACCCGTTAACCTTTTCCATCACCTTTGGTACTGCCCTCCCTTGAGGGTAGCTTAATACGTCTAAGAGGTTCCCCTCATAACTTCTCTTTGAGTAAGCTTTCACTGCCCGAACGATCCAATCGGTTTTCTTGTTCCTACCGGCTATCTTAAATCTATCGTAACCTAGCCTTTCGTAAAAATCTAAGTCTTCGGGCCTTATCCATCTCATCCTAATTATGTTAGCTAGATCGTTCCTCACGTCAGTAGCGCAGAATAGTATGGGATACTCAAACCATGCGTTTATTCCGCCTTCAACAGAACTCAGTGAGGATACTAAGTCATGAGTCCTCCTATATATACATCCCCAAAGACAGGAGTTGTTAGTTATCAACTCAAGGTCCACTTCCTTCCTAAATCTCTGTAGCGACCTCAGTAACTTAAAGTTCCTATTATCATCCTCGTGCAGTATTATCGTATTTGCCCCCAACTCAATAAAGTTCTCAACCTCCCTTAGGTTGTAGATTCTTGCGTAAGATGAGATCGAGACCTCTAACTCAGGATGCTCGCTCTTTATTATTTTCAATAGGAAAGGTAAAGTTACGATAAAACCGTCCACTCCAAGCTTTACTAACCTTTCGATCTCAGCTGAAAGTTTCCTTACGAAAGTCTCTGAATACTCCTTTCCATTTAACGTGGCCGTGTTCATCGTGTAAAGGAACTTAATGCCTCTCTCGTGAGCTAAGTCTAAATGATCCTTAAACCTCTCATCGTCCACATTCGGAAGCACAAAGGATGCCCTCCCATGCCCTGTTAACGTCTTAGTATGACTACCAAAAATATGCGTTACTGGGAACTCCCTTATTCTCTCTATTAAATTGTCGTCGAAATTGGTTCCTACAACGAGTCTCATGAAATTTTAATCTTTTCTCTCTTTTTTAAACTTGTTATATGATTAACTACCTTTAACGTAAGCTATAATGGAATAAAATTAGAAACGGAAAAAAGAGATCGTTGCCTCTTCACCTCAATGCAGACAACAAAAAGGATCCTGAGGATAGAAAGAAGGACCGGGAGATGTGGATATTCTCCTAGTTGGGGAGAATAGGGTGATCTCCCAGTGGTCCTCTCTAAGTTCAATGTTTTTATTGATAACATCATTTTTAATACGTTAACAGGCTACGCAATGGAACTTGACAAAGATGAAATTGAAAGGTTGAAGAAAGGAGACGTCCCAGATCATCTAAAGGACATCATAGAGGAGGGCTTCTCAAGCGGAGATGAAGACCTGCAAGATCTTGTAGAGTCCATATCGAAAAAACCTGTATTAGAGCCGACCTTACTTCTTACGTACAACTGCAACTTCGATTGCGTTTATTGTTTTCAAAAGGGATTCAGAAGGGCTATCTCAGTTTCAGAGAACGTAATGAGAGGATTCGTGAATTACATAAAGAGAAAAGAAGGAGGGAGGAAAGTGAGAGTCACGTTCTTTGGAGGCGAACCTTTATTAGAGCTTAGAAAAATCGAGGATATATCGAAATCGCTTTCGGGACTTAAGTACTCATTTAGCGTGGTCACTAACGGATCTTTACTCACTAAAAGCGTGGCTGAGAGGCTTATCTCATTGGGCTTATCTCACGTGCAGATAACGTTAGATGGGCCTAGAGAGGTTCACGATAAGAGGAGACACTATTTAGACGGAAGAGGCTCCTATGAGGTGATACTCAACAACTTGAGAAACTTACAGGATATTGTTAATGTGATCTTAAGGATAAACGTTGATGTGAAAAACCTCGATGAGGTGGACGTACTGTTTAGTGAGTTAAGGGAGAGAGGGATAACGAACATTAGATTAGACCCTCACTTCGTTCACTCTAACGTGTTCAGGAATGAGTGGTGGGATAACGTGATACCAAGGGATCAGGAGGCTGAGGTGCTAGAGAGATTCTGGGAAAAAGCTAGAGCTCACGGGTTTAAAATACCTCACGACGTCTTTAGACTAGGGCTCTGTGTAGCTCACGTCGATGAGGATATTGTTGTTGACCCCGAGGGAAGGGTATACCCGTGCTGGGCATTTTCTGGAAATCCCCTTTACGTCAAGGGGAGACTGACAGAGCAAGGGGATCTCATTATACTAAACGAGAGGTTGATTGGGAAAAATAGTTTAATATTAAGCCCTAAATGCAAGACATGTCCGTTTCTTCCGTTATGTATGGGAGGTTGCAGGTTCTTATCGATGTTAGAAGGAAAGGGGTATCATGGGCTCGATTGTAGGAGAGAGACTTATGAGCGGCTCGTTAATTTAGTAAGCCGTATCATGCGGTAATCTCCTTTGAGGGTAAAGTTTTCATGCGGTAAACCCCGTTAAAGAGAGATGAGATATGCTTTTAATAAACTTTTTAAAAAATTATAATCTTGATATTCTATGATTACAATGTGTGACTACAGAATATTCAGTACTGAGAGGCCGGTTAAAAGGTCCGAAAAAATAATCATGCTATCAAGGGAAAACTTCAATAAGCTTGGAACAGAAAATTACATTAAAGTTTTATTTACTGATAGAAGGGAAAGTCTAGACTTAAGCAAGAGCTATTATTACTATATCTTAGAAGATCTTAAAAAAATGGGCTTGATAGAGGATAACGCAATTTCGTTCAAGGCAGTCATACCGTTCATACCGAGGAACGACTCCATACAGGTGGATACGGGAGTACTTTATACTTTCAAGAATCATTTGATCTTCATTGACATGGGTTCAACAAGGTACGAGTGTGTTACCTGTCCGGTTTACTCAGAATGTGTTTATGGTCTGAAAAGAATAGCAAATGAAATGAAGATTAGGATAGGGAACCCTGACGATGACGAGGGAAAAAGAAAACTGAGAGTTCCATCTCTTTTGTGGAATAATCTAGTTAAGGCCATATTTGCAAAAAATATAGTAAGACTGGAAGTAATTCCAATAAAAAGTTGAGAACCCTCATTGTTACGCTTCTCAACATTATGTCAAGTTCTTTAACCCCCTCATCTTAAATCATAAGACGTCCAATGGAATTGGGTCATCTCTATACGTTGGGTCATCTCTATACGTTAATGGAATTCTGAACTCATGTACTTAACATGGTTAATCATCCCATTGGCTTAGCTTTATGAATTAGATTTTTAGCTTTATTTCTGTAAAGACAAAATAAGATTGAAATTGAAGAATTTCACTACCCAATTAAACGTTCCGTCTGCCTATGCTTTAATTAAACTGGCTGGCGATCCGCAAAACATTATCTCAGTTATGCCAGGAGTCGTCTCCATCAAGGAAAACAAGGTCAGACTTAAGTTCAGGAGGCTGTTTTTCTATCATGACTCCACCTATACTATATCCCCTGTAATTCAAAGTCAGAAGATGGTAGAATATAAACTTTCTGATGACAAAAACAATACTTTAAAAATTTTACTTTCTATAACTGAAAAAAATGAAGTAACGATTGCGGTAAGCTATTCGGGAGAAAGGGAATGGGTAGTTGGAAAGGCGTTGGATTCAATAGCGAAGGAAATCAGTTATGGATTAAAAAGAGAGTTAGAGAGTTCCATTACGGTGGAAAAGAACTATCAATCTGACTATTCAGATCTGCTCTCAAGACTGTCAACCCTAACTAAACTCATCATGAAGTCGAAAATGGTAAAGTCTGAACTCGTTGAAATCAAGGAAGGGGAACTTATAAACTACCTCCAGGAAGTAATAACTGAGTTCCAACAGTATCCAGTTATCTATGTGTCAGGAAGCGGTCAGGGTACCTTTAGACTACTCTTCATAAATGGAGAATTGAAAGGGGTTTACATGATTAAGAACGGAGAGGAACACAAGGGTGAAGAAGAGACGTTAAATAAGTTGAGTGGAACGTACAAGATACACACTTATGTAGCCCTATCTCCTAGAGTATTAGAGGTGATACAATGAAAGTCCATAAACCTTACGTTATATTTGAGGAGGGTGACCTATCGTTCATCTGGCTAGGTTTAGATGAGTCTGATAGAGAGAAGGGAGTATTAACGAATCAGTATCTGATTAGGCAAGGAAACGTGGGGGCATTATTGGATGCGGGAGGCTACTTCGTTTTCGAAAGAGTGTTAAACTCCATAAAGGAATTTGTGAGACTAGAAGACGTAGAGCTCCTACTCTTTAGTCACCAGGATCCTGATGTGGCTGGGGCACTAAATCTGTGGGTTGACATGCTACCTAACGCGAGGATATACGTCTCGGAACTTTGGGAGAGATTTTTACCTCATTTAGGTTACGATCTAGGGGAGAAAATAAATGACATACCGGATCAAGGGATGAAGATCCCTTTTAACGGGCGCTACATAGAGGCTATCCCAGCTCACTTCCTTCACTCACCAGGTAATTTTCACTTCTACGATCCAATATCTAAGGTTTACTTCTCAGGCGATATGGGGGCTGCAATCTTTCCTAAAGATAAATGGTATCTGATAGTAGAGGATTTTGAATCACATACTAAATTGATGGAATCTTTTCACAGGCGTTATATACCAAATAAAATCGCTGTTGATAAATGGTTAAAGAAAATAGAGAACCTTAACATAGATATCATTGCCCCACAGCACGGATCTATATTTATTGGAGATAACGTGAGAAAGTTCTTAACATGGATAAAATCCTTTGATAAGTTAGGGCTGGATCTGATCCCATGAAAATAACGATCTCTATTTTATTTATGAGTTTTAATCGATCAGAAGGCTTTTGTTAAGCAGAGGCGATGTAGGACTCTCACATGTCATCTGAAAAACGTAGTTTAAAAACCTGTTGGGTAATGACCATCAATAATAGACTTGAAATGTAATAAGATCTTTGTCTTACATAGAGATAACAGAATTTATAATTTCCTTACCCAGATCTGTTTCTTCTTAGATATAAAGAGACCACCATTTTATATTTTATAATTATTTACATCTTAAGATTTCAGATTATGGATCTGATTAATGATTCTTAGGAAAAACTAACATTGTTTTATTGAATCTGAAGATTATGAGATTGCACTAAGATACCCCCCCCGCTGCGAATTTGTTTTATCCTCTCTTCCATCAACCGTATCATGCTGTCTAGATCCGGTCGTATAGATGAGTCGACAAAACTACGAAACAATAACTCTTTATAAAACGGGATTTGTATTACATTAATACCTGGTATTTCAATGTTTAAATTACCTTTAACCATGTTTACTACTAACGCTAATAACCTCGCAAATGAGATCTGAGGTACCCAGCTAACTAACGTTTTCACGATGTCATTAAGGTGGGATAGTGTTAAGGAGAGAGATACTCCAGGAGTTGTTACAACGACTGATGAACAGTGAACTTCGCCCATAACCTCATAATAGCCCTTGAACTCCATGGCCATAATCTCATCAAATCCTGGAGGGTTGTCCGTTATCATAACATCTACTCCCTCCAGGAAGTTAGAGTAGGCCCTCGCGAAATCCCCTAATGATGGAAGGGAGCTAGGAGAAAAGGAAACCAATGACAAGACTCTTAACTTACCTATATTATCATAGAACTTCCCTTCTACTCCATCTCCCAAAACGTTGAGTAAACCAGTCTCAAGTCCATAAATCTTTCCTATAGTGTTAGTATAATCCCTGTCAACTAATAGAACGTTATACCTCTTTGATAACTCCTTTGCTAAATAATAGGCTAGCGTTGATTTACCTACTCCCCCTTTTAGACTCATCACCGAGAACCTAGCTATTTTAGCCATTATAATAAATGATCATTAAATGTTTAATAAATATTTTCATTTAACAATTAACTAAGCAAGAAATCCAACGAGACGTTTTTCAACACTATCCAAGTCATTAAAGTCGAGAAAAATTTTATTTAAACACGGTATTGAGACTGGTGGGCTCGTCATCTGTAGAGTTAATGACCAGGGACCTGTCTCGCCCACCTGAGAAGCCTATCGCCTGCAAATCCGATCATTAGAATTTACATCATAGAAAATCTCATCTCAAAAACTAATTTATATTATGAGTTATATATCTAAAAGGGAATTCAGTTAATTTGTTTCGGAAACATTTATATGTAAGTGAATATGATTATAATATAGTGAGAAGGTGACTTTAGACTTTAGTAGGGATCCTGAATATCCTCCATATAACGTATATCCACCCAAGTGGAGTTTTGATAATGAGAGGGCGTGGCAACTGTACAGGAGGGCGAAGAGGGAGCAGTGGGACGAGGAGGACATAGATTGGAACAAGATTAAGGAGATTGCCTCAGGTTTGGATAGGAAGCAGAGGCTGGCCATCGCCTACTGGTGGTCTCTACTCTCCAACTTCGATAACGCCACTCCCGTTTTCGCTTACGCCCTAGTTAAGTCCCACGAACTTCATCTGAACACTGCAGTGAAAGGTGTTTTGACTACAATTACGTATGACGAAAATAGACATAACGTTATGTGCGGGTTGGCTATAAACAGTGTGCTACCCGGTTATCCATTTGACTTTAAGCCCCAAGACGAGTTTGAAAACAAAGTTAGACTTAACACCCTGTGGACGTGGTACAACGGGGCGAGGTATTGGAGAGCGTATTTGGAGGCATATAGTAAGTACACCTTGGACGTGCTTTTCACCTCCTTCATGATGGGTGAGGCCGCAGCGACGACGGTCTTCACCACCATGTCTAAGGGATCTAAGATTGAGGAGATGAGGAAGGCCTTCAGGAACACAGCGGTGGATGAGACTAGACACTACGCTTTCACCCACTTAATAATGACTGACGGGGCGTCGAGGATGACGGACGAGCAGAGGAAGCTTGTGACCAAACAGGTGAGGGCTGGGTTCGTCTTCCTCTCCCTAATAACCTACAAACCCCCTAAGGAGTTCTGGAGGTTACCTCCTTGGTTTGAGGAAGTCAACGAGAGGATGGAGGACTTAGCTAGAGGGGCCGGGTTTTACATACCTGAGCTCAAGGAGAAGGAGGAGGCCTGGAGGACGGCCTTAGTCAGGGTGGGAGCCACGCTAGCTAGGTACGGGGTGAAGATACCTGCAATACCGGAGTTAGGGATCACAGGGGAGGAGATTGAAGACCTGAAAGAAGACGATTTCGTCCCAGTGTTCTAACCCTGAAATCGTGTTATTATTTTAAGCAAAAAATTTTTATCTAGTCTAAATGTGAAGGAATCAAAAAATAAGTGGGGAATTAAATTTTGCGCATAGTGATTCTAGGAAGTAAAGGCGGGGTAGGAAAGTCCACTATTGCACTACTTTTAGCTAAGCAACTATGTAGCTTAGGTAAGAAAGTGCTTTTAGTAGATAGAGATCAGCTAGGCTACGTTTCGTGGTTAGTTAGAATAAAGGGAAAGGGATTGGTCGCTAGCACTGTAGACAATGAGGAGGGGGATTATCTTAAACAGCTAGATATGAGCAATGGGGCTCTCACGGTTCTCAAATTTTACGGTGATGGCCCTAGATTTTATAATGATATTAAGAATATAAATTCTAACAAAGATCTTTTAGAGTCTCTCCAAAGAAGGTATAAGGACGTAATTAAGATAAAACACGACTTTGTAATACTTGACAACAAATCACATTCTTTCCCTTCTTCTAGAGAGATAGAGTTGGAATTGAAAGCTTATCTTTCCCTTTATCCGGGTACGCCATCGTATAGAGTTTTTGTTACAGACTCTCATAAAATTGACATAGAGAACTCGCTCTATTTTATATCGACGTTGGACAGAAAGGTGAACGAAAACAAGTTGGGCATTAGAGTTATTGCTCAATCGTTTGTAATAAATATGGTTCCACCTCAACGTATGGGTGAAATAGAGGAGCAAACCAGAAGCTTGAGGAGTTCGTTTGATTCTGTAATACTCTTACCATTTTTAGAAGAGTTATATGGTTTCACAGGAGAAGTGAAAGACATCCCTAATTTGAAGGAAATCAACAAACTGACTAGTGATATCCTTAAGTTTTATGACGATCCTTCTAAGAATTTTAAACGATCTTTTTGAAAGTCAAGGAAAATGAAACTTATTTACAGATTTGAGGTTTTAGTAACGTTCACGATCTTAGAGAATAATCTAATTTGGGATAGATCTTTTCCTTAGTCACGCTCTGATACCTGACTTTTATCAGATGCGTTTCATTTCTCGTTATCAGAAATATAAAGAATTGAATCGTTTATTTGATTTAATGAAACTTTTAAAAACGACGAACTGGGCGGGAAGCCCTTAGGTTTACGAGATCCTCTTTGGTATATCCCTTGAGAGCAAACTCATGAAACTTAAGATGAACGCAACTCCAGCGTAACCCAAAGTGAGTACTATAGCATCCGCTTCCGTACCAGGTATTGCTGGGAATATTTCAAGTGCCTGAACTATAAGGGAAGCGTTAGGTATCGAGCTGGCGTAAAGGAAAGGTAGCTCAGTAGCCCCCCATGAAGGCAAGGCTATGGCTATCGAATTGAAGATAGGATCGTTTGTTAATCTAGCCACAAAAATTAGGACGGCGCCTATCAGTATCGAACCTATAAGTACAGAGCTCGACACTAGAAATGCAAGACTACTTCGTCTCAAAAGCTCTCCAGCCATGAAAGCCACACCGAAGAAGGTTAGAGAGGAAAAAATCACAGAACCAACTAGACTAGGTAAGTAAGACAAGTCCGTTTGAACCCCAAATAGAAGTTCCGAGAGAGTTACAGCCAAAAGTACCATCAATAGATATATCGAAATCACTAAAATATAACCTCCAATTAGCTTACTTAGTCCAAATTTTAGCCTAGTTATTGACTTCGTAAGAAAGAAGTCTACAGTACCCTGTTCGTACTCTTCTGACATAGAACCAGAGGCAATAGATATGGCTATGAAGTGCAAAAGTAAGCTTTGAGGTAAAAGCACTCCAGCTATCCATAGGAGAGGTTGGATTGGAGAGATCAGCTGTTCTATCCTTGGGCTTCTAATCTGGGAGAGCGCAACGTACGTGCCTACTTCAAAGAGAACGGTTATCGTAATAAGCGAAATTACCTTTTTCCTGGCGACTGACCTCCTTAGTTCATAGAGGATGAGATCTAACATCATTTAGCTCTAGCCTCCCTTATTGCCATCTCGTAGGCCTTCTCTAAATCTTGGTTAAGATAAAACGATTTGACCCTAATTCCTCTCATCACGATCTCCCTAAGCAATTCCTCCCTTGAGTCCTCGGTAAGTTCTACAAAGAACTTGTTACTTTCGAACTCTATGTTCTTCACGTAATCCAATTTCTTAAGCAAAGAGAGGAGTGCCTCTCCATCCTGCGTCTCTATTATCACCCTGATCCCTAAAAACTTTAACACTAGGTCTTCCGTCGAGCCCTCAAAGAAAACCTTGCCCTGAAATAAGAAAAATACTTTGTCCGCCATTTTCCTAACCTCCTCTAACTCGTGAGTGGTCATTACTATGGTTACCCCTTCTCTCCTCATGTGATTCAGGACGTCCCTCATTTTTAAGTTAAGGATCGGATCGGTCCCTACGTTTGGCTCATCCATAATTAAGACTTCAGGACATCCCAATAGGGCCTCGGCCAGAGCTATCCTCTGGATCATTCCCTTACTGTACTTAGCAATCTTCTTATCAGCGTTCTCAGTCATATCTACGAGTTCTAGAACTCTCTTTATGTCTTCCTTGTTCACACCTTTGAGCCTAGCGGAGAGGGAGAGAAGTTCCTTCCCACTTAAAAAGGGAGGCAAGTTAGGTAACTCCTGAACATAACCGATTTTGTTAAAGACGTTCTTCTCCTTGAATGGGTCCTTTCCTAAGATCTCTATCCTACCCTGATCTGGGTTAATTAACGTAGTAATTATCCTAATGAGGGTAGTCTTGCCCGCTCCGTTAGGGCCTAATATAGCAGTAATGTAACCTTTACTCGCGGATAAGGAGACGCCATTAAGAGCCCTCTTAGTGCCATATCGCTTAAATACATTAGTTACGTTAACTGCTCCCATCAAACGATTCCTTATTCTATAAAGTAAAAAGAATGTGTGAAGTTTCAAACGATAACGTGTCTAAATGTTCAGTCAATAAACCATCTCCTAGGAAGCTAATCGGATTGCATTCAGCTGAATTTGATACTTCTCTGGTCAACGAATAGTTCATCTTCATGTTCGTATTTCACTTTTCGAAAGGATTTGTTTAGTTAAGTTCATCTCAATAGATCATCCAAGTCCTTCAAGATGGGCTAGAACTCCAAGTCCATGAGTCAGCAGGGCAGCACCTAGCGCTAAACCGGTCATCAAGGCTCCTCTCTTCCAAGGGTTAACGTCACTTACTATTCCAATCAAAGAACCAACCATGAAAGTCGAGGCTCCAGTTATAGCGTAAGCGGTGAGCAGCCCAGGATTCCCTTTCAATCCCAGGATAAACGGTATGATAGGAACAAGTGCACCGATTATGTAAGAGATTGCGGTAGTCCTTACGCTCTCTTTTGTCCTAGAGTTAGCTTCAGCTTGATCCGTCTCCTGGTTCTTCAACCTCGCTCTCCTTAACGCGTTGTTCCTAATGTCCTCCTCTGACTTTGAGGACAGGTAAGCCCCAATGCTCATTGATATCATGCCAGAAACTCCGACAATTAACCCCCCAATGGCAACGTAAAGCGGATTAGGAAAAATACCAGCTAAACCTGACACGGAAGCTAACACCTCTATTAGTCCGTCACTTACAGCGTAAATTGAGTCCCTAATAGAGTCCACGTTAATCTGATTCTGAATTAGAAGATCTTCATGAACTAACTCTTGCATCATTATGTTCTTAAACCCCTCCCTTTCAGTATCGCTGAACTCGGGAGACGTAGAGAGTTTGTAATACTTCTCAGCGTCATTTTCCTCTCCAGCCTCAACCAACTTGAGTGCTAAAGCTACGCCAAGGACCTTCCTAACCTTCAGGAGAAGGCGTATCTTAATTCTGTCCATAACTCCCAGATTACCTAGCCTTATTCCCCTAGACTGGGCTATACTCTCCCAGAACTTAGCGTGATTAGCTTCTCCCTCGGCTAGTTCTCTAAGCACTTCTTTCACCTTCTCGTCTTTCTCAATAGAGGCTAAGCTAGCGTAGAGCTCGCTCCCAAGCAACTCAGCTTTGTAGTTCCTTTGAACAAGCTTTTCCATGTGAATTTATTAGAATTACTACTATTTAAGAGTTGTTTCGAATAATTTCTCCCATGAACACCTTCTTGAAACTTGATGGTACTTCCACGTCTCGTGTAGATGCTATAAGAACGCAACACCAATCCTTGTACTCTTCTGGGTTGGCGTCCTTTAATACAAAATACTTTAATCTGTTTGGCGATGAATTCTCTATCCTTTTATAATCTGTGTCGTCCCTCAGAACCAGGTAAACGTTATCAGCCTCTATTTCCTTTTCTAATATGTACCAGACGACTCTCCTAGATTTGATCTCATTCCAGCTCTCCTTCGGCTTAGAGAGTTTTAAACCTGCGGGCGCGCGTCCTATTACCTCGTCTATTT
Source organism: Metallosphaera cuprina Ar-4 (assembly GCF_000204925.1). Classification (NCBI taxonomy): domain Archaea; kingdom Thermoproteati; phylum Thermoproteota; class Thermoprotei; order Sulfolobales; family Sulfolobaceae; genus Metallosphaera; species Metallosphaera cuprina. The sequence continues at coordinate 1,422,206 of NC_015435.1, read as the reverse complement.
CCATCAACTCAACCTCATCCTTCTTTAAGACAAACACTGCGTCCCCCTTAGGGTAATAAAGGTAGGTTTTATCGACTGAACTACCGATAAGAATTACAAAAACTTTATCGTTCATGTAATTAATAAAATACTCCTCTGACATTAAGAAAATAAAGTTCTAGGAAATAAAAGAGTTATACTTCCTTTTCCTTCAGTATATCATCAATTATGGTAGTTAACTTTCCTCCGTCCTCAATCTTAACCTTTGATGGGTTCCTCTGCTTGTAAGACTGAGCGTTACCGGCTATCCTCTCTTCATATGATGGGACCAATTCGTTCTGATAGAATATTCCTATGGGAATCTTCTCTCCCCACTCCAAAGATTTAAGCATGGCCTTAGCCATCTTGTCTCCTTCCTCTTCTGGTTTCCTCACCACTGGATCCCAGTTTGGATCAGAGTCCAATTTATACACCCTCTTATCATAGTACTCCTTAGTGTGTATGTCGTTGTAAGTAGGGCACGGTTGAAGTATGTCAATCAATGCCAACCCTTTATGCCTCACCCCAGCTTTGATCAGCTCCTTGAGGTGCTTTACGTCATAAGCGTATGATCTCGCTACAAACGTGTATCCTGAGGATATAGCTAAGGCTATAGGATTAACGTTATCGTTGATGTTAGGTCTAGGAAGGGATTTCGTCTTCTCTCCTCTCCTTAAAGTCGGCGAAGCCTGGCCCTTTGTCAGACCGTATACTCCGTTATCGTGAAGCAAAATCAACATATCCACATTTCTTCTACCCGCATTTACGAAGTGCCCAGCCCCGATTCCCAATTGATCGCCATCCCCGGCGTTAACTATCACGGTAAGCTCTGGATTAGAGAGCTTTATACCGATGGCAAAGGTTAACGCTCTTCCATGAAGTGTGTGAACCCCTGAGATGGGTAGCCTAAAGAAGTGTGGCGTCTTTCCGGAGCATCCTATTCCTGAGACTACCACCACATCCTCCGGAGTTAATCCCAGCTCTGATATTGCCTGTTGTTCGGCATTTATTATTCCAAAGTTACCGCATCCAGGGCACCAATCGTTCCACTCGGGTGTCCAGACCTTAGGCACCGCCATGTAATACCACCCTCTTCTCTCCCTTCAACGCCAACTTGATCCCCTCATATACCTCATCCCACGCCATTGGCCTACCGTTCCACTTTAGTATGTAGTTAGTCGGTTCTATTCCAGTACTTAACTTGTTAATGATACCGGTTTGGCCCTCATAGTTACCCTCGACGTCGATTATGACCTCCTTGTTTGAGAGTAACCTCTTCATCAGGTTCTTTGGATACGGGTTGAACATCCTGATCTGAATCACTTGTAACTTCATCCCCTCATTTTTAAGTTGATCCACAGCATCTAGGACTGCACCCTTAGGCGAACCCCAAGTTATAACAGCGATCTTTGAGTCTTGATCGCCGTAAAGCTTAACTCTCTCTTCCTCTGGTATCTCCTTGTCAGCCGTTCTCAACTTGATGAGCCTCTTCTCATACATCTTAATCCTGTTTTCGGAATCCTCAGATATATGCCCCAGTTCGTTGTGCTCATCGCCTGTATAGAACAGGTAAGCCTTACCTAACACGGCTCTAGGAGATATGCCGTCCTCACTGAACTTGAACCTCTGGAATTCGCCATCTGGTGCGTCAACCATTTTTCCCCTCTCTGCACGTAATTTGTCAAGGCCTAGTTCGTCTGTCTCGAAAATTGAATAGGCGTTGGCTATAGCCTTCTCAATTAAATGGATTACTGGAGTCTGATACCTTTCGGCTAGGTTGAAAGCCCAAACAGCGTCCTGAAAAGCCTCAACGTGATCGCTAGAGGCTATGACCAGTCGGGGGAACTCCCCATGACCAACGTACATTGAAAATAAGAGATCCGCTTGTGAGGTCCTAGTTGGCTGACCAGTCGAAGGGCCTCCTCTTACATAATAAGTTATCACGACTGGAACCTCGTTCATTCCGGCCCAGCCTATTCCCTCACCCATCAATGAGAATCCAGGACCAGACGTTGCTGTGGCTGCTCGGACACCTGTTAGCGCTGCCCCAGATGCCATATTAATTGCTGCAAGCTCGTCCTCTGATTGAACCACTACGATGGGCCTCTTTACCTTATCTCCAGTCTCAGGATCAAGTGACATCACTTCCTGGTGCGCCTCTATGTAAACGCTCTCATCGGAGGCAGGGGTTATAGGATAGTAACTCTGGAAACTCAATCCTGCATATATCTTCCCCATCGCCACTGCGGTGTTGCCATCCACCTGTATTCTCCTTCCAGTCTTAGGCAGCTCCTTTAGGTTGTAAAGGGGTTTGACTGAAGCCAACACAAGATCGGCCGCCGTAGTGTTTATCTTAACGAATGTCTCCTGTTTAAACGTTCTCCTCAAAGCGTCAAAGAGATAGTCCTTTTTCAGACCAGTGAGGCCATACGATACGGCAATAGCTGCAGTGTTCTTAGCCCTCTCAGCTACTGACATAGGGACTCCCACGCTCTCTGCGGTTTTCTTAACTATTTCGTCATAATCCAGTTCGATTAGTTTCACTCCCTTTCCCTCAGCGTATTTTAGAGCGTCCGATACAGTAGTCCCAAATCCTTTTGACGTCAAGAACTCACTAACTCGTTCTTGAATCTCCGGTTCCATGCTTTGAACCCTTTCTAACTTAGTGTCCTTTACACCCTTATTGTAAATTATCACGCCCTTAACTTCGGTAAAGTGTTGAAAGACGGTTTCTGCATCGAACGTTGCAAGTATGTCAACAACGCTTGAAACGCTCCTTGCTCTAACGTCGCTTATTGTCAAATTGAAATAACTATGCCTACCTTTTATGTTGGAGTAATATTCTCTATTTCCGTAAATGTAATAACCAGCACTAGCTAATGCTGCTCCAAAGATGTTAGCAGAAGTGTCCACACCTGCACCCTGGGCCCCTCCAATTTCCCAACTTATCCTCATTACTCTCGTATTATAATATGCTTCAGAAGATATTAAAGTGAACCTCCTGATGATTATAAACATGTCAGATACTATATAAACTTTCGAAATTCGTGAACGCTCGATAACAGAACTGATTAACTTCTCCTTAAGAATAAGTTTATTCCTCATCTTTTAACCGATCTTTGTAATTAACGATATAAGATCGATCGCTGCATTAGATTTGTTCATATAACAGTAGATTTGTTCATATAACAGTTACACACACTATAACTCATGCAAACCTTAGAAGTACCGAACGAGCTAGCTAGAAAGATAAATCAGATCGCTGACAACAGTAGAAGGAGGAACTATGACGTGATAATAGATCTTTTGCTAGATAGGTTGGACAAAGAGGAGGGATTAGATTTCCTCATGAAACTGAGCGAGGACTTTGAAACTGAGGGTGATGAACTTACTGAGGCGGGAATGTTAATTGAGGCTGGGGAGCTGTATTGGAGAGCTCTCTCCTATCTGATGAAGGCTGTGGGATTGAAATTAGGTTTCCAAGTAGCTAGCTATCAAGATCACTACTCTTTGATAGAATTTTTAGCTTATAAGTTAAACAAAGGGTCACTAATAGTTAGCTTCGTGAATGCGGAAAGACTTCATGGAGAGTTTCATCCACGTCCTCAAAATAGAGAGGAGTTCGACTATAGAGTGAGGCACTTGAAGTCACTACTTACTGAACTAAGAAATTTAATAGTTGAGTTTCAAAGTTAAGCATGCGCAGATCCGACGTTATAGATCTGATTCAAGGAAAAGGAACTTATGTAGATGACATACCTTTCAAAGGATATCACGCTGTGTTGGTGAGGAGTCCATACCCTCACGCACTAATAAGGTCAATAGATTACTCCGACGTTGTTAACAGGGGTGGTCTAGTCTTAACGGGTAAAGATATGATTTTAGGGAAAACGGATCGAAACGAGAGGGAGGGATCCTCTTTAGAGGGGGTCACACTAGCTGTAAAGAAAGTTAGATATGTTGGTGAACCCGTAGCCATGGTGATTTCAGACGACCCGTACAAGGCCTTAGATTTGGCCGAATTGGTTCAGGTTGACTACGACGAATTAAAACCGGTTAACAACATAGATGAGGCGTTGAAGGGGGAGAGTCTCCTATTTGAGGAACTGGGGTCTAACGTAGTGGGAAGTAAGACGTTCGAATACGGTAGTATACCTGATAATAAAGAGGTGACCCTGGACCTCTACTGGTCCAGATCCTCAGGGAACCCGATAGAACCCTTTGAGGTAATAGCGTACCCGGAACAGTGGGGAGTTAGGCTTAAGGCTAACATGCAGGCCCCTAACTTCTTGGCTAATGAGATCTCAAGGGCCTTAAACATAAGAGTGATAGCTGAACCTATAAGACAGGGAGGTAGTTTTGGGGCAAAGTTCTCAGTTCTAAATTACGCAGTCACTGCCGCGTTCGCATCCTGGAAATTTAAGTTGCCTATAAAGTGGGTAGAGACGAGAACAGAACACCTTACGTCATCGAACAGTTCAGGACCGGAAAGGAAATTTAGAGCGAGGGCAACTTTCCTATCAGACGGAACTATAACGGGTTTGGATATCAAGATTTGGGAAGATGTAGGCGCAGCTACATCTGGTGGACAAGCTTTTAAGCCTACAGGAATACTAGCCGGTCCCTATTCAATAAAGAACATTAGATATGAAGTTAATTTAGTTGCTACTAATAAGAACCCGCCAGGGGCTTTCAGGGGAGCTGGGACACCTCCTCATACCTGGGCACTGGAAAGGATTATGGACGCAGTGTCGGATGAGCTGGGGATCTCGAGGTATGAGATCAGAAAAAGGAATCTAATAAGGACGTTCCCTTACGTGGCTCCCTACGCCACTTACGACTCGGGTAATCCGACCGGCTTGCTAGAACTAGCGCTGTCTAGAAAGGACATATTTGAAATGAGAAATAAAGGATATGGTGTGGGATTAGCCTGTTCCACTGATCCCAGCACTCCCTCAGGGCAAGAGGAGGTTAAACTCTCAATAAGAGGTGGTAAAGTGATCGTTGGGATAGGATATGGACCTGAGGGCCAAGGAAACGAGCACACGGCTATGAAGTTAGTCTCTCAACTTCTGGGGTTACCTATGGAAAAGACATCGATAGAGTATCTGGACTCTTCTAAGATAAGCTCGAGTTTCGGACCTGGAGGAAGCAGGATGGCAGTCTTCATGGCTGGAGCGATAAAAGGGGCCACGGAGGAGCTAGTGAGAAAAGTTAGAACCAAGATTAGGGAAGATTTAGGTAAGGACGTTACGTTCTCGAATGGGGCTTTCTGGACAGATGATGGAACTGAAATACCGCTGACACAAGTTGAGGAGGAGGTTAACTATACGTACACTCTCCAAGGTAAAGCTAGATTCAACGCTTACCCATTCTCTTGCGACTTAGCCGTAGTGAAAATAGATCCCGATACGGGTATCATAAGACCAGTTAAACACGTGGTCTATATAGACCCTGGTAATCCTATCGACGAGGAACTAGTTAAGGAACAGGTGATTGGGGGCACGTACATAGGCATATCACTAGCGCTATATGAAAGCTTTGAATATAAGGAGGGTAAGCCAATGGCAACCAGCTTGTCGGACTATAACATGCCAACTGCAGTTGAGATTCCGGAGATAGAGGTGAACATAGTCCCCTCGCCTTCTCCTTTCACTCCTATGGGAGCTAAGGGAATAGGTGAGATACCAGTTGGAGTTGCAGCTGCTGCCGTAACGTCGGCTATAGAAGATCTGATAAAGAAGAGGGTTTCCAAAATTCCCGTAAAACCGGAAGATATATTTGAAAAGTCATAATAACTTGCTCGCTAGGGAGTCTATGATCTCCTTACCAAATATTAGTTTTCTTTTATAATCGTAAAATAATGCGGCCTTACTTCTAGCGCTTAACGTGTTTCCCTCAATAACCTCCTGTTTACTAGCTTTACCACTCTCTACCCTCATTATCACATCTTCACCTTGCGTAGAGACTTTAACAACGTTCTCCCACAACCTTACGTTCATGGCCAAAACGGAGGAGAATAAAACGAATTTAGTTGGATAGAAGTTCAGCGTCACCTCTCCCTCACTTAAGGCATCTACGGATTTGTTCTCTATAAAGATATTCCTTTTCTTCTCCAAATGAATTAGTTTCCCGTTTTTAAACGTCGCCACTAGGTCATCTTCACCTTGAGACGATACGGCTCTTCTTAACTCACCGTAAGACTCGTAAGGTACAAAGGTCAGTCTTACCTTACCCTCTTTAATCACTACCTTAGGCGGAACCAAGTTGTTCTCTACAAAAGTCAACTCGACCTCATCCTCTGGAAGGGCATAATAAGGGAACTCGTTCATCTTTTTAGCGTTAATATCAATTTTTTTTATAGCATTTTCCAAAAATAAATTCCTATCTTTAGAAAAATATTTGTATACATCTTTCAAATATTGTTCTAAATTTTTAATTAGATTCTTTAAAAGCTCATCTTCTAAATAAAAAGATACAATTGGAACAATATCCATCTCTTCTGACAATTTAAATGCTACTTCTGCTAAATTCCTAGTAAATGGGTTTCCCATAAACGCTTTCAGTGATATTGGTTCCATAGGTCAACTTTTCGTAGCTAACAATATATATTTACGTATTTAATCTCTTATATCATATATAAATTGGCTTTTCATTAAATGAAACAAATATATTTCTATGAAATTAGCGCTCCGGAAGCCCTGATATCGTTTAACATATATATAGAGGAACGAAGCGAAATACCTCAATGAAACCAATATACCTGGCTCTAATAGCGTTGCTAATAGGATCTGGAGTAGCCGCTTCCTCAGTTACCGGTTTCGGTCCTATAGCATTTATATCGTATCATATAATCTCCACACAAAATAACATTACAATAATACCAGCAAATGTAAATTTAGGTAATTTAACTCCAGGAATGAAAGGAAATGTAACAGTTAACGCTACAATAGTAATAACTAAAACAGATAATTACACTATAATGTTATTACACGTTGAAAAGTTGAAAAAGGACTTCTCGAAATTTGTTGTAGAAATAATGATGGAAGGTCAAACGTTTAATTTGAGTGAAGAACACCCTTCTAAGGTATTACAGATCCAAAACGGAACGTATAACGCAATGATAACGATATATTATAAGGTATCTCTAAACCCTAAAGGAGATCTCAACGTTAGCAACGAACCTCTTCTAATTATTCATCCAGCGGAACATGAAGTGAAACATGACTAACGTGGTTTTGACTAAAGTTAAGGATTTTTTTTCACTCGTTCAGCTCTTGAACAGAAAACTGAACTACTTCCTTCTGTCTTTCTAGCCTAAGATGAAAGAACGACATTGGATCGATATCGGCTATTGTGAAACCCTCTTCCTCTCCCATCTCGGCCACAACCTTTAGGTCAACTATCTCTCCTCTCTTGTAGGGAAGTATCGCAATGCTTCCACCTGGATAGTCAGGTAACTGAAAGGCATTAGCGTTGACTATTGCTATCCTGTTCTCAATGGCTCTCATCCTCACGTAATCTCTCCATCTGTCCATCCACTCACGTTTAATTTTTGAAGGTACCATAACTATCTCCACACCGTGTAAGAAGAGCGCTCTCACTATTTCAGGGAAGTCTAAGTCGTAGCATATTACCACTCCTATTCTCACTCCGTTTACTGAGAAAAAGGAGATTGATGTACCCGGTATTAACCTGCCTCTCTCCTTACCGAAAAGGTGAACCTTCTTCGCCAAGCCCAAGATGTTCCCCTTTGGAGATATTATGGGAGATATGACAGAAACGCCGTCCTCCACGGCTCCCGGTATTATGTAAGCCGTGTATTTCACTGCCAACCTTTGAAAGTCGGTTATGGGCAATTCGTCTAAAGTGCTTACCCACTTTTCTGGGAGCAAAATTATTTGTGATCCAGCCTCTAGAGCCTTTTCAGTGCTCTGAATTGCCGTCTGCTTAGCTGTTGGTTGCACCATAGCTATTTTCAAATTACCTCTTCCTTGTCACCCTTTTTCTCCTGTATTCTCTTTAATTTTTTGATTAACCTTTGCTCTAGAGTATCTACAGCCCTCTTCACTGCTGCAACTGGATCCCTATCGCTTTCGTTAGCTATGAAGTTACCTATCTTAGTTGAAACGTTTACTGATACCTTATATAACGGTTTGCCCTGACTTGAAGCCTCCTCCTTGAACGATACCCTGAAATTATTTACGTCAATGAACCTTTCTATTTTGGACATGTATCTCTCCAAGACTCCGTCTAGCTGCGCCTTAAGCTCTTTGTTTCTTAGACCTGTAGTTAACTTAGCCTCAATAGGCATAGACAGTTGGAACTTCGATTGAAGCGATTTTATGAGATCTATTCCACTTATTACGCCTGCAACGAAATCCCCCTCCATGACCGGTGCCCCGGATATCTTGTACTTGAGGAGCTTTTGGGCAACCTCTTTAAGAGAATCTGTGCCGTTTACGGTAATTACTGGAGACGTCATGATCTCCTTCACTGGACTAGCCATTATTCTCTCCTCTTCCGTTAATATGGAAGACCTCTTTCTTTCGCTCAATGGAACGTAAAGGGCGTTAACTATATCCCTTGTTGTCACTATCCCTACTAGTTTCTTCTCCTCTAACACAGGCAACCTGGATACGTTATCTCTTACCATGTTCCACCTAGCTTTTGCAACTGAGTCCTCAGGGTTCAAGGATAGTGGAGGGGAGCTCATGAATTCCCTAGCTTTCCCAGAGTCTAGTTGATTTGTATTAAGAAGATATGAGATCACCTGTTCCCTAGATATCATACCTAGTAAGTTCTTCGAATCGTCTACGACCGGTATGGCTCTAACCTTAGTTGTGTAGAACTTGACGATAATTTTAGTGAAGTCGTCCTTTTTAGATAAAGATACGACAGGTGAGGAAACGTTTATTATCTTTGTCTCTAAATTAATTCTCCTCCTAATTAGGTCCTTGAAACTGAGTATTCCGACTAACTTCTTGTTATTAACTACCGGAACGACCCATTGATTGGCCTCTCTCATTTTGTTCAGAACGTCCCTCAACTTCTCGCTAGAGCTAACTATCAGACCCGGCTGGCTCATGAGTTCTAAAGCGCTCATAACCCCACGTGTAATCTTTTATTAATCTAATTATAAAAGCTACTAGGATGCACAAGACAGTTTTTGTATGGGATGACAAGTATCTAGATTACTCGTTCCCAGGGGATCATCCTTTCAAGTCACTTAGAGAAAGTAAAGCAAAAAAATACATGGAGGAGAGAGGATTCTTCCATCAAATGGAAGTACGAAGACCTGACCCTCCTGATGAGAATGTGCTTTACTCTCTTCATTCTAGAGACTACGTGGAGTTCGTGAAGCTGAAGAGCATTGAAGGTGAGGGTCTGCTCGATTATGGCGACACTCCAGCCTTCAAAGGCGTTTTTGAAAGCTCTTTGATCAGAGTGATGGGAAGCGTTACCGGGATAAGGCTTCTCTCTCAGGGATACGAGCACGCAATTAACATTGGGGGAGGCCTACATCACGCCCAGAGAAGCTCAGCTTCAGGTTTCTGCGTGTTCAATGATGTGGCTCTAGCGGCAAAGGAAGGAGAGAAGTTCTTCAAGAGGATAGCTATAGTTGACGTAGACGGACATCACGGAGACGGTACACAGGCTCTTCTTTACGATGATCCCAACGTGTTAAAGGTTTCGCTCCACATGTACCATAAAGGTTTCTTCCCAGGTACAGGTGAGGTTTACGAAGATGGTATAGGAGCAGGGAAGGGTCTAACAGTTAACGTACCTTTGCCGCCTGGGACTGGAGACGATGCCTACCTTTACGCCTTCGACGAGGTGGTTATGCCACTTTTAAATAGATTCGGTCCAGAGGTAATAATAATCCAGGAAGGTGGAGACTCTCATTTCGACGACCCTCTAGTTGAGCTCAAGTTGAGCACCAGAGGGTACCTCTCAATAATTAGGAGGATTCACAACTTAGCTCACGAGAGATCATCGAAGATCCTCCTCCTTGGAGGTGGAGGATATAACTACGATGCTACCGCAAGGATATGGACCGTGTCTGTTGCAGAGCTTTTAGCAATACCTGAGGAGGAAGTGGAATCTCTTCATGACTGCTGCTTAACTTCAACAACTTCGTTCACTATGGATAAGGTAAAGGAAGTAGTAGAAAGAGTGAAAAAAGTTCATCAAATCTGATCACTTTACAAGAATCATGGATGCTGCCTTTCTGGCCTTCTCTCTAGCTTCATTTACGTCACTCCCGTTGGCCAGCACTACTCCCATTCTCCTCTTCTCGTAAGCCGAAGGTTTCCCAAAGAGCCTAATCTGTACCCCTGGAATTGAAAGAGCTTTCTCTACGTTCAAGTAGGTGGGAGACCAAGTCTCATATTGAGCTAAAATGACGTGAGACGCTGCAGGAGTTAATAGCCTCACTTGAGGTATCGGGAGACCCAGTGCAGCTCTGATATGAATCTGAAACTCACTGATATCCTGGCTGGCTAGAGTAACCAACCCAGTATCGTGAGGTCTAGGTGAGACTTCACTGAATAAAACTCTATTACCAGATACTATTATTTCTACACCGAATATTCCAACTCCGCCTAACTCGTTAACTACTCTTGTAGCATATTCCTTAGATCTTGAAATGATATCTTGATCTACAGTAGAGGGATGCCAGGACTCGACGTAGTAGTAACTAGGTCTCTGATGCTCGATAGGCTCTAGCGTTTTAGTTTCTATTGAACCGTTGTTCATATGCCTATATGTCAAGACCGTAAGCTCTGTGTCAACCTTAACGTATTCCTCAACTATAACAGACCTCCCCTTTCCTCTCGCGTGCGATATTGATTCCCTATACCCTTTCTCCACATCTTCCACGGAGTTTACTAAGACGTGACCGTGACCACTTGAACTCATCTCAGGTTTTAAAAGACAAGGAAAACCTACGTCTTTACAGGCGCTTTTAGCCTCCTCTTCATTACTCGCGAAGGCGTACCTTGTAGTAGGAACGCCTACTCCCTCTGCAGCCAAACGTCTGAGATCTATTCTATTCATGCAGGTTTTTACAGCGTTTGCATTAGGTACTATCTTGAAACCTTGCTCTTCTAGATCCAAGAGGGCATCGGTATCTATCGCCTCTATCTCCGCTATAACCGCATCAGGACTCTCTCTCTTCACGATACCCTTCAGAGCGTTCTGATTGAGCATGTCAATAACGTATTTCCTATGAGCCACGTGCATAGCGGGGGCCATATCGTATCTATCGACCGCAACTGTCTCGATGCCCAATCTTTGCGCCTCAATGATCATCTCCTTACCTAACTCACCGCTCCCTAAAATCATGATCTTCTTTGAACCTTGTAAAAGAGGTGTACCGAACTCCATGAGTGTCATTACTTAGCTAACATAAAAATGTAACTATTTTGTGATAGAAATTTTTACTTAAGCATGTAAAACAGAATCCAACCAATTTAGAAGACGTCTTTGATCTGCAAGAAAATTAGTGAAGTACCTCCAACCGGATGGCACGTAGCAGTTGGACGAGTAAGCCAGAACTACAGCACCAACTCTATATTTTTTAGAATATTCTGAGATCTGCTCGTAGTTATAAAAGGATACTTTAGCCTCTACAGGTATCCTTCCCTCAACAAGGATGTCAGGAGTGTTGTGATACCTTCTGTGAGTGAAATTGTATAAGGATTCGAACGCCTTAACCTGCCTTTGAACTTGAAACTTGTTCGCTAGGATTCTATACACGAACTCCTCGAATATTTGACCCATGAGTTTATTCAACATCAAAGTTCTGCTCTTTCCAGGATAGGCTAAAGCGGGTGTAGGGTCAACCTCTATCCCTGTGCTGCGCGAGATCATCTTTACCTTTTCTAGAAGAGCTCTTTCTTTAATAGTAAGATGAAACTTTAGATCATTAAGCTCCCTTCCCATGTACTTGATTAAAAGGTGTTGCCCTTCCACGAAGACTAATACCTCTCCATTATCATCTGGATAAAGCTCTCCATTTACAATAGAATAGCGAAAGACTTGCACATCTTGTAAAACGAGACTCGATTAATTAGTTGATCGCTTCGTTACGATCGTTGGGAACTGGACTTAAGTGTGAAACCCCTCCCAGACAGCTAACCTTTCGTTCACTGAAGCGAAGGGATCTACGTTGATCTGTAGCCTCTGTTCATCTTCACAGTTTTTACAATCGTAAAGAACCCATCCGCCCTCAAACTCCCATAAGTAGTAATATTCTATTGCCCTCCACCTTCTCCTCTGAGCTAACTCCCTTAGATCTTTCAGGTTAAACACTGGGAACGCTACGTAATCTTTCAGTTTCAGGTAAGATATTACTAACTTGTTCAGGTTCCTAGGATGAATTAAGACTGTGACCTGGGAGTGGAGAGGATCTAAATCTGATACCTTAACAATCTCAATTACACCTTGAGCGCTTGAATAAACTGCAACGTTTTCAAAATCTTGAAACATTTCCCTAAAATAGGCCCAGTCCCGGACTTTAGATCCAAGTAACCACGATATCATGGAAACAGTTTTTAAATGTGATATCCTATATCGTTTTTGATGATGACGTGACGGTTTCCTGATCGGTGAGGAACGTTTCCCATTCCTGAATCCGTTTACTAGATTGTACCTTAGTAATCATTTTCAGACTTAAATCCTGAATTTTTAAAATAGTTATGAATAATAAATTAACCAAATCTAACGGCTACGAAAAGGAACGCAAAAGAGAGAAAAGGAACGCTTAAGTTATCATCTATTAACGGAATGGCTTCTACCACTGTCGCTATCAAAGCGGAAATTAGACCAGGAATTGAGAGTAAAAAATACCCCAATGGTATGGTAAGGGCTAGCATGGCCACAGAGCCCCAGAAACCTTTGAACCTCCTCCCGTAAACGTAATTTCTAACTATTCCAGTAACAGCGTCTCCGAACGAAATGAAAAGGAGGGGAAGCAAAGCTACGTATAAGTACTTACTTCCCAGTTGCCAAAAGTCACCCTCCAGAATCCACGACATCAATAATATGGTTCCGAAGGAGAAAGAGAAATAAACCTCTCCCATGTTATCTGCTTCTTGAAACCATGACATGGGCTTCCTTAATCTAGTTACCAACAAGTAGGCCATCATAAGGTAGGATGCTAATATTATCACCAACGGTGAAGAAAGTAGGAAAGGAGACGTGACAGCTACGACTCCTCCACCTGCCATATGTATGAACTTCCTAGCTACATAGGTATTAGTTTTCTTAGAGACGATCCTAGAGAGCTTCAGTGTAACTAAAGCTACCCAAACTACGTAGAGAAGGCCAATCAGAAAGTCCTTAAGCGTAAAGATCATGTAGTTATCCTATCACTTGTGCCGGTTAAAAGAGTTGTCTGAAGACTTCATAGGACCTTTTTAAAAATATAAAAGCCATTTCATATTTTCCTTTTTATTCTCTCCAAACGTAAATCTTCCTCTAACCCGTGGAGAAATGACTCAATCCATTTGTTTAGGAGCCGATTAGAGAGCTTCTCCATCCATCCTTCGTATGATAAAGAGAGAACAATCTCAGCGATTTGCCCGTTCGGTCTGAACGAAATTGATAGCTTACCTGAACCTATTTTCTCTTTATAGAATAAAGTGAACGGAACGCTGATCTCGTTTTGTGATACGTATACGTTGCCTTTCACTTCGTGTTGGTAAAGAAAGTATTTCGCTTTCCCATTAAACGATCCATCCCTTATTATCAACATTTTGATAGTAGGGAACAACCTAGGGATAGTGAAGTTCGGATCTGAGAGGATCTTAATGAGGCTATCCATTGTATGCTGCGATGTTATAACTCTAGTCACTTTAATCAATGTGACCTACTATGATTAGTTGCTTATACTCTTTAAACTTTTTCTATTAATACAAATGTATGGTTCAAATAAAGTTTTTCCAGGTAAGAATAATTAAATATATTTATAGATCAAAATGATTTATAATTATTTGTTTCTAACTATATTGTAATTATATGAAGAAGCTTGATTGTAACCTGACAAGAGTCCAATCAACAAGTTGAGATAGAATTTAATCTCAATCTATTATTTGAATTAGTAGTCTGATTCTAGTATCCTTTTTTAATTATTTTATACTCAAAATTGTTTGTGATCCAAGTAAAATAAATACAACGTTTCATTTCGTTTAGAGGTTCAGACGACGGCCCAAATTGAGAGAAAGCTGGATGTCGTTCTGGCCATTTATCTAAAGGCAGAGACTTTACGTACGCTGCCCTCTCAGATCTCATGAGCCTCTCTACCAATTGAAAAATCTTGAACGTTAGAGAATCTATCCATGAAATACTCGTTGACTTTCTCTCCTTTAAATATGTAATTTACAAGGAGCTTAGCCACTCCTGGACCTACCTCAGCGCCATATCCGTCCAATCCTCCCGCGTAATAGATGTTTTCCACTATCTCGCCGTATGAAGGTCTCATATCTGGGGTACCCTCACAGAACTCTCCTGAAGTATGAAGTGGAACTATCTTACCTATTCTCTCTCTAATCCTATCTATCACCTCATCTCTTTCTATCGCAATCCTTCTTCCAGGAGGGGACTCTATGATCTTGCCGTCACCCACAATTGCCATCCCGCCGCCAAGGCCTAGTAGTGGTCTTGAATAAAATCCCTTTTCATAATCATAAATAAAATATTTACCTAATTGCATTAAACTCGTCATAACTACGGTAGCCCAACAATAATAGCTTTTTGACTTTACTTTAGCTAAACATGGGTTCCAAGGTCCAGCCGTTATCAGGAACTTATCTGCGCGAATAGTTCTGCCATCAACTTGAACTTCCCTTTTTTCTAAATTGACTTTTGCCCTACCTTTAATGAAAGGAACAGAAGAGATCAGTCTTGAAATGTAGACTAACCTGTCCCCTCCCCTAGATACTATGCCTCTCTCTCTCAACCACTCTACATACGTTTCCTTAATTTCAACGCCTGCTTTACCCCACGAATCTAAAATTTCCTTACTTATGTTACCTAGCGTTATAGAATCGAACTCCTTAATTGGAACGTTGATTTCCCTATAAAAGTTAAGGCTCTCACTAGCTAGCTCAATGTCCTTTCCTTTAAGTAGAAGAGAATGGATCAAACTTGGAAACACTCTTCTCTCTCCTGATTCTATAACGATAACTTCGTGACCTAACCTCCTTAACATGTGATAGAGCGAACTTCCTAGTATTCCTCTTCCCACTATAACTAGCTTCAACGATTTTTTGATCTTGTTGGTAGATATAAGATTATGCAGATATTTGAGGGCTACATGATAGTTCACAATGGGATAGTGTGGTCAGTGAAAGGATGTTTTCATCCTCCCGGTCATGCCATAGCTCTACCAAGATACGTCATGGGGAAAAAGGTAAAGAGAATGAGCGATGAATTGAGGATAGTAAGGGAAAGGTTTCCATCTTATCTCAGATACCTTGAGGAAATAGGGTTTGAAGTTCCTTTAGTTCCCTTAAGCGAGAGCGAGATTCTAGATCCCTTTTCTTTGAAAAAAGATTCGCTTGATGCGAAATTATCTGAATTTATCTCACTTTTTGACAACGTCGGAGTAACTGGAAGTTACCTTTATTCAAGGACAGGGAACGACTTCGATTTGTTAAGTACCGATCCTAGAAATTACTTTATCCTTAAGGAGTTAAGGAAGAAGGGAATTACGGATCCCTTAACTAGCGTGGAGAAATCCGAGCTAGAGACGTTAGACTCTAGAGACTTCTCTCTTCTTAAATCTAGAAGAGTTTTAGAAGGGATGTATAAGGGCGTCCCTTATACTTTTAAGATAGTAGAGTGTATTAATTTCGGAAGAGTGAAGAAAATAGAAAGATTTGAAGGGACCATTAAAATCACTGAAGCGAAGAAGCCCTTCTCCCTTCCAGTTATGTATTTGACCTCCTTAGGAATAACGTTGACTAGTTTCAGGATAAGGTTTACGGAGATACCCGTAGGAACTACGCTTATGGTGAAGGGGAGCCTCCTCCATAGGGAGGATATGCTGGACCTGGACCTGGACCTTGCTGAAGAGGTGAAGATAGTAGAGCTTGGGAAATAAGAATCAGCCTTTTAGTTAGCACACCTAGCGTTAAACCGTTAGTAATAATAGTTGCCAACTCAAGACCTGCAGTATCAGGGAAGTAGCCCCCTCCAAACCCTAATTGACTTTGTAATACTAACAAGTTTCTGATCCTTCCGTATTCCCTTCCTATGTAATACACTAAGGGGATTATATTTAGTAAAGGTATTTCGTTTACGATGGAGAATATCAGGAGAACTATCATGAGCTTAACACCGTTCTCCCTCCGCGAACTGAAGTTCGAGATGCTCTGATAGCCGTAAAGGTAGACGGGAGAGTTGACCGGATGGGACTCTATGTACGCCTTGAATCTCTCTGATGAGGAGGTATATATCGAGTTCGCCTCCATGACTACAACATAGGTCTCGTAAACCATAGCGACACCAGATATGAAATATAGCGCCAAAAACAGTCCTACTATGGATGAGATTTTAGGTAGTGAACCAATACCTAGACCGGCGATGGGTAGACTTATCAGAGCCAAAACTCCAGAAATAGAGTGAATGATCCCAAAAATTGTAGAGTACACTGTTCTCATTCTTCTCCACATTTTTTATAAATAGGATCTTATTTAACTTGATTCAAATGAGTCACGCGCACGAGAGTCACAGAAAGATGGCCCCAAAAAAGCTCCAGTTTTTTGTTATCACGATAAGCACTTCGAGATATGAGAAAATGCAAAGGAGAGAGCCCGTAGTGGACGAGTCAGGAGATATAATAAAACAGATCATAATCTCCAACGGACACGAGCTCAAAGGTTACTCTCTAGTCCCGGACGATAAGCTAAAGATCCTTAAGGCAGTTATAGATGCCTTACTTCTAGAAGACGTCAATGTCGTTGTGACTACAGGGGGCACAGGTTACGCACCTTCGGATGTTACCGTAGAGAGCTTAAGGGGAGTAATGGATAGAGAAGTGGAGGGTTTTGGAGACGTTTTTAGAGCCGTAAGCTTTGCTGATCCCAAAGTGGGTCCCGCCTCGTTCCTAACAAAGGCGAGCGCAATCATAGTAAGAGGGAAATTAGTTTACATGCTTCCTGGCTCCCCAGACGCAGTAAGACTCGCTATGGAGAAGTTAATAATTCCTGAAACCCCTCACTTGGTGTATCTAGCCAACTCGAGTTGAGAGCCCAATAGGAGATACTAAGTCAAATTTTCTAAGACCTCTGAAATATTTTATTAAATTGAGCGCATATGTGAGCTTCACAATAATCATAGACTAATTCCTGAATTTAACTTGCTAAGCTGTTCCTTATCCTTTCTAGGAAAACTCTCTTCGTCTTTTCATCGTTTATCAAGTTATTCCTTGACGCTTCGACGTACGCCAGAACTAACGATGCCGGGTCCTTATCCTTAATAAAGGAATCTATTAGTCTTGTAATAAAATCTATTTTTATATTATCATCTAATCCCTCGTACCAGCTTAGATCTTGTATTAATAACTCGTTGCCGTTAATTAGATCATTTAATTCTAATACCAGTTTGTTTGTATCGTTTTTATCTACATCGTCTAACACATCGACGTAGCTTGCTATATTCAATTTCTTAGCAGCTAGCGGGCAAACTGAGATCTCGCCTTTCGCCTTAGGGTTAGCTGACCTTTCATTATTAGCCATTTCAAGGAGAGCAAAACTACATTTATTGTTTCCCTTAATATTAGATTTATAAAAGCATGACTTATGAATTTCTTTAGAAAGTACTAGGTTCCTCTTCTCATCTGGAAGCAAATCAAAGACGAAGTACACATCTACGACGTTTTTGGGTTTAGACTGAAGTAAAAAGTACTGTTCCTCTGGGGTAAGCACGTAAATTTCCTCTATTGTGTTCGAGATCTCCACTTTCGATCCTTTGAGCAAGGACGAGAGTGGAACGTTCAGAGTAATTAGACCTAACTTAACACCCAGTGAATTGAAGTATTTTATAACTCTTAACGCCTCGTTAAGAAGGCTCTGCGAGATAGGTGTAATAACTATAGCCTTCTTGCTTGGAAGATCTATAGATAAGCTCATTGAAACCTCACTGTTTTTTGCCTTTTGTTTCAAATTATCTACAATATTTAACGAGACAGGACATACGTTCTCGCATTTACCACAGAAATGGCAGTTAGCGTAGTCGGTCTGATTGTTTAAGGCTAGCGAAATAAAGAATCCTAGAGGTGAGTAATTCTTATCATCCCTCTGTTCAACGTGAGGACAAACATAAACGCACTTACCACACAATATGCATCCTGAAAATAGCTCCTTTGAGTTCGAATCGGAGTAAGGCTCGAGACTGTAGGGAAAGGAGAGCGGAGTGTTTGATAAGGCTACGAATTTTATACTGTCTTTTCTTATGAACATGATAAGTTCTTCGACGTTGGAGAAAGCCCTTTCGTCCACTTCTAGAGTGTTTATACTTCCGAAATACCTATACTTGTAGTTTCCCATTTTGAATGAGTAAGGCCCCGACTCTGACATGTCCTTAATTTTATCTTCAAGTAAAGTTTTCCTAGTTTCTGGAAAAGACACATAAAGTGAGGCAAGGTCACCTACCTTGTGGAGCGTTACGTCCCTAAATGGTGGGATCCCTCCACTGTATAATAGCTTCACCCTATTTATAACGAAGTTGAAACTCCTCTCTAGTTTCATGAATAGAATCGGCTTAAACTCCTTTCTTATAAAAACCGATGAAATAAGCCCACCTTTGTAAAAGCCCGTGTATGTATTACCGTCAATTACCGCTTCGACCTCTACTCTTTTCCTTATTGAACCGAACTCATTAAATCCAAAACCTGCATCCTCAAAATGTACAGAGCCCCCAACTGAAGCGTCCTCTAATCCGTACACTTCCACATTGTAGTTCAGTAAATCTTTCCAAGGAGTTCCAGGAAGTACTTTTAATTTATCTCCTAAGTCCTGTACTCCCTTAAAGTCGGTGAAGTCAAGTACTCTCTCCCCTTCCTCTCCCCTAAAGTACTCGTATCTTGGTGTACCCCCGTTCATTAAGTCTTGAGTTCCCCTTACATGAATTACTTCCTTTGGCTTGCTCACCAATTTGGTCCTCGAGATGGCGGAAAAGATTGTCCCTTCCATTGCTGACTGTTATAATTGCGGGAATAAATGCGTTTCATCTATCTTGCGATATCATGTTTTTTATCAAATCATTTAATATAGTTGAAATAAGGTTAACCTTAAGAAAGAAACACTAGAATATATTAACTTTCTAGAATAAAATTTTGTGTTCCCTGAGAAGCTTTAATCCCCCCTACGAGTGGACCTATACTCTAACGTGAGTTTAAAGAACTTGTTTGGAAGGTCCTCAGCGTCGATAAGAGCGTAATCGTATTTCCTTATCACGGGAATTAAAACCCTGAGAACAGCTTCATTAATAACTACGGTGAGTCTATCTTCACCCTTATGGCTTGCAAGAAAAGATACCAATCCCTTTTCGTCAGTGACAATATCTGGCATAACTTTTATCCTCCTTATGAGAGATAATAAAGTCCATGCAAGTGCTTGATAAGATCTCAGAATCTCTAAAGGTATTTGGCGCTCAAATAGCTCACGTTTATACCGAAACGGCTTTAGATCCAGAGATCGGGCCACCGTTAGATGATACTAACCTCGATAAAAGGATAGTAAATGGGCTTGAAAAACTCGGCATTCAGAGACTTTACAAATACCAATACGAATCTATCAGTTCCATTCTTAATGGTGAGAACGTAGCGATAATTTCGGGTACGGGAACCGGAAAAACTGAGGCCTTCCTCATCCCCCTTCTAGAATTGGCCCTAAAAGGTGAAAGATCGGTCTTGATTTATCCAACTAAGGCGTTAGCAAGGGATCAACTCAGTAGAATAAATTGGTTGCTAAATTTCTTACCTGAGATAAAGGTCGACGTTCTTGATGGGGATACAGATAGGGCCAAGAGACAAAAGATATACGAAGACCCTCCGGAAATATTGATAACTAACCCGGATATGATACACGTGGGTTTAGCGCTCTCTCCTAATTTCAGACAAGTGATAAGGGGGGCTGACCATTACGTTATAGACGAGATGCACGTTTATGACGGCGTTTTAGGTTCGCATCTGAGAAGGATACTAGATAGAATTAGAGAGCTGAACGGTCCGATTCACGTTATAGGAGCAAGCGGAACAATTGAGGCCACTCCCCTACTCTTTAACGAACTCTTTGGTGTAGATGGAAAGATAGTGAGGGGAGTAAATAGAAGAAGGGGGATGGCAATTCATGCTTTGATCGACTCGAAGGGTGTAAGTAGATGGACTTTATCGTCCTATCTAGCGGGGCTCCTAGTTAAGGAAGGTCTTAAGACGTTAGTTTTTGTGGATTCGCAGCAGATGGCCGAGAGGCTTGCCAAGATAGCAGAAAGATTCGGTGCTAATCTTGCTGTGCATAGAGCTGGGATATTACCAAAGGAGAGGATGGAGGTGGAGGAGAAGTTAAGGAACGGTGAACTTCACGGAGTCGTTGCCACTCCAACGCTTGAGCTAGGAATAGATATAGGTAGCCTTGATGTTGTGGTCATGGCAGAAAATCCTCCTAGTTATCCTAAATACATTCAAAGAGCTGGAAGGGCCGGAAGAAGAGACAAACTAGGTCTGATCTTTACAGTGTTAGGTGATAGTCCTATAGATAACTATTTCCTTAGGAGACCAAGTGAGTTCTTTAGCCGGAAATTAACACCTATAACCTTCGACAACAGCAACATGGAGGTCCTAAAGGTACACACTGCTGCCTTTATCCTAGAAAAGTTAGGAGTGAATATGAACACTCTTCCAGATCTGTGGAGGAGAGCGGCAGAAGAGTTGAAGAAGGAAGGGATAATAGCGTGCGAAAACAAAGTATACTATTCCACCTCTAGCACAAGGGAATTTGTGCGTAAGAGCTCGCTGAGGAGCTCCGGTCCCATTGTTAAGGTAGTGGAACAAAGGAAAATAGGAGAAAGAGAGCTACCTGCCGCTCTTTATGATCTTTACCCAGGGTCACTATACATGGTGTCAAAAAGGACGTATGAGGTGAAGAGTCTAGACCTCAGAAGTCTAGAAGCTAGAGTAGTTAAGATCGAACAAGATAAAGGATATTACACCAAGCCCCTCTACTCTGTTGACATAAAGGAGTTTAAGGAGACAGAGTCTAGGAAGGTCCTTGGGTTACCAGCTAAATACGGTGAGTTGACCGTTACTGTATTTGTTACAGGTTACGTTGTCTACGATTACTATTCCAAAAGGGAAAAACCGGTGAATGAGGTCCAATACGACAACCCAATCGAGTTCACGTATAATACTAAGGGTATAATTATAAAGCATCCAGCAATGGATGATTGGGACCTGCTGTCCTCTATGGAAGCTTATCATGCAACTGAACACGTATTAATATCAGCCGGAAGAGTTGTAGCTGGCGCTTCGTTGACCGATCTGTCAGGGATCAGTTACCCTTCAGGACACGTGGTAATATACGATTCGAGTGTGGGAGGAAACGGGGTATCTAGACTGCTCTATAGTCGTCTTGAGTCAGCCTATGATATAGCCCTGGACATAGTGAAGGGATGTGACTGTGAAGATGGCTGCCCAAAATGTGTCTATGATCCGTACTGCGGAAATAACAATAGAGTCCTTTCACGTAAGAAGTCACTGAGGTTAATAGACTACGTTATCAAAGGTGAGGAAGCCGACGACTCTCCTATAGAGGGTAAGAGCGTCAGATAGACCCTTAAGGGTATGACGTCGAGACACTAGATCACAAAACGCTGAGTTAAAGTTAAAACGTAAAAGCGGTCAGACTTTTAGGTATTAGAAGTGTGCAGCGTTACTGGAGTTCTAATTCTAGATCCTAGTACGTACCTTGACGTAGAGAGTAAACTCAGTTCTATTCTAATTAAAGCTGAGGACAGGGGAAGGGACAGTTTCGGGATAGTATCAATAAATGTAGATGGCTCCGTGAATCAAGTTAAGTCCCTAGGCAGGCCATCAAAGAACCAAGAGAAGCTCAAGGGAATTGTATCCGAGAAGACTAGGGTAATCGTAGCTAACAATAGGGCCGAGCCTACAACTGAGTTTGTAAGATTCAAAACTGAAAAAGACATTCAACCTTTCGTTGGAAATAGGTTCGTAATAACTCATAACGGCATCATTGCTAATGACATGGAGATAGAGAAAAAATACGAAATCAATAGGACGACCAAGATAGATAGTGCGATCATACCACCGTTTCTTGAGAAGAAATGGGACGGCTCTCTGGAAGGATTACGTAATTCCCTAAAAGAACTGAAGGGAAGTTACGCACTAGTAATAGGAGATAGGCTTAAACCTGACAGAATATTCCTCGCTCAGAACTTCAAGCCCATATACATGGCTTATGACTTCAAACTTAGAGCTATCTTTTTCACATCTTTAGACGATTACTTTGATGTCCAGCCCTTCGATGAAGTCAACGTTAGAAAATTAGAACCTTATAGCGTAGTTGAGGTTTCAAACAAAAAAGAGTTTAGGACTTTGAGCCTTTACGACAAACCGAAGAGGAGAGCACTTGTGATTGCAAGTGGAGGTCTAGATTCTACGGTCGCTGCAACTAAGATGGTAAAAGATGGCTATCAGGTTACGCTGCTCCACTTCAACTATCATCACAAGGCAGAGGAGAGAGAAAGGGAAGCTACTAGAAAAATTGCCTCTTACCTCAACGTAGATCTCATTGAAGTCAATACTGACGTGTTTACCCTCATAGGTGAGAGTCCATTACTGAAAGCGGGAGGAGAAATAGTAAAGGAGAGGAAAGGTGAGGAGGGAGCGGAATTCGCTCATGAGTGGGTGCCAGCACGAAACTCAATATTCTTCACAGTGGCTATGGCAATAGCTGAAGCGCGAGGTTACGATACTCTCGTCTCAGGGATAAACTTGGAGGAGGCAGGAGCTTACCCTGATAACGAAATGGAGTTCGTGAGGATGTTCCAAAGACTATCTCCTTATGCAGTTGGACCCAATAAGAGAGTTGACATAGTGATGCCTGTCGGAAATTTGGTGAAGCACGAGATAGTTAAATTGGGCCTAGATATAGGAGCTCCGTTACATTTGACATGGAGCTGTTATGAAGGAGGCGAAAAGCATTGCGGGAGATGCGGGCCTTGTTACATGAGGAAGACCGCGTTTGAGATCAACGGTGTGAAGGATCCGATAGAATATCAAGATTGATCCTAACCTAAATAAATGATGATTGCTATTAATGAACTTATAACATAACGATTGTAATCCCAAATGTCCCCTTCACGCAATCATTTTTTCCTAATCATAGCAATACCAAAGATAACCCGGAGCAGTAGAGAGTTAACCTAGATTAAGGTGATCAGTGGCTTTCTAGATCTTCCTTTTTATTCGTTCTAGTCTGACTTCCTCGTCGAGCTTACTTCCGAACCCTGTGAACCACTTGCCCATGAATAGTCCTGACGTTCTTTCCATCCATCCATCATACTCAAATCTTAGAGAAACTGAACCTTTTTGTAACTCTATTGCCAATTTCCCGTTACCTGTTTCGTTCCCAGAGCCTAACGTGAATACGTAAGTTATGTTGTTCCCCTTAAGGACGTTTCCATGTATGGAAAATCTCATTAACATAAATCTACCTTCAGCGTTAAACGAATCTTTCTCTAAATTAACCTGTTTTATAGGAGGGAATAGCCTCGGGAGAACGAAAACAGGGTCTGACAAGATTGTAAATAAGGACTGAGGATCGTGAGATGTAGGAACAGTTATCGATTTAATCATTATAAATCTCGATAATCTCATATGAGATATCTAGATAAAAAGTTTATGGTTTTCTTATATTTTGGAAAATCTATGAATTCTTGAAGAATAAGGTAATAGGGATATAATTGAAACGCTAAGATACTAGTCTTAAGGGGACTTCTCTACTATCTTGATCTACTATATTAAACTACCATCCTATTACGTGGAAGCCTTTTCCTACCTTGACACTCATGCCACGAACTAACTTAAGGTTTTTAGTTGGACATTAAATTAAAACTAAAAAGCGATTAAAATGAACTTCATTATATGGACAATATTAACTGACCTAAGAAAATTGAGAGCAACCCTGAAATGAATATTCCGTCAAAAGTTCCCATTCCTCCAACGCTTATCAGCTGAGGCCTAGCCTCTAGAATCCTCCTTATGTTGAGCAGGTCCGCCCCAATTAAAGTTCCTATCACACTACCAACGTATGCTGAGGTAGGTATAAGTAGAGGGTCATTAAAGAAGAGAAGATAACTTGTTAATACAGAAAATATGGGAGCTATTAGAGGGTTCATCACCACACCCACCCCGTTAACTACCTTTGAGAACGACTTTGATATAATTATCATGATTATTATATTAAGCAAAATAAGTAACTTGTGTGGCAGAAGATAAAGTAAGGTTAGAGATAATAACAAAGGAATGACAGCGCCACCCACGTTAAATGCCAATAGAGTTGTAACGTAAGACCTTTCTAATCTAGGTATGTAAATAGGAAATCCGAATACGTACATGACCTCGTACTCTGGAACGATGGCAGGTGACTTAAACTCCTTCACGACTATATTCAACGAGCTGGTAATAAGGCTGAGGAAAGAAATCTCGACCGCTAATGCGTAACCTATTCCGGAGGGAAGACCGGCATAGACTAGTATATCTTTGAAATAGTTTATTGATATGATAAGAAGCAGAAGGCTAAGAATGACGTATATCGGCAACATTAAACCTCTGACTGGGGAAACTATTAATATCCTTTTCAAATGGAATCTTAAGAAATTATTAAGGACAATTTTTATTTATTTTCTCATAATCCTCTTTCGTATTAACATTGATTATAAGACCTGGATAAGTTACGGACTGGTAATTATCTAACGTTAAGCCTTTCCAAATGCTTACTCCAATGAACTCTGATCTGCTAAGCAATGAACAGATTGACGATCTGCATTCGCTAATGAGAAGATTTATCGCATCTTTGGGGATAAGAGGGACGTCGCTTGGGAAGACAATAGTTGGTCTCTCGACTCTAGAGACTGCCTCTAACACATCAACCTCGTACCCATAACCTGAGGTGTACAATATCTTGGCATCCATGGTTCTCAACATTGGTTCTATTGGGTGATTTCTGGTTGTAGCGATGAACACTTGATCAGAGAAATCCCATGCCGTTTCGATGACCCATCTTATCATGGGCTTTTTGCATACCTCCAGAACTGGTTTAAAAGGTGATAGCCTAGTCCCCTTTCCTCCAGCCATAATGATTGAGGTCGGCAATTTCAATTTAGATCAGTTGAATAATTAAGGATTATCTTAAATATTCTTTCTTCAGAATAAAGTATGTTAATCATGAAAAAGGTTATCGTTGTAGGAGGAGGAAACGGAGGTATCGTAGCCGCAAACAGGTTATCTGGGAAAGGATTGGACGTAACCGTCGTAGAACCGTTAGACGCACATCTGTACCAACCTGGAATAGTTGATTTCTCTCTCGGAAATGAAGACGAGAGGTCTATAGTGAAAAGTCTAGACTCCGTACTCTCCGCCAAACGCATTAAAGGAAGGGTTAGCAAAGTCTTACTTGAAGAGCACTCGGTCTTAGTAAATGGAGAAAAATTAAGCTATGACTACTTAATACTCTCCCCAGGAGTGGTGAGTAAACAAATAGACGGGGCATTAGATTGGCACACGTTAGAGCACGGTAGGATCTTAAGAGAAAACATTGCGTCGTTCTCTGGAGAATCCATAGTCATTGGATACACAGGTGTGATAAAGTGCCCTGCTGCTCCATTCGAGTTCGGCTTTCTGTTGAGAGAGAAGTTCCCTAAAACTAAGATCACCCTCTTAAATCCTGTAACAAGTCCTCCTGAGATACAAAGGCCCATGGCTGAAGCTTTCGGAAGAAGATCAAAGGAACTCAACATAGACGTGAAGAGAGGTTTCAAGATAGCAAAGATAGATAAACTAAACAAGATCATTGAATCAGAAGGCGGAGAAAAAGTAACTTATGATCTAGCCTTAATAGATCCGCCCGTAACTGTACCTGAGGAGTTTAAGGAGCTGGCTGATAAAAGCGGTTTCATCCCTGTGGATAGAACGACGTTAAAATATAGAGATTATGATAACGTTTTCGTTATTGGAGACGCTAACAATATATTAACACCGCCTAAAACTGGAGCTAAAGCTCATTATGAGGCTAAGATAGTTTCGGAGAACATTCTAAACGACGTTCACGGCGGAAATAAAAAGATCTATGATGGAAGTGCGATATGTGCAGTCTATGCGGGTGAAACAAAGGGATACCTTGTGAGAATGAACTTCCAGAAAAGTGGAATATATGGAGCCTCCTACATGTTTTATGAAATGAAGAGGATGTTCACTCGTTTGTATTGGACATCCTTAAAAGGTTTGATACCTTAGCGATGTTCTGAAGAGTCTAGAGTAGAGAGGACAGGAATTCAAGTTTAAGAGCTGGAGGTTTTCCCCCAGATTGTCATGATTTGAATGCAGGACTGGAGGATATATTTCCTTATAACTGCTATAATATTAAATCACAAAATTTTTCTGACAGCTTTATTTTCTCATGATCATTAATTATATTAAGGGTAGAAACTTATAGCGTCTAAGGGCATCTCTTGAACTGCTTTTCACAAGTGGTAAAAGAGTAAAGTTCAGGAACCTTCTCATGGATAAAAATCGAGAGACTTTGAAGTATAGTTGTTAAGCTGATTAGGTTCTAAGCACAAATCTTCCTTAGATAAATTGAATCTACTTTACTAAACCTCTCTGTTTAGTAATTAGCTCCGCCTTGGTATATAGATCTGGGAAAAGTTGCCTCATACCTATTTCTAGAGCTTCTTTAGCTACTTTGCTTATCTTAAAGCCAGGTCTCGTGTTGAAAAGATACTGTAGCACAACATAACTAGGATAACTCCATATTCCTATCTTAGGATCTTTATCCAAGAACTTTCTCATTAGCTCTAATTCCTCGTCCTCTAATCTCTGATCCCTTTTAACGTTTTGATTCTCTAGGGATATCATAGGAGACTTGTCAGCTCCAGAGTCTATGGTGTTGTCTACCCTCTGAGGAGAGTTGTCTACTCCCTGGACCCTGTTGTCTACCCTCTGAGGAGAGTTGTCTACTCCCTGGACCCTGTTGTCTACCCTCTGAGGAGAGTTGTCTACTCCCTGGACCCTGTTGTCTACCCTCTGAGGAGAGTTGTCTACTCCCTGGACCCTGTTGTCTACCCTCTGAGGAGAGTTGTCTACTCCCTGGACCCTGTTGTCTACCCTCTGAGGAGAGTTGTCTACTCCCTGGACCCTGTTGTCTACCCTCTGAGGAGAGTTGTCTACTCCCTGGACCCTGTTGTCTACCCTCTGAGGAGAGTTGTCTACTCCCTGGACCCTGTTGTCTACCCTCTGAGGAGAGTTGTCTACTCCCTGGACCCTGTTGTCTACCCTCTGAGGAGAGTTGTCTACTCCCTGGACCCTGTTGTCTACCCTCTGAGGAGAGTTGTCTACTCCCTGGACCCCACCATCCCTTTTCTTTCTATTAAGTAAAAAATCGAGTTCACTCACTTAAAATCACCTTTCCCAACTCCTCGTAAAGTTTTTCAATTCTAGGTCTCCTCAGTCTTATTTCCTCGTATCTCGAGACTGGTACGCCCAGTTTAGACGCTTCCGAGAACAGTCTAGACTGAGGTATGGACAATTGAAGGAACTTTACTGCCTTTAATTCCACATCTATAGGCTTCTTTGACATGCTAGTAAACGCTACTGCTTTCTTATTTAGACTCTGTAATCTAGAGTCTAGATTTCTTACCGCTTCAATTGCTAGAGGTTGAGGAGTTACAGGAGATAATATCTTGTCTGCAGCTACCATAGAGGCAACGGCTAAAGTTCCTAAATTGGGGGGCGTATCTATTACTAAGACGTCAAAACTTTCCGCGATCTTGACGATTGACTTCATCACGTCTTCTACTTCTCCACCTATTTCCAGCTTTAACAGTCCTAAATGAGCTGGAAAGACTTCAATGTTGAAGATGTTGATGCTCTTACCGCCTAGAGGGAACTCTCTCTTATCTCTCCTTATTCCGAATGAGAAAGATGTTCCACCCTCAGGGTCCATATCTAGAAGACCTACATTCATTTGCTTAGACAGACCATACGCTAAATTAACTGCCGTTGTTGTTTTGCCCACACCGCCTTTTTGATTAATAACTGTAATAATCATGTCTAGACTATTCCCTGAATACTCTATATAAGGTGTGGAACTAGTATTACGATAATTAACATAAATTAGTTAAAATAATAAATATAAATTAAGCTACCTCAATGTATATATATCTCTTGTTTAAATAGTTAAAGCATGTACATACAACAGGAGTTCGTTAGGTCCTTCTTCAGAGCCAATTGGTTCTCTAAGCTTATCATAGGAAGGGAGTTGGAAGCGGATGAAATAGCTGGGATGTACTTGGCAAGTAAGCTAAACTGCCCTACTGCAAAGAGGAATATAGGAGTCGGCTTCTATAGGTTAGGTTTAGAAGCCGTGAAATGGTTCCATCCCTCTGGCTCAATAGTCCAACCTAGGGCTGGACTTTACTTAATTCCTAGGCCCCACAAAAGGCAAATTTGTATTGGTTGCGATTGGGGACTTTCAATTAAGGTGTCGAATATAGGAAAGGACTTTCAGGACCTTGAAGAGGTGAGAGACTGCCCGAGAGTCTATGTAAAACCAGAGATAAAGGACGAAATGATAGAGGTCTTCGTAGAAAACGGATACGAAATTGAGCGAGAGCAACTTTTAGCAAAAAAGGAGATATTAGGCGCTCTCGCCCAGAATATCGGCTAAATGAACTGGTTTCAATCCTTTAAAAGCTAGAGCTAAGGAACAAGCTGGGTTGGTTGATAAAACCAGGTTCACTCCGCTCTTCTTGACTTTCTCGGCCTTTATTTTCATCACTTCGTCTGAGATCTCAGGATGATAAAGGAAGTACCCTCCTCCAGCCCCGCATTCAAAGGAGGGTTCGTCCATCTCAACTACCTTTATACCCACTTTCCTCATCACGTCTCTCGTGACTTTGGTTAATCCAATTAGGTTGGCGTGACACGGGTCATGGATTGTTACAGTCATATTGACTCTTCCATTTACATGTGCCAAAGCGAACTCCGAGAAATCCTCCACTTGAAGGCCCATTTCCCTCATGTGCGCTGAGCAATTGGAGGATAGAGACACCACTCTCCTTCCTTTGAACTTTTCCTTCAAATTTCCGATTAACTCCTCACTTCTTTTCTTCTCTCCTTCACTATAATGAGAAAGACCGCAGCATCCATTTACTATCTCAACCTTATAACCCTTTGACTTGATAAAACGAAGTGCGTTCTCTACCGTCTTTCTGAACGATAACGCCATCAGACAACCAGGGAACAGTAGAACGTTTGGATTATCCTCTCTATAGTCTAGAGGTGAATCAACAGACGGTATGAAGTCTCTAATCCTCTTTATCAAAGACGAGTTCAGGCCACTACTGGCTTTGAGCAACCTATAGGCCAACTTCGGTCTCTCCATTAGCAAGTTCATGGCCTTCCTTAAAGGTTGTTCCTCTCTCCTTAAGTGAATCAATCTCCCATATTCAACTCCGCTAGGACAAGCTGCTTCACATCTCCTACAGAACATACAAGTCTCTATTCCCACACTTGATATACCCAGCTTCACTGAAGCTATCCTTCCACGAGGAGAGTGAATTTCTGACCTAGTCACAACATAAGTTGGACAGGACTCAAGACAGAATCCACAGTGAACGCAAGAGTCCTCTAATCCCACTCCCACATCCACCTCAGCACATCGTTATTGGACTTACATCCTCCTAAAAGCTTACAGGGGTTTACCAAGTTCTTGGGGTCAAACGCTTTCTTAACTCTCTTGAACACCTCTAACTCCTCTTCAGAGTAATATAGACTCATAAACTTCAGTTTCTCTATCCCAATGCCGTGTTCCCCTGATGGGACGCCTCCTAACTTCAACGCCAGTTTCATTATCTCAGAACTCGTGTCTAAGGCTAGCTTCAAACTTTCCAACGAGTCTGGATTATAGGGGATTAGTGGGTGAAGATTTCCATCTCCTGCATGAAACACGTTGGCTATGAAAACCTTCCTCTCCCTTGCTATCTTCTCTATTCCAGAGAGGACCTCTGGGAGCGTCTTCCTCGAGACATTACAATCGAGAGTGAGATAAGCAGGGGCTATCACACCCATGGCAGGAAAAGCGCCCTTCCTAGCGTTCCAGAGCTTTTGTCCTCCGTCCTCTGGATGTATCAACTCACCGCCTGCTCCCTTCAAGACCTTGTTTATAAGGGAGACTTGCTCCTCGACAGCTTCTTGGCTGCCATCTAACTCAATAAGGAGTAGCGCCTTCACCTCAGGTATACCAGCCTTGTATCTACTTCTTTCAATGACCCATATTGAGTTACCATCCATCATCTCAAGAGCTGATGGTATAATACCGGCCTTAAAGATCTCTACCACTGCCTCTCCCGCCTCCTTGACGCTATTGAAAACCGCGAAAACGTCCCTTTTTGAAGAAGGTCTTGGGAATAGCCTAAGTCTAGCTCTAAGTATTCCTCCTAGCGTACCTTCTGCTCCAACGAAAATTGGAGTGGAAGAGAGAAAAGGTTCATGAGTTATCTGCTCAACGTCTCCGTTGGGTAGTATCACCTTTAGCGAGATAACGCTATTTACGGTCGGTCCATATTTTACTACGTGAATCCCGCCTGAGTCGTGAGAAACGTTACCACCTATTGACGAGACGCTAAAGCTAGATGGATCAGGGGCATAAAACAAGTGAGGAGGGGCATTCTTTGTAACCAAGGCGTTTACTATACCTGGACCTACTTCTATCTCCAGACCTGATTGAAAGTGAACCTTATTGAGTCTGGTCATACTGATGACGACTTCGTCATGTAGGGGAACTGTAGCTCCGCTCAAGCTAGTTCCACTTCCTCTGAACACGAACTTCACGTTATTGTCATAGAGAAATCGTACCACTTTAATGACATCCTCCTCGTTACCGGGAAGCACTACGAGTGAAGGACTTCCCTTAATCGCAGTAAATCCGTCAAATCCGTAGAGCTTCTTTTCGTCGCCAGAAACTATCCATCTCTCTCCTACGATACTCGCTAATCCTTCCTCTACGTTCATCACTTTAAATAATCACATTTCAGTAATAAAACGTAATGTGGATTGATGAGCTAGAGAAAGTGACTAAGGTGAGACAAATAAAAGAAAAGTCTGGATCCGTCCTAGTTCAACCCGAAAGTGAGCTCGAGTTCAAGGAAGTGATTAAGTTAGCTAACCAGCGACAAATAAAAGTCCACGTTATAGGTACGGGAGAGAACCATATAGGAGAGCCAGTAAACGCCGATCTACTCGTATCCACGAGAGGTTTGGTTGGAATTTTAGAAAGCTCTCAATCAGACCTTTACGTTAGGGTTAAAGCCGGTACTCCCTTCAGAGACCTCGTCAGAGCTTTGGATAAGTCTGGATTATGGATACCATTCTATCATACGGGGACTGTTGGAGGGTTCTCCTCTCTAAACTTTCCGTTCCACTACAGCCTTTTTTATGGATATCCTAGAGATTGGTTAATCGGTGCTAAGAGCGTTACCGGACTAGGAGAGATCATAAGGACTGGAGATAGGACTCCAAAGTTCTCCTCCGGATATAAGATCTGGAAAGCTATGTCTGGGGCCCTTGGTAAATTGGGTGCGTACCTTGAGATAACATTGAAAGTGATACCGAAGCCAGAGGAAACTTTTCCAGCACAAATCAAAGTTAGTGAAATTTGGAAGGCCATATCGAAGGGAGCGATTGGTATTACAATTTATAGAAAGGGTGAGGAGAGGGCCATAGCGTGGTTCTCAGGCCATTCAAGCTACGTTAGGAAAGTAGTACAAGAATATCGACAGGCCGATATCCCTAAATGCAGCGGAAGCACTATCTATTCTATCATTACGGTAAGGGGATTAGAACTCGAAAATACGCAAAATATAAATGCAGAGTGCATTGTTTCCTTTTTCGGATCTGGTTACTCTAGAATATACAATGGAGAAGATCTCTTAGCTCTGAGGGAGAAAGGTTACAACGTTATAGGGGAGAAGGGATGCTATAGAGATTGCCTCCCTAAGCAAAGCGAAACGTTCAAGATCTTGAAGAGTGCGCTCGATCCAAATGATATTCTAATATAAAGACACTTCTTTCGATGGATACCTAGAACTCCATATTCTTGTTGTTAGTTTTATATATCCATATATAATAGATTCAATCTAATACATAATCTTTTAAATAAATATCTTTGTAAATAACCATATGGATAAGAGGAGACTACAAAAGATCAAGGGAGGTAGCTACATAATTTCCTTGCCTAGTGATTGGGTCAGGAAAATGAACTTGGATGTGAAAAGTGAGCTAAAGGTTTACGAAGTATATGACGGCCTTAAGATAAGACCTCCTATCAAACCGACCCTAGAAAAAGTTATTGAACTTAAAGATCTTGAAAGCACGAAATACCTTGTAATAACCTATTACATGCAAGGTCTTAACAGAATAGTCATTAAGTCAAATTCTGTAATACCATTGGATGTTAAGAGAGAGTTAAGAGAGTTGCAACTTCAATGCTATGGATTGGAGATCGAAACTGAAACGTTCGACAGCATCTCCTTTAGGATTAACGTTAGCGTCTCAAACGACTTGATAGAATCGATGAGACAGTTTGTGAAAAAAATTGAGACTATTTTGGGAGACGTTGAGCTTCTCTTTAAGAACTTTACAAATGAGATGAGAGAGGATCTACTAGCAAGAGTTAGCATACTTAATAAGGATTATAGACTCCTAGTAAGGATGATAGCCGTAGGGGTTCAAAGGGATGACGAAGTTAACTTTCACATATATCCAAAAGATATCATACTTTTTGCAGTCGCACTCAGGGACCTCGGCAGGTTCATAACTCATCTAATGCTTTTCCTGAGGGAGATAAGTCAAGAGGAGCTAAACGAAATCTTTGAATTTTTTGAGAAACTAAGGGAAATATTCTTAATCTCTACAAATATGTTCTTAACTGAGGATCTCTCTAATATGGGGAAAGTTAGGGAGGGCTTTAGAGAGCTAGAAAAGGGAGCTCCTAAAACTGAAGCTGGTAAGGAAATGGTCAGAATGGGCTCATACTGCATAGCAATGATGGATAACGCAGTTAACAAAAGCGTTAGGCTTTACGATTTCGCATAAAAGCAAACCGCTCAGAAAGCCAAACTAGGATCTGAATCGTTCTCAATGTAGATGTTAATGTACCTTCGATGAGCGATACTATTCTCTTAGTTCGTTAGTAATATCCTCTCCTAAGGATCCTTTTATCCTCTCAAACGATTCGATACTTAAGAGTAGAACGGTTATATAAAACTCATCTCCGTACTTATAGACTTCGTTCAATACCGCGTCGACTATCTTCGTTTTCTCCTTACACGATACTTGATTTACACCTACTAACGTATATTGGTCCTCTTGTTTAAATGCCCAAGCGTCACCCACTAATTCCTTTAACTTAAGATAGCCAGCTTTGATTCCGTTCATATCATAATATGCACATTAAAGCTAATTAAAGGTGTGTTTTATAGTTCTTTCAAATGTGTTTTTCTCAACCAATGAAACCCTTTGGACAATAAGGTAACGAATGGTTTTAAAAACTCATTAGCCCCTAGACTCTGTGATCAGTATGAGTATCATACTAACTTTTTTATCGATATTAATTTTTAGCATGTTAGCAGGTTTCCTTGGTTCACTCACTGGTCTCGGCGGAGGTACGGTCTTGGTTCCCATCCTAACACTCTACCTAGGAATACCCATAATTTACGCCACGGGCTCAAGTCTGATCTCCACAATCGCTACTTCTAGTGGATCAGCCTCAGCTTACGTAAAGGAAAGGATAACTAGCGTTAGGATAGGTATTTCCCTTGAGATAGCCACGACAGCAGGATCTATAGTCGGATCGTTAACTGTGGCATACATTTACTCACTGCGTTTGCAGTATTTAGTTTACATCATATTTGGAATTGTCCTCCTATTTTCAATTTATCCTACTTTGAAAAAGATGAAGGGAGAGTTCCCCACACCTAAACCTCCAGACTGGACCACTAAAGCGTTAAATCTATACGGTGAATACTTCGATCCTGCAAATAACACAACGGTTAAGTACTGGGGGGTAAGATGGTGGTTGGGTCTCATTGTGATGTTCTTTGCAGGTTTCATTTCTGGTTTGTTGGGTATAGGTTCAGGAGCTCTCAAGGTTATAGGTATGGATTACGCAATGAACCTCCCGATGAAAGTTACAACCACTACCAGTAACTTTATGATTGGAGTCACTGCAGCAACGGGTAGCGGGATATATTGGGCCCTAGGTTACATACAACCGTTCCTTGCGGCTCCAACTGCGATAGGTGTCTTAATGGGGTCACTAATTGGAACTAGAGTTCTAGTAAGGATGAAGAACAAGAGAATAAGAGCAGTGTTTCTAATTATACTAGGATTCCTAGGCGTGCAGATGATTCTAAGAGGATTGGGGGTGTTATAATGGAAGTAGAGGACGTTATAAGTTACTCTCTCATCGTGGGGGTCGTAGCAAGCATACTTCTGATCATTATTGGGGTGGTCCTTATATTTGTTCATGATGGAGCTCAGGGATTCACACTAGAGCAGATAGGTAACGTTCACTCGTTTATCAACACTTCAACCACCACTCCTGAGAAGGTTGTACAAGGAGTTCAGAAATTGGATGGCCTTTCATTCGTTTATCTGGGATTAATTGTTCTTATAGCCACACCCATTATCAGGGTAATTTTACTAATTGGAGATTTCCTTAAGAACAGAGATCTGCTTTATACGATACTTTCACTTATAGTTTTGATTAACATACTTATAGCTATATTTATAGTCCCTGATTATATCATAAAATAAAAGATATATTAGAATTTCATTACCTTAACTAGGTTTATCGAAAGTTGAAGTGACCTGCCGGGAACTTTTAACGTATCTGTGGATGAAGATTAACCCGTTGAAATGTTTGAAATGGAAAGAGTCCTGGTACCGCTCAATATAGTTATCTCAATCGATGCGTTAACTCGAAAGAAATTGGCAAAGATCTAGTAAGTTTTATGATTCAGATAATCTAGGTTTCCCTATGATTGAAGAGAGAGCTCAGGTTCTACGTGACCTTGAAGAGGCCGTTAAGCGTTTCGTTTCCAATGATAAATCATTTTTGTTAATTCCTGAGATTAGGACAAACGTAGGATACGCTTTAGTGAACGCGCAGGACACTTATGACGTGGCTGCAATACCTGGCAGATTAACTGTGGCCTTCAACAAGGTAATATATTGCCTTCCTCCAGCGTTTGGAGCATCAGACCATATAGCCAGGGTCATCTTAACGAGTATGAAGTTTGATCCCAACATTAGAAGCGCGATGAATCTAGCGCTTTACCCACAATTCTTCGGTCTCAATCCTTACGTTTTTGATAGGACGACTGAGCCCGCTGAGAGAAAAAGGTTAGAGAAGAAAACAATGAACTTCATGATTGAAAAAGCGTTTAGTGACCTCGGAAGGATACCAGAGTTCATTGTAGATAAGGGAGATCTTGGAAAGGAGCCGGGACTATTCGTGTTAGGTAAGACCCCTCAAGAGGTTGTGAATAAAGCTCTTCAACTGACCTCTTTGTTATGATCCTCAAGGATCATCTCTATCTTTTTTCTACATTCCATCAAAACTAAGTCAACGTCATGAAATACTTCCGGTTTTTCAAGTTTAGACCTATAGTTATATAATACAAGGCTTAAATCGAATAGTTCTGAGGCCAATCTTCTATAATTCGTGTTTGAGAAGAAGTGCTTAACGTGAGCTTTAGCCTCAGCCCACTTTTGCTCTCCGTCCTCAGTCAATTTGTAAACCTTTTTACCATCCTTCTCGACTACTGTCACCGAGCCTTCCTTGATTAAGCTCTTTAAAACTGGATAAATTGATCCTGGGCTCGGTTTATAAACTCCATTAAATCTAGTTTCAATAGTCTTCATTATTTCATAAACGTGCATGGGCCTTAGATTGAGCGCATCTAATATCAGGAATCGCAAGACGCCACGACGCAATCTCTCTAAGTTCATCTTCATAAGTGAGTATATGCATTCTAAAGAAATATTTGTTTTATTATGACACACTTTTCATAACTCATGTTATCTGGACATTAGGGCGTACTCCAGATTATATATTGAAATTTGTATATTTATTTTTATTACACAATGATAATATGCCTACAGTGACTCAAAATGAATTAAAAGGAAATATTTTTAAACATATAAGTAAAGATACTTATTAATGGCATTTAAAGGATGGAGAAGAGGAAATCAAGCTACTAAACCATCTAACAGACAATCGTTAGGTATAATAGGAAACTTTTACGAACTTGGAATCGTAAAGTCAATATCTAAAAGCGTAGAGAAAAAACTACTCATGGCGGGCCTCTCAATCGATCCTAGAATATTTGCAGCGCAGATCTTCTTTTACTTAAGTATCTCCTCAGCGTTTTCGGCTCTTCTCGCCTTCTTTGGCATTTACATTATAGTTAAGTTGTATTTGGTTTACAGATTGGCTAAATTTGCTGTGCTAGGACTTATGTTGTTAATGTTTGCCGTAATAATTCCTCCAGTGACCTATCTTTTACTTAACGTTAATATCTCACAGACTATAGAGAATAGAAGAATAGGCTTAGATGCGGAAAGCGCCGCGTTCTCGGCCGTCTTCACAATTTTCCTTAAGTCTGGCCTTAGTCCAAGGATCCTCTTTGAGAGATTATCTAAAACGACCGCCTTTAATTATATTAATCAGCTGACGCTTTACGTATCAAAGAGAATTGATTTCCTTGGAGAGAGCGTAGAGGACGCCCTCCTAAGAGCTATTAAAGTGTCACCTTCAAGGATACTCAATGACTTTCTCCTAAGTTACGTTTCGGCTGTGAGGAGCGGAGCACCCGTTCTAGACACCGTATCGGCAAAAGCTAAGGACATTTTAAGACAATTAGAATTAGCTGCCGACATAGCTGCTGATAAGCTATCAGGAGTGGGAGAAACCTACGTAATTTGGTTGGCCTCTGGTTACATCACGTTCTTTCTAATTCTGCTTCTGGAGGCTCTATTCCCTGGGATTGTGGGAGGGTCCATTCCTTTAAACGTATTCGGGGCAATT
This sequence comes from Metallosphaera cuprina Ar-4, assembly GCF_000204925.1. Taxonomy (NCBI): domain Archaea; kingdom Thermoproteati; phylum Thermoproteota; class Thermoprotei; order Sulfolobales; family Sulfolobaceae; genus Metallosphaera; species Metallosphaera cuprina. The sequence goes on along the minus strand of NC_015435.1, from coordinate 1,384,791 downwards.
CTGGTCTTAATTCTTCCCTTGGTTGATGGAGTTTTCATTTTGATGGTAGAGCAATCCCAAATGAGGTTCCCGGAAAGGAAGGTCTCATCCTATAGAGTGTTTTATGTCTCCCTAGGGGTAGGCCTTATTACTATGTTTGTTTTGTTAGGCTTGACGAAGGAGCTCATTCCCTTCCTCACGCTCTCGGGTAACACTAACGACGTTACGGCGATTTCACTAATAATGATGATAGCCTTTTTGATAGCGTCAGTACCCCCAGCTATCATAACATCAAGAGAGTTGAAAAAAGGCACAGGTTATGACCCATATGTAGTTAGTTTACTGAGGGCTATTTCAGAAGGAATAAGGGCGGGCTTGTCTCCAGAAACGATTATAGAAAACATAAAGAACAGTCCTGAAATGGGTAAACTATCTAATATTTTGAAAAAAATAAGTGGATACATCTCGCTTGGCTATCCTTTGAGAGACGCTTTCATAAAAGGAGTGGAAGAGATCCTTGATTTTACTTCAAGGATTTCGTTAGTATCCATAGCTGACATGATAGATATTGGTAGCCTTACACCTGAAACTATTGAAAGCCTGGCTGAGCAGGTGGAAACTCAAATAAAGATAAAAAGACAATATGAAAGTAAGGTCAAGATCTTACTTTATACACCCTATATAGGAGTGATAATTTCAATCATAGCTGTAAACTTTCTGTCCGCCGCAATCCTAGGATTAATAACCAGTAATTCCTTCGCTTTCTCATCTGGAGCTCTTGGTGAAGCTAAGGTACTGTTACCAGAGGCGGTTTTCATAACTACAATAACCAGTATGATAAACGCATTCGTTGCTGGCTTACTAGTTGGAAAGCTAGGACATGGAAAAGTTGCCTCAGGATTTATTCACTCAGCAATTATGGTGGTTATCACTGCAATACTAATGATAATCATCATTCATGTTCACTTTACGTTCGGTCCATCTGTAGCGCCAAGCGGATGAGAGAGTCACCAAGTATTCTTAATCTTCATCCTTTAACTAATTGTACTTGAAACTCTCTATTTACCCTTAATTGAAAAAGAGAAGTTTATATAATAGCTAATTATAACAATATTTAGCATGAAGTTAAACTTTCAAATCTCCTTGCCAAAGAGAGGTACATCTAAGAACAATGAATTGAATATTGATGACCTCCCTATTAGCCTTTATCCAATAACTGTACCTTACGAAGAACTTCCTGAAATAATGTCAGAATATGAAATTGATATGTCTAATCTTTTGCCATCTAATGTGAAGTCATCTTTTGCATCTCACAACATGGAATTATCCGTGGCTAACCCTCACACTTTCATTGTCTTCGACCAGGATAAAGGAATATTTAGATACGTCCTAGTTGAACCTCCAATAGACGAAAACATATTTAATATCTATATCTTTTTAATTAGAGAAATAGAAAGATCCTTGTTAAGTAAGGAAGAATCTATAGACGTAGCTAAGATCCTGTTAGACGCAAACTCTAAAATGCCATCTATGAATCTAATTCAGGGACAAGTAGGAGGAGTGTTCAAGCTAAGCACTAAGGGAAAGGTGGCTCTATATTATCTCCTGAGGAACATGTTCGGGTATAACATCTTAACCCCGCTTTTAGCTGACAGCAAAGTTGAGGACATTTCTTGCAGTGGAATCGGGTTACCTATCTATGTTTATCATAGGGAATACGATTATGTGCCAACTAATCTAGTTTTGAGCTCAGAGATGACGGTCTTAAACAAGACGATAAGAGGTTCTGATCTTTTAGACCAACTGGTTCTAAGATTGATATCTTTATCTGGCAAGACCGTGTCGATCGCCAATCCTATAGCTGACGGTATATTACCGAAGGGAGATAGAATAGCTGCAACCTTTAGACATGAGGTGAGCGCTAGGGGATCTTCATTCGTTATTAGGAGATTTAGCGAAAGACCCATAACAATTCTTGACTTGATGAACAGCGGAGTAATCAGCGCTGAAACTGCTGCTTATCTATGGTATTCGATAGACCTTAGGATGTCATTGATGGTCATAGGAGTGACGGGTGCGGGGAAAACTACAATGCTTGGATCAATATTGAACCTCGCTAAAGAGTCTCTAAAGATAGTATCAATAGAAGACATCCCAGAAATAAGGCTTGCTCAAGAAAATTGGGTTCAGTTGTACTCAAGGCAAGCTTACGGCGATTCTGGCAAGGAAATAAGTTTAATGGATCTACTAAAGCTGTCATTAAGATACAGACCTGACATAATAGTAGTAGGGGAGATAAGAGGTGCAGAAGCGTACACCCTCTTCCAAGCACTTTCAACAGGACATGGTGGAGCTACCACTTTCCACTCTTACGATTCAGAAAGTGCAGTAAAGCGATTAATGAACCCGCCATTGAACATCCCATCCGAATGGATACCGATGAATAACATAATCATTAACGTTAGGCGTTTGCCTGTATTGATTGGTGACAAGATTCAATTGAAAAGAAGAGTAGTTGCTATAGACGAGATAGTTACAGCGTCGGACTTCAGGAGGGTTGTAAACTGGGATCCTAAGGTTGACGTACATACGGTCGATCTTGAGAACGCTAAGGTACTTAGAACAAGACTGGAGGAATCAGGAAGATCTCTTGAGGAAGTTAAAGATGAGATTTCAAGAAGGGCCCTATATCTTAAGCTAATGGCGACTTCAAAGGATATAGTTCAGAGCTCAGAGAGTTATAGGATGGTTAAGAAGTTCATTATAAAATACAGTTTAAGACCTGAGGAGGCCTTGAGGGAAGTCTCCAGGATGTCATCGATTAAGGTTACGGTATAATTAGTAATAAAATTGATATTATAAACAATATTATGGCTTGAAACGGTTGATTCGATAGGGAAACGAGACCTGAGACGAAGAAAAGAAATGAGAGAACGTTCGCCTCTATTGGAATCCAGTCACTATCTACATCTTTTATGGAGTTTACGATCTTTGGCGTCACTTTCCATTTGAACTTAAGCCTTATCAGTCCTGAGAAATAACCTACCGAAAATGCGGAAATTGTCAAAGCTGGTATCCTCATGTCGTACTCTCTTGTCTTGCTTCTTAATGAGAAAACAAACGTTATGACCAGAAACGTGGACAAAGATGCAAGCCAATAGAATGGAGAAGACCTTAATAATCCAGAGAGAAGGCCTAAGACCAGCAATCCAACTAGAAGTAAAGGATAGATGCCCCATTGGTTCGCATAAAGAGTACCTTCTATACCTCTTATACCCTTCCTTATCATTGAGAGGCTATATGGGAAAAGTTCACCTGAACCGTAGGCCCATCTTTTCATCTGTTCGAAGAAATCTCTCCATGAGTAAGGGGCAAGTGTGGTTACCAAAACATCGTCAGCGTAACTAACTCTAAGCCCTTTGAGATACATCCTGATACCTATTTCCAGGTCCTCAGCTACCTTATTTTCCTTCCATCCTCCTATCCTATTCAGAGCATCCCTTGTTATCGCGAAAGCAGAGCCGTTGGGGAAAATGGGAAGATTTCTGATAAATCGTCCGCGAAACAGGGAGTTCATTGAAAACTCTGTCATTTCTGCATAAAGTTTCTGGAGTTTGTTGAGAGGAGACCTCACCTTTAATCTAAGTGATACCGCATCTGAACTAGAGAGATGATGTGACACCCCTTTCAAGAAATCTCTGTCAACTCTAGCCTCGGAATCCAGGTAAACTAAGAAATCGCCTTTCGCGATGTTTGAGGCGAAGTTTAGAGCTCCAGCCTTCCTACCCAATGGCTTATCCCGTCTTATCAATCTGAAGTTAGCAGGATACACCTTTGGTAAAAGGTTGAAGGCTTCTTCGCTATCGTCTGACACTATGATCACTTCGTAATCCTCATAGTTAAGATTAGAGAGGTTTTCAATTAGTTCCTCTATTACCTTAGGCGGTTCGTCCTTTATAGCAACTATAATTGATGCCTTTCTATTAGAACTTGTGTGACCCTCGCATTTCAAAGGCGTTTCGGTATAGTAAAGCGATTGAAGTAGAATCCATAAGGATGAAATAAGAGCGAAAGTCAGGATTAGCACATCAATAAAAAGCATTAACTTTTCTTCCTCTCTATTGCCTTATTTATCTTCTGCTTGGCCTCCGAGGCTGATCCCCATCCAGATATCTTCACCCACTTTCCTGGCTCCAACTCTTTATAGTGCTCGAAGAAGTGGACAATCTTGTTTTTGATCGCATCGTCTATATCGCTTACATCTTTTATCTTAGAAAAGGACGGATCTATCTTCTCCTTAGGTACAGCTACTATTTTCTCATCTATTCCCTCTTCGTCCTGCATGTGAATAACTCCTACAGGTCTAGCCTCAATAACCGTCCCTGGGAATACCGGTTGATTCGTTAGAACTAGAACGTCTAGTGGATCTCCATCCTCACTTAAAGTACCTGGAATAAAACCATAGTTAAACGGGTAACTCATTGAAGTGTAGAGAAATCTGTCAACTTTAATTACCTCTTCGTTCTCCTTGTATTCGTATTTTACGCTTGACCCGCTTGGAATTTCTATCAAAACGTTAACTACGTCTGGAGCTTTCTCCCCTGGACCTATTTTCATGTTCTCGATAACTAGCTAGATTATAAAAAAATATTATTTTCGATCTAGAATTATACCCTCGATATCCTTCTTAATTGAGAGGAAACAATCAGTTTTCCACATCTCATTCAGTTTAGATTCATAGGTGTTGATTATCTCATCCACATCGTAACCTGTTTTCTTGTATCTAAGAGCCTGCTTATAGGTGGCTAACACTTCTGAAAACTTGGCTACCATTCCTTCCAACGTCTCTCTATTCTCGTACTCCAAAAATAGGTCCTTTCCCACTCCTAACTCCTCAATCGCTGAAATTTCTAGTTCTCTTTTATCCGTTCTCTCAGTTACCCACTTAGGTAAATCGCCAACTAAGCTCTCCCCTACATCATGAAACAGGGCTATCACAGAAGCATGATCTGGATTGACTTGATATCCTTTCTCCTTAAGTTTAGTTGCTATGACATATGCTATTACAGCAGCTTCGAAGCTGTGACCTGCCACGGTCTCGCCAATACCCGGAGGGACTCCCCTTTGCATCCATCCTGTTCTTACTAAGTTCTTACATCCTACAATTAACCTTTCCAGTTTCAAGTTCTAACCTCCTTCAAGACCAAACTAATGGAGTGCATCATCTCATCAATTGATTCCGTCCAAAACCTTATCATAGCTTCCTTTCCTTTGATCCCTGTATCGAAAATAACGTTCGGTAACTTACCGTGATTCTGAGAAACGTATTCTACGATCCAGCTCATAGTCCTTCCTTCCTCTCCCTTAGGCTCCTTCTCTCGATCAACTTCTAAAACCTCATAGCCTATATTCTTAAAGGCTCTGACCAACTTTTGGTCGTAGCGAATGTTGATCAGCGTGTCCCCCTTTCGCTCCTTAAGTACTATCGAAAGGAGAAGTCTAGCGGTGTGTGTGGGGTAGCCGAAAGAGGGAGGCATACCAACTCTAACTCTCCCTCCCCATTCTCTGATGATCCTGCCTTTAAATGTGGCTATGTCCTCAAGACCTTCCACATATTCTGGAGAGATTGAGTGAGCCAGGTTTGACTGAACTTCAGGTATTAAGACGTGAAAGTGGTCTTGACTCTCTACGAAATCAGCAAACGTTTCCATATCACGAAGGACCTTAAACCTCATGGAGTCTCTCTCAAGGGAGACAAGAGGTTCCACAGGACCTATCCCTTTCCCTATTTCTAACCCAAACTTGATGCTCTCTTCCATTCTGCTCTTCACTGCCGGTAAGGCTTCCTCGACCTTTATTCCCTTAGCTAACATACCGGCAAGCATTGAAGCGAAGACGCTTCCCGTACCGTGAGTGTTCCTGTTCTCAAGCCTGTGAGATCTCACTAACATGGTCTCCTTTCCGTTATACAAAACGTCAACTACTTCGTCAGATTGAATGTGACCCCCTTTCACTATGACGTATGGTATCGAGAAGAGATCGTGAATAGATTTTGCCGCTCTAATTTGATCTTCTATTGAAACGACCTTAAACCCCGCTAACGCTTCGGCCTCAACTGCGTTTGGGGTTAGTACGTATGTCTTAGGCAGTATCATCTTCTTAAAAGAGTCTAGATCCTCTATGAGCCTGGTTCCGTCCTTGGCCACAATCACAGGATCCACAACGGTCAGACGATCAATTAACTCTGAAATAACCTTCATCTGTCCAGAACTAACTATCATGCCAGTCTTTACCGCTGAGACCTGAAAATCTGTAAATATCGTCTCTATCTGCTTTTTCAAAAAATCAGGCTCAATTAGCAAAGTCCCCTTTATTCCTAAGGTATTCTGTGCAGTAATCGCGGTGACGACTCCTAAACCGTGGACGCCAACGGACTCAAACGCCTTTATATCGCTCTCTACTCCGGCCCCAGCCCCAGTATCAAATCCTCCAATAGACAGTGCATTGAGCTTCTTCAAGTTCTCTTCACCCTTGTGTTCCCAGCAACCACCCAATACTCACCGTCATCTCTAACCTCTAGTTTCCATATCCCTGTAGTGTGTTTCACAAGCTCTATAGTATCCTTAACCGCATCAATAGCGTCCTTCCTTCCTCTACCCAAAACCATTATTAAGATTACGTCATCCCCGGGTTTCATTTTATCAATAGCGTGGATTATCTTAATGCCTATTACGTCACGATACCTCCTTTTTATCTCTTCTTCAATCTCGAGCAATCTCTGTTGAGTGTAAGATTCATATGACTCGTATATCAAGTCGTTCACTTTATGACCGTCTACCATCCCCTTGACGAAACCCACGTACACTACCATAGATCCGGCTTCTAGCGGAGCCAAGCTCCTGAAGTTTTTGATCTCTTCTAGGATATCAAGCTTGCCTTTTCTCAATTCTCCTCCTGCAGGAGGGGGCAATATCGCCACTTCGTCACCTTCCTTCAATTCTTTCACGTCCATTTTCCCGTTCACTAGAACGAAAACCTTAACTCCAGTCACTTGGCCTTCAAGGAGAGCCTTAAATCGCTGACCGTACCTTTCTTTCAATTCATTAATGAGGCAATCCAATGTGAAGCAATTAGTGTAAACTTCTTCGATCTCTTTTCCAGTTAAGTCCTTAACTAGGGCGAAGTACCTTAACTTTAACCTCATCGATCTCAACTATGTATATTCTGTCACAATTTTTAAGTAAGCTAGAAAGAGATTTGATACTTGCTATAGATTTTTTTGTGAGGAACCAAAAAGGTAGTTTATGAAATATCAAGGTGAAATCAAGTTAAACGTTGATAAGGCGATGATCTGGAGCATATTGAGCAACCCTGAGTCTGTGTCATCGTGTTTCCCAGGCGTCAAAAGTTTCTCAAAAGAAGGGGATACCTATAAGGTGACAGGCACTGCCGGTATAGGATTTATTAAAGGCGAATACAAGGCAACGGTTACTTTCAGTGAGGTAAAGCCTTTCGAGAGCATGGTTATAAATGCGAAAGGAAGCGGGTTGAACAGTAACGTCGATATAACAGCAAAGGTGATAGTTGATGATGGAAAGCTTGCCTATGATGCGGACGTTAAGGTAGCTGGAGTGTTAGCCTCGGTAGGGGCTAGACTAATGGATCCTGCAGTTAACAAGATAATATCTGACCTCTTTGAATGTATAAAGGCTAAGGTGGAGAAGAAGTGACCACATTAAAAGGAGAGGAGAAAATTAAGAACAGGAAGGTAGCTATAGATTTCTTTTCAAACGAAAGGAATCTCTTGGAGTGTATCCCAGGTATAAAGAAAATAGAGGGGAAAAGATTCACAATCGAAGCTAAGATAGGACCTCTTAGGGCCGAACTGTCCGGACAAGTCGAGGAATATGAAGTTAGAGAAAATGAGGTCTCTAACTTACTCAAGGTAGAAGGACCTGGACTTACGATCGTGATAAAGACCAGGTTGCACATAACTGAGGCTGAACTTAATTGGGAAGCCGAGTACTTAACTGACGGTTCGCTCGCAAAAGCTTCGCCAGCACGATAGCGAAACAAGCGGAAGAGGTCTCTAGAAGCATAATCTCATGTGCGCTGTCTAAAATCAATCGGTCCTAGTTATTATCCCCAGTCCTCTTGTCCTACCTTCCCTAAAGACGAATATCTGACCCGGCTCTACATACTCCGACCTGAACATAAACGTTAAGTGAACTTCAGAAGTGTCTCCAGTCCTTAGTATGCCCTTAGCTATCTCAGAGAACTTGACTGCCTGTCTTATAGTATGTAAATGCATGGTTGCTACGTAACCTTCCCTAATTGTAGTGGGATGATGTAACAGTATCACTCTGGACCAAAAACTCCTTACGGCTTTAGCCTTATTTCTAATTAGAACCATGCCCTTCCTTAAGCTGTCTCTATCGATCCCTTGAAGAGCGAAAGTGGCTATCGATCCTTGAGTCACAGAGTCTACAAATATTTTATTTAACTGAATGCTTTTTACCCTTACCTCCCTGAATTCGTTATATTCATTTGGACCAATCAAAAGGATATCGTTAGCTGATACCTTTCCCCTTATTACAGATCCTAAAACAACGGGTCCTACTCCAGGCACATTGTACGTCTCGTCAATGTAAACGAGTGGGTCTGGTGAAGGAACCGTCCTTCTAGGAGGGAGAAGGTTTAGAAACCTTATCAACAAGTCGAGTCCTTGACCAGTAACGTTGGATATCTTAAACACTGGAACTACCCTCTTTGTCTTCATCCCTATTATTCCGTTCAGCACGTCACCCTCATCTTCTACCTCTAATGCCAATCTGTTAATTCCAGGTATCTTCAGCATCTCCTTTATTTGATTGATGATCTCAACGGTTCTCGATTCAGGGAATTTATCTATTTTGGTGATAACAATGAAGATGGGGAACTTAAGAACTGTGGAGACAGCTAGATGCTCCCTACCCATAATGCTTAGACCGTCGTCGGCTCCTACGACTAACATGACGTAATCGACTTCGTAACCCATCAATCCCTTTAATGTGGTTCTGAGGTACCTCTCGTGTCCTCCTAAATCAATGAGCCTTATGGTTTTAGCGCTCTTTAAAGTTATTTCAGCTTCGTCAGTAGGATCTCGACAAAGCGGGTTTACTGGATTCCCTGAATAGTCAAACCCAAGTAATCTCATGGTTATGGAAGAGGTCCTTCCGCTGATCACTTCATGTAGATATCTAGCTACCGCACTTCTCAGCGATCCGTTTCCATCGTCCAACTTTCCTAGGATCAAGGTACCGGTCAAAGTGCTCTTACCTGCATTAACGTGCCCCATGACAGCTACGTTTATTTGTATAGGGATCTTCTCTTTATGCAATCTTACCAAAAGCTCCCCAACGTAAAGTTCTTCCCTTACCTTCACTATCCTCTTGTGGGAAATTTTAGCGCTTATCATCGAGGCTATCTTTTCTACTGTTCTGATGGTTGACTCAAGTTCCTTTAGTGGTAAACCTATCGCTTCTCCTTCATCACTTACCCCGACGACGTATAGCGCCTCTCCTCCTCCTTCCTCTAACCTGAACTTCATTTGTGTAGCTAACTCCTGGAGCCTCTGTTCACTGAGGTCTGTGAGAATAAGTTTATATTCTATCTTTCCCAAATCATTTTCTCGTGGAAATCTCATACCTTAGGTACTCTCTATATTTAATTTGTTATAATACCAAATAAGCTTTGGTTGAAGAGTATGGAGCCACAACTCATAATGGATCAGGTGTTCAAGTGTCCTGTATGTGGGAATGAGACGCTTCAAGCTAAGGATTACGTTTATGAAACCTCTACAGACAAACTACTTCTGTCATACTGGTCGTGTACTACATGTCATTTCACTTACAGGGACGTTAAGCCCTATGAAACGAAAACGCCCATAGAACTTTCTCTTTCTGTGGAAAATGATGATGATCTGTCCTCTATAGTTTATAGATCAGCTTTTTGTACTGTCAATATACCAGAACTGGGAGTGGAGATCCTACCAGGTTCGTCCTATCAAGGGACAGTGACTACGGTCAGGGGACTACTAGAGATATTAGTCGATAACGTAGGATATTTTTGCAAGGGGAATAAGTGTAATAAAATCAAAGACGCTATGGATGGGAAAATAACCTTCACTTTGATCTTGAAGGACCCTTCAGGGACAAGTTTCATAAAAAATGATAAAGTTAATGTTACTCGACCTTTATATCCTTCCCAGTAGTCACTACCTTCTTCTTCATAACTACCTCTAAAACTCCGTTCTTGTAGTTGGCCTTAGCTGAATTCTCGTCTACTGCAGCCGGAAGTTCGACCTCTTTGTAATATTTTTTATCTTGAGAGTTAGCTGATATTACCAAGATATCGCCATTAATCTTAACCTTTATATCGTTCTTGTCCACTCCAGGTACCTCAACTACTACCCTAATCTCGTCGTTCTTTTCAATGACGTCCACTAGTGGTTCCCTTTCCTCAGTTAACAGAGGTTTGTTACCTATCCTCTTTACGTTCCCGAACTCTTCAACCACTGGTTTCCCATCAGGTCCCATAGTTACCTTAAAGCCGTAAACGTAAGGCTTGTATCCTGTAGTTCCTCCCTTCTCTGCCGCCTTGAAGAACTCCCTCTCCATTTGTTCGAACTCTTCCTCAATTTGCCTTACGAGATCGTCGAAGTAACTAAATATATCTTTTGATTTCTTGGTGGGCATCGTTGATCCCGTTTATATATTTGATTGAGAAAATATAAAATTTTCGCTCAAAGTATAAACTTCTTTAATGTGCCTCCTGAACTAGCTCCAAAAGTAAGCCCATTACACTTTTCGGGTGAACGAACGCTACAAGATGACCTCTAGCTCCCTTTCTGCCAGTTTTATCTATGAGGGCTAATCCTTTACTCTCAAGGTCTTTCAAAGACTCATTAATGTCCTTAACCTTTACTGCTAGATGATGCATTCCCTGTCCTCTAGTCTTGAGGAACTTCGCTACCGTATTGTTCTGGTCCTCATGGTTCATAGGTTCCATTAGCTCAACTGCCGTTTGCCCCTCCTTACCCGTTAGGAAGGCTACCTTTATGCCCCTATCAGGCAGATCTTCTCTGTGAACTAGTTTCATCCCCATCTTCCCTGTGTATAACTTAATCGCTTCATCTATGTTCTCCACAGCCACTCCCACGTGATCTATATCTAGAGTATCCATATGATCTATGATGATTTTTACTATATAAGTTTAAGCAAAAGGCAAAGGTTATATATTGTATAAGCAAATTATAACAGGGTATTCCTGGATGGTTACACAAGAAAGGGTTAACGAGTGGGAGAAGAAGTACCTAAACCCCTGGTTGGCCAAAAGAAAAGAGAGGAAGGTTAAGTTTACGACCCCTTCTGGAATAGAGGTAAAATCTCTTTACACACCATTAGACTTGAAGGGCGATTATGAGGAAAAGGTAGGGTTTCCAGGAGAGTATCCGTTCACACGAGGAATATACCCAAATATGTACAGGGGGAGAATATGGACAATCAGACAGTACGCAGGTTTCGGTTCAGCTGAGGATACGAACAATAGGTTCAAGAAACTGTTGGAAGCTGGACAAACAGGGCTAAGTACCGCTTTCGATTTGCCCACCCAATTAGGTTTAGATCCTGATAATGACTTAGCTTACACAGAAGTGGGAGTAGTAGGAGTATCTATGTTCCATTGGAGAGAGATGGACCTGGTTACCAATGGCATACCTCTAAACAAGGTGTCAACGTCAATGACCATAAACGCAACCGCAATGGAGTTGCTCTCCATGTACGCTGCGGTAGCTGAAAGTAGGGGAGTCTCCCTAACTGAGATAGATGGGACGGTACAGAACGACATTCTAAAGGAGTATATCGCAAGGAAGAATTACATTTACCCACCAGAACAATCAATGAGATACGCAATTGACATCATTGAATACTCTTACAAAAACATACCGAAATGGCATCCAATAAGTATAAGTGGATATCACATAAGGGAAGCTGGAGCTGACGCAGTGCTTGAGGTAGCTTTCACTTTAGCGGATGGGATAGAATATGTGAGGAAAACTTTGGAAAGAGGTATCCCTGTAGACGATTTCGCACCTACCCTTTCCTTCTTCTTTGCAGGTTACACTAACCTGTTTGAGGAAGTAGCCAAGTTCAGGGCAGCCAGGAGGATGTGGGCCAAAATAATGAGAGATATGTTTAACGCTAAGAAAGCTGACTCTATGACGTTGAAGTTTCACACACAAACCGGAGGAGCTGAGCTGACTGCCCAACAACCTGAAATCAACATTATAAGGACAACTATCCAGGCTCTCGCCGCAGCCCTTGGAGGCACTCAAAGCCTTCACGTTAACTCCTATGACGAAGCCGTAGCTCTGCCCAGCGAGAAGGCCGCGAAGATAGCGATAAGGGTTCAACAGATAGTAGCGTATGAAAGCGGATCTACAGAGACCGTTGATCCTTTAGCGGGATCATACTATGTGGAGTGGTTAACCGATGAGATAGAGGAGAGAGCATGGAAGATCATAGAAAGGGTGGAAGGTATGGGAGGTATGATGAAGGCTGTAGAGAAAGGGTTCCCTCAAGCGGAGATCGCTGAGAGCTCGTATAGACTTCAGAAGAAAGTAGAGGAGGGCGATATGATAAGGGTTGGGGTTAACATGTCATACGAACCCGATTGGATAGGTACAACTGAGGTCTTCAGGGTTAGACCAGAGGTAAGGGAGAGAGTGATAAGTAGGTTAAAGAATTACAGATCTGAGAGAGACGAGATGAAAGTAAGGGACTCTATCAACTCTTTAAGGAGGGCTGCTGAAAGTCCATCGACTAATCTATTCCCATACGTTTTGGATGCCATAAAGAAAGGTTGTACTGTAGGCGAAATTAGCGGAACGCTGAGAGAGATCTGGGGAGAATACAAAGAACCTATTATATTCTAACCTCTCATTCTCGAGAATATATTGTGAAGCTCAAAATACTTTTCTTTCTTAGCTACGGGAGCGTCAGGGTTAGTTCTGACCACGTCCCATTTGTCCCATGGAAAGATAATCCACTTGCCCACCTTATCCCCGTAATAGTCGGGTATCTTCCTCGACCATGGCTTGACGTAAAGTGTTGCCGTCCTAATTACTTTAGGTGAGAACATGGACACTACGTTAGTTACCGCTTCAAGGGTCTCTCCCGTATCTGAAACGTCATCTACGACGAGCACCTTCTTGTTATCTAGATCGTTAACGTAAACCGCCTTTATCACTGGTTTACTCTCAGTTTTCCCCACGTCTCTATAGAATTTTATATCTATATACTTTATGTTTTTCATATTAAGTATATCAGCGAAAAGTTTAGCTGGTATTACCCCTCCTGTAAGAATGGCCACTATGGCATCTGGCAAGAAGTTATCCTTAGCCATTTCTTTAGCTATTCTGAATATCTGTTCCTCGATGTCGTCCCATGTTGGATTGTAAAATTCAACCATTCACTGTCACCAACGGAACTTCGATTTCTTCCTTGAGGAGACCTCCGTGATGACCTTTAAGTCTTGCGTACGTCGAGCTCTCTCTGAAGCTAAAAATGTAAGAGGTGTAATCTAAGGGTACGCCTATGAAGTCGGGCAAATTAGGGTTTTCCACACCGCCTAAAAGAGGTATCGCCTCATCTCTCTTGAAAACCCTCATGTTGAACTTGTTCTCCAGATAAACCTTAAGGTCGAATCTAGATTTGAGGAACAAAGCTCTTGAATCCCCATAAGGAGGTACATCAAGCATTGACATGAGCTCCGGTTCCTTTTCGATCTCCACTATGTTTGATGTACCGATGAGTCCATGGTCTGCAGTTATCAGCCCTACGTAGTCCTTCCTTTCTTTAAATAATGAGAAGAATCTCATAAATATCTCCCTTGCCGCTAAGATAACGGGTTCAGCATATGGACCGTATTTGTGAGCTAAAGAATCTACGTCAGGTATGTAAACGTAGATGAACTTAGTTCCCTTTTCCATTAACTGTTTCGTGGACTCGTAAGCGTCCCAGACGTTGAGGAAAGTTCTAGTCTCTTGAACGTGACCGTGTATAGCCTTAGTGTACTCCGTGTTCTCTATCCCTGCTGGTATCACTGAAGCCGTTCCATCCTTTACTTGAGATAAATATCCGATGGCGTTTGGAAAAGCCTTCTCAAACGGAAAGCCCCTGGCTAATGAGTCCCTTTCGTTTGAAGTAGGATGAGTATACCTTAGGGTATTTATTATACCACCTAAGCTCTTCACGAACGTATTGTAACCTAGAACTCCATGCTCGGCCGGCGTCTTAGCAGTGAATATCGTAGCTAAGGTAGTAGAGGTGGTAGAAGGGAATACCCCATGAATCTTGTTTGCTTCCTTAACCTCACCTAGTGATCTCTCCATTATGTTCCATCCGAACCCGTCCAGTAAGAGAAGGACTAGTTTATTTCCTGCAATTTCAATGTGACTCCTGCATTGCACCTGAAGATCAAGCCACTTAGCTAACCCGCAACCTAAAGAGTACAGGTTCTTTCCGTAGTCAGGGAATATTAGTGACATAGGATAGTGTTAAAAATCACGTATAATAATATGATTATATGTCAATAGCTGAAGTCATGGTTTACATGTCCTATTTAGCTATAGCCTTGATATCAATCGCTGTAGCCCTCTCTGTTCTAAACTGGTTGTCAAAACGGAAGTGAAACAATGTATGACGTGACGGTGATAGGAGGTGGTCACAATGGTCTCGTGGCTGCAGCCTACCTTGCTATGAAAGGACTAAAGGTTGCCGTATTTGAAAGGAGGGAAATAGTTGGAGGGGCCTCAGTAACGGAAGAGCTGTGGCCAGGTGTAAAAGTATCAACTGGAGCTTACGTACTTAGCCTCCTGCGGCCTAAGATCATAAAGGACCTTAATTTGGAACGTTTCGGACTAGAAGTCATTACTAAAGATCCAGGCTTGTTCGTACCTTTTGAAAATAGGAAGGCGTTATACGTTTGGAACGACGTGAATAGGACCCTGAAAGAGATAGAGAAGTTCTCTAAGAGAGACGCTCAGGCTTATCGTAGATGGCTAAAGTTCTGGGAGCCCTTTTATGATATGGCCGACTTGTTGATGCTCAACCCACCTGTCTCACTTGAGGACATCGGAGAATTGGTCCAGCTTATGAAACTCTCAGATAATAAGGAGGACTTACTTTACTCACTCAGAACTTTAGTTCAGGACGCTTCGTCTCTTCTTAATGAGTTCTTTGAGTCGGAAGAACTGAAGGCTGCGCTCGTTGAAGATGCGGTGGTGGGTACTATGGCGTCTCCCTCAATGCCAGGTACGGCCTACGTATTGGCTCATCACGTACTTGGAGAAGTTAACGGAATTAAGGGAGCGTGGGGTTATGTAAAGGGAGGGATGGGAGGAGTGACTCAAGCTCTTAGAAGGGCTGCTGAGACCTTAGGAGTAGAGATTTACACTGGGACTGAGGTGGATAAGATATTAGTTAAAGGAGACAAAGTGGAAGGCTTAACTCTCACTGACGGTAAAACCATAAGATCTAAAGTAGTACTATCTAACGCTGATCCTAAAACTACTTATCTGAAACTACTGAGAGAAGCTGAGATTGACGAAAAAATAATTAGCAAAGTGAGGTCATTAAAAAGTAGGGGAGTTTCGTTCAAGATCGTGGGTTACCTTGACGAACTTCCGGATTTCGGTGGTGGAAAGTCTCTAAGCCCAGAACATATGGCCTCAGAGTTAATACTACCGTCTGTGGATTACGTGGAGAAAGCGTTTACCGATTCCAAGGTCTTTGGTTACTCTAAAGAGCCGTGGCTATCTATCAACATACAATCTTCCGTAGATCCTACAGCGGCCCCACCAGGTAAGTTCGCTTTCTCCATATTTGGTCAATACTTACCTTATAATCCAAAGTTAGATGAGATGAAAGACCTAATATATCAACTCTCAATAGAAAAAATTAGAGAGTACGCACCTAACTTTAAGCCTGTTAAATACGAAGTCTTGACTCCTTTAGACATTGAGAGAAGGTTCGGAATAATTGAGGGAAACATTTTTCATCTAGATATGACACCGGATCAGTTGTACTTATTTAGACCCCTCCCAGGTTACAATTACAATACACCCATAAAAGGACTTTATCTTTGTGGATCGGGCACTCATCCAGGTGGTGGTGTTACAGGAGCTCCAGGCTATAACTCTGCAAAAAAAGTCATTTCTGACATGGAAAGCGGAGTCCTTAGATGAATAAAATTATACCAATTATTTTTACTGTAACTTATATACGAGGGAACAAGAATATCACTTAATGAACTACACTGAGACAATGGTAATCCTTTTTATAGCCCTAGCGGTAATAGTCTACATACTTATGGGATTATTTAAAAGATTTACTACCAATTTCACAACAAGTGATAAGGCAGCCCAGGTTCAGTTAAGAACCAATAAAAAGAAGGAAGAGGAAGAGAAGAAAGCTTCCTGGGATGAAATCGGAGGGTACGATGACGTAAAGAAGGAGATTAGGGAGTACATAGAATTTCCATTAAAGAATAAAGATCTGGCCAAAACTTACGGGTTGAGACCTCCGAAGGGGGTTCTATTATTCGGTCCACCAGGATGTGGTAAAACCCTCATGATGAGGGCCTTAGCTGGAGAAGCTAAGTTAAACTTCATTTACGTGAATGTGAGCGATATAATGAGCAAATGGTACGGTGAGAGCGAAGCCAGATTGAAGGAGCTCTTTGCTAACGCAAGGAAAAACGCTCCTTGTATACTTTTCTTTGATGAAATAGACACGATAGGAGTTAGAAGGGAGACACACAGCGGAGACTCGGTAACTCCAAGGTTACTTTCCCTAATGCTTTCTGAGATAGACGGGCTTCATAGCGATGAAGGGGTCATAATTGTCGGCTCCACTAACGTGCCTCAAACCTTGGACAAGGCGTTACTTAGAGCTGGAAGATTCGATAAGTTAATATTTATAGGTCCCCCTAGTAAACAGGCTAGAGTAGAGATCCTTAAGGTTCACTGCGGAGGTAAACCACTAGCGCAAGATGTTGATCTAAACAAGATAGCAGAGATGACTGAAAGATACAGTGGAGCTGATCTAGCCAATATATGCCAAGAGGCAGCTAGGAAGGTGGCGGTGGAAGCGTTAGAGAGTAAAAAGGACAGGAAAATAACCATGCAAGACTTTACTGAAATAATTCAGAGATATAAACCTAGTATAACGCTTCAAATGCTTGAAGAATTCGAAAAGTTTAGACTAGACTATGAAAGGAGATCTAGGAAATCTGAAGATGTAAGAGAAGGAGAGGAGAAAATAACCCTTGACGATATAGGTGGATACACTAAGGTTAAACAGGAACTTAAGGAGCTACTAGAGCTTCAACTTAAGTACGCTAAACTTATGGAACAAATGAAGGTTCCACCTATAAGAGGACTACTTCTCTACGGCCCTCCGGGAGTTGGTAAGACTATGATGGCGAAAGCGCTAGCTAAAACCCTTGACGTTAAGCTAATCTCAGTGAGTGTTGCCGAGATAATGTACAAAGGGTATGAGGGCGCAGTCGCAAGCATAAAGGAGGTATTTAATAGGGCGAGAGAGAACAGACCCTCAATCATATTACTTGATGAGTTGGACGCAATAGCCTCAAGAAGGAGTCAAAGGGGCAATTCCGAGTCGTCTAAGATAGTTAATCAGTTGTTAACTGAGATGGATGGAATAAGGAACTTGAAGGAGGTAGTGGTAGTAGGCACGACTAACAGAATAAAAGTTATAGATCCTGCACTGCTTAGACCCGGTAGATTTGATATAGTAGTCAAGATGGGACTCCCTAACCTAGAGGAGAGGTTAGACATACTCAAGAAATACCTAGGAGAGGAGAACTGCGAACAAGTTGATTGTAAACGAATAGCTGTGTTGACAGAGAACTACACTGGGGCCGACTTGGCAGCCTTAGCTAGAGAAGCTAAGATAATAGTGCTAAAGGACATGATAAAAGGAAGACAAGATAGGAAACTAAGCAAAGAGGACTTGGAACAGGCGCTCAAGAAGATAAAGCCTTCCACATTTTCAAGATCTTCTGAGAAAGAGAAGAGTCTGGAGTCACCAGAACGTTCTTAATAACTGAAACCCTTTGCAAATCTATAGTTATTCTTTCTCCATCTAAATTAAACGGGTGTATCCCTAGCCTCTCACAGAAGCTCAAGGACGAGGCTATGTCAACGTTCCTCAGCTTATTTCTAAGATCTACGAATAGATAAGCTCTCCCTGTACAAACTAGAATCATATCTAATGACGCGGCTCCTAGATTCCTAGTCTTATAGCTCCCTTCAATCCAAGAAAGTATTAAAGAGGTTTGGTTGAGCCCAGTCTTATCGAAGTATGGGAGGACTATTCTCTGCTTAGGTAAGGGAAACTGCTCTATCCTCAATCCGTTCACATACGTCCCAGAGGAGTCGTATGAGTAAGTCTTCCCAGAGAATATCTCTCCAATTACGCCGGCTACAGGAGCCCCTGAACGAGAGAATAGAGCTATTGAGACGGATGCCCAGGTTATTCCGTTTAGATAATTAGTGCTACCATCAAGAGGATCTATGACAGCCACGAACTCAGCGCCTTTCTTCTCTATGGTACCGCTCTCTTCAGTCACGTAGGCTACAGAATATCCAGTTTCGTTTAATTTCTCAAGGATGAAATCCTCAGCTAACTTATCTACCACCTTTGTAGTATCGTTATCGTGTGTTCCAATTACCCTATCTAATCCCTCCTCCCCGCTCATTTCCCTTAAATATTTGGTAGCCTCTACAGCAATCTTTTCTAAGCTATCTCGCATTAGGTCTTACCTTTCTTTTCGTTTATAAAGTTGTAAGCACTATGGGCTGCAACTGCACCCATGGCTGTTGACGTGGCTACCTGCCTAAAGCCTATCCAAGTGTTTGTACAGTCTCCTGCAGCAAAGACTCCTGGCAGGTTGGTCCTGGTCCACTCGTCTACCTTAATGTAGCCTTGCTCATCAACTTCCAGTCCGTTAAGTTTTGCGAATTCCTTAGGAGGTTCAAAACCTATCTCCACGAAGATACCATTAACGTCGAGCTCCTTCACTTCTCCAGTTTTTAAGTTCTCGATTAAAACTTTTCTTACCAACTTATCTCCCCTTATTTCCTTCACTACCGAGTTAAGAAGCATTTCAACATTTGACTTCTCTTTGACCAGTTTCACTATAATTGGCTGTGCCCTGAACTCCTCTCTCCTGTGAACTAGGTAGACCTTCGTTGCGTACCTACTTAACAGTTCCGCTCCGTCTAAGGCCGAGTTACCGCCTCCTACTACCACCACAGGTCTATTCTTAAATAGGGGCGCATCACAAACTGAGCAGTATGAGACCCCTCTCCCTAGAAACTCATTCTCTCCAGGGACGTTGAGTTTCCTCCTCTTCGTTCCAACTGCAACTATTATCGTAGAGGCCCTGAACTGACCTTTCCTTTTAGTCTTTACTACGTAACTGTCTCCTTCCTGTTTAAAGGACTCCACTCTATCCATCAACATAGGTACCTTGTATTTTTCTACATGAGAGTTGAACGTTTTTATCATATCCATTGCTTGGATACCGATCAATCCTAGATAGTCATCAACTTCTCCCGCTTCAGTCAATTGACCGCCAGGCGTCTCTCCTATAACCAACGTTTTAAGCATGTATCTAGCTGCGTAGAGTGCAGCGCTATAGGCTGCAGGACCGAGACCAATGATTATGGTATCGAACTTTTCATTTGGATCTATGTTATCTAACCGTGGAATGAGATTCAAATTGAGACTCATAAAATCTCCATTATTTTCAAAATATTAAATGTTGTCTCTATTCGTGTTTAAACTTTTTCTTATAAAAAGATAAGTTTTTGGATGCCAACTCGGTGTCATGAAGTATCGTAAATATAGGTTAAACAGCGCTGGGAAGTTCTCGCGCATATTATAAACCCAGCCTAAGAAAGGTTTTACCAGGCATGACACAAACTCACGTTATAGAGCCTCATCGCCCTTTTCATTCATTAAGTTAATAGAAGACGTCATAGAGCTCCTTCAATGGGAATCTGCGCTTCATAACGTAAGTGTTATTCCGCAGAGACGTTCAATACCCTCCTGAGTTCTCATGTCCAAATACGATGCGTTTTTATAGACTAAAATTTTTCATATTTTTCCAATCTTAAACCGTGTATTTATTGAAACTCTAGTCAATAGAATTTGGGTAACACGATGAATCTCCCTGATCGTGCACACTTGAAGTTCCTTCTCACTTACCTTTAAGTTCCCAGTAAGCCCTATCAAACGCCTTATTTATTATATCCATATGATGTACTAGGTTCTTAATGTCCTCAACTTTTATCAAAACAAGGAAAACGTTAGTTGAACCGTTCTTGCTATTGAAGGAAAGTTTAGGTGGTTCCGCCTTCGCTACTTTGAACTCGTCCTCAATTATGTTTTTAGCTCTCTCGAGTAGAACAGTCCCTGGAACGTCAGCGTTAATCGTTAGCTCATATGGATAAACAAGCTCCTCGCCTTCCCTAAGTTTCGTGAAAACTGTATTCCCAAGGAAGGCCGAGTTAGGAACCTTTACTAGGTTTCCAGTATACGTTCTTACTTCTGTAAAGAGGAGGGTTACTCTCTCTGCCTCCCCAACGATAGGAGGTGACCATATCCAAGAACTTAAAATTACAGCGTCACCTGGTCTCACTGTTTTACTCGTGGTCACCATGATCCCGGATAATATGTTTGATACCACGGTCTGAGCCGCGAGTCCTATCGCTACTCCACCCACAGCACCTCCTATAGCAGCCCCGGTTAAGTTGACTCCCAACGCTGACAAAACAGCTAACACGAGTAGAGAATAGAGAAGTATATCCACTATAAGAGAGATAGATCTGACTGTAGTTTTATCAGCCTTAGATGCGAGATAGTTGTCTAAAGCGTACTTAATTATCCTGATCATAATGTAACCAACTATACCTACTATCGCAGCGTCTAAACCGAGCTGTATGTCGTTAAGATATGGGGCTAAATTGGATTTAGAAGATACAAAGGCTATAAGCAACGTATGAACAACGTACGCTATTATTCCCAATATAACCAGTAATATAAGAACGCGTATGAGGGGTCGCGTGTAACTCATGGGTAATACAATGGACGTGATTATATTTATTTGTTATTAATTAGTCTAATATATAGATAATTATTACAAGGAATCTTCCTTATCAAATCCTGTAGAAATTTTATTAAAGACCACTTCCTCACTTAAATTTAACGTTTAGCACATTATAATTAAGATTTTTAAAAGGGAGTTTAATCGTTTGGGATCAATGAAATATATTAAAAGGCCAAAACGAGAGAAGGACGTTCATGTCGCGCTGGAGATTTCTGCCGAGCTGTTTTCATCAGAACTAGGAAAACAATTAGGTTTGCCTATTAATGAGGTTGAACTTGTAGATTTAGGCAACGAAGGTTTCGCTCTTTCAATGGATCATCTAGATGAATTAAAAGAACAGGATATAAAGAACTACTTTGATCTAGGTAAGACATTACCTTTTGAGGAATTCCTACTCAATGTAGATCTAAAGAGAGAACACGTAATGATGAGAGATGGAAAGGGATACATTATAGATCACGGGCACGCTCTAGACGCATGGAAACCTCTTTATTACGTTGAGCAGATAATTCAATCCCCTGTAACTCGATTTGATTTGTGGGCCACTGATGACGCTCTAAAGGAAGGTGTAGAAATAATTAAAACGATTGAAATTGAAGAAGTAACGAGAACTTTAAGGAAGTCAATGGAGTCTGTACTTGATGCAAAAATTTGTGCTGTCTTTAATAAGCAAGCTCTTGAAGACCACCTTAGTATTTCAAAGAAGATTTTGAAACACAGGAAAATGATTGTCCCTAGATTCTATGGCTAATCAATCTTCTTAGGAACAGTTATAATCAAGGTAATAAGTATTTAATTTATGGAATGTAACGCAGCTGTTGTTCTTATCATAAGAAAAGATAGGAAGTTCCTAGTGATTAAGAGAGCGGAGCAGAACGGAGATCCGTGGAGCGGACATATGGCTCTACCAGGGGGCCATAGGGATGGAAACGAAAGTTGTGAAGAAACTGCAAGGAGAGAGGTCATGGAGGAGGTCGGGATAAACGTGAAGAATCTCAGTTTCTTGGGAACGTATTCGCCAAATAATAAGAGAGACCTACATGTAGCGGCCTATTTAGGTGAAACTGATACAGAAGAAGTTCGTCCAGACGCGGAAGTTGATAGGTGGTTTTGGATAGATCCTGAAGGACTGGTGGAGCAAGATGATCACTATATTTATGAAGGTTACGTTATCTGGGGCATGACGTATCGAATAATTAAGGACTTTTTGTCAGTCCGGCAACGATCAGGTCATCAAATCCACGCCGTCGACCAGTCATCACTTGAGAAATAGACTTTCATTCTCCTTTACATATTTAACGCTTCTTCTTAAGTCGCTGAACAACCTGGACGCCTCCTTAACATCCTCCGCTTTCACTACGCCTCGGCCCGCTTTTCTAGCTATCACCTGAGAAGGCTCTAATAACTGAATTGAATATCTAAGGCTATCCTCAACTGATAGATTGGTAAGCTCCTCTAACGCCTGGGGATCCAATTCGATATCTAGCTCCTCAGCTCTTATCGCTATTATATCTCTGTTTTCCTCCCTGGTGTAAGGTTTCGTAGTGATTATTAACAACCTGTCAAGAAGGTCCAGCGGCATGCCGTGAGGGGCCTCAACGTCTGTACCCCTTATTTTTGTCGTTCCCCTATTAGTTGCCAAGACTAGGATTGGTGCTAGCTCGGCCTCAAGTGCTTTAGTCAGGAAAGAGAAGGTTTCGATATCTAGCATATGAGCGTCGTCTATGAAGAGCACCCCTGGAATAAGTTCGCCTACTCCCTTGCTGATCAAGTCTTTCACGTATGAGTCCACTTGTTTTCTAATGTCCTGGTTCACTTCCCTCTCAGTCCAGGCTGAGAACAAGGCAGTTATAGAGAAGCTTTGTGCAGCTATCGTTAAATCTAAGTCGTATAAGGTGAACGTGTTGGTTAGCTCCTTCTCCTTTTTCACTGGCCCTGCAGGTATCTCCACCAGTTTTCCTGACTCTATATCATAAGTTTTAACGCCCTCGAAACCTTTAGCCCTTCCAACTTTAACTACGTTTCCGGTTTCTGCATCTATCCATATTACATCTCCTTTACGTACTCCTTGTCTACTTATCTGCTCTGCAATGGCCTCTCCTGCAGTTAAACTCCTTTCCTCATCCTTGGTTCCTAGTTTGATCTCAACTTCCCTAGGTATCTGTACGTAAGGGTTCATCTTACTCCTAGCTATTTTCATTTTAATCTCTTTCACCACTCCCTCATATACCATCCTCTTTTGTCTCACTCTTACGCCAATAGATTTCCTCAGAGCCTGAGTTAGTACCTCTGTTTTCTTTAAGTCTACAGAGTAAATTTCAGATGCGTTTAGGGTGTTGAAAGGAGTGTCCTCTCCTAATTCCTTAGCTATACCTACTGCTAAGGCGGTCTTTCCAGTGCCTGATGGGCCTACTAGTAGTATCCCCTTCCCTGCCATCTTGCCTTGCCTTATAAGCTGGACTACTACCCAAGCTGCCTCTCTGGCCTCTACTTGTCCAACGAGTCCGTCTGCCTTATATTTAGCCTTTCCGTTCTCATCTATCCCTAAGCCTGTAATATGGCTGTGAATACTAGACCTCTCACTTCCAATCTTCTTAATCTCTTTGATCTCAGCCATTGGACACCCCATAAATTTGAGGGAAGAGGTATTTTTGAATTTAACTTTACAATTTATGGTTTTTATCTCTTAACTAGACGAGAAGGATATTCAAAGTGTTTAGAGACGGCCCTATGTTATTAAGGTTGATACGCCAGTCAGCTAAACATTAATTAACTAGAGGAGAGGAGGAACAGTCTTAATACATGATGACACCAATTAAGTCAGAAATGTGAAGAGGTGGCGGCTAACTGAACGTACCGGTTCATTTATCAGTAGGTAAGTTGAACATAGACGTGATAGTTAAGGCTGATAAAATACCTGAACCAGATAGCCCTGTTTACACAGACGTTATGGGAATATTCCCTGGAGGAGCGGCCACAAATTATGCACTTAGCGTACGCAGACTAGGACATGGTTCCAAGATACTTTCAAAGATAGGGAGATCCTCAGTAGTAAAGAGTCTCATGTCTCAGTTGGCAGAGGAAGGGGTTGGATTAGATTACGTGGAGGAAGTTGAAAGTGAGCCTAACATGACATTAATTTTCTTGAGGGAAGAAGGTAAGATTTCAATGATAAGGAAAACTATTCGAACCCTACTACCAACTGCAGAAGACGTCATCAAAATGAGGGGTATGTTTGACGTGATTCATTTCGCTTCGATTCCACCGACTTCAGTGATTTATGACGAGAGCGCTAGGCTGGTCAGCTACGATCCGGGCCCTTACGCGTCTGACTACTCAGGCGAAAGGGTGGACATTATTTACTCCAATTATGCTGAGTATCAGAAACTCGGTTCTAGGATCAACGCCAAGCTGGTAGTTATAAAAAGGGGCTCTAAGGGAGCGCTAGTCTATGGTGATGGAGTGGAATGTCAAGCTGAAGGGCTTAAGGTGAACGTGCTCGATACGACAGGTGCAGGTGACGTTTTCGATGCTGCGTTCAACGTTAAGTACTCAACGGACGAGTCCGTAGAGGAAGCTTTGAAGTTTGCTATAACGGCTTCTGCATTAAAAGTGGAGAGACTGGGAGGTGTAAGTTCACCAACTCTGCACGAAATAATGGAAAAGCTAAAAAGTATTGATCTAAAAATAACTTGCAGATGATTGTATTATTTGTGGACATAGACTATTTCTTTGCACAAGTGGAAGAACTACTAAACCCTTCCCTTAAAGGAAAGCCAGTAGCAGTCTGCGTTTACTCGGGTAGAACTAAAGATAGTGGAGCCATAGCTACTTCCAACTATATGGCGAGAAGACTAGGAATTAAGGCTGGGATGGCTATAGTGAAGGCTAAGGAAATAGGAAAGGATGTCATTTTCGTTCCCATGAGAAAGGATCTTTATAAGGAGATCTCAGATAGGGTCATGAGCATTGTGTCGACTTATGGCGACTCGATGGAAATAGCTAGCATAGATGAGGCATACGTTGACGTAAGTAGGAAGGCAAGGAACTTACTTGAGGCAATGGATCTTGCCAAGAGATTGAAAGAAGACATACTTAGAAAAGAAGGGCTAAGAGTGACGATAGGTGTAGGTCCAAACAAAGTATTAGCTAAGATTGTCGCTGAAAGGAACAAGCCAGATGGGCTAGGTGTAGTTGATAACGTGACGAAATTCATCGATGAGATAGAGATCTCAGAGGTACCAGGTGTAGGTAAGAAGACTGAGGAGATCCTCAAAGAGAGAGGAATAAAGACGTTAAGGGATGTGAGAGAGTTAAGGATAGAAGATCTGGCTAAACTTGTCGGCAGAAGCAGGGCCTCCTACTTGATGAGCCTAGCCTTTAATACTTATAACGAACAGGTAAAGCCTAGGCAAGTGTCACACCGAGGTAGATATGTCACTTTAACCGAAAATACTAGAGATATAAACGTCATACTCCCGTTTATCAAGAGAGCTGTTGACGAAGCGTTCAGTAAAATAAACGGCTTACCAATGGAAATATACGTTGTCGCTATAATGGAGGACCTTGACATAGTAAGTAAGGGAAAGAGCTACAAGTTCGCCCTCACGAGGGAATACGCAAATGTAGTTTCAATCGAGCTGCTCAAGAAGATCATTGAATCGGACAGAAGGAAAATCAGAAGGATTGGAGTCAGGCTAGGTAAGATATCGAGGTCCTCAACCTTAGAGGATTTCCTCCACTGATAACTGAATTAAATTTCGTATATCTTTTAAATCTGGAATACCAAATTTGTTGATGTAATTTAAATAGCCCATAATCCCTCTATCCTCTCCCTCTATTTGCGATTTGACAGAAACGTTAAAGAATAATGGTATAAAGGAAGATAGTCTGAACTTCTCAATCCTTAAGACTTTAGATATCTTATTGTAATCATGTCTTACCTCTGCTGCCTCCACTAGGGCCTTTTCGCCTTCAACTAGTTTGATATCGTTTAGTTCATCAAATTTATCGATAACAACCACGAACCTACCTTGCCTCCCTCCCTCCACGTCTTCAAAGAAGTTCAGACCTAGAACGTACTTTCCACTAGAGGTCAGAGGAATCACAACTAACCTTTCCCATCCTATCGGGTTAACTACCGACTTTATTTTCACTTTCATTGACACTTATTACATGATAGAACTAGATGGGTCTTTCGGTGAAGGCGGAGGACAGATCCTGAGGACGTCTCTTGCCCTATCCTGCTTGACTGGGAAGGGGTTTAAAATCACTAACATTAGGGCCAAAAGGAAGAATCCGGGCCTACAGCCTCAACATCTGAGCAGCGTTGAGCTAATGAAAGCGATCTGCTCTGCAAGGGTGAAGGGAGACGAGTTGAACTCGACGGTCTTAGTTTTCGAACCCGAAGAGATAAAGGAGGGGGACTTCACTATCGATATAGGAACTGCAGGAAGCATATCCTTAGTTGCCATCACTGCTCTACCCGTTATGATTAACAGAAAGATAACCTTAAAGATCAGAGGTGGAACTGACGTTCCTCATTCACCTCCTATAGATTACCTCAGATTGATTCTGATCCCTATTTTAGAGAAGGCTGGAATTAAGGGAGAGATAGGACTCGTAAGAAGAGGACACTTTCCTAAAGGCGATGGAGAGGCCGTTTTCTCTTTCTTTAACGCCAAGATAAGTGAGGTAAACCTTACTGAATTTGGTAAACTATCGGAGATAGCAGGAATATCACATTCGACGTCGTTACCACCTCATGTGGCTAAAAGGCAGATTCAAGGGACGTTGCGCATTTTAAATCAGCTAAAGGTTCCAACGAAAATCATAGAAGACACTGAAACTACAGGGACCGTAGGAAGCGGAATTGTGCTAGCTGCAAGAGGAGACTCGGTGATTGGGTCCAGTTCGCTCGGTGAGCGAGGCGTTTCAGCTGAGAAGATAGGAGAAAATGCAGCTAAAGACCTTATCTCAGAATTGAGCTCTGGAGCTGCTGTAGACTCGCATATGAGCGACATTTTGATTACTCTCTCGTCTTTAACTAACTTAGACTACATAGGATCGAGTTTTACGCTTCACGCAAGGACAAACCTTGAGGTAGTGAAGAGGTTCGTTAGAGTGAACGTAGACCTTCAGGGTCACTCGCCCTTCAGACTAAAAATTAGGAACCTGGATATATGACGGGTCTGCCTATTACCCTACCTTGAATGAGATCTATAATTGCACTGTTTATCTCCTTAATTGAGTAAGGCAAGGCTAGAGTCTTCAATTTGCCCGTTTCGTATAGCCTAACCACACGCTTCATCTGTTCTAAACTTCCGTAAAGTATACCTCTCACCTTTAATCCCCTCAAGACGAGGAGTTGTTCGGGTAGGGTTAATTCGCCTCCGAACTCTCCGACCACCCTTAACTCACCCGTTCTCCTAAGCAACCAAGGCAGATCTCTGAGAGTGTACTGACTTCCTACGTAATCTATGATAACGTCGAATTTGTTAGAGGTGGCAAATGCGGATAGATCTGTTGAGTATTCACCACCGGTGTAGACTATCTCGTCGGCACCTAACTCCTTTGCCTTCCTTAGCTTAGCTTGATTCCTGCCAACAACCCAAACTTCAGCCCCTTCGTTCCTAAGTAGTTGGATTGAAATCATAGCTACCTCCCCAGTCCCTAAAACGGCTACTTTGCTTCCCTGTTCTATACCATCAACAGAGTTCATTGCTGTAACTCCAGCGTCAGCAAGTGGTGTCGCATCAATAGGATTCCCTTTTACCGGTACCAATGGGAAACCTGTAACGTCTACGTACTCTGCAAAACCTCCGTTCATATTTACTCCCAATACGTTCAGTTTTTCACAAAATTGATTCTCT
The DNA here is from genome assembly GCF_000204925.1 of Metallosphaera cuprina Ar-4. Lineage (NCBI taxonomy): Archaea > Thermoproteati > Thermoproteota > Thermoprotei > Sulfolobales > Sulfolobaceae > Metallosphaera > Metallosphaera cuprina. The sequence continues at coordinate 1,356,703 of NC_015435.1, read as the reverse complement.
CCCCTTCTACACTGTTTACAAAGTCCACATCCTCTTGCGTTATATACCAAGTAAGTTTTATCCTCATTAACTACGGATATCTCATGTCCTAGAACTAAAGGTAACTTTAAACTCAAATCCCATGTCCATTCACCCATAATAATGTGAAGATCCCCATGGCACAGCCCAGTAGCACCAACTTTTACTGGGTTTAATGGGCTTGAGACTTCCTCCAGTGACAATGGTCCTCCGAACTTTCTCAGTACAGCGGCTAGCATTACCATCCAGCCTTCAGGTATGCTTCCCTTTCCCAATCTGTCACAAAGGATTCGTAGTCCTCTATCTCTTTAGACTTGAGGTCTAAAAACGCTCTCACCAAGTCCTCTCCGAGCGAGTACTTCAATGAAGAGTCTCTCTCAAGGAAACCTAGAGCCTCCCTGATATCCCTAGGAGGAGTGGTCATCTCATTATTAACGTCAGTGTCTAGGTTCTTTTCCAACCCTTCTATACCTGCAAATATTATTGCCGAAAGGAGCAGGTAAGAGTTAGTAAGAGGATCTGCGAGCCTAAGCTCTATGGATCTGCTCTCCTTTACGTTACTGGGTATTCTAAGCAAGAAGTGTCTCTCAAATCCCATCCCTCCTAAACTAGGAGTTATTATCTCTTGAAACCTCTTGTAAGAATTTATAGTTGGGGAGGCAATAGCCAAGATGCTCTTAAGGTGCTCTAATATTCCTCCAAAGAACGAATAAGTGGCTTTACTTAATCCGATTCCCTTTGGATCGTTAGGATCTAGCGTAGCGTCTGAACCGTCTGTCTTCTTAAGAGTTACGTATATGTCCATACTACTTGCAGGAGTGTTGGAAAAAGGCTTGGGCATGAAAGTCGCAATCTTGTTGTATAACTTCGCTACGTCCCTTATGATTTCCCTAGCTGTGATAAGGTAGTCTGAAGAGACCATAACGTCGGCAGGGGAGAACGTTATCTCGTATTGTCCGGGGCCGTAATGTTTGTTTATCATTTCCACTTGAACGCCGACAAGCTCAAGATACTTTATGACATCCCTAAGGAAAGATTGCTGATCCATTAAACCTTCTGGAGAGAAAGCCTTACCTGCATCAGAGGGTTCTAAGTAACCGTCGTTATTCTTTAAAAGATAAAAAGTGGGTTCAAATGATATCTCAAGCTTGTATCCGTGCTCCTCAAGTTTACTGTTGGCCTTTTGTAAGAGAGTCCTTGTACAGTACTTTAATGGAGTCCCATCAGGTAACGATAAAAAGGAGAGAACCCTAGCTGTCCTCTCTAGGTAGGGTATTATCACGAACGACTGTGGATCAGGTATTGCAATAATGTCCTCATAACGAGATTTGAGTGGCCTATCTTGAAAATCTAATAACACTAACGATTCTGCATACGGTACACCTAGGTCCTGGGTCATTATTCTCTCAAACTCAGCTCTCCTTAGAGATCTTCCTCTAACGTGACCTAGTACATCTATGAACTCGACTCTGACGTAATCTACTCTACCAGACTTTAAGGTTTCAATAAGATCCGTCTTGGACAAATCTATCTGCGGATAACTGTCGTAGCTAAAATAAAAGCGTTAAATAGACATACCAGGTTTTATCATAGCGTCGGAAATATAGAACTATGGGTATAGGAACGGAAGAGTTAGAATTAATGAACCTTGGAGTCTTAATAATACAAAGACGAAAGGTTAGTTTAGGCAACTATGAAATCGTGTTCTATAGGAGAAGAAGGGGAAACGAATTCGTTTATGTTGTTGAGGTAAGTCTAATGGGGGAGATCAAGGCTAGGGGTCTCTTCACGGAGTTCAGGAACGCCTCCCTATACGCAGGGACCTGGCTAAAAAGTTTAATGTGATCTCTTCTTTATATCTAAAATGACGTGATACTTACCGGGGTTTGTACTTCTAACTATCCTGCCTTCTAGTGCTCCGGGAAACCTATCCATAGCCTTCCTTACCGGATCCTCTCCCCTCTCAACTTCAACCTCCACAAACAAGTGTAAATGTCCGCCCTCCTTGAGTCTTTTCATAGCGCTCAGATAAGCTTCCTCGTCTCTTTCGGGAAGAGGAGATATGACTCTGTCTGCTTCCTCAAGTTCTTCCATCCTTTTGAAAGCGTCACCGTACATTGGTATTACGCCATAAGCCTTATTCAACTCAACGTTAACCATCATGAAATAATATGCGAAAGGATTAATGTCAATGGAGTAAACTACGCTCGGCTTCCTCATCTTATAGGCTAGTATCGAGATGGCCCCAAAACCAGAAAACATGTTGATAACCTTCTCACCTGGCCTCACTTTTTCTGCTATTCTCCTATGTTCATAACTCAATTTTTCAGAAAAGAAGACCTTCCTTAGATCAAGGTAAAAGGTGCAACCGTGCTCCTTGTAAAGGGTGTCGCTCCTAGATTCTCCAGCCAGATGTAAATAAGTTGGTAACCTATACCGTCCTGATACGTCCCTCTTCCTTCCCCAAACCGCACTAGTTTTAGTTTTACTCATGACTTCTTCGGCATACACTTTTAACTCTTGGAGATCGTACTCAAATGGGACCGGTATTATAGCTATGTCGCCTACTATTTCAACCCTTTTCCAAAGACTTGGTCTTTCTGAACTCATCTATGATCTCCTGAGCTTCCTCTATATCTTTCATCCCTACGTTCAGAGGAGAGCCTCCGTCTAACACAGGTTCCCCGCCTACGATAACCGTCTCAGGAATTCCTGTGGAGAATATGAGGGTCTCATAAGGTGACGAGAAATCTAGTGGAAAATAAGGAGGCTCATTAACTTGATAAACAACTAAGTCCGGTGTGGATCCTAGTTCAAGAGGATACCTCATTGATAGTTGCTCGTAACCCCAAAGCGAAATGGCTCTCAATGCTTGATCTGGCGTGAGGAGTAGCCTAGAGACAGCGTACCCAACTTCCATCCTAGGGTCAAACCTTAAACTAAGGTCCAGAGAGAGGGATGGGGAGTAGGATCCCAAAGTGAATTTGCAGACCTCTACAGATGGAAGGAAAGATAGACCCATCCTTCTATCCTTGATAAGGGAAAGATCTGACCTAGATCCTCCACCCATAGCTATTACTGTGGGAGGAAACTTGTTCGTCACGTTTACTATCCTATCCACTAAAACCGGAACTTTAGTTTCTTGTGAGAGAGCAATAACTTCCTCTGCATACTCGGGATCACAAAGCTTCAGTATTACCTTGGTGTCTCCTCCTTTCCATCTTTCATTTAGTACATTAAACTCCCTTTTCCAGTCTGAAGGGCCCCAGTTACATCCTACATTTACAGAGATTATGGGCCTTATGCCTACCTTCATCATGGCCCTCGCGACGGTCTCTGGAAACGGATCTGCGGTCACCGCAGTAGTAACTCCACTCCTTAGAAGGTGATACGCCCCTAAAAGGGAGAGATGATAGACGTCGTTTTGAGTCATGGATGATATCAGGTCATTAGCGTTCTCATGGCCTGAAACTATTGAGTATCTGAAAGGATAGAGCGAAAGTAGAGTATGAGTCGAGACGAACCCAGGAGACACTATCCTTTCTCTCCCTCCCAAAACTAATTCTACGTCCTCAAATCCTTCCTCATCTCTTGATTTCGAGATAGAAACTACCTTTGATCCTTCTATATAAATCGATACGTTCCTTAACACAGAAGACCTTTCAAAAGCCAGTCCCGCATTAATTTGTATCCTCAAGATTGATACTACCTAACCGTAACGGGAATTAAGCCCTTATATAAATTTAGTATGTTATGGCCATAGAACTGTTGGAAAAAGAGGCTAGAGAAATACACAAGATCAGACCAAAAATAAAGATTGTACTTGATCACGGAGTTGTTACTGGAGCAGGGGACTCGTATGCGGCCTGTTTAACCCTAGAAGGCAAGAGCAGAGGTAAATTTAGATGTGTAGATCCTTATGAACTGTTAGATTGGGAACCTCCAGATAACCTGATTGTTGTCTCAGTTTCTGGAAAGCCTAAGGTCTACCAGCACCTGATGAAGGCGTTTTACAGAAGGTCAAATATCCTCCTAGTTACAGCGAACCCCAGTTCTATCATCTCATCTCTAGCTAACGAAATAATTGAGATCCCTTACGTACATAATCAGAGACTTCCTGGCACCCTATCATTTGTAGCTACGTTGAAGGTCCTCTACGCGTTGGGTGGATACACAGAACCAGAGGAAATTTCTAAGCCGATCAAACTTGGAAGAAATCCTTTCTTTGTAGGGAAATCGGAGAACTTTGGAATTGCGTACTTCGCATGGCTAAAGATGGCTGAGGTCTTTGGAGAGCAGGCTAACGCTGAGAGGCTGGAGCAGTTCCTTCACTCTCCAATTTTCTCCTCAGGAGGGAGAAACGTAATCGTTTTCTCGTCTGGAGATCCTAGGGAACTGGACTTGAGTAATGAGGATCGTGAGAAGTTTATCCTCACCGAATGTAAGACCTCTCTCTGTAATGCAGAGACTATGATTTTATCTTTAATTCAGGAGATGAAAGAGAGAAATTGGGACAAGATCTACTTTTTAGAAAACGAAAAGGTATTAAGGATCAGCTCCAAGTTGATATATTAGAACAGCAATGTCAGAGGAGGTTGATTTAACTAAGCAATCAGGAGGTTGTGGAGCGAACTCGCCTGCAGTGACTCTCATGAAGACCTGGCTGGAGAAAGGAGGGAATAGGAACATTAAAGTCGTTGCAACTCCAGGAGTTCAAGTGGATCAAGTTGAAATGTGGGTAGCGGCTATGAGCGAACAGGGTGTTAAGTTGATCGAGAAGAAAATCGAGGACGGGAAGGTGGTATTCACAATTAGTTTACCGTGATACTAGATGAATTATCTTAACCTAGGAAAATACATAGGGATTTCCCTGTTGTTCGTGTCCGCTCTCGTGTACATACTAGGAGATCCTCTACTTCGCCTGATATCTTATCAAGGACCTATCATTTCGGGGGCTCTCTTAGGCTGGTACGTAATTCACAGCTCCACTCCTCAGGATAGATACATAGAGGATCAGGATAACGAAAAGGTACCCGTAACTTCACTACTACTGAGGAAAAGAGCTTGGTTGTTGATAACTCTAGGCATTGCACTTCTGATCCCTTGGTTTACTCCTCAAGTCTTCGCTATTTCCTTGAGGGATCAGTTCTTTTTCGTTGTGGCATTCCTTTTTCAAGTCATTGGCGGATTCGTTATAGGATACGTTATACCCTCTCTCAGATTCATGGAGAAGTTCATTTTGTATTCACTGGGCTTCGGAGCAGACCTTTTCTTCATTTTACTTCTATACATAGATTCTATGCTGTTCTACATTTCTCAGACAGTCCTACTTAACGACGTCATCATCCTTGTCTACGGTATAAAATTACTTGAGGGTATATTATTCGGAGTCTACATAGTAAAGAGAATTAACGCTATTTAACGCTTTACAATTGTAGCCTAACTGACGTAAAGTTCAGAACTTAGAAAGAGACGTCGAGTCGCTCTAAGTTAGACCACTGTTCCCTTTAGGTAGTTTAAACTCATCTCTCCAGGTTTCAATCACTCAATATTTTCTTTATCGTATTATACTTTATTAGGCTAGCTTATCTAATTTCTGAGGAATGAAAGGAAGGGTTGTCCTCGTTGGAGCCGGTCCTGGAGATCCAGGGCTGATCACAGTGAAAGGTTTGCAGTTACTAAGCACATGCGACGTAGTGGTGTACGATAGGCTGGTCTCAGAGGAGCTACTGAAGTTCGCCAGGAAAGATGCCGAACTCATATACGCAGGTAAGAACTTGGGTGAAGCGTTAACTCAGCATTCAATAAATGAGATGCTGCTTAAGAGGGCGCTTGAAGGTAAACTTGTTGTGAGATTAAAAGGAGGAGATCCTTACGTTTTCGGTAGAGGTGAAGAGGAGTGTTCGTTTTTGCTTGAGAGGGGTGTGGAATGCGAAGTAGTTCCAGGAGTTACGAGCGCTATAGCCGTCCCTAGTTATGCTGGAATTCCAATTACCTCTAGATGGTTCTCTTCAGGGTTTACCGTTCTCACCGGATCAAAAGCTGATGGTTCAAGTATTGACGTAAATTACATTCCGAAGAAGGGAACCTTGATCATAATGATGGGTGTATCAAAAATTGATGAGATCAAGAAGGTCCTCCTTCAAGTGAGGGATATCAATGAACCCGTTGCGCTGATTGAGAGAGGAACTACCCCGTTTCAAAGAGTTATCGAGTGTGTCATTGGTAATATGGACTCGTGCGTGAAAGAACACGGAGTCTCTCCACCTACAATAATCGTCATTGGAGAGGTGGTAAAGTTAAGAAATAAATTATGGAAATACCAATAGTGTGATAAGGACGTAATCATGAAGGACCCTGTATGTAATGAGGAGATTAAGACTTCAAATTACACCTATGTATACAAGGGTAAGACGTACTACTTCTGTAGTCCTATGTGTATGGCTGAGTTCAAGAAACGACCAGAAAAATACATCAAACCGTGAATTATGAAAAATATTTATATGACGTCATTTAAGTAAGGTTATGTATCCGCCTAAGTTTGGATATGTTATACCAGATAGTATAGACGAGGTTAACGAATTTCTGAGCGAGCACGAGGACGCTAAGGCCTTAGCAGGTGGGCATAGTTTGATTCCAATGTTAAAATTGAGGATATTGAGACCTTCTTATCTTGTAGAATTGAAAGGATTAAATGAGTTGCACTATCTTGTTAACGAGCAAAAAAGGATCAGAATAGGAGCCTTAACAACTCATTATGAGATCTTAAAATCTAACTTGCCTCTCCTGAGTGAGGCCGCCTCAACTGTGGCAGATCCCCAAGTTAGAAACATGGGTACGATAGGAGGTGTTATATCACACCTAGATCCCTCAGCTGACTATCCAGCCTCTCTAATAGCCATGGACGCCACTGTGAAAATAAAGGGCGTGAAGGGGGAGAGAGAAGAACCTTTCAAGGACTTCGCAAAGGATATGTTCTCACCTGATCTCAATCCAGGTGATTTAGTCAAGGAGATCATCGTCCCAGACTTCTCAGGTTACACATATTCGTATAAGAAATTGGAGAGAAGGGCAGGAGACTTCGCCATAGTAGGGGTAGCAGTGTTGATGAGGAAGGAATCTGGAGTGATAAAGGACGTGAGGATAGGACTCACTGCTGTAAACAACAAGGCTGTAAGAGCCTATGAGGCTGAGAAGATGCTTCTTGATAGATCATTAGATGACAAGCTATTGGAGGAAGCGTCTACCAAAGCTATGGAATACGCTAATCCAACTTCAGACATAAGAGGAAGCTCTGAATATAAAAAGAAAATGACTAAAGTCATGACGAAGAGGGCCCTTCTTGATGCGTACAAGAGGTGAAAAGTTATGAAAATATATGAAAAAGACCAAAAAGTGAAAATAAGCTTCAAAGTAAACGGAAAACAAATAGAAACTGAGGTGGAACCTAGAAGGTTACTTGTGCACGTCCTCAGAGAGTTAGGTTTCACGGGAGTACACATAGGGTGTGATACATCGAACTGTGGCGCATGCACTATCCTACTTAACGGGAAGAGTGTAAAGTCGTGCACTTTACTTGCTGTAGAGGCAAATAATACTGAGATTCAAACAGTTGAGGGCTTAGCTCAAAATGGGCAACTTCACCCAGTGCAAGAGGCCTTCTGGGACAAGCACGCGTTACAATGTGGTTACTGTACACCAGGAATGATAATGCAAAGCGTATGGCTCCTAAAGGAGAACCCTAATCCAACTGAGGAGGAGATCAGAGAAGGGATATCTGGTAACCTATGTAGATGTACTGGATATCAAAATATAGTCGAAGCTATCAAGGCAGCAGCCGAGAAACTTCGACTAAATCAGCCTCTGTATCAACGTCAATAAGTATTTCATTTCCGCACTCCACAAAACATACTCCTTCGGTTTGTTTCAATATAACTTTAGCTCCCACATCTCCCTTTATATCTCTTATTTTAGAATAAAGTTTATTTGATATTAATACTGGGTTCCCCCACTGCCCATCGTGTACAGGAACTACCGCTTGGCATTCTTGAGAGAAACCATTTATAATTCTCCTCACAGTTTCCTTTGTAATTAGTGGCATATCGCCCAGGGCCACTAAAATTCCTTCAGTGTTGGTAAAAAACTTTAATCCGAGTTTTAAGGACGACGAAATACCATCTCTCCACCAGGGATTGTACACAATTACCTCATCCGGAAAAGATTGGATTATTTCTTTAGCGTATCTCCCCGCCACAATTACCCTTTGATTAGGTAAAGACTCCAATACCCACTTCAGGACTGGCTTTCCCTTTAGGTCAGCCAATAACTTATTTTTTCCGAATCTAGATCCCTCACCCGCAGCTAAGACTATTACTCCTATCATAGGTTTCACATGTAAACAATTTCATCTATCACGTCTCTGATGATCGGAGGAATGACAACCTTTTTCAAAACATCGTTTAGTAAAGCGGCCCTGAATTCAGACCTCCCTACGATGCTCCTTGATTCGTATTCTAACTTCTCTGAAGCCTCTACTCTCTTTATAAGCTCGTCAGTAAGCTGATCGAAATTCATGCTGTTAACTATCTCACTCCATCTGTTAGCCTTTTCCTGCAAGTTTAGTTGGTTTGTTGCTATATTTGTAAAATAACTCTTTATTTCCTTATTAGTAGCCAATTTCTGAGTCAATAGATTCAAAAACCGTTTCCTAACCACAGGTATTGAAAGTAGTACAAAGTAGGATTTTCCTCCTAAACTCCATGAGTTCACTCTCTCCGCAATGTCATCAACTGACAAATATATGGCGTCCTTCAAAGCGTCTTTAATCATGTTTACAATCATCTCCTCATTAACCTCGACGTTCATAGGCGTTAGCTTACTAGCCTCCTTTTTAACAAAGGAAGCGTAAACTGATACAGTGTTAAACTTCCACGTGGAGAAAGGACAGAGAGTGAGAGCTTGCTTCGTCTTCATCTGAACTAACCAGCCGTAATAAGAGGTCATATATGAACCTGCACATTCGGTGTCGTCTCCAGAGAACCCTAGTTTTCTAGCCCAACAACCCACATGCACTGGTCCCTTTATCTTATCTTTGAGAAATTCAAAGGCTAACACCCCCTTTTCTCCGCTAAGTTTATTGTATACGTATAACCCCTCAGGGCAGAGGAAATATACTGCTTGTAGGCCTAACTTATCCTTTAGTTCCTTAATTTTCATGACGTCTGATTTAGCGTCCTCCAGATTTCCTGAAATGTATTTGTCGTAACCGCAGCAGGTACCATCTATGATCTTAACTCTGGGGGACGATGAAAGTTTTTCTCCTTCATCTGTGAGGAATTGAAGAAAACCTTCAACTCCTTGAACATCGTACTTTGAGGCACATCCCACAAAGAGCATAACAGGAGGTCTGTTTCTGTATTTACTATCGATGGCCTTCTCCATCTCCTTTAACCTTGAGGGAATGGAAGGAGTATCAATCTGTCTCACTTTCCTATTCTCGTTTATGCGAGGTAATGCCTCTGTTATTGACGAAATCTGAACTCCTACTGGACAAGCTTCCTGGCAATTCATACACCCAAAGCAGGGCTCAAATGCAGTTTCTTCTGTGACTAGCCTGCTGAATTTACCAGGTGGAGAACGTGCGAAGTCACGAGTTAAGTTATAAGCTAGACAAGAATCTAGGCACTTCCCACAATTTACACACTTCAACGACTCCTCATACTCTACTTTAATTGAATTAGCGTACTTTGGCACCTTCACCTTGTTTTCAAATTTTTGTAGAATTAACTTGTGTACCTCAGAGTAACTCTGCAGATTGGGGAAAGGTAGAACTTTAGGGTTCTTTTTCAGGAAGTCGAACGTATCGTCCAGAGCTTCTTTAGGCACACTGCCGCATCTAACTATCATCCTGGACGGTGAGTTATAATTTATTATATATCCTAAAATAAAATTGATTTTTGGCACTTCCACAAACTCTTCTGATCTTAAGCATATCGGTATCTCATCCCTTTTTATCGACTTCTCAATAGAGGTAGATACGTCCTTAATCAGTTCCCTTGTGTCTATTGTGCTTTCCTTTTTATTTACTAAAGAGGAGTATATGGAAGGAACGTAATAAGACGCTGCTCCATCCCTTATAATCCCCGCCCACGCGAACTTAGACTCCTCTTTAGTTTCAATTAATTCAGAATAATTTACAGCGAGAAGGTTTACGTTTAACTTATCTTCAAACTCGTAAACCTTTTTCTTAAAATTTACGAAACCGAACTTGTAGCTCCCGAAACCTGAACCGTTGGTCGCTGTAAAGCCTCCTACAGTTCCAAGCAGATATAAAGGGAACAGAGCTGGAAAAAGGCCTTCTTCGCTCGTCTTGTCGATAAGGTCTTTAAAGGTAACACCAGAAGGCACGAGAAGTTTAGCGAAGGGACCGTTACTTTCAACTATCTTATATACGCTTCCATCCCCAAAACGAGATGGGGCCGAAACGGGCCTGGGTTTCAAATATTGGATAATCGTGCCTGACATAGAGGTCCCCTTTCCTAGTATTACCTCAGTCTCCTCTTGGATTAACTGTTTCTTTATATTGCCCGGTCCCATGATAGCTAAAGCCCTACTGAAGATCGAAGCGTCTAATAGCATTCGAGGACAACTAGGATTTATAGTATTTAAATATACTACTCTTAAGACCCTAAATGGTTGACGTTCTAATACCTTTGAGTGTTTCCGGCGTTTGGTATCCGTACTTAGCCGAAGACTTAGCTCAATCGGGCTCAATAGGGATTACCGTATTACTAGAACCATTCTCATACGCTAAAGTTGGGAATGGTGAAGGGATCCTCATAAATGGGGAAAAAGTTAGGCTAGACAACGTAGAATACTTATCTAGAAAATTAGGAAAGGTTAAAGTGGAGATTGAGACAGGAGTTCCTCTTGGATATGGATATGGATTAAGCGCGTCGATAAGTCTAGCTTACGCTTTGGGTGCCTCAGAGATAAAAGGAATCGATCCTTATTTAGCGGTCTTGGAGGCTCATAAGAGCGAGATAATAGCAAAGAACGGCTTAGGTGACATAGTGTCTCAATACTTTGGGAAAAATATTGTGTATAGGGAGAAACCTGGATTCCCTCCTTACGGAGTGGTAAGATCGTTCCCTATAGATAGCGACAATATTTATTCTTTGCCTATTGAGTCCTTACCTACTACAACTATATTGAAACCGCTTGATGTATCGTTCGAGTTGATCCAAGATTTTTTGCAAAATCCTACCTTAGAAAGATTTTTTAGTGTATCTAAAAGATTCACAGAGCTTTTAGGATTTGAAAGCAAGTACCCTAATTCGTTCAGAAAGAAGGGGTTAATACTTAAATTTGGGGAACCTGAATCCGAATCATGGATAAGGCACAGGATCGCGAAAAGAGGAGCTTACGTGGAATAGTCCCTGAGAACCATCCTAGGAGAGACTCAATATTAGTTAGGGAGAGACTGGTTGAAGCGATGGAGGAAGACGTGGTAGTTCCACAAGGTTTGATAGCTCAAGGTAGAGGAGAATGTTTCGATTATCTCATAGGCGAACAGACGCGTGACTTTGCAAAGAAAGCAATTAGATACGCCGCACTCCTTTTAGTTAAGGCTAGGAACCCCGTAATCTCAGTGAACGGAAATGTGGCTGCGTTAGTACCGAGAGAAGTTGTAGAATTGTCTAAAGCTATACCAGCTAAGCTTGAAGTGAACTTATTTTATAGAGACGAGAAAAGGGAGAGAGCGATAGCTAAGGTCCTAAGGGAGGCAGGAGCACAAGAGGTATTAGGTGTAGGAGAAAACGCATCAGAGACGATCCAGGAGTTATTTAGCGAGAGAAGGCGAGTAAGCAAGGAAGGTATATTTAGTGCGGACGTAGTTTTAGTAGCTCTGGAAGATGGGGATAGGACAGAGGCGCTAACCAAAATGGGGAAGAAAGTGATAGCCATTGACCTTAATCCGCTATCTAGAACGTCAATGAAAGCGACGGTCACAATCACGGATAATATAATTAGAGCTATACCGGCGCTAAAGAACGAAGTGATAAACGTTAAGAAAATGAGAGAAGAGGAGATAATGGAAATAGTTCAAAACTATGACAATAAAGACACATTAAGGGAAGCAATGAAATATATCTCACGCAGATTAGATCAACTCTCTCTTGATTTGTAGTTCTCCCTTCCAGGAAACTGCCCTGATTTTACATCTTCAACATACTTCTTTACCGCGTTAGAGATCTCGGCCTTAAGATCTAAATATTTTTTAGCGAAGTATGGTTCTACATCCCCCATACCTAGCAAGTCATGAATCACGAGTACCTGTCCATCACAGTGTGGGCCTGCCCCTATACAAATAGTTGGTACTGAAACCTCTTCCGTTATTTTCCTAGCAATCTCGGAGTACACATTCTCTATGACTATTGAAAACGCGCCCGCCTCCTCCAAGGCTCTCGCGTCTGCAAGTAGCTTCTGCTCGTCCTTAACTGTTCTATAACCTCCAAGAGTCAGGAACCTCTGAGGTGTCAGCCCTATGTGACCCATAACTGGTATTCCAGATTTAACGATCTTACTTACCCTTTCGTAGACCTCAACTCCTCCCTCGAGCTTAACCGCATCGGCCCCCTCTTGAGCTAAAGTACCTGCGTTTCTTATAGCCGATTCGTTTGATGTCTCGTAGCTCAAGAAGGGCATATCAACCACAATGAGTTGCCTTGGAAATGCCCTAACTACTGCTCTAGTGTGATGTATCATATGTTTCATTGTAACTTGAAGAGTGGAGGGGAAACCTAACATGTTCATACCTAACGAATCTCCCACCAGAAGTCCATCAAGCTCCGTGTTAGCTAATATCCTCGCCATGGAGTAATCGTAAACTGTCAACATCGTTATTTTCTCCTTTCCCTTCTTTTTCAGGAAGTCTCGGATAGTTACCTTTTGCATTGCTATTCTTTACTACCTTAGAAGCCAGCGTTAATATTTTCTTAATACGTTGTGAAATTTCCCTCGTCTCCTCGTATTGTGTAGACCTCCTGTAAACGTCTAGGAGAAGAGGCAGTTCCTCAAACGCAATCTTTCTAAACGTTATCCTATCCAGATCCGTTTTGAGCCCCCTCTGGAGAAGGATACCCAACTTCTTCTCTAACCCCACTAGGTCAAGACTTAAAGCTTGAGTCTTGATTAAAACTATTTCAGGGTCTTCCTCATCCTGTTGTAAAGCTTCCCTCACTGCATCCTCGTCAATGAACCTCCACCAGTGCTGGTTACTTGTCTTATAGGAGGTCTGGATAATTCCATAGTCTCTCTCTAGTGCCCTTAATATCATTTTAGGCTCTATGTCGTAGCCTAGTTCCATCAGCTTAGAGACTAAAGACTTGTAGTCAAAATCGCCTACCTCGCTCCTTCCTCTATCCTCAGTTACAGAAAGGGCTACCCTTAATATTATGGAGGCCTTCTCGTACTTCAGCAAAGCTTCTGTTAATCTATCTTTTAGAGTCGCTATCAATGACCGTTCTTCTGAAAACATTATTATTAGTTAATCTCCTCTAGATTAGAGTATGATCAATGACCAATACGCGGTTAGTGTTACATCGCTTACCAAAGAAGTTAACAGGAAGAAGATATTACGAGATTTGTCCTTTCAGGTTAACGAAGGAGAGATATTCGGAATAATAGGACCCAACGGAGCTGGTAAAACTACGACTCTCAGAGTCTTAAGTGGGATTATTGAGACCTATCAGGGTATTGTTAAATTGTTTGGGTTACCTCCTGAAGTTGCTAAAAGGAAGGGTTTTATCTCTTACATGCCCGAAGACGCGTTCCCTTACGATAGGTTAACTGGACTAGAGAATTTAGAATTCTATGCTAGAATATATTCTGGAGGAGATAAGCGACTCGAAGGTGAATTTCTAGAGCGCGGTATAAAGATAGCAGGGTTAGGAGATAGGATATACGACAGAGCTGGTGAGTACAGTCGAGGAATGAAGAGAAGATTGATATTAGCCAGGACCCTAATGGTAGAACCCAAGGTGGCTATCCTTGACGAGCCGACATCCGCTCTGGACGTTGAGTCGTCCGTAAAAGTAAGGGAAATCATTAGAAATATGACCGGTCATACCATTATTTTGTCCTCTCATAACTTACTGGAGGTAGAGTACATGTGCGATAAGGTCCTTTTAATTAACGCAGGGACCGGAGTAAAGATAGGCAAACCTCGAGAGATAGTTGAGGAAACTAAGACCAAAAACCTTGAGGAGTCCTTCATAAAGCTCATAGGTGAGAGATAGTGTTGTCGGATTTACTTAGGAAGGAATGGCTGGATTTAAAGAGGGACAAGAAGATCTTGTTAGCTTCGATCCTAGTCCCTCTTTTTCTCCTTCCTCTGATAGGAGTTGTCATATACGCCTCATTCATATCCCAACCTCCAGTTGTAGGTATAGTAAACAATGAGAGTTATAATCTCCCTTACGTGAACGCACTGAGAGACTACGTTCAGACTCATGGAGGTATAGTTTATGTAAACAACTTCTCCATAGTTCCCGACGTTGAGGTTATATTTCCTCCCGATTTTGCAAAAAATATTACTAGCATAAATGAGGTAGCTTACGTAAGGGAGATAGTTCTTATCTCGTCCCAAAGTACGGCCCAGGAGCTTGTAAATAACGGGTTGTACTCGATCCTGTATAACACATCGTTACACAGGATCGAAACGTTGGAAAACAGATCAGGTGTGAGCGTCAACCCCTCAGTGGTGAGAGATCCTTTGCAGATCCAACTCGGATACATAAAGCCTAGCAAACAGCCCACTTCGGGAAGTGTAGACAGGTTGGGGCAACTAGCTAGAGTGATCTCGTTAATACTATTCCCAGCCTCAACGCCAGTGATATTTTTCCTCACCGATGGTATTTTAGGAGAGAAGGAAAGGAAAACATTAGAGTCCTTACTTGCATCCCCCATCTCTCCCTATAATTTTATTCTAGCTAAATTACTTATTTCAATATCATTAGGGGCCATCTCTTCTTTAGGAGATCTGATAGGGCTTGCGATCTTCTCGATATTCTCACCTATAATCGTGGGTGGGAGCACCAATCTTACCGTCTCTTTCGCCCTTTCTGTTATGATAGCGTACCTACTGATGGTCTTATTAACAGCTTCAATCTCGCTGATCTTACTTATCTTAATAGGAGGGTCTCAGAGAAACGTTCAGATTATAAACTTCTTAATAACTGGATTTGGAATGCTGGCGTCCTTCTCTGCCTTGATTCTAAACTTTGCGTCATTGGGAGGACTTTCGTTCATCCTTTTGATACCATACGTTCAGATAATTGCTGGACTACTTGATGGTGTATTTGGTATCACAAACATGATGCTGACGCTCTACGTTGGAACCTTTACGGCTTCGCTTGTTCTAATTTTTATCTCTTCAAAGATTTTAAATCCTGAGAGACTCCTTCTTAAGTGATGAAAAGTTTTTAATTGAAAACTATATCTTTAATGTATGGGAAACCTAAAAGCATATGTTTTATTAATAACCTCAATTGGAAAAGAACTAGATGTTGTAAATGATTTGAAAAAAATTGAAGGTGTAAAAGACGGTACGCCTGTGTATGGTGAGTACGACGTTGTAATAGAAATTGAAGGTAAATCCCTAGACGATGTTAACAGGACTATTTCTCAGATCAGAAGAAATCCGAATATAATTAGAACCGTGACTCTAATATCAATGTAATCAGTTTTTTATCCCTCTTCATCTAACGTCAGGACGTCTCTGCCACATCATTAACATGATTGAAAGGGGACCCACCTATGTTCATCCTACCCTGGAACCCAGGATCACAAATCCCATAGGCCCATTAATAAAATTTAGTTAAGAATATTTATGCTTGATCTATCTCCATCTGCTCATCATCTGTTTCCTCAAGCACTTTAAGCTTTTTTGCCATCTCCATTACTAATAGATCCAGTTGAGCCAACCTAGCCTCAAGATACGCTATCGACTCTTCCAATTTCTCTGTATTTTCATTCCTTGAAGAATCTTCGCCCCTGTTTTCTATCCCGTTCTTCACGTAGAACTTAACCAGGTCAGTTATTTGAATGCCCATGTCTTCAGCTTTCCTTTTCAGTTCCTCATACATCCATTCCGGGATAGAAAGGTGAATAGTTGGCACTGTACTTTCCTCTCATATAAAATATAGGGGCTACTATTATATTAATCTTCCTAATTAGATCTTCCTCTTTATTTAGGAAGATGGTAGTATCGCTACAGAAAATACTTAAACCATAGCGATCTAATATAACTATTAGGTCTCAAATGAGAGTAATCACATTTAAAGCGGAGGAAGATCTATTGGAACTGTTAGATAGATACGCAATAAGGTACGGTTTGAATAGAAGCGAAGCTATCAGGAAAGCTATTGAGAAGATGGTTAAAGATGAGATGAGCAAGGAAACGGTACCAGTAGCAAGAGTTGAGAGAATAAAATTGTAAGCTAAATTTGAAATAAGTATATTCCTTTTTCCATTCTTGTTTCATCTACTTCTCTGGTAATGAATTGCTTGTAGTTGATGTTCTTAAGGAATTCGTTTGGAGGATCTAAAGGCATTAAATGTCCTTTAATCCAGTAGTGAAGGGGAATTACTATTGAAGGGGATAATTCCTTGATTACCTCAATAGCTTGAGACCAGTCTATTGTTATTGTACCTCCTATTGGGAGGGCTAGAACGTCAGGTGAAATCTCTTTTAAGATTTTGCTAGGTATCTCCCCTATATCTCCCATGTGAACGAAAGACACGCCTTCTTTGTTAACTTCGTATATGCTAGTTTTCCCCCTCGCTTTACCCCCTTGTTGGTCGTGATTGGCCCTAAAGGACCTAACCTTGTACTTAGAAATGCGAAATTCACCTAAGTATCCTATCTTCACATCCTCACTTTCAATGATTTGATACGCGTTATGGTCAAAGTGATCGTGAGTTATAAGCACGATGTTGGCCTTAGTCAAGCTCGGCTTAGAGAGCCCTATACTTCCACCGTCATGAGGGTCTATAACTATTATATCGTCTATTGAAACCATGGAATGACCGAATAGTTTTATCATTGGCTAAATAGACAGTTAAGAACTCAAAAATCTAGAGGCTATCCTCCTAGCGTCTTCCGCACTGACTTTCCGACCTGTATCTGCTATCCTTTTTACCTCGCTTAACACTATCTTAAGTTTCTCGTCATCCAGATATATTCCCTGTTCCTCTAAGATCTTCCTCAACCCGTGGATTCCGCTGTGCTTACCTAGAGCTAATCGTCTGAAGTTTCCGACCTCTTCAGGTGACATCGGTTCATAGGTTAACGGATTCTCTATAACACCGTGAACGTGTATACCGGCCTCATGTCCAAAAGCGTTATCACCAACTACTGCCTTAAAGAAGGGCACAGGAACACCAGTTAGTTCTGACACAAGCCTGCTAGTGTCATAGAGCAGCCAAGGTTTAACTCCTACATCAAAATCCAGGAGCTTCTTGAGTGCCATCACAACCTCCTCCAATGAGGCGTTTCCGGCCCTCTCTCCTATCCCGTTCACTGTTACATGCACTTGTCTTGCTCCGCCAAGAACGCCGGCGATGGAGTTGGCCGTAGCCAATCCAAAGTCGTTGTGGCAATGTACACTAATGATTCTACCAGAGGAGACCGAGGTGATTTTACTAATTAGCTGTTGGAACCTGAAGGGATGCATAACTCCTACCGTATCGGGTATATTTATTCTGTCCGCCCCGGCCTCAACTGCCGTTTTTACTACTTGGAGTAAGAACTCTTCGTTTGTTCTAGTTGCGTCCTCTGGACTGTACTCTACTATAAGCCCGTGAGATTTTGCATACCTAATAGATTCGTAAATCCTATCTAAAACTTGATCTCTTGTCATCTTTAGCTTATATTTTAAGTGAACGTCTGAAGAGGCTATGAACACGTGTACACTAGCTAGTCCCGCCTCTATTCCCCTGTCTATATCTCCATTGTTTGCCCTAGCTAACCCCGTTACTTCTACGCTATCCCCAACCTCCTCTAAGATTTTCTTTGTTGCAATGAACTCTCCTTCTGAAGATGCAGGGAAACCTGCCTCAATCGCATCAACTCCTAATCTCTGAAGTTGTCTCGCTATCTTCACCTTCTGTTCTATAGTGAGATCTATACCAGGGGCTTGCTCCCCATCCCGTAAAGTTGTATCAAATATCCTAACTTTCCTAGTGGAGAACACTCATCCCTCTACCACATTAATAAAAAACTCCCTATTTTTATAAATCTTTCCTATTTAGGGTATGTATAATCTCTTTGGCTAAGTTGAGTTTTTTTCTCTTCACATAAGTCATAGGAACGTCTGCCTTATAGTGCGGCTTAGAATATCTACCTATATAATCTGAGTCGAAATCCATGCCGTATAACTTTATCTTTCTGGCGTTGAAAATTTTTGCGATCAGGTAAGCTCGATCCCCATCAGTGAAACCTCCATACAACTTCACTCCGCCGAAGGGGCTCACTTGCGCCGTAACGATAAATCTTCCCATTAGGTCAGTTTTCCAATGATGCTGAATGTTATCTCCATGAGCGTGGACTACGTAAAGCGAACGCGGATAGCTGGTGATTCCATCTAGATCTGTAACCACAACGTCTGGTACAATAAAGTTTTCCACGAGGTAGTTGGTAGCACCGTCTGCAGCAATTATTACGTCCTCGTTCAATTCCTTAACCTTTACGATAGAGGGTCCCGCTCCCACTACGGCCACGTTAGCTCCATCCAACATATCCATTAGATCTTTTTCCAAATCGACTTTCAATTTCATGTTCAACAACAATGCGGAAACGTAATCCCCTCTTATAGAGTATCCAAACTCCCTTCTAACCCAGTTATAGAAGCTCAGCCATCTGACCTTATCGTAAAGTATATTGTGTCACCTTTTCTTGAAATAATATTAATAGTATATTTATTTTTAATAAAAATAAAAAATGGACTATCTTTAGATATTGTAAACACGACGTCTCTCCCTTTGAGAAACTCTATGGCCTCTAATGGATCGCTTGAGCACGTAATGTCGTTAAGGTCAATTGTGGAATCCATCAAAGATCTCCCTCACCTTGTCAAAGACGGACGTTACTCTCTTCAACAATAAATCGACCTCTCCCTGTCTTGCTGGAACCGAAGGAGCCTTAGTCGGTGATTCGTGTAACAGAGTTAGAGGGAAAATCTCCCTCCACAAGTCTTGAATCTCTGATATTACAGCCTTCGTGGTTCTGTCCAACTCTCTACTCTCTATTAGATAACCTAACACGTCTACTGAGGAACCTGACTCTGGGATCACGGCATAAAGAGAAAGCAAAGTTGATGCAATGTTATCCAATGTCTCCTTACACCTCACCACCGTAAAGTACAAATCGCCGTCATTGAACGCTTCGGTTGATTCCTTCAAGGTCCTCGTTGCCCTTAAAAGGTACTCTGATGCTAGGGCACTATTGTTCAAATATCAACCACCTCTCCTCTCTTAACGTTCTTCAGATCAATTAATTTTTTCCCCATATAATTTACAATTTTTTTATTAGATTGAATAAAGATGTTATCTGGGTCATAAAGAACGTGTCCTAGTGAAGAAATGATAACAACGATAGGGAGATTGAACTCTAGTTCTTTAGGGCTTATGATAATCCCCCTGATAGATGGGTCAGAACGTTTCTCCAAGACCCACTTTTTGCCCTTCTCTGTCTTCCTTAAGGACTTATAGAAATAATTAAATATCTGTCCCCTAGCTAAGAAAGAGATAGTATCAACTTCCTCAAGTATGACCAACATTAGGTTAGGATTTCCTTCTAGAAAAATCAGACCCCTTAACTTCTCACGATAGTGATAAAGAATCGACTCAGATAGGTCAGATATCAGCTCCCAAATGGTCATGTTTAAAGTCTTAAAGAAACTGAAATAAAGTTATGGATTATTGGGCGTCAAGGTATTTGTCTCAAAGACCATCCATGAAAATTGATATAATAGAGGTGGAAGCTCCTTGCAACTCTGAATGCCTTGAGGGAACTGAGTTTAGATCCCTCCTGAGTGACGAAACTTTCAGATCTAGGCTGGAGGTTATAGATAGCCTAGTGAGCTTAATAAAAGAACAGGTTTCAGTGCTAAGAAGGGAGGTAAAGGAAAGAATAACAGGGCAAGGAGTAAACATAGATTCCTTAACCTACGCTATTTACAGATTAGTGGAGTATGGGGGTAACACGTCGCTTGGGGAAAAGGTGACCTTCGATAATAGAGTGATTGCAGAAGGGCCCTTTAATTTTCTGGTAAACGTGAACGGCCAGATAGATAGGATTATCAAAGATCCTGATATAAGATCTATATGTGACGAAATCAGATATTTAATTGAGGCGTTATGGGAACACTTTAATAAGAACATGGTGAGAGATTAATGAAGATAAAAGTAGGTATAGAAGGTTTTACTATAGATTCGGCCCACTATACGCTGTCTTCCCCTAAAGATGACCAGCTTCACGGCCACACCTACACTGTAAGCGTGGAAGTTGAGGGAGACATTAACGAAGACAACGGATTCGTAGTAGACTTCAACAAGTTAAGGAACTTAGTAAATCAAACCATATCTCTATGGGATCACAAGTTTATAGTCCCAAAAAAAGACTTTGAAAAGATAAATATCGCCTCTCCTTTTAGGGTTGACGTCAAACTCATTGAGGCTCCTTATCCCACCGTTGAATACATAGGAATAGAGATCGCCAAGCATATATATAATTCATTAGGAAATAATTTTAAGATATCAGTAAAAATTTACGAAGGGAGAGATTCCTATGCCGTAGTAGAGTATCCGTGATACTGATAATATAATTAAAAGTTAATCTACTATCATCCTTAGTCCAATTGGATCTACCCTAGTGCAAGATTCACAGCTAGATAAGAACTCCACTATTCCTTCCTCTATTTTTAAGCATGTGTTCTTTCCTTCTTCAATCTTGGACATGAATCTAGGTCTATCATCTGCACATGCTCCCTCTCTGCTAACTTTGAAAAACCCATCGTACTCACCCCTCCATATAGGATTAAACCCATTAAAGAGGAATATACCGCCAAATATTTTTGGATAGCATAGAGGTGAACTACACGACGAAAGTCTCATTGTTTCTAACAACTTTTTAACGCATTCACCAGTTGTTTCGAGAGGATAGTGTGCAATTGCTAACTTATACTCTCCGTCATTAAGAATCGTAATCCTTGGAACTGCTATCCTCACATCCAATCCTCCTCACTAAGGGTTCATCTTGAATATAACTCTTATCTAAACTACTAGCTATTTCGGCTTTGGCTAACTCATAACCTAGATATAATGCGTGATCAGGGGAAATCTGTCCAATTTCTCTTAAGATGGTCCTTCCTACAGACAGTCCATCCTCTCCCTCAACTAGAACGTTGGTTCTTCCTGAGAAGGATGCGACTATCTTCCTGTTCTCGAGGAAAATACGAAAGTATCCTGAATCCATCTTAGGCTCTATTTTTTCAGCCTTAATCCTTTGTCCAGATATGGGAGGAACCTCGACCCTTTTTTTCTCCTTAACGATAAGAAGATCTATACCCAAACCTTTAGGGACTTTTCCCTGTTCGTGAGCCACAGTCATCATCTTTGTAGCTCTCCTCAGTTCCCAAGAGCTCCATTTAGTTTTACCTTTCTCCATAGTAAGGAAGATCGAAATACCGAGTTCCATTCCAATTACAGATAGTAAAGAGTTTATCCCATGACTATCCGCATCTAACAGTTCTGTAACGTTGAGAGATCCCATTAACATTGGTACGTCTCGCAAAGTTCGGCTTAGCTTTGAGTATTCCATAATACTATCAGTGAACCCCATCAGAGGAGGACCCAACACTGGATCAGCTATTAATTTCTCATAGCCTCTAACCTTTGCCTTCTTAACAATTTCTAAAGTCTCTTGGGCTCTGTTTTCAGTAGTAAAAGGGGCAACAACGAACGCCGCATCCTTCCTAAAGTCCTCCAGATCATAAACGTTTGTCTCATTTAAGTTAAATACTATAGAAGCGCCTCCCTTAATTCCCTCCTTCAATAAATACGGGGAATCGCTGTCTATACCAATAACGGGAGCGATATCTTTTATCGCCTTTACTCTTCTTCTCACTTCATCAATATCGTTAAATCCCACTGGGAATCCCACAACATAAGCGTCAACGAAATTTCTAGTTCTCTCCACCTCTTCAATCCATTTGTCTAGAGGAGATGATGGATTTAACTCTAAAAATATCCTGAAAGGTGGAGGTCTCAGTGGGACTTTCAGACCTATGTCGAAGGAGTATATCGCTTTCTCCTCTGCTTTCCTTAAAGTAGCTTCTATTTCTTCTTTGAAGTTTGATTTCAGGATCACATCGGCTGGATAAATAGTTGAGAGCTCTATTCCTTTCCTTAAGGCTTCGATAGCTTTCCCTACATCCCAGGCGTTCTCCGTTCCCTTATAAGTCCTTACGCCTAGTTCTTTCTCCAGGATCTTAGCGTCTCCGTACACTAAACCTGGAAGGATAAGGTAATCGTAGGATGAAATCTCATCCTTCCTAGCTTTGAGTTTTTCAAGGATATACCTCATGCTCATTAGGGAGGCTACAGGATAATCCAACGATATTATCGTAATTTGATCTTCATATCCTTTAATGGCTTCCTCTAGAATTGGCCGAGCCAGCTTACCTGTTAGCAAAAGGACTCTCATATTTCTTAAGTAAGGATCACTTCATGAGTTTATATAACTGAGATTAAGTGACATTTCGAGCCTTTAACTAATCATTTATTAATATTTTAAATCCAAATATTTTTGATTTGACGAAGCTGCATATCCCTGATAACTTAAGCCAGTTCGCTAGAGGGATTATTCAGCTTTTATCTTGTAGCTAATAAATAACAATTAAATCATGATCATACGACTGGAAACATCAACGTTCAGACTTTTACTTTCAGATTTTAGAACATCTCAATTCTTCTATCTTTTTCCAATATAAATGTAATAATTGGTCTCCTCATCTTGACATGACTTTAAATACTAAAGATATATCTTTAGCATTCATGAAACTAAGGTCAATATATCTTGCATTGATATTAGGCTTGATGTTGATTGGTCCGTTTTTTACTGGTTTACAGATTGACCAGGGATTTGGAATACCTTCTCCGCCCCCGCAACTTCACTTTATTATGTATGCTAGACCTCTAGAGGAACCTTTAGCCCCAGGTATGACTAACGTTCCAATAAATTTCACTATTATTAACGTCAATAGCTTAACTTTTTATAACGTAAACATATCGGCTTTCTCGATCTTTCCTTTCCAATTAATCAGTTATTATAACAATACAGAAAACACTACCTTATTAAGATGGAACCCAGGCCAGGCGGTAAGCGTCGTCTATTATTACAACATTCAGAGCTCCGCCCAGCAAGGAGTTTACAACATAAGCCTCAAGGTGGCTGGGTTTATATCATATTTTCAAAAATTCCATGAAACTCTTAACGCTTCTGTGGCTATCCTAGGTTACGCTAGAGCTTCTGTACAGGCTGTATGGGGATCTCCTTCTTCTCCGCAATTAGTCGCTCCTGGCGATAATAACGTCCCTATAACGCTCATAGTTAACAATCAGGGAAACGTACAGCTCTCGAACGCTTCAATAATATTGACCTCAACGTATCCGATAAAGTTCATGCAGAACTACCTAAACATAGGATATTTGCCACCTGGCCAACCGATTGAGGTGACGACCTACGCTTCAGTCTACCCTAATGCTACCACAGGAGTATATCAAGTTCCAGCTGAAATCCAGTACTTCTCATCATCTAAATTGACCACATCAATCTCTATACCTATCACAGGTTATCTCAATTTCTCTGCAAATTCAATATGGGGTAGTACAAGTGATCCCATAATAGCAGGAGCTGGAGAGCCAAGACTACCTCTTACTATAATAGTAAACAATCTGGGAGACGTTAATGCACTCAACGTAAGTATTACTTTCCCTCAAAATGAGTATCCTCTTCACTTCTTACAACAGAGCGGATATCTAGGAATAATTCCTTCAGGTCTTTATTCGGAAACCACTCTAGTCGCTTCGGTTTACTCTAACGCATCCCCTGGAGTTTATTACATAAAGGGATCTATAAACTACTTCAATGAGAACGCACCTATTTACGTACCTGTAACTATCCTAGGTTACGCTAGAGCTTCTGTACAGGCTGTATGGGGATCTCCTTCTTCTCCGCAATTAGTCGCTCCTGGCGATAATAACGTCCCTATAACGCTCATAGTTAACAATCAGGGAAACGTACAGCTCTCGAACGCTTCAATAATATTGACCTCAACGTATCCGATAAAGTTCATGCAGAACTACCTAAACATAGGATATTTGCCACCTGGCCAACCGATTGAGGTGACGACCTACGCTTCAGTCTACCCTAATGCTACCACAGGAGTATATCAAGTTCCAGCTGAAATCCAGTACTTCTCATCTAGAGAGAGCATTAGCACGTTTATCACTATACCTGTTGTTGGTTACGAAAGTTTCTTCATATCAAGTGTATGGGGATCCACTTCAACCCCATTAACTGCAGCTCCAGGGCAAGAGAACTTGCCCTTAACTTTCATAGTTAGAAACCTGGGGGACGTTAATGCACTCAACGTGTCTCTTTATTTCAATCAGTACGAGTTCCCTGTTCAGTTTTCTCAAAACTCACTTATGCTTGGAATTATTCCGTCTGGAGAGATAAATGAGGGCTCTGTCACAGTTAACGTCTACCAAAATGCCACGCCTGGAACTTATTACATCCCTATAGTAATACACTATAGCGATGTTAATTTAACACAATACGTTCCGATCACAATATATCCTCCAAAGATTACTATTTCAGTTTTCACTGATCCACCTCAGGTGTTCCCTGGATTTTATGATGTAAGAGTGGGAGTACTCCTAACAAATTATGGAACTGCAACTGCCCAAAACTCATATATTACAATTCAATCACCGTTCCCTGTAGTCTCTCAATCCAACGTCACTGTAGGTGCTATACCTCCTGGTACTCCCCTCAACATAACTTACCTAATTAACGTACCTGACTCTGTAAATCCAGGTCAATACGATCTCAAATTTAACGTATTCTACGATGGTGGAACGTATACAAAGTCCTATACATTAACTGTGTATCCAAAGGCTAACCTAACTATAGTCAACGTAATCTACTCATCATTACAACCGGGCGATACAAAGGTACCTATCACTCTCGAAATCAAGAATATAGGCAACGTAACAGCTAAGAACGTGAAAGCGATATTAGGAACGTCGGACGTAATTTACCCACACGTGAGCTCTTCTAACCCACTCCAAGCTCTAACTGCCTCTGAATCTAGTTTAGGAGATATAGGACCTGGACAGATCATAAATGTCACTTACGTAATTGACGTTAGTGGAGGAGCCTCAGTAGGAAGCTATCCGTTAACTTTAACACTATTATGGAATCAAACCGGGTCATTTGTGCCTTTTGTTCAAAACGATCACTTCATAGTCAACGTTACGCCACCTCTCACCACTGTTCTACTACAAAATCCATTATTCTACATTGCTATCATAATAATAATTGTAATAATTGCTGTTGCTATAATTTTACTCAGAAGGAAGAAGTAACACATTAGATTTTTATAAACCTCCAAACTATTTTTTATTATACATGCTAATGGAACCTTTAATCAAACTTTTAGCGTATCTGGTTCCAGCTTACTCTAGGTTATCTTTAGCGTTAGCGCTGCTGTTCTATGCTGGTCTACTGATCTTGGCCATCTCTACGGTGCTAGCTTCATGCATAAGAAGTTGATTATCTTTTTGATTTTGTATTTCGCACTCTCGCTAAACGGTTCAGGCCAGGTAAGCGCTGTGATGTACTACAACGGCACGGTCGTAGTCCACTTCGATTCATATAAGTGGATTTACGTTCCGGAGAACTGGACGTTAGAAGGTTCTCAAAACGTAACCAAGGTTGGAAATTACATTTATCCTACATCACTACCTGCGAGAGCCTCATTTAAAGTTGAGTCTAGAGGAGTGCTCTCAATAGACGAACCTAACATATCGTACGTAACAGTAATTCTCCCGTTAAACTCAAGGATATCATACATGAATCCTACACCTAGCTCACTCACTGAAAACAATAATGAGCTAAATATCGATTTTAACTCAAGTAACGTTACGATAGCCTTTTACTTAGTAAGCGGAAGTTCGTTGTTTAACAATCCGTATTTCTATTCAACTATTGCGAGCAGTTCCGTCACTGCATATTTTGGTTACTTGTTGTGGAGCTCCAGAAGCGGCACTCAATTAGTTGAACCCAATGAGCTAGATGAAAGGGACTTAAGGATAATAGAAGCGATAAAGAATGGGGCGGACAGCCTGAATAAGATTTCAGAAGTTTCACTTTTACCTAGGACAACCGTATACAGACGAGTGAAAAGATTGATCGGATTGGGCATTATCGAGGAGGTGAGGGAAAGAGGGAAAGTCAAGTATCTCCTCAAGGGTGGCTCAAAATGAAGTCCGCTCTGATAGTTTTGCTCCTGCTTATATCAATAAGTGCTGCTGTATTCTCGTCTGTAAATCTTGTTAACACTTCTATTCAAAAGGAACCTAGCGGATATCTATTTAATGTAACGTTCACTAGGCAATTTGTGGTTGATCATTCCGGCAATTATTTAGTAAAACTAAACCATAATTTAAATATAAAATCAATTTACATCATAGTAGTTTTTAGTCATGAAAAGGGAGATCGCCACGTCTTAGTTCTTACCCTCTCTTCTCCTTCATCCGTTCTGCACTTGGAGAAAGGCGTCTATGAGGCCAAGTTCTACGTTACCGGCATCTCCTCATATAATTTAACAGACCTTGAGGTAGAAGAAAATATTAACGTGTCCATCTCGTTTGAGGGAAACCACTAAATCAGTATAGGTAAATCAGTATAGGACAGCTATTTCGCAATTTTTAACAAATTCCTTCACGAATTTCACGTACGCTTCCACATCGTCAACCTGGAGGAATTCAAAGATGTACCCATCGTAATGCAACCTCTTTCCTATTTCCCACGCGTTCTCCACCCATTCGCCCAATATGTCGGTAAGAAATACAGGAAGTTCCCTTAGTTCCTTCTTTAAACCAAAGTAGTCCCCTAAAGCCTTAATACCTTCAACTATAGCTTTAAAGAGCATTTCGCTAGCTAGAACGTGAGACGTCTTAACGATTTCGCTGGCTCTCTCCAGATAGAAATTTGCTGTATCCAATCTTATTTTTACTATTTCGTCGGTGCTTAACTTACCCTCCAGCGCGTCATTAGCTTCATTCCTTGAATCCCTCCCTATTTCAATTATAGCTTCAGGTAATTTCACGATATTTATATTGGAGATCCCTATCTTATAAAAGGTGCAATTAGATATTACTGCTTTGAATCCTAGTGCTTGACATTGAGAGGTTCACTACTCATTAGCTTACATAAAATAGAGCTCAAGGAGTGAAACACATAACGTATGCTGATCAAAATCGAGTTTACTTCCCTGGTGACGGATCACATGATGGGGCAAATTATATATTTACGACGAATGTATAAATTATGTTAAGTTGAACATCTACACAGCCTTGCTTATAGCTAGCTCGGTTTGCCTTTCGCTTGGAGGGTATTTCCTATTAGGTGTAGTTCCACCTGTCCTTTCCTTAACTACATACGTTGTTGTAGTAGTATTACTCACTCTTTCATTTTTAGCATGGAGAGGAAATCAAACCGCAATAAATACCGGTTTAGTACTCGCGGTGTTAGCAATAATCTCGTCGACCTCGTCCCAGGCCCATTTGACTGCTCTCTCAGAGATAGATGATAACCTAAGAATAACACTGTTAGACGTGCTAATGATATTAGGTTTCTACTTGTTTCCAGGAATTTATATCGTCGTGCGTTTAAAGGAAATGTTGAAACGTAGGAGAGCACTCGTCGATAAGAAAGATTGAAATAGTTCACTGGGTCTATCATTATCTTATGAGCGTCATTAGTTCTGATGCAAGGATAGCTGACTTACTGGGCTTATTATCGGTTCTCCAAAACGTCTTCGGAGGTAAGGCGGACCTATATCAAGTGGAGAAGGAGATGGAAGTCGACGTTGACGACTTGATGCCCATAGTTTACGCTGCTAACCATATGGGCTTCGCTACTGTAGGTGAGGGCGATATAATTATAACGGATAAGGGTTCAGAGTTTCTTAAATCTAACATTAAGAGAAGAAAGGAAATACTCAAGGATAGCTTAGTAAAGACTGAACCGTTTAAGACGGCGCTTGAGCTTAAGGAGTTTAGTTTAGAGAGCCTTATGGAGGCCTTAGAGAGGAAGGGTATCCAGGAATACAACAAACCTGAAGGAAAATATCAGCTTCAATTGATACTTTTGGAATGGGGTGTTTACTCGGGATTGATCTCAAGAGTTGATGAAGAAAAGTATAAAGTCAACTACGACAAATCGTAATTCACGCAATCCTTTTAATCAATAACAATTAGTTCATATTATGGTTGAAGAACATAAGGAAATCCAACATAAGACCCAGGAAGCGGACGTCTTCAGAACTAAGGTTTTCGGAATACAGGATGGCTTAATAGGAGTAGGTAGCATTGCCTTAGGGGCAGCAGGCTTCTCCCATGACTCTTTAATAGTGTTGATAACTGGACTTATTGCAACGATAGCTCAGGCTTTTTCTATGGGAGTAGGCGAATTCATCTCGACCAGAGTCAGGATGCAAGTTTTCAATAACGAGATAAGAAAGGAGAGCTATGAAATTGAGCATTATCCTGAGAAGGAAAAGGACGAATTAATAGCCTTTTACAGGGAGAAAGGTTTCAGTCACGAAGAGTCTAAGAGGATAGCGGAAATACTGATGGGAAATAAGAACGTTATATTAAACGAAATGTTAATTCATGAGCTAAAAATATTCCCTGAAGAATTTGAAAGACCTATCAGGCTAGGTTTAATTATGGCTCTCTACTTGATAATAGGAGGTCTTATTCCCTTGATTCCTTTCACTTTTGACGTTGTATTTAGGATAGGCTTCGATGTGTCACTAATATCTTCCGTTCTTCTCATACTCTTAACTCTCTCCATTTTTGGATATCTCTCCACTAACTACACTGGCTTACCCAAATATAGGGGAGCGTTAGAACAAATAGGGACCGGTTTGCTAGCTTTGATAGGAAGCTACCTAGCTGGTTACGCGTTATCTCTAGTTTTTGCTGTCCCTACTGGTCTGTTCTAAGAAGATCAGCTAGGTTTTTAGGGATCTTAGCAGGTCTGTTGTCCTTTGCGAAAAGTTCCCTCCTCTTGGCCTCAAGTTGTCTAACTTCAAGCCCTAGAATCTCTGCAGCAGTTGTTACCTTAACTCCGGCAGATCTGGCTACGTCATGAAGACTGGACAAAACTTTAAGGTAGTTGAGATCCCTCAAAACGTGATGATCTACAACCATCTTCTCAAGACCCAACTTGGCTATCTTCTCCATGTTTTTAACAGAGCTTTGAAGTTGATCCTCTGTAAGTGCCCTACCTAATAAATAGCTTAGAGGACCGTCTATTATAATGAAATTTGGATTGCTTGAGTATGTAAACTTTACGTGTTCATCACTAGGTAATCCCTCAACGTCTGATGTAAATAGCACTGAAGTATCGCCATCTTTCACATTCACTTGAATCACGTATCCTAATCTAACGTCAGCTCCATGAGGGACAGGGTGAGAGATGCTGATTTTAGTTCCACCAAACCTATACTCTCTACCATCAGCGTTGGAGATCTCCTTAGGTAAACCTTTTATCGATCTGAGAAACTTAGGGGCTCTTATCTTTCCTTGACTGACATTAATAAATGAGTTAGTGTCCTTAATCAACACAACCTTATCCTTATAGACGTCTTTAGGGATGACGTAACCAGGATCGTGATGATCATAATGATAGTGAGTTACTACTAAAACGTCAGCTATCTTGGCCCTCTCGATTATTTTCTTGGCAAGTTCCATTAACGTATCAACTTCCACCTGGTGAGGGGGTAAACCGTATCTCCTAGGAGCTAAAGATATCGCAGGGTCGATAACTATTCTAACATCCTTTGTCTCAACGTATGTTGCCTGAGACCTAACTCCTAGGCTTTCAAAAGCTATGGGTTCTATTATCATTGTTTTGGTAGGTAGTGACAATGATTTTTAACTTTTAGATATTAAATAAGTTAGAATCTGAGTTGGTTTCTCTGAAATATTTCAAGGGACTTCTTTTATCTACTCATTACGCTCCATCATTCAAGTGGAGTGAGGACTTTAAGGCTTATGTGGCCCCCGCATACAACTATGCAAGTGCTCTAGAATACTTCAGAAAAGGGGAGATAGAGGTAGACGATAACGTAATGGATCCGTTACCCTTTCCTATAGTGAAGGATAACATAAAGTTAAGGGAGTATCAAGAACGTGCACTGAGATTATGGCTTTCCAGGAAGAGGGGGGTTCTAGTCTTACCTACAGGAGCTGGGAAGACTGTTATAGGTATAAAGGCATTGTCAACGTTAAAGGTAGCCACCCTAATAGTAGTTCCTACAATAGAACTGTTACATCAATGGGCTGATAAGATCGAAGAGTTACTTGACGCCTCCCCTGGTATAATAGGGGGAGGAGAGGACAGGCTCTCAGGAATAACCGTCATAACTTACGATTCAGCCTACATTAAGGTGGAACAATTAGGAAATAAGTTTCCTTTTGTAATATTTGATGAAGTTCATCATCTTCCATCGATTGGTTACATCAACATAGCCGAGCTTATGGCTTCCCCCTTTAGGATGGGATTAACAGCTACTCCAGAAAGAGAGGACGGGAGACATGTATTACTGGAGGACAGAGTTGGCCCTGTCCTAGTTAGACTTCATCCTTCACAACTGAGCGGAAAGTACTTAGCAGAGTTTAAGACAAAGAGGCTCTACGTCGAGTTAACTCCTAAAGAGAAGGAGAAGTACGAGGAGCTGAGGGGAAAGTTCATATCTTACCTTAGAAAAAAAGGGTTTAGAATGAGCAGTCCCAGAGATTTTCAAAGACTCATATATTTAGCTGGAAGGGACAAAGACGCCCGTGATGCGCTTCTAGCGTGGCATGAATCAATGAAAATATCAATTAATTCAGAGAGCAAATTGGAGAAGCTTAAAGAGATCCTTAAGGAGTACTTGGGTCACAAGATAATCGTTTTCACTAGAGATGTAGACATGGCGTATAAGGTATCGAGGGAGTTTCTCATACCTGCAGTGACTTACCTCACTCCTAAAGATGAGAGAAAGGAGATACTTTCTAAGTTCAGAACCGGAGACTACAAAGTTATAGTTGCATCGAACGTTTTTGACGAAGGAGTTGATGTGCCTGACGCCAGTGTGGGGATAGTACTGGGCGGATACGGTACTTCAAGACAGATGATGCAGAGACTGGGTAGGATATTGAGAAAGAGTGAGGGGAAGGTGGCTACACTTGTAGAGATAGTTAGCAAAGGAACTTCTGATCACAACCTGAGCAGGAGGAGATCCAGTGCTACCAAGTGAACTGGTAAGGTTTAAGATACATGGAGATAGGATATACCCTCTCTTCATTGGGAAGAGGGAGTTAGACCTAATCAACGAGATGATTTCTATATACAAGCCCTATAAGACGTTCGGTGAGGTTGAAGAAGAAGTAAAGTTACTCGAAAGGGTCCACGGAAAGACAACGCACGGAGCTAAACTAGTGAGAGGGTTGCACAAAGTTATATCTAGGTACCTAACTCTATCTGAAGAGTCAACGATCGATTCGAAAAAGATAAGGGCGGAGCTCTTCAGTAAGGGACCTGCGCTATCGGAGGAGGAGAGGAAGAAGAGAATAGCGGAGGTAAGCGAGATGTTTAACGTGGACGCTGAGAAATTAATGTACGCTGATCTGGAGGAAAGCAAGATCATAAAGGAAGTAAAAGTTCCCAGTGCCATAGATATAGCAAAGGAGTATAACCTCTCTCTATTTCAATCAATTTTATTCAAATCGTATAAGGTAACGTTCTCAGGAGAATTGAATTGGAAGGAATTGTTGAGGACGATAAAAAGATTAGGGCTTATGTATATCGCCTATCCTAATCCCGTTAAGATTGACGTAATAGGGCCATACACGCTGGTAAAGCCTTCGGAGAAGTACGGAAGGAACCTAGCTCTCCTAATCCCATATGTGGTAAGTTCTCCCTCATGGCAAGCGGAAGCTGAAATTGTTCTGGGAAGGAAGAAGAGGAGAATCTACATGCTGAAGGTGGAAAACCTAGAATGGATAAGTAGTAATTCATCACATGAGAAGATATTCGATAGCTCAATAGAGGAGAGCTTCTATTGGGATTTTAGGAACGCTATAAAGGACTGGAAACTCGAGAGGGAACCAGGTCCTATCGTAGTTAACGGAAGAATCTTCCTCCCTGACTTTATCGCTCTAAAGGATCACCTTGAGGTTTTCATCGAAATTGTAGGATTCTGGACGGAGGATTACATAAGGGAAAAGGTTAAGAAATTGGAGGGAAGTTCGAAACTCATTATACCTATAGTGAATGAGGAGTTAGGGACTGGCAGGATAGAGGGGCTACAGTTAGTTACATACAAAAGAAAAGTAGATGTAACTAAGGTCTATAAACTGTTAAAACAAATTGAGGCGTCTAACGTTAGGAAGATAGATTATAAGCTATGGGGAGATCCTGTCATTTCTTTAAAAGAGATCGCATCGAAGTATGGTGTTTCAGAGGCTACGCTAAGGAAGGACTTAATGGAGTTCCCTGAATATGTACTTTTGAAAAATTACTATGTCAAGAGGGACTTGCTGGAACTTTTATCGAAAGAGGATTACTCTGGAAGAAAGCTTCAAGATGTCATTAAGGAGAAGGGAGAATTCATTGTAGACGTTTTAGAAAAATTAGGCTATAAGATAAAATGGATAAATATATCTGAAGCCGTGATCAGCAAATGAGAGTCCTGTTACTTGATCTTGACGGCACGTTAGCTAATACCGCATCCGTACACAAGGAGGCTTGGGAGATCTCGCTAAAGAGACTAGGTATAGAAGCGAAGGTTAATTTAGACCTTCTTATGGGGAGGAGAACTATTGACATCGCTAAAACCTTAGCGGGGGAGAGATATCAAGAGCTGTTTGAACTTAAAAACGCTATTTACGATGAGCTAGTATCTACTAAAGCGAGTCCTTTACCTTGTGCGAAGGAACTCGTAACTAGAGCCAAAAGTAAAGGTTATTCTACAGCCGTAGTTACTTCTTCATTAAGGAGATCTGCCTTGAGAAGTTTAGAGGCTGTAGGGATAAGCCCTGATTTACTAATAGCTGGAGATGAGGTCCCTATAGGAAAACCGGACCCATATCCTGTGTATTTAGCCTTGGATAAGCTCAAAGGAAAGCCTGAACAGAGCGCTGGAGTTGGAGATACGATATATGACTTCCAGGCCTTTAAGAGGGCCGGCATCAGAAACATTTTCATTATAAAAGGTCTGGATTCTAGCGTTTCAAGTCTAATTGAGGAGAGCGTTACCTTAGTTGATACTCCCTGTCAGGTTATCCAAGCGCTAAACCTTTAAACTAACGAAAGAGTTTTTAAATGCGTTATCGCGAGATACCCAATGGAGAAAGTAAAGTTAATAGGTATAGGACTTGCCTTGGTTGTACTTGTGATTGGAGCGTTATTGTATTTGGACTATCACGTATTCACGGGTAGTCTATCAACCCCTATGAGTAATTCATCAATATCTACACCAAATTTGCCAACTCAGGCGGAGATAAGCTCCATTCTTCCTAATTGGAAAATAGTTTCGCTCGGTGAGATAAACTCTTCACAAGTATTAAACGGGATCTATCCCGATGCTGATGCCCTGTATCAAGAGTACCTCCAGGAAGAAGGCAACAATCAATCTATCATTTCGATCTTAATACTCCACTTTCCAGGGCAACCTAACGCATCTCAACAGGTCCCTCATACCGTAATAGGCCATTACGTGATAATGGTAAACGGAACTGGAATTTCAAACAATGAGCAGTTAGCAATATTGAACTTAGCAAGAGAAGTTTTTGTAGGACATAACGGAACGTCTTTAACCTTGCCTAATTTCTTCTATCCTAGCACTTCCTCTTTACCACTTGTAGAATATGTTGTAGCTTACCTTAACACTAGTGAAGGGCAGTTTACACAGTACTCTGTGTATTACTTAAGTTCAGGTATTAGCAGTGGAGAGTCTGTAGGTGTCAACGTTGTAGAAGGAAACAATTCAACTCAACTCTATAACTATCTTTACTCCACTACCAAGATTAGTTCAAACCAAACTCAATCAGGTCCGGAATCCTTAGCAACAAATGGAACCTTCGATGGGGCTCGATACTTTAACATCTCTACCACTGGGCCTTATGGTTCAACATACTATTTCGTGGCTTTGAAGGGAAACTATGTAGTCCTTACGCAGTCCCAACCTTTGCCCGACTTCCAGTTATTTGAATACATTATTACGAAACTATAGATAGAGTTAAATTTACGAGCTGGAGGTACTTTAATTGATTTTAAGTTTTTTATGTTAAAAATCACTCTTCAAAAACTTAACGTTAATCACGTTACCTAAAGGCTGCGTAAGGTGATGAAAAGTGAAGAGTAACCGATGGGTGAAGTCTCCTAGTCCAACTGATGAGTGCAAAGGCGTTATAGAGAGAGCACTAAGTTTTATAAATAACTCATCACCTGAGGCAAGCTTCAAAAGAGCGATAAGAGGTCGACCCAACTTACCAGGATGCTATGAACTATACCTCAAAGTTTTATGGTCTTTGCCTAGAGTTATTAGAGTGTATCCTCATGTTAAACCGTTTTCTAGAGAGGCCGTTGAGCTAGCGCTTAATGCTAAACCAGATCCGTTCTCTCTTCCCAGATGGATTTTTGAAAGAATGTATCCTCTTCTTGGAGATAACGGGATGGCTGGATTATATTCGAGGAGAAGTTGGGTAAGAGTTAATACTCTAAAAGGAGATAGAGATGAAATAATAGAGTCCTTAAGAGTAAAAGGCTACTCCTTTTCATTGGATGAAGATTTCGATTTCCTTTTAAATTGGATCTCACCTAAACCCTCTTCAACTGACGAATTTAGGGAAGGACTTATCATACCTCAAGATAAGTCCAGCGCCATAGTGGTGAGCGTATTAAATCCCAAGCCTGGAGAAAACATTCTAGAGATAGGAGGTTCACCTGGAGGTAAAACCTCATTGATACAGCAAATCACTAATAATTCGTCTTATGTCGTTTCACTTGATATTTCGGAAAAGAGGGTAAATCTTCAGAGACGCCTCCTAAGGCTTTGGGGGGTAGAGAACGTTGACGTCATACTAGCGGACGGTTCCAATTTCAAGGTAAGAAAGGTAGATAAGATACTCATAGACGCGCCCTGCTCTAATAGCGGAACAATAAACGTGGATCCCTCAATTCCCTTTAGACTGACAAAAACTGAATTGAATAAACTTGTTAGGATCCAAAGGGAGATACTGAAGAATGCGTTTTCGTCTGGAGTAGAAATAGTTTACTCCACCTGTTCGCTTTTCCCGGAAGAGGGAGAGAAGCAAGTTGAGATCTACTCTAAATACCTTGAGAAAGTGACAAATGACCCTGCACACTTCGGATACAAAAGGAGTAAGGTGTGGATGAGGGTGATGAGAACCTACCCTAGTTTAGATCAAAGCGAGGGTTTCTTCATTTCAAAGATCAAACCCTAGTTCAAAACGCTCCAAATGACACTTTAGCAGCAATGTTTAAATATGAAACTTTCAGAGTAGGCCAAGCCCAAGACCTACAGCGGCTAAAATTATGAGCAGTATTATTGTTATTATGAAGGTCACTATCGCGATTCCCAATGCACTAAGCCAACCAACATCAAATATCTCTTTGAAAACCCATAAAACGGCTACGAACCCAATTAAGAGGCCTAAGAGGTGACTGAGTGGACTTATTAATCTCGCTAGTAGGAAAAAAATTAGAAGAGCTAAAAAGGTAGCCAACATTGCCTTGCCCAAGCTTGCGTGGGACGAGAATAGTTTGGCAGATAACCAGACTGGTACAGATACAATAACCCAAGTTATAATAAGTGAAAAAATAAAAATTAAAACTTCTATAATATGATCAACCATTTGAATCAAGAATTTTCGCTATATATAAATAAAAATTTATTCTGGATAGGCCTCTGCATACATCTCTTCGTCAAGGTCTTCTCTTATATTCTTCTTTATTTCTTCCAAATGCTGCAAAACATCGTTCAGTGAATTGTATTGAGTCGGAATGTACTTCAGCCTACCGTAACTCATCATATAAGACCCTGGACATAGGAATTGGTTCTTCACTACAATCGCCTCGGGTTCTAGTTCCAATATAGCATGCATGGTCATTTCCTTACTCATACCGTACCCAGGGTTCTCGTACTGTTCTACTTCTTTCTTCTCCTCGTCTATTATAGCTATTATCTCGGCTTCCTCCAAAGGTTTTAGAGTCTGTTCCTTATCATATGTTACGGCTATTCTCATTTGAGATCAACTTTCTTACACTCCATAGTTTATAAAATAGAGTATAAACCTAAGGATATACTCAAGCTCTTCTGAACGATATTCATTGATCCGATATATTATTACACTTTAATCGTAAAAACACTTAACAATAAACTCGTAAACTAGAAATCTAAAAAATAAAAACTGACTAGGGCCCTTTACTTCTTCCCTATCATAGATAATAGCTCTTTAGGGGCATCTTTCTCGCTTACTGCTCCCCTACCTGTCTTGCCATTGTCGTCGTAAGTGAACGATACCATCTTCCCTACTTTCCAAACCTTCTTCACTTTGCTTATATCCACTTCCAGATCTTGGCCCTTATATTTGAACTTTATTTTGGTTGCCATTGAATGTTAATACGCTATTGACGTTTATAAACCTTGCGATATTAAGTTAAGTACTACTAATGATAATACCTCAATATAGACTCCCATATTTAGGTATCAAATTTTAACGGATGAAGTAAGATATCAATTCTTATCTAATAATAAATCCTTTCAGATTTACTTAGTAATGCTAGTAATTCAAGAAAGAGCACAAACTCGTCGGACTGAAGATTAGTATATAGAATAAAATCAAACTTCACGATAATTGGATCTTGATAGCTTCTAAATGCGGAGAGATACGGTTAGCTTTTTAGTCAATAGTTCACGTCTCAATTTATGAAAATAAATCTGTACGATATTTTTGTAGAGTTTGACTTTAAGGAGTTAGCCTATAAAGGAGTGGAAACTATTGATCTAGAGACGGAAAGAGATTTGGAGCTAGATTCATCCGGACTTACGATATCAAAGGTTGAAAGTAATGGTTTAGATCTTGACTTCGAGGTACACGATGACAAAGTTAAAATAAGGACAGGAAAGTTAAAAGGAAAGTTAACAGTTCATTTTTCTGGGAAAGTTAGAGATTCTTTAGTGGGGATTTACCGAGCTCCCTATGATGGAACTCACATGATTTCTACCCAATTTGAGTCAAGTCACGCTAGAGAGTTCATCCCCTGCGTCGATCATCCTGCATTCAAGGCAAAATTTAAGCTTAAGATAGGCGTGAATAAGGGTCTTCAAGTCATCTCTAACATGCCTGTAATGAACGTAAAGGATAGCGATGGGAAGGTAATATATGAATTCCAAGAAACGCCACCCATGTCAACGTATCTACTCTATGTAGGAATAGGAAAGTTTGAGGAATTTAAAATAGAAAATAAACCGGAGATAATAGTGGCGACCGTACCCGGTAAAATATCTAAGGCTAAACTTCCGGGGGAACTAGCTAGAGATTTCATTAAAACATATGAAGAGTACTTTGGAATCAAATATCAACTGCCCAAGGTACACTTAATTGCAGTCCCGGAGTTCGCCTTTGGAGCTATGGAGAACTGGGGTGCTATAACGTTTAGGGAAACGGCTTTGTTAGCTGACGAAAGGTCTGGATTTTCGAACGTCAGGAGGGTTGCTGAAGTTGTGGCTCACGAGCTTGCTCACCAATGGTTTGGAGATCTAGTTACAATGAAATGGTGGAATGATCTATGGCTTAACGAAAGTTTCGCCACATTCATGAGCTACAAAATCATTGATATGTTAAGACCGAATTGGCATATGTGGGGGGAGTTTCTATTAGATGAGACAGCTGGTGCGCTTCTCAAAGACTCTATACCAACCACTCATCCCATAGAGGCTACTGTAAACACTCCTCAGGAAGTGGAACAAATATTTGACGACATTAGTTACGGTAAGGGAGCTTCAATCCTCAGGATGATTGAGTCTTACATTGGTAAGGATGAGTTTAAGAAGGGAATTTCGAGTTACCTTAAAAGATATAGCTATAGTAACGCTGAAGGGAGGGATCTATGGGCCAGTCTTGAGGAGACCTCAGGAAAACCTGTTTCAAAGATCATGCCTGCATGGATCTTAAACGAAGGCTATCCCGTTGTGAAGGTTGAAGTTAATGATGATACCATAAAATTGACACAGGAGAGGTTTGGTCTACTTCCCGTTCCCGATAAGACGTACCCTATTCCTATTACTATAGAAGTTAATGGAAAGAGAAAGGACGTAATGATGGAAGACAAACACTTGGAGATAAAAGTTGGAGAAAAGGTAGACAGTATAAAGGTGAACTTAGATAAGGCGGGGTTTTACAGAGTATTATACAACGAACTGGCTCCAGTTTTAGCCACCAAATTGACAGCTGAGGAACAGTGGGGACTAATCAACGATTACTTCGCGTTTTTATTGGCTGGTAAGATTAGTAAAGAAGAATACATATCGCTTGTGAAAAAGTTGATCAATGCTGAAAGTCATTTACCCGTGTTAGAGTTAGCCGATCAATTATCTTTCCTTTATGCAATTAACGCAGAAAAATATGGAAACATTGCGATCGAATTTCACAGCACACAAGTAAACAAGTGGAAGGGAAGAGAAGACGAAATAGGTAGAAGGACGTTCTCTATCCTTGCTATCAACCTATCTAAAATGGATCCTGAATTCGCAAGCTCGCTTTCAGAGCAATTTAGAAATTATGAACTGCTGGATGGAGATCTAAAGAGCGCGGTAGCTGTGGCTTACGCTGTATCAAAGGGCTCAAAAGCTCTGGACGAATTACTACATAACTATAGGAGTTCAAAATTTGATGAGGAAAAGGTGAGAATACTTAACGCTATATTATCCATGAAGTCGCCATATACAGTAGTAAACGTATTGAGTATGGTCTTCACTGGAGAGATGAAGAAACAGGATATAATTAGGTCAATTCAATATTCATTATTTTACCCTTCTGTAAGGGAGGCGGTTTGGGAATGGATTAAACTGCACGCGAAGAAAGTTGCTGAGATTTACGGAGGGACAGGTATCTTTGGGAGAGTTATGGCGGATGTCATACCATTACTAGGAGTTGGAAGAGAGGAGGAAATTGAAAGGTTCTTCAAGGAAAACCAGATAAAGGGGGCCGAGAAGGGCATACAACAGGGATTGGAGATACTTAAGGCCGTTTCAAGGATCGCGTAGACGATATAAAGTTCGTTATTTTTATTGCATCCTCACTGCTCAGTTCTGTTATAACGTGATAACCTCTCTCACTCTCAGTCTCAAGAGGTGTAGAAGTAATTATTGCACTTGAATCTGAGATAACTACGCTAAAACTTACGTCGAAATCCACCTCTATTACGTGCATCTTTTTAGCTAAACTCTCCCTAATCCCTTTATACTCCTCACTCATCCTTTTCCTATTTTCTACTTTTACCGTTATCTCCTCTTTACAGTCTCTTCTTCTCTTGTAGGAAAAGTAGAACACATATGAGAACACGGCAAGTCCAACTACTATACTTCCTATGATCTCAAGCTGACCAAGCCTACGTAAAAAGAGGACTATCCATATGGCTCCTACCAAAACAAGAACTATCCAGGGTAACCTGGAGTATAACTCTATGCTCTCTGACAACTTTTTAATTTCTTTAGATATCTTTTCCTCCTCCTCCCTCATATATCCTTTAGCTCTGTTCTCAAGCCATCTACCCCAGTTTAGATCCGAAGTTATTAAAGTAACGTCGATTCCACTAGCGGCCTTTCTTAGTAAGTCCTGGGCTAACAGTTCGCTTAGTTTACCTGTCAGGACAACTATCCTCTCAACTGAAGAGTTTATCATCTTTCCTACTCTTTCAAGCAATTCTTGGGTACTTAACAGCTCCAAGAGATTACACCTAGAGGATAACTATACCAGGCATTAACGGTAAGGTACTGTTCTTCTTCCCCTTAATATCAGGCGCGGATGAGTCGTCTGATCTGTAAACTTGGATCTCGTCAACATCAAGTTTCCTCATTAGGAAATTGAGGTTATCTATTATGGTCTTAAACTCATCAATGGAATAAACAGTAATAAAGTCTCTTAACGTGGATGGCAAGGTTTGTATCTTCTCAAGCAAAGTCTTAAGATTCTCCTCCCTTAGCCCGATGGCGGAACTTAGCTCACGAAGGTTATTTCTATCCTTTAATCCTCTTAATACAGCCCTCAGCAATCCAAGCTCGTCTGAATTCGAGACGTATATTATAAGCTTCTCAGGCTGCTTATTTGTAAGAGAGGCTAGTGCTTTAACCTGCTCTATTAAATACCTTATGTACTCCAATTGAACTAAAGCCTGACCGTCTACCTGTAACTCTTCAGGAGATGGATATCTTTGTAGCGAGACTAAATCTTCGTTAAACATGCTCCATATTTCCTCGGCTATATGAGGTGCCCCAGGAGAGATCAGTCTGCTCCATATGTTAAGAACTGTCTTCAGGGTGTACTTGTTAGGGAAATTTACCATGCTTATGTAATCTCTAACTATATCATAGAACTCATATAAGATAACGTTGAAGGCCTTTCTAAAGTCTAACGAGTTCATTAGGTCATTGACTTCTCTAACCTTATAATGAATAAGGGAAAGCAACCATTTTTCTGGCAGGCCGTTTTCACCTGAGCTCTTTAGTTTAGACACATTTACGGCTAGATCATACATTCTCCTAAGTTGGTCAGTAATGGCTTTAATCGAGCTCGTGTCAAAGTCGGTATCCTCTGAGAGTTCGGAGGAAACAGTTAAGGCCAACCTAACGGGATCTACGCCGTACTCCTCTATCGCTTTGTACAAAGGATAAATGTTCCTAAAACTCTTACTCATCTTCTTCCCTCCAACCCTCACGAAACCGTTAACTACTATCCTTCTTGGAACAAGGTTTTCGCCAAATATAGCTAAGTGATTGTAAATCATGTATGGTAAGTGATTTTGAACTAAGTCCCTTCCGCTATGCCTAGAATCTAGAGGATACCAATAGGAGAACTCCTCTCTCAAAGCCTTAAGTTCGTCCTCAGGTATACCAATAGACTTGGATAAGTCAATCGGGTTTCCGTTACCTAGCATCACGTAATTCCAAAACTCCTCGTTTAGTTTCTCAGGATCGTAATTCAGTTTATGGGAAATGGTATAGAAGGCCATGTAGATCGTGGAATCGCTCAAACTGTCAATTATCTGCGACTCGTCCCAAGGAAGTTTAACTCCGAGGCCTCTAGTTCTAGAGCAAGCCCTCTTCTTTAAAGAAAAGATGGCCCTAGCTAGATCTCTCTTAGAGCTCTCTGGCACTACATCTATCTGGTCTAAAGCCTTCAAAGTCCACGACTTCCAGAACGGGTTATCGTAATCGATATACCATTGATCTCTTATTACCTTAACTACTATCTCGGTTCCACATCTGCAATAAATAGGCCCGTTAAGTACCTCATATATTGTATCGTGTTTACCCAGGCTTCTCAAGAGCTCAACTACAGCTTTTCTAGCCTCTGGAACCCTTTTCCCCACAACCCTCTCCTTTATTAAGGGTCTCATGTAGTCTGGAACCAAATCTACTACGTCATCTCTAACGACGCCTTTATAGTACTCCTCCCTATAAAGTGAATCAATATAATCTTTCAATTCTGCAGGGTTCTTGGTTCCTGATAGGGTTAGTACTTCGGGCCCAGGGAAGTCACCATATCCCTCTGTAGATATTACTGGAATAACTTCAACTTCGTCCAAGACCTCAGATAAAGCTAGATAGTGCAAAGGCTCGTGGGCTGGGACACCCATAACGGAGCCCGTTCCCGTTTTTGGATCCACGTACTTACTTGGGTATACCTTCACGTCTTTCCCAGTAATGGGATTCTTAACTGTTACGCCAAGTAACTCTTTCCCTTCTATTTCCCTTTCAGGAACTAACTCACGTTGATAAGAGAGCTTTTGGAAGGATTCCTTAGACAAAACCCAATGAGAGCCCCTAACTATTACGTATTTAGATTCAGGATTTATCAAAATTGAGTTGGATCCAAAAACGGTCTCTGGTCTTGAGGTCGCTACGGGGAAGACCAGGTCCTTT
This sequence comes from Metallosphaera cuprina Ar-4, assembly GCF_000204925.1. Taxonomy (NCBI): domain Archaea; kingdom Thermoproteati; phylum Thermoproteota; class Thermoprotei; order Sulfolobales; family Sulfolobaceae; genus Metallosphaera; species Metallosphaera cuprina. The sequence continues at coordinate 1,314,110 of NC_015435.1, read as the reverse complement.
CCCTCAAACTCTATTAAGTCAATCTCCTGAATTTCAGGCTCGACGTCACCTTTTGTGTCATGCATACCAACGGGGAAGTTATCATTAGGACAGAACCCAACTGCGTCCGTTGAAGTGACTACGAACCCTTTGTCTCTTAATCTTTTGAATTGCCACCTTATAAACTGCTCAAACCTAGGGTCGACGGTTGTAAATTCCCTTCTCCAATCAACGCTAAGCCCCAGAGCTCTGGCCATCCTCTCCATATCCTCCTTAAAGTATTGTGCCAACTTGAGAGGATCTTGAAACTCCTTTATTTTCTCCTCATCAATCTTATATAAAGTGAAGAAGTCGTTTATTATATCCTTATCTCCCCTCTTTATAGCCTCTGAGATGGAAAGGATAGGGGTACCTGTGAACTGGAAGGCGAAAGGGAAGAGAACGTTCTTACCTATCATGCGTTGATATCTAGCCACGATATCTGCAGTTACGTACGTTCTACCGTGGCCAATATGTAGAGGACTGTTAGTATAAGGGAAAGCTACAGTTATAAAGTACTTATCCTTACTTGAAGGGTTAGCGTCAAATACTTTCCTTTTTTCCCATATATCCTGCCATTTTTTTGCGATCTCGTTGAAGAATGCTGAAGAGTCCATAAAGATTATAGGATAAACGTCCTTTATTACTTTGCGGGTCTCCCCTTACGGGTTATGGAATTACCTCTGTGGAGTCTTTGGTTGGATCGTAATATATGTCACTTTTTGATATTTTTCCTGATTCTATAAGATGATCTACAGTAGGTATAATAGATAATACGTTCCTTAAATACTCCTTATTTATCTCGTCTACCACCTTAAAGCCTTCGTCTCCCCAATACTTTTCTTGCGAGGCGTAAAGACATCTCCCTCCACAAACTCTGTTGAACTCACATCCCCTACATTCCTGCGGGAGGGGATCTTCGATAAGTCTGAAGCCAGAGTCTACCCTACCTAGTTCTGCCCACTTCTCTCTAACTGCTATTGGACATGACAACACTCTTCCGTCCGTAGTAACTGAAACTGAGTTGTATCCTGCACCGCATGGTGATCCTCTATACCCTCCGAAATAATGGGCACTGATCACTCCCAAAATTGGTATTATTTTTATTATTTTCCCTTGAGTGAGGCCCTCCTCAAACAGTCTTACGAGTGACTTTATCCCTGGTAGATAACTCTTTTCAGCCCACTGCTTAACGTTCCATCTTTCGCTCCATATCACGTTTAATTGCCAATGTATTTTATCAAAAGCTCCTGTATTTAGTAGATATGTAACCTCACTGAATATGTCAGAATCCTCAGTCACGGTCATCCTAGCTATCGTCTCTACGCCTAACGACTTCAGGTAACTGGCGTTCTTCACTACTCTATCGTGTATTCCCCTCCCTCTATGCTTATCTGTAACTTCCTTTCTCCCATCGATTGATAGGAGCGCAACGTCCATCCTTCGCCAATATCTCTCAGGGAGAAGCTTTATCATTGTACCGTTTGTCTGGATCCCATACCTATTAGCTGGGATGTCGTCCATAAACCTTTCTATGAAAAGGGGATTTGATAGAGGCTCGCCCCCATAAAATATGACTGTGGGATCGCGATCTCTTGAGATCAGTCCTTTCAGCTTTTCGATATCATATTTCACTTCCCAAGGCACTGTAGTCCTATCGAACGAACCACCACAGTAATCACAGGTGAGATTACACTTACCAGATGTAAATATGAGCCATAACATGGTCTTGGTTTTAGAACGACTAGCTTATAAGAGGATTTATTTATAAATTTAGAAAATTGAGTGAGCCTGAATGTGCATTAAGCCCTGAGATAGAGCGTTAACAGTAAGAACCTGTAACTCTAGATGAGGGCTTGAGCTGATTTCTTTAGTCTTTATTTTGAAGATCATAGTGAAACAACTTCTGAACGCTCGAGGTGAAGCCAAAAGCTTCGAGAGGCAACGTTTTAATAACAATAGGAAAAGAGGGCATAAATTCATTATTAGCTTAATCTTACCTTTGCGTTAATACTTAACTATTTAACTAATAAAAAAGTAATCGATATATGCACGAAGTTAAAATCGTGTATTGCAGGCCATGCGGATACTTAGACAGGGCCTTAGAGGCCGCTAGAGAGATACTATCATATTTTGACGACGTAAAAGTAGAACTCGAGCAAGGTAAGAACGGAATATTCGACGTCTACGTAGACGGTGAATTGAAACTATCACGTTATCAATTGAAAAGGTTTCCAGAAATAGAGGAGATGTTGAAAGAAATTAGTTCTAAAAAACAGGTATCTTAATTTCAACTCAAGTTGCCTTTTTTCCTACCTAGGAAAGTCCTAATTTTTGGAATCTCAGACTTCATTGCCCTAGAAATGCTTACAAAATAACTTGGGAATTTATTCAAACCGCTTGTATTTAGCTCCGGAGCGTTCAACTGGAGTGCTACTGTACTTATGGTCTCACCTATTGACAAACCCTCAAGATTAGCTGTCCTGCCCTTAAGAAGAGTCAGCACTAGATTTCCCAGCCAGACTAATGTAGCAGCGTCGGCTATGAAGGCGCCTACTGCCGATATTATTTCTGAGGACACGTATACGGGAGTGTTGGGAAATATCTCCGCTCTTCTAGTTAATCCTGCCAAACCCAAATTGTCAAATCCATATACTATCATCGCTGTTCCTATCATGTATCCAACCATGTGCAACCATCCTAACTTAGTTGAATACCACATCCTACCAGTAAGCATTGGCACCATATAATAGAGTGTAGCGAAACCTGCAGGAACAATGGAGAAGAATATCATTGCGTGGAAATGCCCGGGAACCCACATCGTGTTGTGTATAATGGAGTTGAAGGAAATATCCGCGTTAGAGATCCCTGTTACTCCTGCAGCTATAGCTCCCGCGAAGCTTATTGAAATCCACAAAGAGATGAGGTTAACCTTAACTGATGCCCCTTTAACTGTTGCCCACAAGTTGAAGAAAGTTAGCATAGATGGGACTACTACGGCGTAAGTAAGCACCTCTTGCATAACCTTTACTGATACAGGGAAGTTAACCATGTAAAGGTGGTGAATGGGGACGTTATTAGAGAAAATCAGATACATTAGCGCAGCTATCCTTGCCATCTTATCGCTGTAAAGCGGTTTGTTAGCCAACAACGGGATGAGGTAATACATGGAGGCAATTGCAGGCATCCAGACTATGTACACTATCGAGTGTCCAAGTATCCAAAAAGCGATTTGATTAGCTATTACGTTCATTCCAGTGACACCAGCTATAGCCAATAGGTCCCATGTGTTAGCGGCCGCCTCACCGCTCCAACCTATAGCTATCATTAACGACGTCATTAGTGCAAACACTGCAAAAATAGGCAACTTCTCCTTAGTCGACCTAGAGGCTAAATAGAAATGATAGATTAACCATATTACGAACATGTAAGTGCCAATGTCTAGTAGCTCCATACCAACGTACCACAAAGGACTCAACACGTACTGAGAGTAGTTGGGCAACCCTAGAGGCGCGAGATAATACCAGGAGCCGGCAGAGAAGTAGTTGTCGTTAAACGTAGGGTAAAGTACTATAGGCCCTTCTAACAACATGAAGGAGATGTTAAAGATGATAAAAGCTAAGTTCATAAACCATTTTAACCTTGGTTGAATTTTCAACATTCTAAGCGAGATAAAAGCGAATATAGCTATTTCAAGCTGGACTGCGAATCCAAAAAGGTCCCTAACTCCATGAAGAGTTATAGAACCGTAATACTCCTGAGAAGTCAATATAAAATTACTGGAAGTGGCCCAGACTGCCTCTTGTATCCTAGCCATTAGGGCGTCTATGATACCAAGAATGCCCCAAATAAGGCTTAACACAATCATAGCCATAGTTATCCTAGATAACCAGTCCTTATCTAGTTGGAAGACCTGTTTAACGAAGTTTACCAACCCACTTATAGGAGTACTCATATCACTCTTTAACAGTGCTTTGGTGATATATACGTTTGTTTTATAAAAGTTAAAATTAGTCCATAAACTATAGCCAGAAATAATTGAAGTTAACTAAAAGTACTATGATTATTAAATAAATAATTTATTTTAGTTTTCCTTTTAACCATGACCTTACGTCGTAGAACGTGATGTTGCCGTAAGGACAGGCCTCCGCACAGTCTCCAATTCCTACGCATCTCATTGACTTGAACTCTCCTCTCTTAATGAAGTTTCCAGGTAGGTCTGTATTACCCACCGGACAGGCATTTACACACTCCTTGCTTTCGCATTTCACACAAACACTAGGATCTCTCACCTTTAACTTAAAAAGTCCTAATCCGCCGAAGAGCTGATTGAAACTCCCCCAAGAGCACCAACCCTGAGTGACGCAAGCGTAGGAGCCCATAAACGGTATCGAGATGAACACTACGTACCAAAGGAAGTTGAAGTAAAATGCGTAGAGAAAGGTAGTTGGGTCGTTCCCGAATATTTGAACATTTAATATTCCATCTTGATCTAAGAAAGACAACACCGCAAACGTTAGCAGAGAGATCCAGACGGACAAAGCTATAACCTTATACCAAGGTCTTATCTTGCTCGTAAGAGTCTTTCTACCCAACTTGGAGTTCCTGTTAAATGTCTTTAGGGAGTCATAAAAGGTGCCCTGATACATCATTGGAGCTGTACATGTGACAGAGCATATCTGCCTTGATCCGAAAAGGAAGGAGAGTATTGCGCTTACAACGTAAGTTCCTATTATACCAGTGATAAGATATTGCGATGATACTGGGCCTAACGTTCCTAATCCCATGCTCCACATGTATGGCACGTATGGCAATTTAGGAGCCAAAGGGGAGAAAGATGGCAGATATATGGTGTAAATTGCGTAGGCGGATATCATGAGTAACATCCTTATCTTGTTCTCCTTAAGCTTCAGCTGACCTATCCTGAAGACCGCTAACATACCCATTTCAGTTCCCATCATGAGCAAGAACCAAGTCGATCCTGTAACCGATCCGAATATCGAGAGGAAATCAAATAGAGCTCCTAGTCCGTATGCGGAGGCAGGATTAACGAAACCTAAGGGTAGAGATGAGAGAAATCCTTGTAGTCCAGGAGAGAAAGTCCCAGTCACGAAATCTAAGACCCCTCCCATGAACCACTCCATGATAAAGGTTACAAGAATGAACGTGAAAGTCCACTTACCATCTCTTAGATAGTTTCCCTTAATTTTGCTGGGCCCCTCGATCGCCCTGTAAATGAACCACGTCATACCAGCTAACATTGAGAAGTCAAATAAGTACCAACTACCAGTTACATAATAGAAGAAGACTCCTCCCATCATGAGCGTGAACACCAACATTAACTCCAGGGAGGTCATCGTATCTTGCGTTTTCTTCAATCTGTCTCTATATAGGGACTCATAGATCAATATTGTAGCTACTATCATTAGACTTGCGTTAAGCCAAATAGTGGTGGTTACGAATGCCTCATCGTCTGCTAAGATAACGGGAGAGATACCCATTACTGGTAGAGATACTAGTAAGAAGTTTCTCAGGTTCTTATCCAACCCTTTAAAGATGGAGTAGATAAGTGTGAAGGTCATCTCTGAGATCATTACGCCAAAATACCAATAATTCTGAACGCCTAAAAGTGGGTTTCCTAGCTGCTTTGATAAAATCGAGTAAAACGTTTCCCCCATCAAAGCCTCAGAAATGGCCATAGTAACTGAGAAAATGAGGACGGTGTACCATTTCCTCACGTTTATTTTCTTATTCATTTTGAATAGAATTGGAATTAATCCAAATATCATGTAGGCTGAGTTGAGCGAAAGAGCAATAGCCTCTGTAGTTGGATTAGGGGTAGAGAAAAAGATGGATAGAGATGCGAACATAACTACCATACTTCCGCTTAAGTAGAGAACTAGTAGGAATCCTATACCGTCTGTTCCTTTCTTAACTAAATAAATGAGATAAATGGAAAAAGCCGACATCAACGCTGCTATCGTTAGGAACACAAAGAGGTAATCCATAACTTTTATCATGTAAAAGGTTATTTAAACTTCTCACTAAAATTGGGATCAATTTTTAAATAACGTTTTGGATATCAGAGTAATAACGGATTTACGATAAATTAATTATATTCCCTTCCTTCATAATAAGGTTTATGAGAATCGTCAACGTTGAAAATCTATGGAAGATATATGGAAAAGATAAGGAGGCGTTGAAAGGGATAACTTTCTCGGTAAACAGCGGTGAAATATTTTCTCTTCTGGGACCCAACGGAGCTGGTAAAACTACTACCGTTAAGATCTTAACTTGCATGATAAGACCTACCAGAGGAAAAGTGGAGGTCATGGGATACATCGTTCCTGAGCAATGCGATAAAGTGAGAGAAAGAGTGGGAATCGTCCCTCAGGAGTTTCAAGGGTTCTCAGATCTCACGGTCGAGGAAAACATATCATACTTCGTGAAACTGTACGGAGGAGATAAGTCTCAGATAGAGGAAATAATGAAGGGCTTAGATCTCCTTGATTTCAGGAACACCAAGTTCAGGAACATATCAGGAGGATATAAAAGGAGAGTCGCAGTAGCTTGTTCGCTAGCTGGATCTCCGAGGCTAATATTCATGGACGAACCAACGGTGGGACTGGATCCGAGATCTAGGAGGAGCGTTTGGGAAACAATAAAACGCGTGAGAGATGCAGGTGTAACTGTGCTTCTCACCACTCATTATTTGGACGAAGCGCAAAAGCTTTCAGACAGAGTTGCCGTGATATTCGATGGAAAAATAGTTAGGCTTTCCACTCCCTTAGAGCTCATGGAGGAATTTAGAAAACAGTCATTGGAAGAAGCCTACCTGGCCCTAATGGAATCGCTGGGTGATTCTTAGTGAGGAACGTTTTGATAACGACTTGGGCAATCATAAAGGATAACCTGAGCAGCAAGACTACTTTATTCTTTGTAATATTTTTCCCCTTATTTCTTACCATAATCTTCGCTTTCGGCTTTGGGGCTGCAGCCGAACCACACGTTACGGTTGTCGTTAATGGAGATAGTGGCCTTGCTGAATATCTAAACCATAGCGTTCTTTTCTCAGGGATAGTAGGCTCTAATGAAAAACAGGCCTTACTTCATAACTACATTTACGTTTCTGTAAACAACGATACTTTCACCCTATATTACCCCCAACAGGACGATTATCTCATCCCATCACTTAAGGCCTTGATTCAAAGCTACGTCACAGGCGGTCAAACGGTAAACTTTCAAACGGTGGAGCGGCAAGGCTTCACATATTATGACTACGTTATTTCAGGAATGATTGGAGTAATAGCCCTTTCAAACGGTTTATTCGGAGTTACGGGAGTTGGAGCCGGTTATTATAGAGATAAACTAGTTGACAGATTGGCGGCTTCCCCTCTCAAAAGTTACGAATGGGTGATAAGTTTCATCATATATGAAATAGTGATCACTTTGATCTCTACTGTTCCAATATTGGCGTTAGGTTTAGCCTTCGGCTTCCTTCCTCTGATAAGCCTTTCCTTTATAGGATTCCTTGCGCTTGCTACGCTAATGTTTGCTGGACTAGGGGCGGTTATCTTCGGTCTTAGCCCAAAGGATAAACTCTTCGTAGCTCAAACTGTAGCTAACATAGTGGTTTTCCCTTTAATGTTCTTAAGTAACGCATTCTTCGCAGAGAGCTCGTTTCCTCCCACCCTGCGACCCATAGTCGAGTATCAACCCCTTTCTATAATCAATAACGTAATAAGGGACGTCTCAGTTTACAACACCATACCTTCGACTTTTGACCTAGTATATATAATAATATTCACTATTACTTTCATATATTTTGGTGGAAAGTTAATGAAGCTAAGAGAAACTGATTGAGGTCCATGAAGGGGTAGATTTGGAGAAGAAGGAGTTTATCCCTTCCCTAGCTTCGTCCGATATAACTTGAGTGGCTACCTCCTCAAAAGCCTTATCTAGACTGGAAATCATCTCCGAGAATATCAACCTTCTCATCCTAACTTGAGCAGAAGGAGACATAACCTTAAGTCTGTTCAGAACGATTAACAACTCTTTGTCCAGGTCTTCCGCCTCATAATCTAAAAGTCCAACCTGTTTTGCTAGAGAGGTGTCTAACTCCTCTCCAAGCATGGCTAGCTTCCTGGATGCCCTAGGGCCCAGCAAATAAGGTCCTATCGATACGAGAACTGGAGGGAAGACTCCCAGTCTACCTCCTGGCGCCGCAAACTTTGTTCCCTTCTTAGCTATAACTATGTCTAGAACAAGGAGGAGCTCCATAGACGCACCGTAAGCTATTCCCTCAACTAGACCAACAGTTACCTTGTTTATGGACATAAGCTTTACGAACAGATCCCTCATGTGTCCGAAAAACACCTTAGCGTACTCCTTATCGTTAGATGCCTTCAATAGTTCTCTAATGTCTGCTCCAGCCCCAAAGTTACCATTGCTACCCCTTATGACCAGGAAATGAGGGTCCCTTATTTTCTCAATCTCTGATAGCGTGTCAAGCATATCTAACATGAACCTGGTATTGAAAGTGTTATATTTTCCTCCAGTGTTAAACGAAAGATAAAGGTACCCTCTCCTCTTCTCTAGCTCTACACTCATTACAAAAACTATAATGAGGTTAGGGGTATAAATATTGACCTCTCTCCTATCATAGTTTCACCGAACACGTGCAAAGTTCAGGAAAAACTCGAGGTATGTGTACAACCTTCTTCATCGTGAAAGGTGGCGGAAGGTGGTAAGAGAAAGACTCTTTAATTAGAAGCCCGCTCTGTAGAAATATTTTTTATGGATAGACGAAATTGATAAGGATGAAAGTATCGTGAACGCCCTAGAGCTGCTTAAGGAGCAGTATGGGTTTTCTGAGGATGAGATTGAATACGCAATAGATAGGGCTAAAGGTATAATTATGGGATTCGCAATGGAGTACAGAGCCAGATTAGTTCTAGAATCGATGAATTTCGTAAATATAAAGTCAGTTGATTTACCTACTCATGATATAGAAGCAGAGAGGGACGGAAACAAATATTTCATTGAAGTGAAAGCTACAAAAAGATCTCCTACTAAAGAATATAGCGCATATAAACTAGCCATGATAGCGAAACTAGATGGCACCCACCTAACCCTCATGATGACACCAAAACCTAACTTGGTCATTACAGAAGAGATCCTAAGCGAACCTAAGAAAATCCTATTCAATTTCTTTAGGTTAGCTCTAAACAACAAGAATGATGAATTGAAAAAGTTCTTGGAGGATGAGAGGAACAAGAAGATAGTTAGATCTTATGATAAGGTCGTTCTCTCCACGTTACATGGAACGTTAGAATCGTTAACTACGTAACTTTAAGTAACTTGTAGACGCTTTGGAAGATCTTTATCCTTATTAAGTTCTCTAGCCTAGACCTGTATTAACTAAGGCACCTCAATTAGATACGTACAAGACAAAGACTAATAGAAGGCTCACTTGCATAGAAATTATTCCACAACTTGGAAGAACTAAAATAAGTTTTTAATGTTCTCCATTATCGTTGTAATGAAAAAGGTGTTCGTTTAGTTGCCTAAAAAAGACAGATCAGATCAGGCACCGTCAAGGGATGTGCCGAAGCCGCAAGAAGGGGAAGTCATCTGTGTAGTTAAAAAGATGTTAGGAGCTGAACATATAATTGTATTATGTCTCGACGGGAAGGAAAGGACTGCCAGAATACCTGGTAGAATGAGGAAGAAAACTTGGATAAAAGAGGGAGACGTTGTGTTAGCCGCACCGTGGGACTTCCAACCTAACAAGGCCGACATAATTTATAGATATATGAACGATGAGATAAAGAGATTAGCAGAGGAAAAGGTAATTAGTAGGGAGGTAATTGATCAACTTAGAGGTTGATAGAGAATAGGAAAGAAAAATGAGAAGAGAAGAAGGGATAAGGACGAGTTTAAGACCGTCGATTCCACTTTTGATAGCTCTACTTCGCTAGCTGTAATTCAAGTTATGAGGAGATTGAGCGTTGAATCTGTTCTAGGTGCTATTGCCTCAGGTAAGGAAGCCAAAGTGTATCCTGCTAAAAACAGCTCGGATAAGATTATAGCTCTAAAGATATATTACACGTCAACGGCCTCTCACAAGAGGGCTATAAGGAAATACACTTCACTTGATAATAGGATTAATTCCAAGTTCAGTAGTACGAAAGAGCTCATATACGGATGGGCAAGGAAAGAGTTCAGCAACCTCTTAAAGATGTATAAATCCGGCGTAAGAGTTCCAGAACCCTATCTGTTAATAAAAAACGTGCTGGCTATGGAGTTTATAGGATATGGAATAAACAGGTCCCCTCTGTTGGCGGAGCTAGATGAGGTTACGCAGGACATTTACCTAGACGTTTTGGCTCAAGTTGAGACTATGGTGATCAAAGCTCAACTAGTGCATGGAGATCTGAGCGAATACAATATCATGGTAAAAGATGATAAAGCTTACATAATTGATGTAGGACAGGCTTTACCGCTTAAGGATAACGGATCTCTGGAACTGTTAGCCAGAGACCTAGCTAACGTTAATAAGTTCTTTAAAAGTAAAGGTATCGACGTTATACCCGAAAAAGAGTTATTAGATAGATTTAGTTTATCTAGCTTGGAGAACTAATGTTTGTAAGCGTGCCGGATGAGAAGTTAGAACTAGTTAAGTCCCTTCTATCTGACTTATCGAGATCTGGGGGAATAGAAATACTTTATGATGAGAGATCTAAGAATTTTATTGTAGATCCAAAGAATCAGAATCCGTATCAAGCTTTAAAAACAGTTTCAGTAATAAACGCTTTAGGCCTTGGCGTACCTGTTTCAGACGCGTTCAAGTTGATAGGAGAAGAGTACATCCTTGACGTTATAGACTTGAAACAGCTATCCCATGACAAAGCTGTTATGTCCAGGATAAAGGGGAGAATTATAGGGGAGGGTGGAAAGACTAAAAGGATCATACAGGAATATACTGGTGTTACAATAGTTGTGTCTGACCATCACGTAGCTCTCATTGGTACTTACGAGCAGATCCCTATAGCTAAAAAGGCTCTAGAACTTATATTGAAAGGAAAGGAACATTCTACAGTTTACAGATATTTAGACAAAGCCGAAGAGGAGCTAGTTAGGTATAGATCAAGTCTAAGGAGAGAGAAGCTAGGCCTAACCTAATATTTGAGCTTGAAGCGAGATCGAGTAACCTCTTAAGATAGGTTCTGCAAATCTTTCTAGATCAAGTTACACGGATACCTCATCAGACTTATGGTTGCGATTCGCTAATTATCAGATCCTTGATAAGATTTCTCGCTAACAAGTGAGACTCAAAATAAACACGCAATAAGGGAACGTAAAGACTAAACGTGATCACCCGATAGGTCTCATCAGTTCTACAGCTAGAGCAGTAGATCCGCCAGTACCGTGACAGATGCTCGCTATTCCTCTTTTTCCCTGCATCTTGCTCAATACGTTTAAGAGAGTTACAATTATTCTCGCCCCGCTGGCCCCTATAGGATGTCCTATTGCTATAGCCCCACCGAAAACGTTAAGCTTTTCATAGGGAACGTTCAGGAACTTATGAAGGAGAACGTTGTTAACCGCGAAAGCCTCATTGTTCTCGAAGTAGTCAAAGTGGTTTACTGTAAGATTAAGCTTAGACAAGAGCTTCTTTATGGAGAAAATTGGAGCCTCAGTGAATCTCCAGCTCTCAATGCCTACCCAAGAGTAACCCATGATTCTGGCCACCGGCTCCACTCCGTATTCTTTTACCGCTTTCTCACTCATGAGAACTAGAGCAGCTGCACCGTCAGAGATCTGCGAGGAGTTCCCTGCAGTATGCACACCGTTTTCCGTGAACGCTGGTTTAAGTGACGCTAACTTTTCTAAGTTAGTATCTTGCCTTATCCCTTCATCTCTATCTAGCTTACCCTCGTTTAGCCTAACTGGGACTGTTTCAGAGTTAAATATACCCTTCTCCCAAGCTTGATGAGCCCTCCTGTTGCTCTCAAGTGCTATCTCGTCTAACTCCCTCCTAGATATATCCCTTTCCTTTGCTACCATATCAGCTTCCTGTCCCATCAGTTTGAAATTGAAAGGATCGGTAAGACCGTCCTGTAACATAGTATCGATGAAGCTTAAGCTCTTACCGGAGAGAAACTTAACGCCCCATCTTACCTCAGAACTAACAGCTAGCATGGCCTGACTCATTGACTCTATTCCTCCCGCTACCACTATATCAGCGTCCTCATTCTTTATGATCTGGGCAGCATTAGTGACGCTCATCATCCCTGATGAGCATACCATATCTACGGAATAACCGTCTACTTCCCAAGGTATCCCAGCCTTTAGTGCTGCTTGTCTTGCCACATCCTGACCATGACCTGCCCTCAGAACGTTTCCCATTATAGTGATTTCGACTCTAGAAGGATCTAGATTGGCTCTATTCAGAGCCTCCCTTATGACAATTGCTCCCAAGTCTACGGGTTTAACGCTTTTAAGCGAGCCGCCAAAGCGACCAATAGGCGTCCTCACAGCAGAAACTATGTAAACTTCGTTCATAGAATCTCATCTGTATACAATAATTTAAACTTTTTAAACAATTTCTCCTCTAAGATCAAAGAACGAAGAGTCTACAATTTTCACATCGTACCAATTCCCTAGTACTGCGTCACTCAAGATCACTGGTATGTAGTTTATCGTCCTGCCTATAATAGTGTCGTCCTTTCCTCTCTCTAAAGCCAGGACTCTCATTTGTCTTCCCAGATACTCTTTATGCACTTCCCTTGATAACTCCTCATAGAGCGATACGGCTCTCTTCAGTCTTTCCTTCTTAATCGGGCCTGGAACTTGAGCAAGCATAGAGCTCCTTGTGTTTGGCCTTATAGAGTACATCGCTATGTGGATCCTCTCAAACCTGAGCTCCTTCATCAGATTTAACGTATCTTCGAATGCGCTATCGTCCTCTCCAGGATGTCCAACTATGATATCTGTCGTAATGTTCACTAAACGGAACTTCTTTCTAATCTCTTTAACAATTGCTCTAAACTCATCTACTGTGTATTTCCTGTTCATTTCCCTCAATACTTTATCGTTACCGCTTTGGACTGGTATGTGAAAGAACTTGTACACCTTAGGGTTTTCCCAAGCCTCTAATATAGAGTCCAAATGTCTCATTGCCATCTCTGGTGTCATCATCCCTACCCTTATCATGAAATCACCTTCTAGAGAAGCGACCTCCTTGACTACGTCTGGTAACGTAACCTTACCTCCCATATCCAGTCCATATACTGCGGTGTCTTGCCCAGTGAGTTCGATCTCTTTAGCGCCTTGAGAGATCATCCTCTTCACGGTTTCAACTATGTTCCTTAAGGGGTAACTCCTCAGGTTCCTCCTAGCCAGTTTCGTAATGCAGAAGTTGCAGTTACCAGCACAACCGTCCTCTATGGGTATTACGGATATTAACCCGTCAAAAACTCTTGGAAGGATCGAAGGGGTCTTGCTATCTAGGCTGATCACACGTTCGTTACTCTCCACTACCTTAACTATGTCACTTATAGACTGAGGTCCTATCATTGAAGAGCTCGGCGAAAGCGAACTAACCAACCCTGGTTGAGCCCCAGTCAAACAGCCAGCTATAACAAGTTTTTTCCCAGTCTTTGAGAGTTCCCTTATCCTCTTCTTCATCTTTTCCTCGGTCTCCATTCTGACGGCACATGTGTTTATGACCACAACGTCAGCACCCTCAAGGGTCTCTACTATCTCGTGGTTCCTTTCTCTCAGTAAAGACATCATTGAGTAAGTGTCTCCCTTGTTAAGGGCGCAGCCGTAAGTCTCAAAATAAACCTTCATTGCTTCAACTAGTCACATATTTAACTCCGTGATTATATAGAGTTAATTGAGCTTCATGAATAAAGACGATAAGCAGTATTTCGCTCTCTTAGACAGACTTTACATTAAATTGCCCAAGAAGGACTTGGCTTCAGAGACACAGGCTCTGCCGGTTCTATCTATTATAAACATAGGGAACACCACTATTATCAGGAACTTTGGGGAATTTTGCGATAGGATCAGGAGAGAGGACAAAATATGCATGAGATATCTCTTAAAGGAGCTGGCTGCAGCAGGGTCACTCTCCGAAAACGGGCAGCTTTCTATACAAGGTAAGTTCTCGTCATCAATAGTGAACACGTTTATGGACAGGTTTATCAAAACTTACGTTCAGTGCTCCACATGTAAAAGCCTTGATACTGTCCTAGTTAAGGATAAGAAAATATGGTATATTCAATGCTTAGCGTGCGGAGCTAAGAACTCAGTGAAACCGCTCTAAGTGAGACAATGAGGGTAGTACTCAACGTGATAAGGGGAGAGGGTCACGTCTTCGTCAACATTTGCGAGAAGGAGTATCTAGGAAAGGAGTTTAGAGAGGATAAGGTTATACTAAACGTCAACGAGGAGTTTTATGGAGGGGAAGAGGTGGAGATGGACTACGCTCTCAATCTAGTTGAAGAGGCCACAGTGGTTAGCATGATAGGGGATAAAGTTATAGAAGAAGCTATGAGAAGGGGACTCGTTCATAGGAACGCAGTGTTGTCCGTATCAGGGGTGAAATTTGCTCAAATCTATAACCTGTGATTTTCATGGCGGGAAGGTTTTGCGTGCTCTGCGGGAGGGAAGAGGTAAAGCTTATAGATAGACTTTGTACTTCCTGTTACATTAAGACCAGAGAAATAATCAAAACGCCTAAGGAAATAGAAGTGATAACGTGTAAGGTTTGTGGCTCTAGGAAGTTCAAGGGAAGATGGGTTCAATTCAGAAACGACTTAGAGTCTGAGATTGAGGAGGAGGTTCTATCGTCTATTAGCTTAGATAAGCACGTCGAAGAGTATCACTCTGAGCCTGCAGGGATACGGTCTGACAGATCTGGAACTAAATACGTTGTAGTGAAGGTAACAGGATCGATAGAGGGGGAGAAGTTCGACGTCGAGAGAGAGATTCCGATAAAGATCGAATCGGTGCTCTGCCCTTCTTGTGTAAAAAGGAGAGGTAAGTATTATGAGGTTATCGTCCAGCTTAGGTCAAAATCAGGGAGCATTTCATTGGACGAAAAGCAGTTCTTTGAGTCGTTCTTCTCTAACGAAGATATTAGCAACCTCTCTGACGTCATGATCCTGAAGGAAGGAATAGATTACTATTTCATGAACAGGGCCATAGCAAAGAGGTTAGTGTCCAAGTTTACCAGTGAAGTGAAAGTTGAAACTAGAGAGAGTTATCAGAGAGAAAGAATAAAAAGAGGTAAAAGGGAGGCTAAATTAGTAATCTCCCTGAGGTTATGAACCTGGGTATAGATGAGGCGGGGAGAGGATGTCTTATAGGTCCAATGATAGTTGCGGGTATAGTTTTAGATGAAAAAGGAAGAGAGGAACTAAAAGAGCTTGGCGTGAAGGATAGCAAGAGATTAACTAGGAAGAGAAGAGAGGAACTATTCAACGCTATTATCGAGAGGAGTAAGGGAATTGCAGTGGCAAAAGCTGAACCTCTTGAAATAGATAGTAACAACCTCAACGCTCTAACCTATAGGAAAGTGAGTGAAATTATTAGTTCCCTCTCGTGGTTAAATCCCAAAATCGTTACTGTAGATAAAGTAGGAAAGGAGACCGAAGTAATAGAGCTGATAGAGAGACTAGGATTTGTTGCTAACGTAGTTCATAAGGCAGACGAATTGTTCATTGAGGCGAGCTCGGCTAGCATAATAGCCAAGGTCATCAGGGACAACATAATAGAGCGACTAAAACTAAAGTACGGAGATTTCGGAAGCGGATATCCCTCTGATCCAAAAACTATAAGATGGGTAAAGGACTTGGTCTCCAAAGGAGAGGAACCGCCAAATATTATAAGGAAGTCGTGGAAATTATTGCAAAAATATGCTCCTTCCTTTTACGTAGAGAAGGTGATCTAAACTGGTTACTAACCTCCCTGCTGAAGCTAAAACTAAATGGCTTAGAGTAATGGACGCTAAGACGCCGGAGGAGAAAATTAAGGCAATTCAGGATTTCCTAAGCAGCGTACCGAAGCACAAGGGTACGGAGAACCTGGTTTATTGGGCCAAGAGGAGGTTATCTGAATTAAGGGAGGAGGCCGAGAAACAAAGGAGGAAAACTAAGGGTGGAGGATTTTCTTTCTTCATAGAGAAGGAGGGCGCTGGCCAAGTCCTTGTCTTAGGAAAGGAGGAGTTGAAGAACCCACTCGTTCGTAATCTAACTAACGTGAAACAAGATCCTAAAGATTACCCAGTTCCCGCTATGTGTTACTTTGAGGATTCACCGATTCAACTAGTTAATCCTCCCCAGATAATCCTTGATTCTAGGATGATAGTGAGCAAGCTGTTAGGCTTAGCTAGAAATTCAAACTCTATCCTAATGGTTCTAGAAGACGTAGACGAGTTCTACAGGATGAAGGATTTCCTGGAAAACAATAACATCATTTTGGGGAAACCCAAGGGAAAGGTAATTATTGAAAGGTTTAGGAGTAGCAAGGAGGGACTAAGAGTGGTACAATTAGGTCGACTTGTTGGCACAACTGAGGACGAGATTAAAAATTACATGAGAGAGTTCGGCATTAAGTCTGCAGTGATTAAGATTATGGGAGAGGTAACGTTAGACGATGTCGAAAAATCGTTATTTGAAGCAATCACGTTCAAGCCTGTCGTCATAGCCTCCGTTAAACCGTTTACGGTTCAGGGAATACCAGTAGTTCCTATAAACGATGTTGGGAGGCTCAAGATGGAGCTCTTTAACAGCCTTGACGTAATAAGGGTATACACGAAGGAACCGATGGAGGAACCTACTACAGATCCATTATTTATGAAGAGAGGGTCAACAGTATATGACGTAGCTCAGAAGTTACATAGCCAGCTCTCTGAGAACTTTAAATATGCCAGAGTGTGGGGAAGATCTGCCAGGTTTCCAGGTCAAAGGGTTGGAGAGGATCACGTTCTAGAGGACAAAGACATAGTTGAGATACACGTTAAGTGAAGAGACGTTAAGAAGTCTTAATTTTGATGATTCTGGAATGATTGGTCATCAATTTCCTGATCTTAGGATCAATGACTACTCTACAATAAGGATAGTTCCTGTTCCTGTCGTAAAAGCTTTGATGATAGTCCTCGGCAGGATAGAACTCCTTAAACGGAACCACCTCTGTAACTATTTTTCCGTGATATTTGGTCTTATTCAGCTCGTCTATAATTTCAAGGGCAATTTTTCTTTGCTCTTCATTGTGATAAAGAATAATTGAACGGTATTGGGAGCCCACATCATTACCTTGTCTGTTCTTCGTTGTAGGATCGTGAATATCAAAAAACACCTCAAGGAGTGTCCTATAACTTATAACGTTTGGATCAAACGTTATTTGAACAACCTCTGCATGTCCGGTCCTATCCGAACAGACATCTTCATAGGTTGGGTTGGGAAGCCATCCCCCTGCGTAACCTGAAACCACCTTAATCACGCCATTCAACCTAGAAAAAACCGCCTCGGTGCACCAGAAACAACCTCCACCCAAAGTCGCCATCTCTAAATTGATTGCCATAAGAACTATGATTGTTATAAATATTTAAAAATCAGTCTAAAATGCTTAAACATGTTTCCTCGAGAGCTCCTTCATAAAACGCTAAAGGTGGCTCTTTTTAGATTTAGGAGAGCTAACGCAAACCACTAAGCGAAAATTACGGAAGATCTCAACGTTGAATTATACAAAATTGCATTCATCAAGGCTTCAAATACTCGAGAGTTGGATGGGATTGTCATCCTGACGTGCTGTCATCACCTTTTCAGCAAAGACCAATTCAATCATTTAGGAACATAAATAGTTAAATATTTTTAAACGTTCCTTAAGTCCATGATTGATAAATCTAGATCTAACAAGGTTTACGGAGGACCTGAGAAGGCTCCTAATAGGGCTTTCCTCAAAGCTATGGGCTTGACCGATGAGGACATATCGAAACCCTTAGTTGGGGTGGCTGTAGCTTGGAACGAGGCCGGTCCATGCAACATACACCTTATGGGCTTATCACAGGTAGTTAAAGAAGGTATAAGAGAGCTTGGAGGGACTCCTAGAACGTTCACGACACCGGTTGTAATAGACGGCATAGCTATGGGAAGTGAGGCAATGAAGTACTCTCTAGTGAGTAGAGAGATCATCGCTAATACCGTTGAGCTAACGGTTAACGGCCACGGATATGATGGGTTTGTGGCGCTGGGTGGCTGCGACAAGACTCAGCCAGGCCTGATGATGGCTATGGCCAGACTCAACATACCTTCAGTCTACATGTACGGAGGAACTACTCTACCAGGAAACTTCAAAGGAAGGGATATAGCTATAGGAGACGTATATGAGGCAGTAGGTTCATATGCGGCTGGGAAAATAACAGCTGAAGACTTAAGACTTATGGAAGATAACGCTATACCAGGCCCCGGGGCCTGTGGAGGGCTATATACGGCAAACACAATGGCTTTACTATCTGAAGCCCTTGGTCTAGCCTTACCTGGAAGTGCGACTCCTCCTGCAGTCAGTTCGGAGAGAACTAAATACGCTAAGGAAACTGGTAGGGCTTTGATGAAGATCATGGAAGTTGGACTGAGGCCCAGAGAGATATTAACCTTTGAGGCGTTTGAAAACGCTATTACGTTACTTATGACAAGTGGCGGTTCAACAAACGGTGTGTTGCACCTGCTGGCCATAGCTCATGAGGCAGGGGTTCATCTAACGTTAGACGACTTCGATAGGATAAGCAAGAGAGTTCCAGAAATAGTGAGCATGAAGCCTGGTGGAGACTACGTTATGGCTGATCTTTACAAAGTGGGAGGGGCACCACTAATTCTCAAGAAGTTACTGGATCGCGGTTTACTTCACGGTGATGTGATCACCGTAACAGGGAAGACCATGAAGGAGAATCTCCAAGAGTACATACTTCCTAACGTTAAACACGATCATATAGTGAGAGAGTTATCTAATCCCTTCATGCCGGCTGGGGGCTTGAGGATACTTAAGGGATCGTTATCTCCAGAAGGATCTGTAGTTAAAGTTTCAGCTTCTAAAATAAAGTATCATAAGGGTCCTGCAAGAGTGTTCAACTCCGAGGAAGAGGCGTTCAATACGGTAATTAAGGGTGGAATCAAGGAGGGAGAAGTAGTGGTGATTAGGTATGAAGGGCCTAAGGGTGGTCCAGGTATGAGGGAGATGCTTGCCGTTACTAGCGCTATAGTTGGCCAAGGTCTAGGCGAGAAGGTAGCCCTAGTTACTGACGGGAGGTTTTCAGGAGCCACCAGAGGATTAATGGTAGGTCATGTAGCCCCAGAGGCCGCAGTAGGAGGACCTATAGCCCTTCTTAATGACGGAGACGTGATAACTGTAGATACGGATAAGGGTAGGCTAGACGTTGATCTCTCCGAGGAGGAGTTAAAGAGGAGAACAAAAGATTGGAGTCCTCCTGAGCCTAGATATAAGACTGGGTTGCTAGCTCAATACTCGAAGCTAGTAAACTCCTCAGCGAAGGGAGCTGTGCTTTCGTGATGTAAGACTTTCGAAAAGTCTTTTTTCCTTTAAAGGTAATGTTTCGTTTATGGATATTAACAGAGTTAAGATCTACTTCATGTTTCTGATAGTCAACGTTACCATCCTCTTTGTAGTTTCCGCAATCCCATCCTCTCCGCAAATTGGACAGCAGATATTGAACTCCTTGAATTCTACAGTGACTACGAACCAGGGCTTAGTAAGCATGGGCACTTCCATCGCAGGGCATAACTTTTTCCTTTCCCTTTTCATGTCCTTTCCGTTCATTGGCATACCGGCAGGACTTTTCATTTTAGCAGAGACCGGCTACGCCTTTTCAGCAATAGGATCTTTAGAAAGAATTCCTGGGGTGGCTCTACCTACACTAGAGGCCTTTCTACCCTTTTTCTGGCTCGAATTCCTATCTTACACTGCAATGATGACCGAGAGCTATTTCTTCACGAAGGCCATTCTAGGAGGATACTGGAAGAGAGAACTATCAACTTACGTTCTAGTCATAGGTTTGGTCGCAGTAACTCTTACTGTTAGCGGATTTGTAGAGTCATTTTTTATTTCTATAGGAGTATAAAATGAGGAACTTATATGGTTAAAGTAAGTTTATATTCTACAAGTACAGAATAGATAGTGATACTTATGAGGAGAACCTTAAAGGCCGCTATTCTGGGGGCCACAGGATTGGTCGGCATAGAGTACGTGAGGATGTTGGCTGACCATCCCTACATTAAGCCAGCGTATTTAGCAGGAAAGGGATCCGTAGGTAAGCCATACGGTGAAATAGTAAGATGGCAAACTATGGGCACGGTCCCTAAGGAGATAGCTAATCAAGAAGTTAAACCAACTGACCCAAAACTAATGGACGACGTGGACATAGTCTTCTCACCATTACCGCAGGGAGCTGCAGGACCTGTAGAGGAGCAGTTCGCTAAGCTGGGCTTCAATGTGATAAGTAACTCTCCTGATCATAGGTTCGATATGGACGTACCTATGATTATACCTGAGGTTAATCCCCATACTGTAACTTTAATTGATGAGCAAAGAAAGAGGAGAGATTGGAAAGGCTTCATAGCTACTACCCCACTATGCACTGCCCAGGGTGCTGCCATCCCTCTAACCCCCATATACCAGAACTTCAAAATGAACGGGGTTATGATAACCACTATGCAATCCTTGTCAGGTGCAGGATATCCAGGAATAGCCTCATTGGATATTGTGGACAATGCGCTACCTCTCGGAGATGGATACGACGCTAAGACGGTTAAGGAGATAACAAGGATATTGAGCGAGGTAAGGAGAAACGTTAAGGAACCAGGCATAAACGAAGTGACGTTAGACGCTACAACGCATAGGATAGCTACGATTCATGGACATTATGAGGTAGCCTACGTTACATTCAAGGAGGAAACCAATGTAATGAAAGTAATGGAGACCATGGAGAACTTCCGCGGAGAACCTCAGGAGCTGAAGCTACCCACTGCTCCAGACAAACCTATAATAGTTACGACACAGGACGCGAGACCTCAGGTCTTCTTCGACAGATGGAGCGGGAATCCACCTGGTATGAGCGTTGTGGTGGGTAGACTAAAGCAAGTTAATCCAAAAACTATGCGCTTCGTCTCGTTAATTCATAACACTGTTCGTGGGGCAGCTGGTGGAGGAGTCCTAACAGCAGAGCTTCTTGTAGAGAAGGGATACATAGACAAAAGGTAAAACTGGATTTAGTTTTTAATCTCCCTTTCTTTTTCTCCTTATGGTGTTCATTTGGACTTCATTGAATTAGCAATGAAGGTTGGCATTGAAAAGGAGAAAGCCGTGTTCGTCTATAGGAGACTTAACGGCGGTTATTACATGAAAATTCACTACTCAAAGAGCCCTATAATGTCTAACATTATCAATTGGCCAAAACTCTATCTGAAGACAAAGTTCTATCCTAAACTTGCACAGCCTGGCTATAACGAAGCTGTTCAACTTCTGATAACATTAGACGTGGTATCTATTATCGGCATGTCCTCAGTTTTACTGAACAGACCGATCCAGGTTCAAAAAATAAAGGAGGACGTAAAAGCTGCATTCAACTCAATAAGGGAGGACGCGATGGGCAACTCAACGTATCCTTTCCCTGAATATGGGGAAGTCAAAATCACTCAGGACTTCTTTCCTTTCATAAACGATTTGGTTGAGAAAAGAAGGGAGGATGATAGAAGAGACTTACTAGAAGTGCTAAACGATATAGCGTATGAGAGTAAAACCATGGAAGAAGTGAGGGTAAGACATCCGTGGGCGAAAACCATAAGGAGAGAACAGTCGCTCAAAGCGTTTGGATTGGCTGGTAAACTAGACGATTTCCTGAAAGAGAATGAGAGTTACGTTTTGATTTTATCCGGACAAAGGAGCGGGTATTTAGATAAGCTGCTTACAGAATTAGGCATCACAGAGGGCTTGAAGGTCCTTAAAGGAAATCAATTAGCAGATACAGGATTTCTAGAAACGCTAGAAGGGATAAAGAGGAAAATCCTTGAGATATCTAATTACATTTGATCGATACCAGAATTGGAAACCTCAAAATTATAATATCGAGGAAGTATCTAATACCTTAGATGAAAACTGTACACATAGCGTTAGTTGTGGATGCGAACGGATCTCCGCTCACTCCAGAAAGACAACTAGCGGTTGCTCTTACTAAAGCGTTATCTAGGAAGGTTAAAGTGACTTCCGCCACGTTAATTGGATGGCCGGTACAGTTAGTGAGAATGGAGGAACTGGGTGGCTACTTGTCATTTGATGAGACTGGACAAATAGATACTAAATTTGATAGGGTTGTACTTGGCGACTACGAGCATTACCTGAACTCCTTTTCAAAGTTGACCACTCCTGATGAGTTCCTAAACGTTCTTAGGAACGTACCGTGGTTCGAGCCTAGAGGTGTGGAAACCGTAAGATTGAAAGGGTTGATAAGCGAGGATATAACTCCATTCGTAAAGAACCCCTCAGTCCCGCTACCTACTATCTTGTTAGAGAGGAAAATAACAGATGATGTGATCTCGCTGGAGATAGAGGAGTGGAGGAGAATCCAGAAAATAATAACAGGGGAGTTGGAAAAATTAGAGGAGTATAAAAGGAGTTTTTCCGCAATATCAGAGATGTTTATTGGTAAACTAGCAGAAGAGAGGAGAAAAACAGAATCATTGTATGATCAACAAATAGAAAGAATAAACGATGAGATGGAGCAGTTATTGAAAGTTAAGAAACCACTAGCTTATGAAGAGGTTAAGAAGAAATCATTGGAGTTCTCCTCAAAGATAGCGGAGATTTATGGGGTTATGGCCAAAACGAGACTTGACGTAGAAAGTGGAAAAGTGTCAGAAAGGCAAGCAGCAACTCTAGAATCAGCTAAGGAAAAAATACTAAAAGACCTGGACAATCAATTAAATAAGCTGCTAGAGCCTTACCTTTCTGAAATTAGGGTATTAAAACAAAAGATAGACTCGCTTGAAAAAGAGAAGAAAGAGGAGTTGATGAAAATCGACAGCAAGCTCGAGCTTCTAAGAAAAACTGGTAACGATGTGATAGCTTCGTTTGAAAGAGTAAAGGAAAACAAGAAAAGAGAGCTAAATCAAATTACAAGCTTAGCTAGAAGGACCATATACATAGAGGACAGAGTTGAGGCTATAGTCCCAGTGCTACTCGTGAGGGACGCGCTCAGCACATCGCTTGCAATTTCAGGACTTATTTATAGCGGTAAGAATAAGTCGTTTCTGAATTTAGGAAGTATAGGAGGAAAATTGAACAACATCTCCACGCCCATAAATGACAGTTTGACTAATCTGTTTAAGGTAACCGACCCCGCCCTTCCAGACAACATAAAGCTGTTAAGAAGAGAAATAGAGAACGGAGTACTCTGGCTTGAGGAAGAGGGCTGGAAGGTTAGGAAACTTTTTGAAGACTACTTTTGGTAACTGCATGTGAGAATATTGAGCTATAAACCAAGGTATTTTTATTCTCAGCAACTTTAAGTATGATGTGGATGCAAAAACCAGGAAAAAGACAAGAAGAGTTAGAGTAACCGAAAGCATTTCTGCGTTTAAGGAAGAGCTTAGAGCTATAACCTTTGAACCCTTATATGGGGATTCCATAAAAGCCATTATTACTAAATTAACTGCTAAAATTCAAGAAATTTCTGAAAAATATGATTACTCTGTAGAGTTTCCTAAGGGGGCGGAAGTTGAAACTGATGGAAACACATACTATTTTGTATATAATCTGAAAATAAAAACCAAGGTAGGTACTAAAAGGGTTCAAATGGAGGTTCAATACATGATGTATGACCAAGAGAGTTGGGTTGGCATGATTACTAAAATATCATAATTATTTTCTTTTCAAAATCAAAACGGCCACTAATAAACCGAAGATTAATATGATAAGTGCGATAGCTGGGTTTTCATTTGGGGAAACTGAATTTTGATTTGTATGAGAAGAGTTAACTCCACTAGCTTTAGGCAAGGATATGTGTCCTGAGTTGGTCGTAAGAATCTGCACGGGAGTTATTGCTGTGTTATTTAACAGGCTGCTATTCACCAGTCTATAGTGAAACACTTGAGTGTTAATTAAGCTTACAGTAGAGTTTATAGCTGTAAGATTATATATAACTGAGTTTATAATAGTAGCATTATGATTAATAATCGTCGCATTTAAGATGTAAAGGTTGTACCCTGAAGTTCCATTAAAGACTGGTGTTAGAACGTAAGGCATTAGTGTAAAACTTGCAGACGGTTGAGGTATAATATTTAAGTTAGCGTAATTAAGAGACGATCCAAGATCTACAGGATAGCCTTCACTAGAGACACCACTTACGTAAACTAACCATTGACCTGCCAAACCGTAAGGAGACAGACCTAATCCATTGGAGTTGGCCCCTGATGGGAGGTCAAAGTAGCCTATCCAGCTACCGTTTTCGTACCTTAGAGGCACGGCGTTAGATATAGAGAGTGAGTCGAAGGAACTCTGTAAGTAAGCAGGAATAACTATTGCTGTGAACGTACCGTATTTTACTGGAGTGCCATTAGGATAAGTTATAGTAGCATTAATTAATAGGGAGGAGTTCTGTAACGCGGTCTCTTGAAGTCCGTTAAGAGAGAGATGAACGGATGAGGGGGAAACGTATATTTGTGTCGTTCCGATGCCCTGCGCAGTGTAATTAGTGAAATTATATGTAGCCCTAGCCTCTACGGTATAGTAGCCAGATGGTATCCCTTTAGGCAGTTCAGCTTGGAGAACGTAGAACTGGCCTGATGATGTTTCAATTGAGTTCACCGTAGTGTTAAAATAATATATTCCGTTCTTAATGAAGCTCACGGTAACGTTAGGTGATCCTAGGGTTTCAGTGAAAACTGCCAGAGTGAAGTTCTCCCCAGGAGACACTACTAGGGGTTCCGTAGCTACTTGCGGTATGATATAAGGAACTACATATATCCCGGAAACGAACTCGTCGAACCCAAAAGTGTTAGATAGTTTAACCAAATAAATTCCACTAACCATTGAAGAATTTAGATGAAATGAGCCGAACTCGTAATCTGTAGCGTTAGTTATGGTAATTCCAAACTGACTGAAATTTAACAATAAGGGATGGCTTAACTTGACAGTGGAGATCAGAGTCTCCTCACCTGTAGTTGGATTATAGGCATAGAGATATGCCGTTATTTGAGAGCTGGAGAAGGCCGTGGTTCCGTTTGGATAGGTCAAGTGTACTAGCACGGGCAGATTGCCTGGGGTTGGATAGAGTGCAACCTGAGGCAAGATATATTGAGCTTGAATTCCCACAGTAAAATATGTCCCGGACGAGTTATCTCCTTGAGTCACTATAAGTTCTTGCGTTCCAGATCCGTGCGCTATAAAACTTCCAACCCAATACGTTCCGTTAAAACTAAGAGGGATTTCCCCTAAGTAAGCCGTTCCGTTAAACAACTTCGCTATAGGCTGTAAAGAGGAAGGACCTTTAACGATCACGTTAACGGTCTGCCCGTCAACGTAAGTAGTGTTCTGAACTGCTACAGCTAACGTTTGAGACTTACTAATAAGCGAAACAAAATAACCTGCATTGATGTATCCCAGACCAGTGACAGGATTAGGAGTTCCATTAACGACGTAAGGTGTGTTGTATCCGAAACTTATCGGTGAGAGGGCCTTCGTTCCGTTCAGAGAATAAATTAAAGGATTAATGAACCCGAGCCTTCCGTGCACCTGTACTGCTAAGGCAATTATAGCTGAGACAAGAGGTGAAGCTAATGAGGTTCCTCCTACTAGCTCCGAGACGTTATAGTAATAAGTTACAGGGACGCCTGTATATGGATTACCGTCCGCTACCACATCGGGTACCATCCTGAATCCCTCAGCTCCTTGATACCAGGGGCTAGGGAATATGGTGCTGAATCCGCCTGTGCTAGCTCCAAAGAGGCTTTCTCCACTCCAGGCTGTTTGTGTGGAACTCCCGTTGGAGTAATACAATGAGCTACCACCCA
This sequence comes from Metallosphaera cuprina Ar-4, assembly GCF_000204925.1. Lineage (NCBI taxonomy): Archaea > Thermoproteati > Thermoproteota > Thermoprotei > Sulfolobales > Sulfolobaceae > Metallosphaera > Metallosphaera cuprina. The sequence goes on along the minus strand of NC_015435.1, from coordinate 1,288,002 downwards.
CGGCTAAAACGTATGGATCTGAGGCAGGAAGGACTAAATTCCCAAGAGGTGAGAGGTAGAAGTTATTTCCCGTTCCTCCGCTGTCTCCGCTAGCTGCAACGAAAGTTATACCCTCTACCTCACCCAGCCAGTACTCATAGGTCATCGATTGAACCATAGAGAGCGGCAACAGCCCTAGGTCTACATATATCTCAGGAATACCAAAACTCTGTGACACTACCGATACCTGGTCTTGTTGATCTATATAAGCTATGGCCTCAGGTAACGTAACGTTTGGATTAGCCACGTAAAGTACTATCCCAGCGTTAGGAGCTAACACATGAGCGTACTCTACGTCCAACGATATCTCTAAAGCCCATCCGTTAGCTATCCCATCATTAGGATTATACGCACCAATGCTCTCTACCTTAAATGAAGGAGGGTTACTAACGTTATAGCTTCTATCGAAGTCCTGTAGCTGCTGTTGGATGTAAGGGTCTCCGTAAAAGTCCAATATTCCTATAGTCACGTTAGTCCCATTAACTCCCTTGTTAAGTAATGGAGTGACATTATAGGCCTGCATTAGCTCTTTCGGAGTTACCACAGAGTAAGCCACTGCCTGCGTTACATTCATCAAGGTGTTTGGTCTTTGAATGAGAAGAGAGGTTAAGTTCGTTGAGAAGACGTAAGCGTTCGAAGCCAGCGGAGAGTTTACGCCAACATATTGATAAAAGGTCAAATTGTGAAACCTCTCTACGTAAAACTGGCCGCCTAAGGCCTTGATGAACTGTTCAGCTGCGCCTGTTGCAGTTATGACGTTCATGTAAACTTGAGTTTTAATACCCACGCTGTTCAGATAACTTACGAGCCTATCTATATCTGATTTGGGTATAAATAGAGATTGAACTTGCTCTCGACTCAAAACCTTATGTTCTTGGACTAACATCTGAAGCTGTTCTAGGTTCTGCGGTTTTTCCACTATTGATACAGTTACCAACTGATTTGGTGAGATGCTGTTCAATAGACTTTGCTGACTGACGTGAGCAAAAGGTATCACCTGGCTTAACATTAATGTAATTAAGATGAGTTCCTTTATCATAGGCAAAGGTAGAAGTGTAATATCAAAAAGTTTATCATAACAAAGTTCTCATATCTGGGAATTTAAGAGTTGATTAACGCTCTCTGAACATTTCTTTTCCTGAACTCTAACTCGAGGTATCAAAATTGATTTCTAAAAACCTTAATTTAGAGCCTCCTCAACCTTTTTAGACTTAATTTATATCCATGTTTAAATGTGGAAAATGACCTCTATCAGTGTGCTAAGCCTTGCCTACATACTACCCTGTCAAGAGGATGGGAATAACGCTTGATGAACAAAATTTTATTTTAAAAAGATTAATACAATTTAAAACTGAAGGAGACGTCCTAGATATAGGAAGTGGCAATTCCCTTATACCGATTCAATTGTCCAAAGCGTGGAATAAGAAAATCATAGCAGCTGACATATGGGATGAATTCCCAATTGAACTGGCTAAAAGGAACGCGGATGAGGAGAAGGCTTCCGTAGATTTCATACGTATTGAAAGGCCGAATCTTAAGTTACCGTTCCCTGAATCTAGTTTTTCCTTCATTTACTCTATCATGTTTGTGTACAATTTGAGGAAAAACGAAAGGGAAGCCCTGTTCTCAGAAATACATAGGGTTTTGAAGGAAGGCGGTTCGTTCCTGTTGGTAGACCCTGTAATAGTTAGGAAGGAAAGGAAAGAACTGAAGGGGTTCACAGAAACGCTCTATAGGGAGGAGAACGCGCTTTTCTATTATTTAGCGAAAAAAGTTAACCGGCCGTCTTAGGACCCCTTGGGGAACACCGTTAAGACAGATCTGCAGCTATAATTGAACGTTACAAACTCGCAACGAATTAATGTATTAACCGGGGGGTTAAAGATCCTTCCGAAAATTTAATAGTTAAATGAAATAGAAGACCCATATGAACCAAGTATCAGATGGAGAAAAAGTGAAATTTGAAAACGGAAAGTGGATAGTCCCACGTAATCCTGTTATCCTTTACATTGAAGGAGATGGAATAGGTCCAGAGATAGTAACTGCAGCTAGGAAGGTTCTGGATAAGGCAGTGCAGAGGGCATACGGTTCTAAAAGGGAGATAAAGTGGGTTGAGGTTCTGGCTGGGGAGAAGGCCTTCGTCAAGGTGGGAGATAGGTTCCCTAAGGAGACTCAGGAGATGCTAATGAACTACAGGGTTGTGCTAAAGGGTCCACTCGAGACCCCGATTGGTAAAGGATGGAAATCAGTAAACGTTGCAATAAGGTTAATGTTAGATCTTTACGCTAACATAAGGCCAGTTAAATACATAGATGGTTTGGAGTCTCCCCTGAAGGAGCCAAACAAGGTCGACATGATTATCTTCAGGGAGAACACCGATGATCTCTACCGAGGTATCGAGTACACTTACGATAGTGAAGAGGCGAAAAAGATTAGGAATTTCCTGAAGGATGAACTCGGGATAAAGGTCGAAGACGATACTGGAATAGGAATCAAGGTAATTAGTAAATTTAAGACCGAGAGGATTACGAGGATGGCAATCAATTACGCGATTCAGCACAACAGGAAGAAGGTCACGATAATGCACAAGGGAAACGTGTTAAAATATACTGAGGGTGCCTTCAGAGATTGGGCCTATGAGTTAACAAAGACCGAGTTCAGAGATAAAATAGTTACAGAAGAAGAGGTAAACACTCAGTATGGAGGTAGAGCTCCAGAGGGAAAGCTGATAGTGAACGACAGGATAGCTGACAACATGTTTCAGCAGATTATTACTAGGCCTGACGAATACGACGTTATATTAGCTCCCAATCTAAACGGAGACTACATATCTGACGCAGCGGGAGCTCTAATAGGAAATATCGGAATGTTAGGAGGAGCTAATATAGGAGATTCTGGAGGTATGTTCGAGGCAATACATGGAACAGCTCCGAAGTACGCTGGGAAAAACACAGCTAATCCGACGGGGATAATAAAAGGTGGAGAACTGATGTTGAGGTTTATGGGATGGGATGAAGCTGCAGAACTGATAGAAAAGGCCATACTGACTGCCGTGTCATCAAAGAGAGTTACACAAGACCTTGCTAGGTTTATGGGGGTAAAAGCGTTAAGTACTTCAGAGTTCACCAACGAATTAGTAAACATCATAGATACGCTTTAGTCCTGAAGCGCTAAAGAAATCCTTTCTAAGGTTTTCCTTAACCTCCTCTCCTCATCTTTGATGATGGAGAGTTGCCTTTTGATCTCTAGAGCCTTCTCAACTTGTTTCTTAATTTTTTCAACTTCTTTACCTAGATACTTACTCTTTAGTTTACCTTCTTCCCAATACCTTAGATAATAGTATTTCTTACCGTTTATCGTTTTAGATTCGACGTGTCCTGAAGGTAAAGATTCCAACTCCTTTTCCAGTATGTTTCTTCTCTCCTCAATTTCAGATAGTCTGTCCTCTACGTCCTTAACTCTCTTCCATAGATCTCTCGTCGTACTCATATCCCATCTCCTCCGTTAAGTTCTCCTCAATCACTTTCATAATCCTTTCCTTGTCATGAACCTCTACGTATTTTCTAATCCCCCCTGCTCTCCCCCTATTCATTATCTTTATTTTCACAATACCAAACATATCAAGCTCTGACACTATGTCTGAGAATCTTCTATAGGAGAGTGGCTTTTGCTTCAGCTTATCACAATACTTAGAGTAGACCTTATGGGCCGTTACTACATCGTCACTGGTCACTATAGCCCTTAATGCTAGCTTATAGTGGAAAGGTAAAGATTTCACTGCCTCAAATAACCTTTCCTGTTCGTATTCAACTATAGCCTTGTCAACGTGTTCCTTCTTTATGAACCCTATGCCAGATGCTAGTTGAGCGGCCCTAAACAAGAGGTTCACTGCCTTCCTTGCGTCTCCATGCTCTCTAGCTGAGATCGCCGCGATGTACGATAGTATCTCGTCGTTGTACGTGTTATCAATAAGCCCATATTCGGCGTACTTTGCGAGTATTTCCTTTAATTGGATAGCGTCGTAGGGCTTAAATATAACCGAAGGGCCTAGCGAAGATAATACCCTAGGTTCCATGTAATCCCTCACGTTTATATCGTTACTGATCATGATAACTGAGACGTCGGCATCTGCCCTTAGAAGCTGATAGAGAACTATATCTCCTCCCCTTCTCTTAACTAAGGTATCGACCTCGTCAAGGTAAATTATGGCCTTCTTGCCTCTTAGCACACTTTTAATTTTATCTATATATTCTCCCAAGTTTACCCCATGTCTTGGGACTAGACTGTTAGTTAACTTCTCTGCTATGACAGATAGAACGGCCTGAGGTGTTCCACCCACTTCTCTTGAGTTCAAATATACTTGTTTAACGCCACTGTATTCCTGATCCTCCTTCTTAACTTCCTCTATTTCGTTGTAAATGTATTTCACAACGAATGTCTTTCCAGTTCCAGTTAAACCCAAGAAGAGATTCGAGAACTTAACGTCATTCTTAACGAAATATCTAACCGCTATGGCCGATTCGCGAATTATGTCCTCTCTGAAGGGGATGTCAGTGAACACCGAGAGTGGGTCGATGAACACCTTAGGGTTCTTTATTACCTCACCCTTTCCCCCCCTTAACGCTTCTCTGATCACATCGTTTCACTCGTTTCTGAGGTTAAATTTAGTTTCATCCATTTCTTTAGTATTATCTTCATCACTAACGATCGCGTTAATACCTCCCTCAAGGGAAGAGCAAGCCTTTACAGTATAAAAGCAGCGTTTCTTGTACCTAAATTCCCTAATACCTTGTCAAGTAAGGGCAGACAGTGTGTGTGAAGAAACAGAGTTTCTTCCGTAACGAGTCTTTCAAATGAGTCTTCTTTTCTAGTCAATATACAAACTATACGTCTGCTAGCGTAAGTTTTAGGTTACTAAAAACGCTGTTTAACCGCACAGACAGTTAATCGCTTTGTTAATACTTAGAGCGTAAGTATTACCTATTTACTTTAATTTAACTAGTGATCGTTTATTAATACAAAAAGGATTATTTAGGGAATGACGTAAGTAGAAACATTGCATCTATACTGTACAACTGTTTATGCTAACAAATATAGTTGAGGAATGTAAACGGTATGGCATGGTTAAGTTAAATCTAAAAGATATAGAGAGCTCATTGAATGAGTTGAAGGGTTGGAAGTTTGAAAACGATACGTTAGTTAAGGATTTCCTCTTTAAAGACTTTTCGAATTCAGTAAAGTTCTTAACTATGGTACAGCCGGTAGCTGACTCGCTAGATCATCACCCAGACGTGTGTATATTCTACAACAAAGTTAGAGTAACCTTAACAACTCATGATGAAGGTGGGGTCACGGACCTTGATGTGAAGCTAGCCAAAAAGTTAGACGAGCTTGCTAAACTGTTTGAATATTAACCGGGGAGTTAAACAGGTGGTCCAAGGAGTTCACATGATCTTTATAGGCCAGTACTTATACAGCCTCCCTTCCATCTCCTGTTCAACCCTCTCAGGATGATATTTTTGTACTCCTCAGTTGGCTGAGAGTTTCCTTCAGTTTGATCTGAGACGTAAGTTAGCGCAAAGTACTCCCTTTTCTGCTCGTCCATTACCTTTACAGTCCTCCTTACGTATCTTATCAGGTGCCCTTCTGCCTTGTCTAGAGTGTTTAGGTAGTCCTCCAGTAAAGTGTATGTATAACCGCATACCTTGCCGTTCTGATCCTTCTCAAGGTTAGCGCACGTACCGTACTTGCAGGGTACATTGAAGACCATCTTGTATCCAGGTAAAATTGTGTTAACTTCTCTCAATATCTCCTTTACTCCTCTACTGGTAAGAACCTCGTAATTAGTGTTTTCAGCGTATGCGAATAGGTTCAATATTACTGGCATTCCAACCCACCTAGGGTAATCTCCAGAAGGGATCTGTTCCCTGTCCTTAATCAGCTGGTTATACCTGTAAATGTAAACGCCATCCAGCTTGAATTGCCTCTTCTCATCGAAGTAAACCGATGTCATCTCCCTGACGTAAAGGTCATCTTCTTGATTCTTGTAATCCTCTACCTGATCTAGAAGGCCTAGAGTAGTTGCGTCTATCTCGTAAACTTCTCCCCAAACTCTTCCCTCTCCCTTTACCACCCCAGGGTAACCGCCAAGGTCATACATCTCGTAGTTTTCCGCATAGCCCAAACCTACGAATCTAGATCTCTTTAGGTAGTGATGTAACTCGAAGCCGTACCTCAGACTCCCATATACGAAAATGTACATCCCTATCCCTCCATGAATTGTAACCAAAGTTCTAGCTCAGATGAGCTTATTTCCCTTATTGTTTCTCCGTTTTCCTTTATTAGCCCGCCAATGACCTCATATCCGTCTGACACTTTCCTTAACTTTATTTCAACTGTCCTTATTATCTCAGATTCCTCACCTCCAGCCTCACTTAATGACGGAGGATAGTAAATGAGATAGTAGTTATCGTTAGATAGGAGCTTATACCTACCTGACGCTTGAAGTCTCTCTAGCGTTTCAAACGATAGTTTCATCAATATTCCTCTTAACTATAAGTTTTAAATCCCTCATGTCCTCCACCTTCACTGTGTCCCCTTTTCTTATATCATCTAGAGCCAATGCCTCCCAATACTCTCCTTCCAGTACTACGTAACCTATCTTCCCCCTTGGTATGTCATCTATGGCCTTACCTATCTTCCCTTTGTAAGTATAGATGTTCCTTTTCCTTGTCTTGGCTATTACGTAAAACATCCTATATGCTAGGAATCCAATAATGGCCACTGACGGAATAACAACTAGAGGGTCGTATATGTAACCAGTTACTATGAGAGCTATTATCAAGATCAGTATGATTATTACAGGAATTACATAACCGTGTGCCACGAAAATTTTTATTGTCAACCGATATTATAAAACATATTCATGAACTTTCTTTCACTTGGCATTATCTTCATGTTGCTTTCACTTGCAGCTAGTTCGATTCAATACGCCTATTCCTACCAGGTAGGGATCTCGTTCCCCGTTGGCGTAACTTACTTTCCGTTGTTTTCTGTAACCTACACCCCTTTCGTTGAAGGCGTAGTTAATTTAACCTCTTTAAGCATAGGTAGGTCTTTCATTTCCGGTCAACTCTTTCAGTACGGCAACGCTTCTCTTCAACTCAACGTTATGTTAAACGGTACTTATTGGGTACAGAACGTTATGTTATTCCATGAACTTAGCGACAAAACGTTTGAGGTGATCATGGTTGTCAACTTTTGGAACTTGACAGGGCCATTCACTACCTTGATCCAGAATTCAACTATCTTTCAAGGATTAGGAGTATATTGTTATCAAGGACCTAGATTCAACGTCTCTCTTCCAGTTTCGCTCTCCCTTTTCCTCAACTCATCGAGAAGTCTACAGTTCGGATATTCAGTTAATGGGGAAAGAAACGTTTACCTAGATCTACCTTTTAGTGGTCTCTTCAAGTTAGGGGGACTTTCAGCTAATGGACTACCTAATGACCTGGAGATAGTATGGGGAGGCCCAGGAGGAGGTAGCTCGGTTGACATGACCGCTCAGGGAAGGGAGGAGCTCTATTATCTTGACGACGGTAAATTAGCTGTAGTTCCCTCAGCGCTTTCAGTTGGGTTAGACACTGCGGAGTCTGCTTATGGGATTGCAACCTCCCCAGACTTAAGCAACATAACCCTCCCGTCAGCTAACATAAACCGGGGAGTTAACTCACCGTCAGTACTGTGGCCCATCCCTCCTAAAATTAACGTAACACAAATTAACGATATGGTAAAAGTCAAGCTTTATTATGGGAATTATACGTTCTCTAACCAAGTAGTGGAAATAAGGGTGATTAAGGGCCTCTCTCTAACTCCACTATATCAGGGAGTAACTAACGCTAGCGGAGAGGTCGTCTTCAAGAACGTGACTGAGCCATTCTACCAGGTCTATTTCCCGGGCAACTATTCGCTTTCTCAATCTTACGCTCTCTCATCTCCCCAGTTAAATCGTTTGATAGGTTCGACTACAACGGCTTTTGACAACCTAATTAATTTCCTTAAGACATACAATTTTAAAAAAGCATTGAGTTCAGACTTTAATCACGTTAAGTATCAGTCGAAAACTTCAGTTGACTATCTAACTCTAGAGGTTATACTAGGGTTGGTGGCGGGTATATTAATATCAGCGTTAACTTTGAGGAAGTTATCACATAGCTAATGTTAAATAATAAAGAATTTTTATTACCAAAACCACGAATCCATGTTTTTAACTTCAGAAAACATTTATATCATATGTCTTTAATTGCAGACGTAGTCGGTTTAGTCTTCCTGCTTATTATCATTCTGATCTTCGTAGCGTTATCATTTAGGGTAGTGAGGGAATGGGAGAGGGCGGTAGTTCTTAGACTAGGCAGGATATTGGCAATGAAGGGGCCTGGGATAATTTTTCTCATTCCCTTCGTTGACAAGCCTTTGGTTGTAGACCTTAGGGTGAGAACGGTAGACATACCTCCACAAACCACAATAACTAGGGATAATGTGACCGTGTCTATAGATGCCGTGGTTTACTATAAGGTAGTAGATCCGATGAAAGCCGTATCGATGGTTGCTAACTATAATATGGCGGTCTTGAACATATCTCAAACCTCGTTAAGAGACATAATAGGACAAATGGAACTAGATGAGGTGTTAAGCAAGAGAGAGGAGATAAACAAGAGATTGCAGGAGATCCTAGATTCTTACACAGAGGCCTGGGGGGTTAAGGTGACCGCGGTAACTGTAAGGGATATTAAACTCTCCCCCGATCTGTTAACTGCGATAGCTAAGCAGGCGGAGGCTGAGAGGCTTAGAAGAGCTAAGGTGATACTGAGTGAAGGAGAGAGACAGGCCGCAACGATCTTAGCAGAGGCATCAAAATCGTATCAGAACAATCCGATGGCAATTCAAATAAGGTTCCTTGAGACGCTCTCCGATATATCTCAAAGAGGAGGATTAGTGGTAGTTGTCCCTGCAGGTAAGGGAATTTACCCCACTTTAGCAACTTCTATGGCACTTGCAAACAGGCTTAAAAAAACCGAGGGCTCAGCTAAGAAGGAGGGAAGTTGAAAAAAGTAACTATCATGGGAGTAGGTCCCGGAGATCCGGAACTGCTTACTGTTAAGGCATTGAAAAGGTTGAACCAATGTAACTCAATATTTTTTACAGGATCCTTGATAGGTGATGAGATTAGGAAACTTATTGAGGGTAAGAGAGCATTTGATACCTCTTCTATGACCATGGAGGAAATAGTAAGCAAAATTAAGACCGAAGTTGAGGAGGGAATGGAAGTATGCGTTATTCACGATGGTGATCCGTCGATTTACGGTGCGATAAGCGAAGAGATGTTTCTCTTAGGTAAGGAAGGAATAGAGACGGAGGTAATACCCGGGATAAGTTCGTTCCAGCTCTCCGCGTCTCTTCTGGGGATAGAATTGACGTGTCCCGGTGGTCCCCAGTCAATAATCATTACTAGGCTGCCTTACAGGACGGACTACAAGAAGGAAATTTTAGTTAACAGAGACTCAACAATAATTATTTTTCTTTCCATTCACCTAGTCAGCTTAATTCAGAGCGAACTGTTAAAGACCTTTCCTGCAGACTTTCCAGTGGCTGTGGTTTACCGAGCCGGTTGGCACGATCAACTTATTTTGAGGGGAGAGCTTAAGGATCTAGAAAAGATGGTCAGGGAAAATAAGATAACTAAAACAGCTTTAATCTTCGTAAGCGAATGTTTGAGGTACTCTGGGAAAAGGAGCAACCTATATTCCCCGAACTTCGTTCATTCATATAGGGGATCTCAATGAACCTTTATGGCATAGGGATAGGCCCAGGTGATCCTGAATTAATAACTCTAAAGGCATTAAAAATGATACGAAAAGTTGACGCTATAGTGGTTCCTGTATCCTCATTGAAGTTGACGTATAACGCCGTTAAGCCGTATTTAGGCGGGAAGGAGGTTATAGAATTCAATCTGCCAGTGAGGAGAGATAGATCAGAATACAGAAAGCTGGCAGATTCCATCTCCTCGTATAGGGAAGTTGCCTACGTCACGTTGGGCGATCCAGCGTTTTACAGCTCTCTTTATAGGCTATCTGAACACGTTAGTGTCGCAGAAGTGGTGCCAGGGATCAGTTCCTTCTCGTGGTGCTCCGCCCTTCACAAGATTCCTATTGGTCTAGGAGATGAGAAAGTCCTCATCTCTCCAGGTAACTTAGATGGATCCTATAAAGCTGACACTTTCGTTTTCATGAAGGGAGAAACCGAGGCTCCTATAAAGTGTGGAAACGGTTACTTCACTGTATCTATAAAGAGATCAGCCCAGAGCCGAAACGGTTAGGTACTCATCGAGCTCTATGATGGGCCTATAATATCTAACATATATCATCTCTTTCACCTTTGATAAACCTCTTCTCCCTTATCAATAAAAGGGTTTGCAATTAGCCTCTATAGACAATTAGCTATAACTCGAGCGTAACGATGATCTAAAACATAGAGGATCAGGGCGAGAGCTCCACATCATATCTCAGACGGTTTTGCTTATCCTCATTTCCTGATCTTCTCAAGTAAAAGGTCGACAATATATTTAGATGGGTTCAAGGAGGTAGCGGTTTCAAATCCCTTCCACAAGGGGGCGGCGTTTACTTCTAGAACCTTATATCCGTCGTCTAGATCCTCCACTATATCTACACCTGAGTAATCCAGCCCTAAGGCCTTAGTTGCCTTAACGCTTATCTCCTCTATTTCTTTTAGGTCAGCCGACGCTATCGATTGAACTAAGGCTCCCTGAGCTACGTTTGTCTTCCAATTTTCTTGCGAAATTCTATAAAAACTACCTAATAGTCTCTCTCCTATTACGAAAGCCCTAATGTCTCTGTTAGGTTTCTTCACGTATTTTTGGATGTAGACTGGCTGATTGACTGAAAGTATAGACTTAGCTACCCTGAAGGCGATATCAGGATCGCTAACTCTAACGGATCCTAATCCTAAGCTACCTACTAACGGCTTTATTACAACATCCTTCCACTTCTCTGTTAACCTCATTACCTCGAACGGGTCCTCCAGAAGAGCCGTGTTAGGAACTGGGATTCCAGATCTTTGTAGTTTTATTATACTTGAATATTTATCCCTGGCCAGCAGCATCGAATCTACATTGTTCATTACAGTGACTCCGGCGTTTTCTATCTCCCTTAATACGTCCACTCTCCTTAGCATTTGTTCTATCGTTGTTAGAAACCCTAAATTGCGCAGAAGCGCACCGTCTATCTCAAGGGTTTTCCCAGCGTAACTTATCTTCTCTCCTTCCTCATCTAGTGAATTTATCCTGGATACCCTGATATAGTAGGCCGTGTGTCCTCTGTTCTTAATCTCGAGAAGAAGTTGCTTCGAAGCTTCAGTTACCTTAGGTGACTCGTGAACTACTGCTATCTTTGTCAAGTTATCTCAGGTTAGCGTTATTTTAAAATATTTTATTCTTTATTCCCGATTCTCCGATCAGACCGAAGGCAAGGAAGTCTGGCAAAGCCAACAGTTGATCCACATACTCCCCATCGATTGGTAGCGATCTCACAAGCTGAATGTAACGTTCCTTATACTCGTTGTACTTTAACCTAACGTAGGATTCGTATCTGCCTGTTGTAAGAGAGAACAGTTGCTTAGCGCTTCCAACCAGATTGTCTTTATCTTGAGTCACACAGTCTACATAATCGTCTACGATCTGATATATTATCCCTAAGTTCTTTCCGATCTCCATTAAAGTGTCAAGGAGCTCTATCTTTCCAGAAGAGAATGAGGCTAACATCGCGGGGAGCTTGAAAAGAGAGGCCGTCTTTAACTCAACTGTTCTAACGTAATCGTCATCTTTGCCGTACATGTCCTTAAGAGCTCCCACTGCTGTGTCTTTCCAGAGATCTACGCTTATTTTTAATGCTTTCTCTCCATATCCTGAAATAATGTTTAGTGCGGTGGGAATTAGGTAATTTGACACAAAAATCACTTTTCGGTTGGTGTATACTGCCCAGGCTGCCTTCATACCTCGCCTCAATTCGTCATAATCTACAATATCGTCTAAGGCAAGGGATGCTGAGTGCAGTATTTCTGTAGCTAGAGCTCCAGGATACGCGTTCTTCTCTTCTCCTCCTAAGGCACCATTAAAAAGGAACATTAGCGTACCTCTGAATCTCTTTCCATCCCTCATGATGTACTTAGACATCTCCATAACCTCCCACTCCCTTGTCTCCTTTAGGAACTTCTCTACAAGTTCGTCAATTATCACCCTGCTCCTAAACCAGAATTCCATTAGGTCCAAATGCCATCATCATCCTCTAGTTCTATCCTTTAGAATGTAAGACATAATACTTAAATATATAGGAGCCGTTAAAGGGTCAGTATCTATCTGAACCTCCTTAACTTTCATGTTCTTACTTCTGAGAGAGTGAGCTAATTTCCTGCCAACCATGAAATCAACCCCTGTGTATATTACGTTTGAGTCAGAAAAGTCATTTTCGTAAAACGTTTTTACTTTTTTACCTAGGTTCATCCTAAGGATTGGAAGAGATGGCGAAAGAGTGGGGGAGATGAGGAGGTCTAAATCGATATCAATTTGCTTGATTTTCTCCTGTAACCAATCTTTAACGTCTGAGAGATCTATCTCTTCTTGAAGCCTCTTCGATCTAGGTGAGGTGTAAATGGAAGTCAACCAAGATATTATTGACAACGAGGCGTTAAGCTCACACGTTTCCCCGCTTACTACTATTTTCTTAAGTCGAGAGCTCACTTCACGACAAGTTATTAGAACTCCTTTCGCGTTGAGAGGTACGACCACATTGTCTATATCTCTTATCTCGTCATCCTCATTTAGTAAAAAGACAGTATATGCGTTATCTGAGTACGGAACATCAAGGTAGAGGAAGTCATAGACGTTAAGGATCTTAACTATTTCGCCAGAAAGGGCTGTCTTACCTCTAAGCAAGGTGTAAGCTGGAAGGTCCATCCTGTAACCGTAAACTATTGTGGAGAACTTAGGTAGTTCAAAATTAGTCAGCTTGATCTTCTTTATTATATCAAAGCCGTCTTCAGGGAGTGGCAACATGAACACTCTCTCTCGTCTGGTGCATCGGGCAAGGACTTAATAGTTTCCCTTAAAAGGGCCTTGGCCTTCTCAGTGTTCTCAGCCATCACCTTTGTCACTTCCTCAGCAGTGACTGGAATGTCTGCAAACACGTCATAATCTGTAATCATTGCTATCGTGGAATAGCACATCTCAGCCTCACAGGCTAAGTTAACCTCAGGTACTAACGTCATCCCTATTACGTCTGCCTTAAATACATCTTTCCACACAACGCTTTCAGATCTGGTCGAGAATCTAGGCCCTTCTATGCAAATGTAAGTACCCTTCTCGTGGGCTGTGATGTTTAGCTTCTTAGAACTTTGAATTATTACCTTTCTCAACGAGTTGCAGAAGGGTTCAGCCATAGAAACGTGTGCTACTACCGGACCATCGTAGAATGTATATTGTCTCCCTTTAGTCATATCGATGAACTGATCAGGTATCACGAAGTCTCCAGGCTTGTACTTTAGGTTTAAACTACCTACTGCAGACACTGATATTACCCACTTCACTCCTAGTTCTTTAAGGGCCCAAACGTTCGCCCTGTAGTTTATTTTATGGGGAGGTATTCTATGCTTCCTCCCGTGTCTAGGGATGAAAGCTACCTGCTTACCTTCAAGGGTACCAAGGGTAATGAGGTCGCTAGGCTCTCCATAAGGAGTGTACACTTTAATCTCCTTGGTGTTTGAGAATATCTCAGGATCGTATAGACCGGATCCGCCAATTACCCCAATCGAGGCCTTTTCTTTTCCGCTCATGCCTGATATCAATGAAGGTATCTTTTTAAAAGTGATATGGCGTTACTGTGCAGTTATGTCAATGGGTTTATTGAAAAAATTTTAGCATAGTTGTCAATCGTCTAGGTTCTTCTTCTCCTTTATCGTTCTCAAGGCGACCATGGTGTAAGTCGACGAGACCCCCTCTAGCTTTCCAATGTAATCCAAGACTTTAGCTAACTCCTCCCTAGACCTCACCCTTACCTTTAAAAGAGCATAATATTCTCCTGTAACGTCATAAATGTCATAGATCTCGTCCATTTCTACAAGTTTCTTGAGAATATCCTCGTATTTTTTCGGTTCCGCTTTTATAAGGATGAAGGCAAGTACGTTAAGGCCAATCCTATCCAGGTCTATCTCTATGCCGAAGTTCTTTATTACCCCTTCCTTTACAAGCCTCTTGACCCTCATATGTATAGTCGATTCGCTTAAGTCGAGCATCTTAGCTAACCTAGAGAACGGTGTCCTGGCGTCCTTTTGCAGAATACTTAGTATTTTCTTGTCAACATTATCTAGATAATAATAATCAGTCATAATATAGCACTCCCAAACAGTTTAATAAGATCTAACTTCCCGAAGTCACCCATAGCGAACTTTACAACTAGTTTGGGATCCGCCCTAAGTAACACCTTCTCTAAGGACTTAACCGAGTTGGATGCCTTAGCCCTTTTTATGACTGAGGCGTGAATCTGTAAGCTCCAATAGAGCTTACTATTCCTGAACTCCTTTGAGAAGTCCTTCCCTTCGAGCAAGGAGTGAGCCATTATTTTAGAGGATATTATAGAGGGCCTTATACCTTCACCTGTAACCGCATAAACTGTGCCAAGCGCCTCTCCAATATAATTTCCATTAAGTCTCTCCTCGATGACTCCAAAATCAGCAACTCTAGCTCCATGCCTCACCAGTATTTTCCCTGAGGTTATTGACTTCAGTTTTTCTGAAATGAACTCTAAGCTAGAGTACCCGCCCACTCCGATTTTAGCCCCTAATGGATCAGGGAAGATCCATCCATATCCCAGGAGGTCGGAGTAAAAGTACATGTCAACCATCTCGGGATCGTAGTTGAGATCAGTTACGTACTGTAACGCAGGTATAGTTAGGTCCTTCGAGAGGGAGTAGTGACCCGTCGCTAAAATCACTTTGTCCGCTTCCTCGATTTTACCATTTAGCTTTAACTTCCCGTTTTCAAGCACGGCTTTTGAGTTAAGACGCAGGTCTACCTTCTCTCCTAATCTCCTAAGCATTAGAGGTTTATCCACTATATACCCCAGCTTACTCCTCTCTCTGACTTCTGAGATCAGCTTCCCATCCAAGAATATTCTAAATCCCTTTATTTCGCTGTAAATAGACTCCTTCGGTATTTCAATGTAATTCTCTATCCCCCTTAAGACACCCCATGCGCAAGGTTTCTTACCTACGTCATCTAATCCTTCGTATACGGTAACGTCGAATTTAGTCCCCTTCAAGAACCAGGCTAAAGATATCCCTGCAGGTCCTCCTCCTATTATGGCAATTCTCATCGGAACACCTTTACTTCCTAAAGTACATCATAAGTATAAAGCCCATTGTAAGAAATCCAGTATAAAGGATTATTAATTCGTAAAAGTTGTGAAGGAACTTACCAATTATGGCTCCAATCAATATCGTTAATACAAAAGCGAAGTAACCGTCGGCCAGGTAAAGTATCTCCTTCTTGAACAAGCTTCTCCAGATATCTTTAGTTGCGAAAAAGAAAGAAATGAAGAAGGGTATAGATTCAATTAGCGAAACGATTCCAAAGGGTCTAGGGTGAAGTGGTAGTACGAAAAACACACCTAGAGCTAAACCGAACGAGAAAATTCCAGTAAAATACAGAGAAACTATAGAGTTGTCTTTGCTTGTCCACGGCTTGTAGGTCCAAAAGAGATAAAGAACTATCATAAGACCTACGACGGTAGTACCAATAAAGGCGAAAAAGCTATCAGCCAAACTGGGTATTACAGGTAATAGTATTAAGAGTAAAGAAACTCCAGCTACTTGCCAATCCTTCATTTAAACCATGATACACCTATTATTAAAGATAAAAATATCTAATGGTAACATGGTATCATGAGATACAATAAGCCAATACTTCTCATTCACGGTGGTGCGGGCACATGGAGAAACGTCGACAAGGAGAAGTCTTTATCAGTTATGCAAGAGTCTTTAGATAGAGGATACTCTGAATTTAGAACGGGAGGATCTATTGAGGCCGTAGTTGAAGCTATAGCGGTGATTGAAGACAGTGGGGTATTTAATGCGGGCGTTGGGAGCGTGAAAAACTCGGAGGGAAAGGTAGAGATGGACGCTGGTTTAATGTTCGGTAGGACTTTATCAATTGGGGCAGTAGCGTCCATAAGGGCTAGGAACCCTATAAGAAAGGCCTACCAAGTGCTTAAGGAGGGGAGACATGTGTTGATGGCGAGAACGTATTGGGAGGACGTTGACGTAAATGAAGGTCATGCTCAGGGAGATACTGTAGGAGCCGTTGCCCTAGATGAACAAGGAAATCTGAGCGCTGGTACGAGCACTGGAGGAATAAGAGGAAAGCTGCCCGGAAGAGTTGGGGATTCTCCAATACCCGGGGCAGGATTTTACGCAACCGAAAGGGTAGCAGTATCATGTACAGGCGTAGGAGAGTTGATACTGAAGGTCCTTCCTGCCAAGGAGATAGATACTTTAAGGGCTATGGGGTATTCACTAGAGGATTCATTAAGGGCAGTTCTAAACAAATTTACTGCCACGTTTGGGAGGGACAACCTAGGTATGATAGCGTTAGATTCGGAAGGTAACGCTGCAGCATCATTTAATACTGAGGCAATGCCCAGAGGTATTAGATGGAGAGAAGGGAAGAGAGTGTTCTTTAAAGAGGTTGATTCGTTGTGAAGATCCTTGTGCTTAGTAACATAAGGTTCCCTGAACCTCATATAGAGAGCGTACTGTCTAACGTAATAAAGAAGGAAGAACCCGAAACTATAGTGCTTAACGGTGACACCACTCAATGTTACTGGGACTACGAGTGTCCCAGAGTCATTGATGTGCTCTACGTGATAAGAAGTATTGCACCCTGGGCTCAACTGGTTTACATACAAGGAGACATGGATCCGCATGCCTTGAAATGCATAATGGCCGAACCTAGGTATAGAGAGGAGATAATAGGCACTACTATGTACATCGCTGATGCCTCATCGATAAAGTACTATATCATTCACGGTCATCAAGGCGATATAGATCAGCTGAGAAAGACGGTTGGAGCCGGACCCTGGGATTGGCTCGTAATAGGCCAGCATAAAAGGCTCGAAGTTGATAAGTTAGCTAGAGTCATTTATGCTGGGGGAATAACTAGGGAGTTCCCTCCAGAAAGTAGAGGGTACGTTGTTATAACCGACTCTTCGCACTACACACGTAGTCTTACCCACTGATTTGTGGTAATATATCAGGCATCTTCTGAATTATTTTAACGTCATATAAACCTTCTATTGGGTCCTCACCTTCCTCCCATATCACTATCCCATCTGCCATAATCACGTTTCTTTCCCCTTTGGAGAATATTATTTCACCAATGGAGGGAACCCTTCTTAACTTCCTTACTACTCTCCTAATCTCCGGGGTGAATTTTTTATAAATTACTTGAACTATCACACAAATATATTGTCCAGTTAAGTTAAAAGATAAAAGAAGCGTAGTGAAAGTATAACCTCGTTCCGAGATGCATCACTAATATTAACTCCAGGCTGAGGATGTAGATTATGGATCTGAGAAATAAGTCCCTCCTCGTCTTGGTTCAGGTCAGAGAGGAAACTCTTGCTGACGTGTTCAGGAAAGCGATGAGGGACGCCAGAACCGCAGGCTTCAGGAAAGTTATGATAAATGTCATTTCATCGCTTCCTCATTGGCAAGTGTTAGCTAACTGCAGGGAAGCTATACTAGATAATATTGACCTGGGACTCGAACTGTTCGTTTGGAATCCCGGTGACGTAGAGAAGATGGTTGATAAATACATCCAGGCGAAGCCGGACGGTCTGACAGTTTATTGTGACGAGGATAACAGGTTTTCAATGGTTAAGTTGGTTAGTAATCTTCCGGACTCTCTCAAAACTGGAATTGTTAAGGACAATTGTAAGTAGTTTTTTATTTTAGATCGATATCAAGTTCCTGGGATATTTTTGAAACAGCTCAACTACGACGTGTTAATAATAGGTGGAGGTTTTGCAGGATCTACAGCTGCCTGGCACTTAGCCAATAAAGGATTGAAGATACTGCTCATCGACAGTAAGCCGTGGAGTAGAATAGGAGATAAGCCTTGTGGAGATGCAGTAAGCAAGGAACACTTCGACAATTTAGGCATGCCTTATCCTGAAAACGAACAGTTAGAGCAGAAGATAGAGGGGATAAAGCTTTACAGTCCAGATATGTCTACCGAGTGGACGGTAAGAGGAGAGGGCTTCGAAATAAACGCCCCAGCTTACACGCAGAGGATATTAAGGGAGGCTCAAAATCGAGGAGTCGAAGTTATGGATATGACCACTGCGATGAAACCTATCTTAGATAACGATTTCGTGAAGGGAGCGATTATATTTGATAGAAGAAAGGAAGAACAAATCGAAGTCAGGTCTACCGTCGTAATTGAAGCTACTGGTTACTCAAGGAGCTTCAGAAGTAAGTTACCTCAGAACGTTCCAGTTGCAGAAGATATGGACGAGAGGGATGCAGATATAGCTTACAGGGAAGTGGCTTACACCAAGGAGGAGATTGAGGAGCCGAGTTACCTGAAGATATTCATCAATCAAACCACATCTCCTGGAGGTTACTGGTGGTATTTCCCAAAAGGAAAAGATAAGGTTAACATAGGGCTAGGTATTCAAGGAGGTATGGGGTATCCTAGCATTTACACGTTTTATGAAAAGTACTGGAGAGATTACGGCTCCGACGTAGATAGAAACAGAATGATAGTAAAGGGAGGCGCTCTTGTACCAACTAGGAGACCCTTAGATACGTTAGTGTGGAACGGAATAATTGTTATAGGAGACTCCGGTTACACCGCTAATCCGGTCCATGGAGGAGGGAAGGGATCAGCTATGATATCAGGTTTTTGCGCCGCCAGGTCAACCCTTAACGCTTTTGAGAAGCGTGATTTCTCCTCTCAGTCTCTATGGGAAACTAACTTGTGTTATAATGAGAGATATGGAGCTAAACAGGCGAGCTTGGAACTGTTCAGAAGATTTCTACAGAGACTGAGCGACGACGATATCAGCTACGGTATGAGGAGGAAGGTCATAAAGGAGGAAGATCTACTTGAGGCTAGTACAACAGGAGATCTTCAACTTTCTGTAGCGGATAAGGCCATGAGAGTACTCTCAGGACTTGGTAAACCCTCCTTGTTATTCAAGCTGAAGAACGTTGCGCAGTACATGAAGGACATAAAGGACCTTTACAGGAACTACCCAAGAAATCCGGCTAAACTAGACGCGTGGAGAGCCGATGTGAAGCAGCTAGTCTCAGAATTTGATAAGGTAATCTCCAAGTAAGGATATGGCTAGCATAACGTAAGGGAAAGCAACAGGTATCCAGAAAGTCCTCATGGCGAAGTTTCCCACCTGTTCTAGCCCCTCAATCATTATCGAAATGAACTTCCCTATAGCCTTAGTTTTTACGTCTATTATCATGTAACCAGCCTCTACCTCTCTTAACCTTGACTCAGCCATTTGAGCTGCCTTTTCGGAGGGCTCGAGGAGGGCTGGACAAGGTTCAGCAGGAGTGTATAAGTTTCCAAAGCTTGTTCCTGTGCAAGAGTGATCATCAGGAGTTACGAGGATTACCCTATCAAATCTAGATTTAAATTTCTCCTGTATTAACTTACCTGTCTCTTCATCAGCGTTGTTTGCAAACACATAGATTATCAGAACCCTCTTTTCCCCGTCATCTAAAACCAGTGCCTTAACTTTGTCATTGCATACACCTTCGCATTTCCTATCTAGTTGTGTCTCCCCGTACCCAACCCTGAGCACCCTTTTCTCTGGCATCAACCATCTTTTTGTTAAGAATTCCTTCAGGGCAGTCTCATCCCTGCGGCTTATCTCTTCTTTTAGCGACTCGTTATGGCAGTCTACAACGAAATTGTTAGTCTTGAGCGAGGTGTCCCAAAGGTCTCCTGGCAAATCGTCAATTCCGTATCCAGGTCTCTCCGCGAAATTAAGGGAAAACCTGTCAAATACCAAAGAGGTTATCCTAAACCTATCTTGTGAACTAAACGCTATTCCTAGGAAAGACAACTTATTCCACTTACCGCTTCTTATCTTCTCCGATACTTCCCTTGCTACCTTTAACGACTCTCTGCTCGAAGCTAGATCCAGCTCGTGACTTCCTGGTCCGTGAAATACTATCGCTTTAGCGTTTAGTTCCTCCTCCACTTGATAAGGAAACAGGGAGCTACCTACTCTCCCGTACATTCCGAAATGAATTCTGGGGAGTATTATTGTAACCTCACCCAGCTTTAACGCTACTATAGACGAGTTAATCCTGGTTGATATGCGTTCTAGAAAACTCTCCACTTCCTCTTCCCTTTTATAGCTCATGGCTCTTAAGAATGGCCTGACTATCTTCAGTGATGGTATCCCTGTAACGTCCTTCCCCTTCCTATTGACTAATATAATGTAAAGGTAGGAGAACACACCTACAGCAAGATAAAACGCAACGAAAAGCCCCACATTAGTTGGTAAGGTCAGAAGTCCAGATATCATTCCAATTCCAGTTGACAAAGCTGGTGACGTTAGATCTCCGTAATCTATTAGCATTATGTAAGTCATTAGAGGTATAAATAGTCCGAAAGATAGGCTTACTATCAATGGAAGAAACGAGGTTATCAAATAAATAATTCCAAAAATTCCCATCATGGCTAAAAAAGTTTTAACCCTTTTATGCAGAGCAAAGAAATTAAGGAGAATGTAAACTAGAAGCCCAGCGATGTATCCTATCCCATCGAACAGAGACCTAACTAAGGATAACCCAACCTCAGCTCCCACCCATATCGACAAAGCCTGTACGGATGGTAACCTTATTAATTTGGAATAGTAGCTCCTTGTTAACTTTTCTGAATCCACGAGTAATCAAAGAAGGGGAGGATAAAAAAATGATTGAAAACGCTTTGTCGGAGCTTAACCCTCTAAAGACCCTAAGGAATGACCTTGGAGAATGCGTTATGTATTACGTGGAGCTAAAGGATTTAGGGGAGTTTTTGATCTTCGAGTTTCAAGGGAAGACGAACTATGTAAAGGTCATGAGGCCCTTTCCAGGTAGGTGGAGTTGCGATTCTGCTCTATATAATCCTCGCGGTCTTTACGTATTTGATTTAGGGAAAGGTATAACAGGGAGGGACATAATAAGTAGGATAGAGGCTATTTCAAAATGGTCCCAGACTATGATTTAATCATAAGCGACGTTGACGGTGTGATTCTAACTGAAGGAGAACCTATATGGGAAAACATTATTCCTCTAAAGAAGCTCTTGGACAAAGGTAAGAAGATAATCTTCGTAACTAATAACTCTGGTTTCAGTAGAGTTCTTCTCTCAAGGCAACTAACTTCTCTAGGCCTGCAGGCCGAACCTAAGGATATAATAACTAGCGGACTCGCGGCGGTGATTTACATGAAAAGGATGCTAAGAGTCAACAGGGCTTATGTGATAGGTGAGGAGGGATTGGTTGAGGAAGTCCAAAACGCAGGAATGGAGGCTTTGTTTACTACCGACGCTGAGAGAGTGAACCCAGAGGCGGTAGTCTTGGGTTTAGATAGGCTGGTTACTTACGATAAGCTTTCCATAGGAATGAGGTGCATCTCCAAAGGTGCCAAATTCATTGTGACCAACATGGACAGATTATGGCCATCCAAGGACGGATTGAGATTGGGGGCCGGAGCGTTGGCTAGTGCTATAATATATGCAATAAGGAAGGAACCGGACTTCGTAGCGGGGAAGCCGAATAGGTGGATAGTCCAAGTCGCAATGGAGATGACAGGAATTAAGGACCTAAGTAAAGTGCTTGTCATTGGAGATCAGTTAGAGATAGACATAAAGATGGGTAACGACATGGGAGCTGATACGGTTTTAGTGACCACAGGTATCAACAAACGAGAGGACGTTGAGAGGCTGGGTGTACATCCGACGTTTCTGGTTAAGAACCTCACTGAACTAATATCCTAAAGTAATTCTTAATAACACATCCAATGTGATTTTTTGTATGGACAAACTTCTTTATGACGTAGTTGTTTTAGGAGGAGGTCTTGCGGGACTGATGTCTGCCCATGAGGTTGCTTCCGCAGGCTATAATGTTGCGGTCGTTTCTAAGGTCTTTCCCACTAGGTCTCACTCCTCTTCAGCTGAAGGAGGCATAGCTGCATACGTGCACGGAAACTCGGATCCAAACGATAACCCAGATTACATGACATATGACACCGTGAAAGGAGGAGATTACCTTGTGGATCAAGATGCGGCTGAACTCCTCTCTCAGAAGTCCGGTGAAATAGTCCAGTTCATGGAGAGATGGGGGACGCTATTTAATAGGCAACCTGATGGGAGAGTGGCTTTAAGGTATTTTGGGGGCCAAACTTATCCGAGGACTAGGTTCGTGGGGGACAAGACTGGGATGGCGTTACTACACACGCTTTATGAGAGAGTTTCAGGCCTCTCTGTAGATTTCTACAACGAGTGGTTCGCTGTTGACCTTGTTTTAGACGAGAAGAGGGTAGCTGGAGTTTTAGCCCTTGAGATGAGGACGATGGAACCTTCCTTATTCGTAGCTAAGAGCGTAGTAGTAGCTACAGGAGGTATGGGTATGCTCTACGCTCACACGACAAACGCATACATAAACACGGGTGACGGTTACGGGATGGCTTTGAGGGCTGGCGCAGCGCTTAAGGACCCTGAATTCGTTCAATTTCATCCAACTGGTCTGTATCCGTCAGACATCCTGATAAGCGAAGCCGCTAGGGGTGAAGGCGCGGTCCTTAAGAACAATAAAGGGGAGAGGTTTATGGCTAGATACGCTCCAAAGAAGTTGGATCTAGCGCCTAGAGATATAGTTTCAAGGTCTATGACGATTGAGATAAGGGAGGGGAGAGGCTTTCCTGGAGGTTACTTAGCGCTAGATCTCACTCATCTCGGGGAGAGTTACATAAAGGAGAGGCTGGCCCTTGCTTACGAGGCGGCTCTAAGCTTCGCTGGGGTGGACGCCACTCAGGAACCGATACCAGTTAGGCCCGCCCAACACTATTATATGGGAGGGATAGACGTTGATATCACTGGAAGGAACCCTGATCTACAGGGACTCTTCGCAGCTGGAGAGGCTGCATGCGTGTCCGTTCATGGAGCTAATAGGTTGGGTTCTAACTCCTTGCTGGAAACGTTAGTTTTTGGAAGAGAGACTGGGAGAGCTGTGGTTGAGTACTTAAAGAAACATGAGGGACATTCATCAACGTCTTTAGAAAGGGAAGCAGAGGGACTGTTGGACGAGGCCTACCGTTTCGTAAAAAGCGAGTCGGGAGTTCACTTCGGTGAAATCTTAAACAAGTTAAGACAAGTAATGTGGGACGATGTGGGAATCTTCAGGAATGAGGACCTATTGAAAACAGCGCTTTCTGAGGTTGAGAAGCTTAGGTCACAAGTGAAGAACATGTACGTTTCGGATAAGAGCAAGACTTACAATACAGAGTTCTTTAACGCCCTAGAGTTAAGAAATATGATGGATCTGGCCGTTGTCATAGCTAAATCAGCTCTCAATAGAACTGAATCCAGAGGGGCTCACTTTAGGACAGATTACCCAGAGAGGGACGATAAGGCGTGGTTGAAACATACCATATCTTACCTTAAGGGCAATCAGGTGGAGATAGGATATAAACCAGTCACGTTCACGAGATGGCAACCTGAGGCTAGGGTGTACTAAAATGCAACAGAGTATGAAACCGTCCGAAAAGTTAGAGCAAGTTGAGATAAAGGTCAAGGTTAGGAGATTTAACCAGGAGAGAGGCCAATATTGGCAGGAGTACAAGCTAGTTGTAGATAGGTTCACTCAGATGACTGAGGTCCTTAGAAGGATTAAGTCAGAGCAGGATCCTACCCTGGCCTACAGGGCCTCCTGTCATATGGCAGTATGTGGAAGTTGTGCCATGAAGTTAAATAACGAGCCTAGACTAGCATGTAAGACCTTAGCCTTGGATTTGGTCAGGAAGTACAACACTAACGAGATAGTTGTGGAACCTATGGATTTCTTCAAGGTCGAGAAGGACCTCATAGTCGATATGGAAGACTTCTACTCTAGGATGTACAAAGTCAAACCTAGGCTGTATCCCGCTAAGGAGGTAGTAGAAAACAAGGCGGAGCAGAGGTTAACTCCTGAGGACCAGAAGGAGTTATGGAAGTTTGCCCAGTGCATATGGTGCGGTCTCTGCGTGTCCTCCTGTCCCGCAGTTAGGATCGATAAGGAGTTCTTAGGGCCTGCAGCTCACGCTAAGGGGTATAGATTTCTTGCCGATCCTAGAGACACACTATATGAGGAGAGGCTAAAGGTTCTAATAGATAGCTCGTGGAGGTGTACGTATTGTTATCAGTGTTTTAACGTATGCCCCAGGGATGTAGAGCCCGTAACTACTATAAAGAAGACCAGGGCACACACTAAGTTCCTTAAGCAGAAGTCAGAGGTGGCTGAGACTGGAGAGAAACATGTAAAAGCTATTTTCGAAAGCATAAGGAACACAGGAAAGCTAGAGGAAGCAAAAGTTTACTTAACCACATACGGTTTAGTTACATCGATAAGAGACATGTTATATACGATGAGGAACGGCAAGACTCAACTCGCCTTAATTAAGGAGAAGAAGGTAAATGAGATTGGTCAGATTCAAAAACTAATGGGTGAGAAGGAATGAAGGTAGCTTATTATCCTGGTTGTGCAACCCATGGATTATCTAAAGACGTAGATGTGGCCACGAAAAAGGTGGCAGAGGTCCTAGGGCTTGAGTTAGTAGAAGTTGAAGATTGGAACTGTTGTGGAGGAGGTTTCCTGGACGAGTACGATGAGAAGGCTCACGTATCGCTGAACTTGAGAAACCTATCCAAGGTCGAAAAGATGGGACTCTCTAAAATGGCTACCCCTTGTAGCGTTTGCCTACAAAGTCATAGGCTCGCTGTGAACAACTATAAGGAGAACACTGAGTTAAAGAAGGAAGTAGATTCTAGACTTAAATCAGCATCGATAGAGTATAAGGGCACAGTTGATGCGGAACACATAGTGTGGGTTTTAGTGAGAGACGTAGGTGTAGAGAAGATAAAGTCTCACGTCACGAGACCCCTTTCTCAACTTAAGGTTGCAACGTATTATGGCTGTCAAATGTTAAGGCCAGAGAAGATAATGGGTTTTGAATCTCCTTATAACACTCACAGTTTAGAAGATCTAGTATCTTCTACTGGCGCCACTCCCGTTAGGTTCCCAATGGCGACCGCTTGTTGCGGTTTCCCACTAATGGGTAGCAATCCCAAAGGCGGGTTAAAGTTAGCATACAACGTGCTTAATTCAGCTAAAAGCATGGGGGCAGATATAATGATCCATCCTTGTAGCTTATGTCACTTACAGCTAGACGTTACCCAATATAAGGTTATGGACGAGTTCAAGACAAATTGGACTATGCCAACTATGTACGTTACGCAGCTCTTAGCCATAGCGTTCGGTATAAGTCCTAAAGAGCTCGGATTGAGTAAAATAGCAATGAAGGCGTTGGAACAGAGGGGAATTACGTGATTAACGATCTGAGTCCTATTGGAGGAGAGTTAAGCGACTGGAGAGACGTCTCAGAGAGGCCTGGTAAGGACCCGTTCGCGAAGGAGGCTGAGTATAAGGTAAATGACATATTTTGGGGTAAGTTGCATAAACGTAATACTGGAGAACTGTACGTGCTCATCATCTCGAAGATTCCCTTCAATTGGAAAGAAAGGGTAAAGGACTTGAAATTGAAAGGCGAAGTGGTGGATGCAGCTGGTGGAATCATGTGGATCAGAACCGAAGAGTCAAACCTGCTAGAGGACCTGGCTTCAGTAAGGGACTACCTCGTGAAAATAAAGTCACAGGTCTCCTCTAAATGAGAGGAGGCCCTAGCTTCACTCCGCCGTGGTCTCACGGCTGTTTGCTAGGTATGGCTGAGTAATATCCTCTGGAGAGCAAATAAAGCATTCGCTAAACTTTCGACAAGGCTTTGTCCAGGTCCTCAATTAGATCCTCAACGTCCTCAATACCAACTGATAACCTGAGCAGCGAATCTTTTATTCCAGAGGCCTTTCGTTCTTCAGGAGATAAAGTTCTGTGGCTCATCGTTGCTGGATGAGAGATGAGAGAGTTTACACCACCCAGGCTTTGGGCTGGAACCACTATTGACGTTGACTTCATCACCCTTAACGCTTGTTCAGCATTACCCTTGACTTCAAAGCTAACTACCCCGCCATACCCTTTAAGCACTCGTCGAGCAACCGCATAAGTCACGTGACTCTTTAGGCCCGGATAGTAAACCTTTGAGACTTTGGGATGGCTTTCAAGAAACTCCGCGATCTCCTGGGCGTTCTTATTTATTACATCCATCCTTATCTTTAAGGTCTTCATCCCCCTGATAGTTAGGAACGCAGGATGCGGATCAAGAGATGTGCCGAGGGTCCTTCTCATCATGTCAATTTCCCTCACTAGATCACCTTTTCCGGCTATCAATCCCGCTATCACGTCGTTGTGTCCTGCAATGAACTTTGAGGCACTGTGTATTACAAGAGAAGCCCCGAACTCAAGTGGCTTTTGGTTAATGGGAGTCGCAAAGGTCGAGTCCACCAAAAGAGTGCATCCGGTCTCTCTACACAGTTTACCTATCGCCTCAATGTCTACAACCCTAAGGAGGGGGTTAGTTACGCTTTCAACCATGACGACGTCATAACCCTTCTCTAACATGGTTAGCATCGCCTCGTCCTCTGCAGGCGCGACGTCAACCTTCACGCCCCAAGAAGAGAGGTAATCCTTAGTGAACCTAAGGCTCCTTCCAAACATGTCGACGTGTACAAGCAACTTCTTTCCTGGTCTAAGCAAAGTGAGCAAACTGGTAGATATGGCTCCCATACCCGAGGAGAACGCTAACCCGGCCTCCGCTTTCTCCAGGTCAGCTATCTTCTTACCTAACTCCAAGACAGTAGGGTTAACTTCTCTAGAGTACCTGTACTTTTCCCCTTCTGGATATAAGAAGGCTGAGGTCTGATAAATTGGAATTGTTATAGCTCCGGTAGTGGGATCTATCGCCTCCTTAACTGACTTAGTCGAGTCCTTCAACTTTCACACCACCTCCAATCTCTGTCGTTACGAAATCGCAATCAAACCCGAACCCTCTGCATACGTCAGTCGCTCCTAACTTAATCTTCTCCAACTCGGTCTCCTCATCGTAAAGTACTAAAACTGAGGGTCCCGCTCCGCTCACACAGACTCCCACAGAGTTATACTTCAACGATATCTCACGAATTTTAGGATAGTAGGGGTAGAGCGGCTCCCTAGCCTTCTCTACTATACTATCGTTCATTCCCTCTTGAATCAGGTTTCGGTCCCCTTTAATCAACCCAACCATCAATGAGGAGAGGTATCTAGCGTTTTCCACAACCTTGTTGAGCTCAACCTTGGGAGGAACAAGTTCTCTAGCTCTCTTGGTCTTACCTACTCCAGTAGCCAATCTAGGTATGATCAGCATTATCTTAAAGTCGTAATTAACGGCCACTCTAACTATTCTGAAAGGATCGTGTGAAGTGACTGCGACAACGCCACCAAAAGCGCTCGCAGCCACGTTATCAGGATGTGGAGATCCACTAACAGCTTTCTCCCCTAACACGGCGTACTTCACTATGTCCTCAAGTGAAAGGTTAAGATCTAGGAGCCTGCTTACGGCCGCTACTGCAGCAACCGCAGAAGCTCCACTGCTTCCAAGACCTAGTCCAGGAGGGATCCCCTTAACTATTTTGAGTTTTATGATCCCCTTAATTTTATAATCCTCCATTATCGCCTCAACGGGAACGCTAGCGGAGTTTTTGGAAGGATCGGTAGGTACGCTTGAGTCGGTCTCTATAAAGATTTTACCTTCCCCCGAGTCTAGAAGTTCCGCATATACTACGTCATTAAACGCTCGATGGCTCATAGATAGCACATCGTAACCAGCACCCAAGTTAGCAGAAGACGAAAAAGCTATAGCTCTCACTCTCATGCTCATCGACCTCTTTTAACACTGTAAGGACGCTTAAAGAAGTCATGAGCTGAGAATAATCAGACAAAGTAAAAGGCTTTTTGACCAGCTAACCTTCTGAAAATATTCCTTTAGAGAATTGTTTATCCCTGATCACGAGCTTCAGCTTCTCTTGGACCAATTTCTCTCCCTCGATGTAACCCTCGGGAGCTATTACTTTGGCCTTTCCAAGGAAGAAAGAGGCTGTAGCAGGAGACTTTAATTTAACTGCAGGCTCGTTCACGAGCTTACTCATTCCTATCCAATCGTTATATCCTATTTCATCCCCCTTCCCGTTAACTAAGATCCATCTTTTAAGCTCTTGGTACTCGTTCAAGTCCTTCCCACACACGAGGTCACTTATCACCAATATGTCGCCTATACCGAACTTCAGAGCCGCACACGCAGGAACGGATCCTAAAAATATCTTTCTCACGTTAAGGTCCTTCAGTTTAGGGTCCTCTTCCCCTATTAGGACAGGTCTCGTGTCAAGGGCCTTAGCGAACACTTTAATCTTCTCTCCCTCCTCTACATATTTTCCAGCCTGCAGCATAACGAAGCCGTCAGAGCTCGCGAAGGTTCCCACCATGTAACTCTCAGTAGGTACTGGAAGGGCAAAGTAGACCTGACCTTTCTTGAATAGGAAGACAGGTATCATGGTTGTCCTAAACCTATCAGCCTGTATAGGTAAGATTGATATCGCTTCAACTTCACCGTTGTAAGTATATCTTCTGGCCAGATGCTTTCCGTTTAGTTTCCCTATGTATTTTTCAACTAACCTATCAAAAAGGAAAATCGTAGCCACAATGTTGCCTGACAACCCGAAAATGGGTTTCCCCTTTATCTCTCCTAGTATAGTTGGCTTCCCCGGTTTAACGTTTATACCCTGGACTATGATCTTACCTTCCTCCCTAATTATTTGATGTACGTAGTCCTTCTCGCCAGCGCTTGTGCCACCAGTAGTTATTATCAGATCAGCTGAGTCCGAGGCTTTCATTATAGCGTTCCTAATAACTTCCTTGTTATCTGGTAAAACTTCATAGTTTACTACCTCACAGCCCATTTGAGTTAGTTTAGATAAAAGGAAGTGAACGTTGCTCTCATATATCTTTCCTTTAGGTAGATCAGATCCTGGAGAGACCAACTCGTCTCCTGTTGCAATTACGTACACTTTTACCGAATCGAAGACCTCCACTCTATTTATACCTAAAGAAGCTAATGATCCAACGTCCTCTGGGGTAACCTCTTGTAACTCATCTAGAATTATTGAACCCCTAGGTATATCGCTTCCTACCCAAGCCACGTTAGTCCCGAATCTAACTCTCTTGTTTATTATTACTTCTGAGCCATCAACTTCGGTCTCCTCAATCTTAACCACCGCATCTGCCCCTGAGGGGATGGGTGACCCTGTGTCCACCTCTACGGCTTCTCCTCCCTTGATCCTTATGTCTTTCCACTCACCTATTGAAATCTTATTCACTTTTTTGAACTTTCCAGGAGTTGAGCTTGAAACTATTGCAAATCCATCAACGGTCGATCTAGAAAAAGGAGGATAGTCTATTTCTGCCACGACTGGAGAAGACGTGATTTTACCAACGGATTTTAATATATCTAACCTAGAGACCCTACCTTTAGGTGGGAGAACACTTAAGAACTTATCTAAAGCCTCGTCTATACTAGGTAGATTAGTCTCTGGAACAAAATTCCTCATAAATAAAAATAGACAAAAGCTCCTTTTTAAATGGATTATGTAAATTAGATAGATATTAGTGCGGCTTCCTGTAGCTGTTGAAGAACTTCCACTATTGGACCTTTAATCTGATCCTCTTCAACTTGACCTTCTACGCTTATCTCGTGGATTATATCGCCCACAGTTTTCTCCCCATCGCACATGGCCCAAATGAAATAAGCTATCCCTGCAACCTCATAAATCTTCTCCTCGCTCAGCTTTATGATGTACTTATCCTCGTTTTCGCTCTTGTCAATGAATTCCCCCTCTCTTCTTGGCTTCTTATCCTTAATCTCGTCATAGCTGAGATGAGAGTGGGATCTCAGATCCTCTTGAGGCTCCCCCTCATGATTGTCCGGTGTTCTACCCTCGTAACTCACTCTTCTTCCTCTCCGCCTTCCTCGCCTTCTCTAGGTTTCCTCCTGTATCCACCGCCGTAGTTACTGTGACCGCCGTATCCTCTCCTGCCTCCTCTTCCTCTAAAGCTCCTTCGTGGAGGCGAATCGTCTGTTGGACTGTTTTCAGGTACTTGATCGGCTTCAGGTATTGACTCCTCTGCAGATTCGGTTATCTTAGATCTGCTCCCTGCATTCAACTGAACTTGTCCTTTGAACACTGTGGTCCAAGCGTTCTCTACCTTTATTATCTGCCCTTCTTTCACTTCGTCTGCTTGATTTCCCCACAGGGTGAGTTTGACTCTCCCTGTGTCATCTCCAACCATTACTTCGCGTATTGTTCTAGGGCCGTTCTTAGTTTGAACGACCTTCTGCTCACCTACTTCTAAAACTCTGGCGGTCACATTTATGTTTTCCATCCCGCCTTTTAGGTTTCCTATCTTTTCATCCATATATCTCGACTCACACGAATTTGTTAAATCAATTTTGTAACTCTCATATATAAATCAGTTGGTTATGTTCAGAAACTATATCTATTTGTTCTGTTAAACAAAGTGGTTCATTCGCAATTTATGTATCTATATAGTTAATTTAATTCAAGTCTGAGACCCTTTCCTAAGAACTTCGAGAGCATATGTTTCGACCTCGGAAAAACTTTAGAGAAAATTTATAAATGATAAACTTGATTTAATCGCGATATTAGCCTAAAACAATTTTATTATTTCACGTTTCTTAACCTCTCTTTATAAGCCACTAACGAGTAGACAATATATAGGGAGAAAATAGTGAGCTCTTCACTCCTTGAACTTCCGAAAAAGTTTATGGAATCCCTCTATGCGCCCTTCGTGGGAAGAGAGGAGGAGGCTAAAGTCATAACGCTAGCTTTACTTACTAAAGAACACATAGCCTTAATAGGCGAGCCCGGGACGGCCAAGTCCGCACTAGCTAGAAGAGCGGCGGATCTCTTAAACGCTAAATTCTTCATGTACTTGTTAACTAAGTACACTGAACCAGCTGAACTGTTTGGAGCTCTAGACGTTAACGCGTTAAGGCAGGGCGTGTACAGGAGAATTACCAAAGAAAGGCTTCCTGAGAGTGAACTAGCCTTCCTTGATGAGATATTTAACGCAAACTCCGCAATACTGAACGCCCTGTTGTCCCTTCTTAATGAAAGGGTAATATACGATGGTTACAACGTTATAAAAGTACCTTTGAGGACCCTAATAACTGCAAGTAACAGAGTTCCTGATGAACCAGAGTTGGAAGCGCTTTACGACAGGTTACTACTTAGGCATTACGCGAAACCTATAGGAGAGGACATGTGGAAGGACCTTATAGAGTCCTCATGGAACCTTGAGTTCACAGACAAATGGAAGGTAAATGAGCACGTGATGACAGTGCAAGACCTTGACAGGTTATACAGCATGATCTCAGAAGTTGACCTAACTCAGGTCAAGTCAAAGTTATTGAAGCTCTACGTTATGCTTGAGGAGAAAGGAGTTCACTTGACTGATAGAAGGAAAGGTAAAGTCTTAAAGATAGTTTCAGCTCACGCCTTGCTTAACTCAAGGACTAAGGCTACTGAGGAGGATCTGGTGGTGCTCAAATACATAGCCCCAAGGGAACTTGACGACTTCGAAAAAGTCTCAGCTTTGCTGTCCGAGGAACTTAAGACGCCGATAAAGTACATGAGAGAACTAAACGAGATATTTAACAACATAAAGGAGGCCGGAAAATACGTGGACGCCGCTAACGAGTCTGATCCTAGGCTGATAGATCTGATCAGAAGTTTGAGGGCCACTAAGGACAGAGTTATCTCATTAGGTAAAGAGAGTGGGGATGAGAAAGTCGAGGAGTTCTCCAGAGAGGTTGGTTCGGAAATAGATCGGTTAGTTGAGAAAGTTGGTAGGAAGCTGGGGATTTACACATGACAGGTCTCCTTAGAGGGATTGATTATGAGAGTCCAATAGTCAAATACAGAGGCGAGAGGATCTTAGGTACCCTAAGGAAGGTATCAGGTAGGGAAACTAACGTAGATCCGCTTTTCCTCATTGATACGTTTTATGTTCATTATCTTCCTCTTCCTATAGTTAAGACAAAGGAGGAAATTCAACAGAGTGACGCCGTGAAATACTCCTTAATAGACCTAACTATGTCATCTGAGATCGTAAACAGGAACAGAAACTACTCAATAGCTAACTCCGCTGTTAGTATGGCCCTCTCGGTAAGTTACGTTCAGAACCTGATCGAGGAACTAGAGAGAATTAGGAGGACCTCCCAGTCTCAAGAGGAGAGGGAGGCAGCGGAGCAGATCCTAAACGGGTTAATGAAAGGTAGCCAAGGAAAGGAGGGAAAACAGAATCAGAACCAACAACAGAGTCAAGCGACTAACAAGTTAATGAAACAAGTTCATGAGAAGGCGATGGCCAAAGCTACTGAGGACTCAAACTCAGTAAAAAGTATGCAGAGGATAGTGGGAGGTAACGGTGCCGGTACAGGATCTATGATGAACTTTGAGGGAGATATACATGACGTGTTAAGACTAGCAAGGAACACAGAGATAAAGAAGATCTTGGAGTTTTTGAGCGGGATACCTAGACTCGGAAGTTTCACTAAGAAGAAGACGGCAAGGTACTCTAAAGGTGAGCTATTTGGTTATGAGGAGGGTTCAGATATTGAGAGGCTTGTCCCTTCGGAGCTGGCCTTACCTGAAGAGGTTTTCGACGTCAAGTTAGCTGAGAGCCAGCTTCTTCTGTATCAAAAACAAATCAAAGAAACGTTAGGGCCCATATATTTGCTGTTGGATAAATCCGGAAGCATGGATGGGGAGAAGATATTGTGGGCCAAGGCAGTGGCCTTAGCTTTATACAGTAGGGCAAGACGTGAAAACAGGGACTTCTACTTAAGGTTCTTTGATAACATCCCCTATCCCTTAATAAAGGTGATCAAGAATGCTAAAAGTAAGGACGTCATTAAAATGGTTGAATACATAGGTAAGATAAGGGGAGGAGGGGGGACAGATATCTCCAGGTCAGTTATGTCTGCGTGCGATGACATAAAGGACGGCCACGTGAGAGGCGTTAGCGAGGTGATAATATTGACGGACGGAGAGGACAAGATAGCCGAGACTACAGTCAGGAGGTCGTTGAAGGAAGCTAACGCGACCTTGATAAGCGTAATGATAAGGGGAGATAACGCCGACCTAAAGAGGGTTTCTGACAACTACTTTGTTGTGTATCGCTTAGACCAAGGAGATCTCTTAAGGGTAGTTGAATCCTAACTCAAAGGACAGCTTTAATCTCTTTCTTTATCTCCTCTTCTAAAAGAAGTTTTATTTCAGCGTGATGCATTCTAGTTAAATGCAAGAACATTCCTCTTTTTGTGAATGGACCCTTCGTACATAACCTGCAGTACAGAAGGTTGGTCTCTTGGGAAATGAGCCAAAGGCTCACCCTGCCAACTACTCTCTTGGCCATTTCCTTGGAGGAGAAACCTACTGCCCTAACGTATTCTTCATCCTTAACTGTAATTTGAGAGGCGTACTTTGCCGTTAGCTCAACTAACTTCTCCGCAGCTATTGAGACTCCACTATCCATAATCTATCACGGACTGAAGATATACCTATGGCCAACACGAATAGGGTAATCAATCTTTTCATCTTCTCGAGGATAGCCAGGTTCTCTAAGAATCTTCCTAGTTCGTTCACCTCTAGGCCTAAACTCCTGAGCACCCTCTCCATTCTAACCTCGGCCTCGGCGAAATCTAACGGGACGTCTCCCTCATCTATCGATCTCTTAATCGGGGGTATCATCTCTAAGGTCTGTCCTAACTCTTCCTCGCTTATCTCATCTAGCACATCTAGGATACTTCTCCTCAATTTTCCTCCTAGAAATTCCGCCATTCCAGGAACATAATCTAAAGGCACAACACTCATGATCCAATTGTCAACGTATTTTCTAACTATCTCAACGCTATCT
This sequence comes from Metallosphaera cuprina Ar-4, assembly GCF_000204925.1. NCBI lineage: Archaea > Thermoproteati > Thermoproteota > Thermoprotei > Sulfolobales > Sulfolobaceae > Metallosphaera > Metallosphaera cuprina. The sequence goes on along the minus strand of NC_015435.1, from coordinate 1,253,651 downwards.
AAGGTAAGTTCATTCATAGACTTCAGAATCGAGGCGGCTGCCACAATGTGAGCTAAGGCCTCCCCGGAACCCTCGACCACAGATTGAGGGAAGTTCAACTTACTATCAACATCTACGCTCAATCCAGATTACCTAATTCTCCATTTTGACTAAGGATGGCGTTTAAACTACCAGCCCTTATAATACTATTGAAATAAAGGTATTAACACGTGCAGGCTAGGCTATTAACCACTAACATGCTATCGATGTTGATGGGACAAATAGATTAAAAATCGTAGCGTTTCTGAAGACCTTTAAGTTATTAGCCGGCCTATGATACGTCTAAAAAGACATAAAACAACTCTTAATTTAGGAGAAGACTAAGCTAACTTGTTCGAGGCTATTTCAAGTCTTCTAAATTATCAACTAGGTAGAATCCGTACGATCTAATCGTAATGAGCATAACGTCCTACTTCTCGGTTAAGCGAAACTCTGACGTAGATATAAATTAATCCTCCATTTTTAAGAAATGATATGGCGAAACCTTAAGTCAAGAGGAACGAACGATCCTAACATTGGAATTTCATTTTATGAGCCTCTTTAAGGATTGATTTGGCACGTATTGGGTCTCTAAGCTCTTCGGTAAAACTCTCGTTCTAAGGCTTTAGGGCATTGATCTTTCCTCATTATATCAAATTACGAGATATTCAATAGTCTAAAATTTGAAAACTAACATGTTGATATCCGATTCCGGTCATTTCGTAATAGATCTGATATAGATCTCACTTAAGTTCGTAGTTCATATTCCTTTTCTTTCTAGAGAAGATTAATTAATTAATACATTTTATTCAAAATTAAAGGTTTATAATTCCATTTAGAGCTACTTAATAGCGTGATAGATTGCCATACAAAGAGACTCCCAAGATGATGATAATTAGGGGACTGATGCAGGTTATAGTTGTCTACATAATTTGCCGTTATGGGGACATGTATGGTTATCAAATAAAATTGAAGGTAGAAGGGTTGCACAAGAAAAGGATACCACACGGAGTGATGTATACAACTCTGAAGAGGATGGTAAGAAACGGTATATTGTCCCCATACATGAAAGATGGGAAAACGTACTATACGGTTACGGAAGATGGAAAGCTGTTCTTAAGAAATCATCTGCATATTTTAGCCAACGCTGACGAAATAATAAGAGAGATATTAGAATACTATAAGTCATAGATTAGGTTAAGCCGATCTTCGCTGAGCTAGGTAGTCACTGACTACAGCTTTAATGAAGAAAGGCAGATATTGATATAGATAAAAATTTAAGTAATTAACCAAAACGCTATCATAGGTAGGAAACAAGAACTTAAGAGGGTAATTAAACGCCCCAACTGAGTAACACGTAGAGGGGGATTGTTACCCGTTAGGAGCTTGATGAGTTCTCAGATTAAACCGGAGGATGAGAAGAGCGGCGAGGTTCAAGAACATGTACCTTTTACCATCTAGCTCATGACCCAACTGCACATCACGACTCCTCGTTATTAGTTTCAGTCCCTAAAATCATCTATCAGTTGTTATTCAAACTTTAGTGATGTAAAACGTGTTGAAAACCTTTTTAGATAAAGGTTAAGTACAAGTGCGAAGAATATAGAATGTGGAACAGAGGTCATTAGAGAGGGATATTCTAGATCTGGATTATGCAAAACTATCTAGCCGTTTAATACTAAGATTGAGGGACTACATAATAAAATCTGGTAAGAAGGGAGGAGTAGTAGGCGTTAGTGGAGGAATAGATTCAGCTGTAACCGCAACTTTGTTATCAAAAGCTGTTGATAATTTCTATTTTCTTATAATGCCATCTAAAAGCACTCCGAAGGAGGACTTAGAAGACGCTTTAGCGCTCACAGATTTGCTGAACGGTAAGGACAGGAGATCGGTAATCTGGATAGACGATGTTGTGGAGAGGTTTTCAAAGTTGGTAGATGTTAACGATAAAGTTATTGTAGGTAACGTGAAGGCCAGGACTAGAATGATTCTTCTATACGCGTTTGCCCAAAAGCTAGACTATCTAGTTATAGGAACCGGAGACAAATCCGAACTATTACTTGGATATTTCACAAAGTATGGAGATGGAGGAGTTGACGTTTTACCTATAGGGGATCTGTTTAAAACACAGGTTAGGAGACTGGGCGAGTACCTAAATTTGCCAAAGAACATAGTAAGGAAGCCGAGTTCGCCTGCCCTTTGGGAAGGGCAAAGTGCTGAGGAGGAGTTAGGAGTCAGCTATGAGGCGGCCGACCCTATTCTATATCTCATAGAGAAAGGAAAATCCGATCCTGAAATAGTAGATATCCTTGGAGTGGAGCCAAGCTTAGTCTCAAAAATTAGGGCCATGATAGGGAAGTCAGAGCATAAGAGAAAACCGCCAGAGATATTCAGATTAGAGCAACTATATTCATCTTAATCCTTTTGTATAATAAATAATAAATTCCTAATATTAGATTCACATTGGGATCTTTTGTGGGCACACACGTTTTACTGTTCCCTCAATCGATTTGAACTGGAATCTTTTCTGTTCACAATAAAGCAGATTAATTAAAACGTAAATGCTCAACAGCTCATTACAGGTTTAAGATCTTACGTAATCGTGTTAGTTTCGGAACGTAGATATTTCACAGAAGGTTTCATTAAGGTTAGATAATATTTAAATCTCATTCAAGTACAGTGATATTGTGATATCTCAGAAAACTGATATTTTGAGGTTATTTGCACTTATCTTAATGATCATACTCCTGTTACTATCATTAGTTTTTCCTTTACTGATATTTGGAGCAATTCTATTATCCGGCTTTAATTTGTTTGTTAGTAAATCATTTATACCAATAACAATATTGATGTTATTGCTATTAGCACTACATGGCAGTTTTTATTTCATAGGGATAATTCTTATAGTTGGATTATTAGTCCTTAACTTTTTAAAATATATTGAAAGAAATCCGTTCTAATTTTCTCAAACACGGTTATAAGATTATATCGATTCGATAGTATTTTGTCACTGTTCTAAACAATTTAATATCTTTTCTAGACGTTAGGATTAAGATATACAGTGGCAAGTAAAGATATGACATGAGAAAGTTAGATGAAGTCTTAAGTGGAAAAGGATGGGATACAAGGAAAAAAATACTAGAGCAATTATATATCAATCCAACTACTGCATATGATTTGGCAAAAAAACTTAATTTAAATTACTCAACTGTAAGATATCATTTAGATTTGCTAGAGAGGTCTGGGCTTGTAAACCATAAGACGTTAGGAAGCAAACAGCTTTATCTCGCCACCAAGAGCGCGCTATCACTGAAAATAATATAAACCAAGGTTTCCTTTTTTAAAGCGTGAATTTCTCAATAGTTTTTATGGCCATTTACGTTATGGCTCTAGTTATAGGTAAGGTTATCAAGAGATCCTTTCCTAAAATTGGGGACGCAATAGTATTGACTTTGATATTTTCCATAGCCTTTTGGGGAGGATCACAGATAGGATCGGGAGAGACGTTAGCTAACGTTCTGATAGGGTCCATTGTTATGGCGTTTTTAGTAGTTCTAACTACACTGGGTGTTGGATTGGCTTTTAATAAAGAGACCACAGTCAAAGGTCAATCCAATTTAGTTTTAACTCAACTAAAGTATGGCATACCCCTAGTTGTGGGACTTGCGTTTGGTTTCTTCGTAAGACCCTCTTTACCCTTCGGGACGATCATAAACTATGAGCTGTATGCCTTGGCGTTAATTATAGGATTTAATATGGGTAGTGAGATAAAACTAAGGGCAATCTTTAACGTAACCAAGGAGGCTTTAGTCACAATTATAGTGGTAATACTCGGAGCATTGGCCTGCGCTGGGCTGTCTTATGAACTAGGCCTATTGCCAAACTTAAAACTGGCTATCGTTATGTTTATGGGAGCAGGTTGGTACAGCTATACTGGGCCTATAGTGTCAACCTATTACGGGCCTGTTTATGGAGTCGTAGCGTTCCTTATCAACTTCTTTAGAGAACAGATCACTTTTCTTATCGTCCCATTGCTGGTTAAAGTAAGGCCTAACCCGTACTCTGCCATTGCCATAGGGGGAGCAACATCTATGGACACAACACTAGGTTTGTATTCATCAATATTTAGTGGGGAGTATTCGCTAAGCGCTATGATAAGTGGCGCATTGTTAACGTTAGTTATACCAATAATTTTACCTCTAACAATTTCAATTTAACCTTCACTGAATTGGGAGCCACATTTAGACTAAGGCAAATTAATCGCGAAACCATTAAGTTTTAATTCAGTACCTCGAGTCTCTAATCATGTTTAGATCAAACTTCTTCGGTTTAAACAGAGATAACGTGGTCTCAGAGATCAACTATTATCTTATGGGGTTAGAAAAATATCTTAGAATAAAAACTATCATATGTTAAAAGGTGAATTAAATGTCCAATAATGAGATAATATTCAAGATATTTGAATCGGATTTCTATATAAGTGAGATGGTAAAGATATGGGACGAAGGTAACAAATGGGCTAACTGGATTAAACAGTTATCGCAGCGCTATAATCTAGGAAAAACCGTGCTCGATGTACCTTGCGGAGTAGGAAGGGTAAGTTACTTCTTAGTTAATGAAGGATTTAACGTAACTGGGATTGATATCTCAGAAAGAATGCTTGAGATAGCTAAGAAGAACGTTACAGGGGCTAAGTTTGTAAAAGGGGACATGAGGAGGCTGTCTGACACCGTTAAGGATGAAAAGTATGACATAGTATTGAACTTGTTTAATAGTTTAGGATATTATAACGATGAGGACGACATGGACATCCTGTTCTCGATCAGGACAGTAACAAAGGGGATGGCTATCGTAAATTTAGATAGTAGGGATTATTTAATATATAATTTACCAGACGTTAGGTACTCTTACGTTCCTCCATACATGGTTGTCGACATATCTAGGTTTGAGCCCACAACCTCTAGGGTAGAAGTCGTAAGAAAATACCTTGACAAAAAGGGAAACGAAGTCGGTTCGTTAGAGTATAGCCAAAGGTATTACAGTTTGCATGAAGTAGTCAAAATGGCAAAGCGGGCAGGGTTCAGGGTTGAGGATATACTCTCTGGCTACTCGTGGAAACCCTACGAGATTGGTGACCCGCAGATGACCCTCGTTTTATCTCCAAGTTAGGCGTTCGCGAGTTCCCACGCGTAGCGTAACGTGTCCATCCATTCTGTCCAGGATAGCTTTCCAGTTCTAGTGTTTAGGGGGCTCGGATGATAGCTTGAGATAACGTATTTCCCGCATACTTTTATTACGTTTAGATGACGAAATTGTTCTCGAAAGTTTAACACTATCTCTAGAGCCCTGAAAGCCACCTGGCCAAGCGTCAAGATTGACCTAAGATTTGATAGGGCTTCAATTGTAAACTTCAAGTTCGTGGAGCAGTTTTTGATCTCCTTCATGTTTACCTTATTTTCCGGTGGAGCACAGCTCACCGCGTTGGTCAAGTAAACGTGTTTTAAAACAAGTCCATCGTTTCTGTTTTTCCCTTCTTTCAAATTTGATAGACCTAGCTCGTACAAACCCTTTATCACCCATTTCCCGCTCTCATCTCCTGTGAAAGGTCTTCCTGTCCTATTTCCCCCATGCGCAGCCGGCGCTAGACCCAGGATTAGGAGAACCGCGTTTTTATCTCCAAAGCCTGGGACAGGTTTTCCCCAATACTGCTCATCGTATCTCTTATCGAACCTAGCTACGTACTCCGAAAACGACCTTAGCCTCTTGCAAAGATCGCAATTGATTAACCTGTTCTCTAAAAACGAAATGTCGTTCATTACAACTTCATTTTCAATCGTCACGTTAAAGCCTAATTAACTATTAGGTCTAAGACCTTAATTGATATTAAGCATCTGATACGCCCTCTTACCTTATCTCTTCATAACTTTTCACAAAATTTGTTTCTCATTAGCAAATGATAAGTCAGATTTAATCTCTTCCTAAGCATCATTGAGGCCTGTAACGGGTAGAAAATCTTCGGGAAAGGTTTTTCTACTCATTAAACCTATATGATATCTAGTCCAGGTAGGGAAATTGAGTATTTTGCAAGTGGTATCAGATCCTGAGATACCGAAGGTAAGGTGTTTACTAGTAGATTCGGCCGGTACTGAAAAAGATATAATGACAATATCACTTCAAGATAATGGAGTTCACGTTCATAAAACATTAGAGAACGATCACTATATTATACCTCCCATTCCACAGATAAGCACGTTAATTAAGGAGGTAATAGAGGAGGTAGCTGAGGAACTTAACGCTGAGGCAATAGTGTTCAGATATGGAGGAGAAAAAGCCGATGAAGTGGAAGACTTGATACTAAGCGACGCATGGTATGACATTGAGAAGTTAGCTTTGGCCGCGTCTAAACATGCAGCGTTATCAGAGGAAATAGACTCTAAAGTCGTTATTGGCATAATAAAGTTCTCTTCGTTCATTTATGCGGCTACAGCTATCAGAAAGGAGGACACTTTTCCTCTACTTCAGATATACATGGATACCTCCTCTGATCTTCCCTTAATAAGAATATATAACGAGTTAGGGCAATTAGTTGAGGAAAGGAGAGAGAAAGTTGACGACTTTGAAGCTTACGTTAAATCCCTAGTCTCAATGGACGATGCGACTGTTGTATATAGGGAATCCAATACAGACATTCCATCACCCAAGGAGATTACAACAGAAGATGGGTCAAAGTTCTACGTAGCAATGATCTTTAAGTACTTTCTGGGTTTCCTTCCTTCTCCATCTATATACGAGGTAACAAATAAGAAAATTATCATAAAAAATAAGAGGAAGTTAACTAAGAGTCTGAGAGCGCTCCTTTACGTTGAAAAGCTTTCAGACGAAGGAGGGGTTGAGATCTTGTTAGGTAATCACGCCGTTCCTCTAAACATGTTAAACGAAGAGCTCCATAAGCTCTCCAGGAAGGGAAGAGAGATGTTAGAGAGGAAAGGTATAACCTTCAATACTGACGACGCGCTAAAGGAACCTTTGTTGAAGGAGCTTCTAAACTACAAACCTCAATACGGCTCAGGCGACGTTTATCTTGGTATAAGGGTGGTTCCTTTAGCGTTCCTTGTAGTTGCCAAGGATAAAGAGGAGTTCGATCAGATAGTGAGCAGGATAGCTAACGGTCCCACTTCTGACGGTTATGAGATACTCGATGAGCTAATCAAGAGCTCTATATCTGGATACTTCATCGGTTATCTTATGACTTTAGAGGAAGCGTTAATTATTTACTCTGATATATCCTCGGAGTTGATGAGAAATGACAAATGAAATTTACATGCACGTTTTCTCGATAAAGTTACTTCCAAAATGGTGGTCATTGAATAAGGGAGAGAGGTCTAAGATAATTAGCTTAGTGAAAGAGATCGAGAACCAGCACAATTTGATTTCAATAAAGAGGTACGTTAGTGTAAATAGGCCCTCATCGATAGTTTACTGGTTGAGTGGAGACGATACCTCATCGCTAATGAGGTTCAGAAGTTCAATCCTCTCTGCCCTTAAGGGATACGCAGATGAGGACATAGTTCTGTTCTCGATATTTAAACCGTCTCCTTACACAAGGGGAAACTTCGACGTCAGGGAAACGTTGAAGTCACCTCCTCTAAGGTATTTTGTAGCCTACCCGATGAAGAAAGATGTTGAGTGGTATCTCCTTCCTTTTCAGGAAAGGGAGGACGTTATGAGAGAACACATTAAGGTAGCGAAGGAGCACGCGGCAAACAAGGGAATAAAGTCCTACACTACTTACTCGTTTGGTTTAGCTGATTACGAGTTCGTAGTCCTGTACGAGATGGACTCTCTCTCTGATTGGGTGGAAGTAGTCGAAGCGCTTAGACAAGTGAGGGCTAGGAAATGGATAGTTAAGGAAGAGCCTCTTATAACTGGAGAGCTCATAGATTTAGAACACCTTTATACTTAACGTAGAGTACGCCAATGATGGTCTTACCGTCCTCTATTGAACCGTTGATAACCAGGTTTTCCAGATCCTTGAATTCCATGGGCTCAACCTTAATCACTTCGTACTCCTCAGGTCTTGCCCCAACGTACTTTAGGTCAGACGCTAGGTAAAGGTGCATAACCTCATTAGTTATGCCTGGTGAGGGGTAGAAAGACAGCAGTTTAGTAAGGGAACCCGCCTCATAACCCGTCTCCTCTATCAACTCCCTCTTGGCTGTGGTTTCTGGATCCTCTCCCTCATCTATTGTTCCAGCAGGGAACTCATATATCCATTTCCCTATCACCGGTCTATATTGTTTGATCATGATTACCTTGTCCTCAAGCAAAGGTACGAGGACGACCGATCCTCTATGTTTAACGTACTCTAGCTGCCTCTCTTTTCCGTTAGGTAAGGAGACCTTCTCTACGTGCACCTCAAACTTCTTACCTGAGAATATTTTCATGTGCTATTCCTATCTGACACGTTAAAGTACCTTTCTACCCTTTTGTACATTTTTTCCCAATCTATCTTAAATAAAAGAAAACCTAAAATGGCGAACAATATGGACGAAATTATACCCAGTTCTACAGACGGGATGTCAGTTAACCTGCTTATCTGGATAAGGCCAGTTACCTCTATACCTATCTCCATCGAACTCTTAAGTATCTTTGAAAAAATTGTAATCTCGAGCATCTTAATTATAGAGGCTTTACCGGCTCCTCCAACTAGGAACACGAAGTCGTCAAAAGGAAAGAACGGTAAGATTGCCGTTAGGAATAAAACTAGATAAAACGATCTCCCTTTGATAGATTGATGGAAGAACTTGACGTTTTTGTTATTCTTTAGCGTAGACCCCAACCCGTAACCTATCATATACATAACGCTTTTCGCTATGGCAGATCCGATCCCAGAAACTATCACTACCTCGAGGAAGTTATATGGATTTACTCCCTCCTGGATTAAGAGAGTTGAGGCAATTACAGTGTAAGGTGCACCGAAGAACGGCGTCGCGTTAGATATGAAAGAGAGTACAAAGATTAGCGCTAGTATGTAATACTGCATCAATATCACGGGGGTTATCGCTTTATTTATCTTCTCTCCTAATCTCATCTATAATGAAGCTTCTCATTCCAATTGAACCAAGCATGATTGGCTCAAAGCTAATCGCTTTGTATATAGATAGGCAGCCTGTGCTAGACTATGAAGAGGAGATTCACGGAGAGAAGGAAAGGAAAATGGTGCTGAATGTGAAAGGCCTATATACTAAGGGTACTCATACGTTGGAGCTGTTAATGGATAAGGGGTCGTACAGAAAATACATGTTCGAGATATAACGCGTGGAATCAAAGTTTAAATCGTTTATTTTTATTCATATAAACCATGTGTTTGTTCTGTAACATTATATCAGGTAACGAAGAAGGTTACTTTGTGTATAGGGACAAGGACGTTTCCGCAATATTGGATAAATATCCAAGCGCACCTGGCCATACTCTCGTTATGCCAAATAGGCATTTCAATGATATACTAACCACAGAAAAATCTTTACTCCCTCATCTGATTGAAAAGACAGTTTTCATCGCGAGGTCAATAAAGGAGGTCCTAAACGCAGAGGGAGTGAGACTTTTAACTAACGTTGGTAGGACCTCGGGCCAAGTTATATTTCACACTCATGTTCATATAATTCCTAGCTGGGAGATATTACCCTCTATGTTTTCTAATTTTGTACCAAGAAGAATGCAGGAAGAGTCATACTATACCTCTTTGCAAAAAGTTATAAGTCAATATATCAAAAGTAGCATAGAGAAAGAAATTAATTAAGGTGGAGTTATTGGGTGTAAGAGAGGAACTGGAAGGACGTTTTGGGGAGAACTTTTCCGACTCTTTGGTGGAGCGATTATCTCATACCGCTGACATGGGGTTTGTTCCACAACTAGTGTGGACCGGAATAAAAATTAATATTATTCCTGACTATGTAGTATATCCTAAAAATGTGGAAGATTTAATTGACATTGTAAAAATTGCAAATAAATATAACATTCCTATTACGCCATATGGTAGAGGTACTAATAGATATGGCAACGCTATACCGGCTGACGGAGGTATCCTGATAGACTTCTCCAAAATGGATAAGGTTGAGATAGACGACTCAACTAAAGTTGCGATCTCAGAGGCCGGAGCAACCTGGAAGTTAGTTGATATAGCTGCGCAGGGCAGAGGCCTACAGCTTAGGACCTTTCCCTCCTCCTATGATTCAACTGTAGGGGGAGGAGTTTCGGGAGATGCCTTGGGGGTTGGATCTTACCAATTCGGCTACATATGTGATAACGTAGCCTTCGTTGATATGGTGAACCCTAAAGGGGAGCTAGTCAGACTGGAAGGCAAGGACTTGGCCTTGGTTTGTGGAGCTGAGGGTACGACAGGGCTGATATATAGGGCAGGGATTAGACTGAGGCCTTTTGCCCCAACCGAATCGCTGGTGTTAGCTTACGATAACTTTGAGCAGGCCTATAGAGGGATAGGCGAGTTCTATAGGGAGTCAATTCCAGCGTGGCACGTTCAGGTTAGAGGCCCTGCAATTTCGAGTTATATCGCTCAAAATTTCAAGGCTTCATTAGCTCCAGACAAATGGAACATGGTAGTCTTGTACCCCTCAAACGTATCCTCAATTGTTGAACCTAAATTGTATAGAGTGGCTCAAAGCACTGGAGCTAAGACCTTTGAAGGAGAGTGGACTGGATGGTGGTCCTTTAATCATGGAGTCAATGCGGCCCTGAGAACAAAAGGGCTTCTAATCCATCAACATGGATTGATTCACTACACGAAGATAAAGGACCTTGTTGACGGGATTCAGGAGAATTTAGGTAAGTTAGGGGACCTTACGCCTGACGGAGGTTTTGATCTGGATATAGACCTGGAGAGAAGGGAGACTCTCCTAGTTAACGCGTTCACTCAAGTTTCGCTTACTCCAGTAGATAAGAAGATACTTTTTGAGCTGGCTAAGAACACGCTGATGATGGAGCAGTACATAAAAGTTGGAGGATCCATGCTTTCAGTTGGCATTTTCGTTCATAAGTATGCCAAAAACAGGTTAACGGCTATGGGCAAGGTATTTCAGGACGTTGGTATCGACAGGTACGAGGTGATGAAAAAGTATAAGGAGGAAATGGATCCTAACGAGATATTCAATCCTGGAAAGGTCTTTGAGCCTAAGAATAGGGCTAAGGAAGTATTAGACATAGTGAAGAAGCAGAACGAAGCGATGAGATATAGGTTTGGGATAGGCTTCGCTAAAAGGATCGCTCCAGGTGGTGAGATCGAAGGATATAAAGTTACTAAGAAATATCTTGATATGTTCACTGATTATGCAATAAAATGTATAGATTGCGCCATGTGCGTTACAGTTTGTCCGCAATATAAGTTGATTCCACAATGGCCTTACGCCCCTAAGGGTATGTTTGATTTCACCAAAGGTTTGATATCTGCTTTTGAGCTCAACGGTAAGATAGACGTTCCAGAGAGCGCTATAGCGGAGATCTCAGGATGCCACAAATGCGGTCTATGTGATGGCGTTTGCCCCGCGAGGATACCTATATCCTCCATGTTGATAAGGCTCAGCTCCATGGTAGTTAGAAATATACCTGAAGAGGCTAGTGTAGAGATACCCATACCTGATAAATATAAGGAGGTAATATCGGAACAAGCTGATATAGGGATATGGTTTGGAAGATATTTGGTTGATAACCCAACCACAATGTTTGCGGCGTTGGAGCTTTTCAAGAGACTAGGCCTTAAGGTCAAGATATTCGGAACGTCACTAGATAGCGGTTTCAATGACTACATTAGCGGTAACGGAAACGAACTTATTGAAAAGATTAGAAAGAATTCAGAAAACATTAACGTCTTGGAATTGATCACAATTTCGCCTGAGGATTACAAAACGTTCAAGGAAGGATATCAGGAGTACTCAAAGCTTGTGAACCTTAATCAGAGATTTGAAATAGTCCCGATTGAGCTGAGACTATTGAAATCTATTCAGATGGAAGGAGGAGAGGAGATAAACCTTCACGTGGCGTGCTTTTCAAGCGATTACGCAGACGAGGTGTTGAAGAGACTTAGAGAGAAGGGATTTAAGGTAAAGAAGATTGAGGGATGTTCTGGCGCAACGTTAGAGAAGAACGTTGGGAAAAGGGCAGACATGATGGCTAAAGCGATAGGAGAGAAGTACGGAACCATAATTACCCTATGTCCGCTCGCAGCTGCTAAATTTAGAAGCGTAGGCGTTAATGCGAAAACGCTTGTAGAGTACTTGGCTCAAAAGGTGGGGGCTGAAGTGAGGACCGTAGAGGCGACATATAAGGTCCCCGAATCTGATAAGAACGCAATCCTTGACGCTCTAACTAACTCTCTATTAGACAGCCTCAAGAAGAGGGCATCGTTAATAGCCGATACCGTGTCTTTCCTCTCTTCCGGAGTGGACGAGTACAAGAAGATAATTGAGCCGATAATAATTGAGGCCGTGGACGAAACCGCAGCGAACGTTAGGAGCGTCATTTCGTCTTTAGCGTCTAAGAAAGCCAGCGACGATAGCACTGAGAAAGTCGTGGTCTTCAACTCATACGTCAAGGAGTTTGGCGGATTGTTGATGTCCTTAACCTTAGATTCTATCGTCTCTAATTTAGTTCAAGAAATTAAAGCTAAATCTATAGATGAATTTTCAGATAAAGACTTAACTGTAGTCTTGTTAGAGCTGTTGAGGGATAAACTGGGAAGGATGAGATCTATAGTCTCCACTAAATGATCTAAGAACTCGTTTTAATTTAAGATTTTTAGGATGCAGCGATCCACATTAATCATTAATTTTGCCTAGAGTCATTACTATTGTGATTTTCAAAGTAACTCCAAAACCCAGATACGTTGAGGTCTCGGCTGAGGGCAGAGAAGGCTTTGTAACGTTTCCTACTTACTTACCAGGTTCGTACGTAATCAGAGAACTGGAGCGTAACTTAGTTGATATCGAAGGAGTGAGAGTTTCGAAGAACAAATTCTACGTTAAGGAGAACTTTAAGTACAGGATGTATGCAGCAAGTAAAGATCAGAGAGAGGCAATCTCAACTCAGGACTATTTATTTATAAATCCTCCGGCCGTTTTCCCATTTCAGGATAAAAAGGAAAGATATTGTGTCAAGATATTAATTGATTGGCCTATATCAACCACTTTAAAGAAAGAGGGAGATTACTTTTGTGCCGACGATTACGAAACCTTCATAGACTCTCCAATACAAGCCAGTCCTAATCTCAAGAGGATAGTTATTGACGATCATCACGAAATCTCAACAATTGATGAGCTAGACGTTTCGCAGATAAGACCCTTAATAAGGGAGATAGATAATGAAATGGGATCGCCTGAACGATATATATTTTTCTTCAGGAGGTCAGATAGGAACTACGGAGGGATAGAACATTTAGATTCCTCCGCCATTGTGGTTAACTGGGAGAGATCCGAGTTAAGTCAACTCTTAGCTCACGAGTACTTCCACAGATGGAACGTAAGGAAGTTCAGACCTAAAGACATGGAGTTAAATCTAGAGACTGAGGGCTACTCTGAGTTACTTTGGTTCGCTGAGGGTATAACAGACTACGTGGCATGGTACGTTGCAACCAAAACGGGAAGCGTAAATCCGGACGATTCGGGTAAATACGTCGCCAACGCCTTATCTAAGTTAACTTTTCCAGGAGCGAAAAAAACGTCTTTAGCCGAAGCCTCAAGGACAACTTGGATCAAGTATTATAGGCAGGACGAGAACTTTCTGAACTCTTCGGTATCTTATTATGAAGGTGGTCTATTGGTAGGACTGCTCTTAGATATTAAGTTAAGGCAAAGAGGGGGGAGTATTTTTGAAATATTCAGGAACATACCAGAGAGGTACACCTTCCACGATATAGACAGATATCTCAAGTCAAGGGGGATAGATGAGCTTGAGGAAATGATTTATTCCCCATCGTCCATAATCCTTGATTTTCTAAAAGAGCAGCTTACTGTTTCATTAGTTGATGAAGGGTCCCAATATTTCGGTGTCATATTGGAGGGTAATAGAGTGGTCTACGTAGAGGATAACTCTCCGGCCGATAGTGCAGGACTAATGCCTCAAGACTTGATAGTAGGAGTTAATGGAGCTTCTAGGTCTCTAGAAGTGAAGGAGGCCAGGTTGATCGTAAACAGAGAAGGTAGGTTAATTGAAATGACGCTCAGACCAGGAAGGAGCCCTGGACATAAGGTGAAGGTAACAATTGACGGGCCTAAATTTCTAGGAATCAAGGAAATACAGGGTACCTCTACAATAAATATAATTTAATTATTATCGAGATTTAATTTACGCTTAACAGCTTAAGATGGGCATCAGATTTGAAACCCTTTGTTAATATCTTATAAATAGGAGGTGGTTCTTTAGGACATGGTCAACATCTATCTTGGACCAGCCGGTATACCTATTTCGCTTAGGGGTAAAGGAAGCAAGGAGGCTATAGAGTTCATAAGTAAAATCAAATTAAACGCGATGGAGATTGAGTTTGTAAGAGGTGTGAAGATGTCGTTAAAGACCTCAAGGGAGCTAGGCGAGGCTGCCAGGGAATACGGAGTGAGACTATCCGTTCACGCTCCATACTACATCAATCTCTGTTCTCCTGAAAGGGACAAGGTGGAGGCCTCTAAGAGGAGGATCTACGAATCGGTTGAGAGGGCTCATGAGATGGGTGCCGATGCGATAGCCATACATGCTGGCTATTACGGGAGATTCTCTGAGGAGCAGTGTTACTCCATGATTAAGGACTCGCTAATCGAGATAATTGACAAAATGAAGGAGAACGGAATAGACGGAGTGAAGTTAGGTGTGGAGACCATGGCAAAGGAAACCGCATTCGGCACCATTGATGAAGTTATAAGGATCTCGAAGGAGGTCGAAGGCGTCATCCCTTACATAGATTGGTCTCACACCTTCGCTCGACAAGGAGGGAAAATAGACTACGACGAGATATTGAGTAGGCTTGAGAAAGAGTTGCGTTTAACTCACATCAATTCTCATTTTCAATCCCTGAAATTTAGTAAGGGGAGATTTATAGACGTCCATGAGACCGTGGACAAGAACGCTCCTCCTTTTAGGCCCTTAGCAGAAACCTTACTTAAGAGAGACATATCGATTACGTTGATATGCGAGAGCCCTAAGATGGAAGAGGACGCATTAGTTATGAAGAGCATATTAGAGAGCTTAGGTTACAAGTTGGAATGAGAGCCTTGTGGATTGTGGCATCTGACTTTGATAGAACCCTCTCACACGAGAGGGATTCCTTTAAATTAAGGGATGATTTGAGCATTAAGATCAACCAATTTTCTAATTTCTTTAAGTTCTTCGTAGTTACAGGGAGGGAGGAGAGGTTCATAAAAGTCCTAGCTCCGAACCTGAGACCAACTGGCTGGGTTTTAGAGAATGGAGCCTTGATAATAATTGGAGAAAGGAAAATCATCAACGCGCCGGAGGGATGGTTTGACTTGAGGGAAGATATTAGTAGGCAACTTAACAGGATCGGCGTAAAGCATTCGTTAGGTGAAGTTATAATTTACGTTAATTCGTGGAAGGAAGCGAGAGATTTCGGAAGGAACGTAAGGGTAGAAATGAACAGGGGCGACGCGATGATTTTGCCTGAAGGTGTAGATAAGGGTAGAGGGCTAATTAAGGCTATTAAGGAGTCTAAAAGCGAAGGAAAGATAATAGCCGTGGGAGATGCAGAAAACGATGAGGCCCTATTTAGAGTAGCCGACATTAAGGTAGCTGTTCGTAACGCTCTCTCGTCAGTAAAGGAGCAAGCTGACTTCATCACGGAGAAGGAAGATGGAGAAGGTGTGGCTGAACTGTTAGATCTGATCCTTTCAGGAAACTTTTCTAAAAGAGTAAATATCAACTAGGATTTTATGGACCTTTTCTCTATGCCAAGGGTAATACGCTAGTAAGGGGAAGGCTAACTCTATCGTTTCGACCTTGAATCCCTTAGAGTTCGCTTCTCTGATTATAATTTCCCTAGATTTAGGGTTACTCCTGTGTATTGAGTACACTGTGTTTGCAATCTCTAGGGCTTTCCTAAGGAAGTTGAGATCAATCCCCCTTACGGCATTCCCAAAGGGCGGATTCTGTATCGCTGTGTCAAATCTCCCGTTAAAACTGTTGCAGTCAGCCTCTACGAATTCAGCTTCAGCGTCTATGGTCCTGAGGGTGGATTTAGCGACCTCTAACGAGTCCCTATCTATGTCCACACAAGTGCAATGTCCACCTAAAGCGGATATACCTAAGCAGAATCTTCCTGTACCACAGCCTAAATCTGCCACCCTTTTATTCTCTATCTCCCCCCTAACGTAAGCTGTCCAAACTATCGTGGAAGCTATGTACGAAGGTGTTAAGTACTGTTCTAACTCCCATTTAGGTTTAGGATGGGGAGGAACGCTTTCCATCAAAATTTCAATTTTTCTTTTAGTAAGTCCAGAGCCTGATATAGATCGCTCACCTTGTTCTCCTTTATTTCCTCGTAGAAGCCGAAGCGATCAAGTAGAATCGGTTCCAAATACGCTCTCTTTGCTCCTACATAATCTATCTCATATACGTCACCGATGTGAACGCCAGTGTCTCCTGCCTCCTTCATAGCGTGATAGAAAATCTTAGGGTTGGGCTTCATGACCCCCACGTCACAGGACGCTATCACGCTATCTAAGTATTGATAAAGCCCCAGGGTTTTTAATATAGTGTGAACCTTTCTGGTAGTGTTAGTAACAAGAATAACCTTAACGTTGTTAGATTTCAACTCTTTTAAGAATGGAATGGCGTCATCGTAAAGCTCAAAACGATCTGATAAGTAATTCCTTGAGGAGAGGTTTTTTATAACTTCAAGATCAACTGGCCTCCCCATTTCATAAAATATGTCTGCGAAGTCTAGTTTTGACAGCCCATCGTGATCTGGGTGGGGGAAGTTGGATTTGCCCATATGTTTCATTAAGGCTCTAAAGACTTCCTTTTCAGTGACTTCAATACCCTGTTCCCTCATGGCGTTAGCAACGCTTTCATGCATTCTTGGGACGAATTTCACTAACGTATCTCCCATATCTACAAAAACCGTTCTCATAGTGGGTTTTACCTGTCTACAATTAAAAAATTGTAGCTTTATCACACGTTAGCGCTTTAAGCGTCATGTGTCTGGGGTTTAAATCACAGGTTTAGTAAACTGGATAGAGATCGATTTAAGGTCTGTCCGTTCTTTTGAGGTACGATCAAAAGCTCCTTTATATCTCTCTTAAATGAGAGCTTGATACCGAACGATCTGATCAGCCAGTCATCTAGCGAAAGGTCGAAATGTTCCCCGTCCCTTTCTATAACTTGACCAGGAAAATAACTAGCTATCTCCTTAAAGGCCTCACACTGATTGATTCTGTTCCCCACGTTTATTACTCCAGTCGCCTCTTTCAACAGAAGCTGAGATATCACTTTACCTAACTCTTTGGTAGAGATGGCCGAAAAGTAGAAGTTCTTGTTGCAAATTACTTTTCCCCTTAATATTAGGTTCTTAAGTAAGCCGCTTAGCAAGCCCTTAAAGGAAAGGGAGAAAAGGAGACCGACCCTCAAGATTAGGTAGTTACCCAAAGAAGCTATGCCAGTCTCACCTGCAAGTTTGGTTATACCGTAGTAGTTTAGAGGATCAGGCGTTGATGTTTCCTTATAGAATCCTCTCCTTCCGTTAAAAATCATTGATGACGAAAGATAAACGTTCTTAGCGCCAACTCTATGGGCAGCTCTAGCTATGTTTATTGCCAACCAAGTATTTACGTTCCAAGCTCTAGCTTTGTCAACGTTAGCTTCGTAATACGGCGTCTCGTAAGTGTGTATTACGATGTCAGGTCTCTCCTGAGAGACCCTATATGGGGAGTCCCCAACTACAACTTCTGCTTCAATCTCAGCAGCTATCTCCCTAGCTACCTCTCCCTCATCGGTCACTAAAATCTTCATGATCCACTAAATCGTCTAGCTGTTAATAAGATAGGAGTAAAACCTCTCTATCTTCTGTAACAGCTGATCTTCTCCTATTCCAGAGTTCATGGCAAGTCCTAGGGCTCCACCTGCTCCAACTCCCTCTTTCACGATCCCTCTCTCGTAAACCCTTAAACCGTTATACTTACTTCTTCCAAGATCTATGTCTGAGTAGGATAAGTTTATATCTAATTCTTTGGATACTTTCAGTATGTTGGCCGAACTGTCCTTCACTATCCAACGAGTGGTCATTATCCCCACATCCCTCAACCTCTCTGGAGCGAGCTCTCTTATTATTGCCGCAACGGCAGTCATCTGAGTTCCTCCTGCCAATACAACCTGTCCTTTAAATCCAATCGCTAGCCCTGCAACCGCTAAAAGGACTGGATCAGATAGCCAGAATATCCTTTCTCTAACGTCGGAAGGTGCTCGTGCTAACGCTTCGTTTACTATTGTTCTCTTTAAGTCTTTAGGATTGTTAGGTGAGGCAGAGCTGACTATTTGTACGCCGTCAAATCCCAATCCGGTCAACACGGCAGCTGCCGTAGTGGTACCTGCGGGAATAGATTCACCTATCATTAGGAGATCGTGGCTGGATAGACTCTCCGCTAGTAGAATGGCGTTTTGGATGATCCTCTCTCCGACTTCCTTTCTAACCCCACCCTTCCTTATATCCCTTCCAGGTTCACCGTGAAGGTCCACGAAAGATATCAGAGGCTTAACCCTTGCCCCTGCGTTCACAATGAGTTTGTCAACACGCAAGAAGGATAGAGAAGCCCTGGTTAAAACTGCAGGAGTGGGAATTCCGTCCGGGGTAACTGGGACACCTTTAATCGTCTTACACGTTCCAGTAATGAGGTACTCAGCGTCTGCAGCCGGAGTTACCATAGTTAGTTCAGGAGTAGCACCTGCTATTGTAACGCCAGGTATTAAGCTCACGTCAGTGGTGCCTATGACGAGAAGAAAGGAAGGGCTCTTTGTGCTTATCCTCTCGGATAAGTTACCTAAGAGATTGACTAGCATGATTTAAAATGCTAATATCCTTTTATAACGTTTTTAACTTGGAGAGTCTCAAGTATCAGAGCAGAAACTAACCTGATCTTAACTTGTGTAATTGATCACAAGAGGAATAAAAAGATTAAGACGAGCCTTGAGAAGCTAAAAGTATAAACCTTGTAATTAGATTAGTTGTCATGGGATTTCGGGATTACTACATGATCTTGGAAAGAGCGTCCAAGATGAGCAAAGAGAGCTTCTTAGCTGACGAACAGGTAAGGTTGGAGGTAAGAAAGGCGATAGAAGGTATGTTAAGCGAACTTTCAATCTTAGGGTCTAATTTGGTTGATGGGAGAGACGAGGATCTAATATGGAACCTTGCCAGGAAGGGGGTGATTTTGGCTCCCTTGGCCCAAGAGCTTTCTGATATTATCAGCATATATAGATCAGGTGTAGATGAACTAATTTTCGTAAACCTAGTAAGAATAATGGAAGACATAGAGGAGGCCTATTACGCAATCAAGTCAAAGCTTCTCGAATCCCAGAAATAGCTTTTGAAATCTCCTCCTCAGTATTATAGAAGTGTGAGGATAGCCTTATTCCGGCGCCCCTAGGAGAGACCACTATTTTCCTGGCTAGAAGTTTCTCCGCGATCTTTTTCGGTTCGTTAACTTTAACCACAACTATACCAGCTCTCGCCTCCTTAGGGGTCACTACCTCCAACCCCTTATCTTCTGCCTCATCTATAGCGTGAGCCGAGAGCTCTAGGATCCTCCTCTCTACGTCTTCCCTTAATGGGGTCAATCTTTCAATCACCTTACATAAAGCGAGGTTAGACGAGACGTCCACGGTTCCTATCTCAAACCTTCTAGGTCCCTTTTCAAGGGAGAATCTTTCAGGGTCGAAATCCATGAAGCTTGAACTAGTTTTCCAACCGTAAAATGGTGGATCTTCAATAAGTCCTTCCCTAACGAACATGAAACCCGAACCCTGCGGCGACATCAGCCACTTATATCCTCCGCTCACAAGAAAGTCTACGTTCATCTCCTTAACGTCTATCTTCATCGCTCCTGCTGACTGAATGGAGTCTACAAGAACTAAGGAGCCGACTCTCTTAGCCTTCTCAGCTATCCTCTTTACGTTTAGTTTAACACCGGTGTTGAAACTCACGTGACTGATTACAACTAACTTAACGTCGTCGGTTATTTCGTTATATATAGAGCTCTCCAACTCAGCTGGACCAGATTTAATCATCTTTACCTTAATCCCTCTTTGAGTTAACTTGTACAAGGGGTAAACAGTTGCTGGAAACTCAAGGTTGTTAGTTAATATAAGGTCGCCCCTATTTAGTCTAAGGCCGTGAACGATCATATTGATGCCGTAACTAGTGTTAGGTACGAACGAAATTTCATTAGGGGAGGAATTGATAAACTTTGATACAGTTTCCCTCAAAGACAGCAAATCGTCGTTTTCAATAACGTTAGCATGTAGACTCCCTTTACTTGATATCCCGTAAATGTATCTAAAGCTCTCCATAAGGGCGAATATGGGTGTGGGTGAGACTGCTGCGTGGTTGAGGTAAACAAACTCCTTAACCGCAGGAATCTCCTCTCTAAATTCCGAAAAGTCTATCAAAAGGATCAAAGTCTAATTGTTTCTTTTCGATTTAAAGTTAGACCATGAACGGTTTAAGGAAGTTGTGTTACAGAAGGCGTCATTTTTTAACCGTCACCTCAATTTTAGGGTAAGTCCACATCCCCTTCCTAAATATCTCATAAGGGATTGAATATCCTAAAGCGTAGAGGGGACTCTTCGTAGAGAGTATAATCTCCATGGATCTGTTCTTCAATTTCTTTAAAACTGATTCCAACCTAATTCTGTCTACGTGCATCTCTGATACAAATATGTCCTCCCCTTCAGCTGTCCACAAGACGTCAGGGAATTCCTCCGAGATGTCATCCTTTGATATAACCTGAACAATGAAGTCAAGGTTACCTAGAGTGTACATAAAGCCTGTAATAACCTTAAGGACGTGATGTCTATGCGGTATTAGTCTCAAATCAAAGAACGGGTTGACCTGAATGGTAGCCACGCCCCTTATGTCATTCTCATCGGGTCCGTCTAGTGTGGATCCCTGCTTTAGTTCCTCCCTATCTTCACATTTCCACCTCTTCGACTCAAAGTCGTAACATTGAGGATCTCTGACAAACTTCCTAGTCCCCTTTATCTGTGAGATAAAAAAGTTAGAACCTGAGATCTTCTTAAGTACATTGTCAACCTCCTTCATCACTTTCTCATCTGCGAAAAGTATGATTGAGAACAACTGATCTTGTATATCCCCTCTGAATAGATTCATAATAGGATGGAAAAGTTTGGAAGCGGTCTCATATTTTATATGTGCTCCCTTTATAGTCAGAAGGTATTTCCTTAAGCCTAAACCTTCTGAGTAGACGGCAGGGAATAAAGTCAAGTTGTATTGATTCTGAAGTTCCAGTATGGTTCTTGAAACCTTAGTTGAAGGTTCGCCCGTAACCTCCGCTAGGCATCTGGGATTTCCTCCAAACCTTATCATCATTTGAATGAGTGTTGATTTCACTAAGATCTTAATCTAATAAAGATATTCATAAGATTTTCTAGTACAATCTAGTTTAAAAGTATAAAATAACAATCAGGCCGAAATTACAACTAACTAGTTCCTCTGATTGGACTTGATTGCGCTCTTCCTAATTTTGCCTCCGCATATAGGGCACTCCTGCTTTGGCTCCTTATAAACTCTACCGCAGCTCTCACAAACGTAAGTGAAAGTTTTTATCTCCTGCGCTGCCCTACCTAGCCTAACAGGACTGAACTTTATGCCGAGTTTCATTAATACGTTTTGAACAGAAAAATCGTCTGTGAAAACCACAGCAGGAGAGAGGTCAATCGCTAGACCTATAACTGATTTATCTGTTTTAGTTAGGCTGCGTTCGTTGATCTCCCTTATTACTTTTTCAACTACCTTAAGGGCAGAAGGAGACGGTTCCATGGCTACAACCTTGTTGGTGATCATTGAAAAGGAAAGGTTACCCATGGAGTGAAGATCCTTAACTTCCTCTATCACTAGAGGCGTTGTAAAGACCCGGTCGAACGAGTTCTGAAGGCCACTTAAGAACCCAGCAGTATCGAAAATTACTTTCTCCAACTCATGATACCTCTTACAGGATCTATCTTAAAGAATCTGTAAATAATCGCGTTTTTGGATGGAGAGACAACTATCTTTTCACCAGGTTTTGTGTTCCCTACCACGTTTCCATCAACTACAACACGAGCTTTTTGATCATATCCTTTGCTTTCCATTATCAAGTTTATTTCAGTTCTTGGGACTATTAAAGATTTTACTGGCGTAAGTATAGGACTAACTAATGATATTTCTAGCGAATCCTTTGTCATCAAAAAGACACCTGTTATGGACATGCTCCAGCCAGTAGAACCTTGAGGGGTTGACACAAGAACTCCGTCACCTTCCACAGTGAAACTGGTACCTGAGATCGATACCGTTATGACTATGCTCTCTGGCTCATCGTAAAGGACTCCTACCTCATTAAATGCCTCTCTTTCCCCTCCCGGGAATTTCACCTTTATCAGAGGGTATTCCTCAACAATGTAATCTCCCTTCTTAAGCCTATCTAAAGCCTCCTCAACGTGCTTCGGCTCAACATCCATTAGGAACCCCCTTCTCCCAGCCTTAACTGTCATTATGGGTTTGCCGTAGTCTATTGCTCTCAGGAGAGTTCCATCTCCACCTATAGCTAGAATTAAGTCCGCGTTTCTATCATCTAAAACGAAGCCCATGGAGAGGGCTAGCTTTCTGATCTCATCGACTAAAGGATATATCTCTGGACTCTCCTTGTGTATTATTTTAAGTCTCATCCGCTTCTATGGTCATCACATCATCTAATAATTCTTTTTCAGACGTGGTTCTACGTTAAGCTTTGTCATTAGACCAGGGCTTAATGCGGTGATCGACTAAACGTCCTTCGTGTTACACAAGGGCTGTTACTAACGTTTTCCCTCATCTCACATCAGCCTCAGAATCTACCTTTTCACCTTCATGAGCAGACTTTTCCTGAAAAATAATTGCGTATTATCAAAAATTATATTTTACAAGTACGTATAAAACTAAATTTTAATGTGTTCTTAATATAGAATATGTTAAATATTTTTAAATCGTTGCCTCGCATCTCACGATTAGCGACACCTGAAAGACCCTACTCTCGTTAGTTATTACGACCTTCCCTTTAGCGTTAAGTAATCTCACCTTAAACACCTTCTGCTTGGGCCCTCCATTTACCCTCATGGTTACCCAGCTAGAGACGCCGTTAACTATGAGCACGCACTTCCCATTAACTTGCAATTCTATAGATTGACTGGGCATAAGGTGAAAAACGCTCTCCGTGTAATCACTCCCAGGGAAGCTAAGCGCTTCATACATTATCTTTCTATAGTATCTTAACCACAGGCTGCTCATAGCTATCAACGGAACTGTTAGGATCAACAAAACGACTTCGAACATCTGATATCAATCTATAACGTTAATTTATATCTCTTATGATTTTGAGAGCTGTAAAGATTAAATGTTTTTAATTGAGAAAATTTATATCTAATTTTATATAATGAAAGATTCTAGAGTTTAAAATTAATAAGGTCAATGTCATTTCTGTTCATGACTAATGTCGGAAAGTTTAAATAGTATAAATTAATCAGTCACATGATAATCATGGGAGAATACGACGTTGTAGTAATAGGTGGAGGACCCGTAGGTCTGTTTGGAACCTTCTACAGCGGGCTCAGAGATATGAAGGTGTTATTGGTAGATTCTCAAGACGAATTAGGTGGACAATTAGTTACCTTATATCCAGAAAAAATGGTGTACGATGTTGGAGGTTTCGCGGGTATTCAGGCATACGACTTAGCTCAGAGGCTCATTGAGCAGGCTAAGATGTTCGGTCCCGATATAAGGATCGGGGAATGGGCGGACGTACTGGAGAGAACCCAAGACGGGATGTGGGTAGTTAAAACTGATAAGGGAGGAGAGTTCAAGACTAAAACCGTACTCATATCTGCAGGCATTGGGAAGATAACCCCTAGTAGGTTAGGAGCTAAAGGAGAGGTTGAGTACGAGAATAAAGGGTTATATTACACTGTGAGGCGGAAGAACGATTTTCAAGGTAAGAGGATCTTGATAGTAGGAGGCGGAGATTCCGCTGTAGATTGGGCCCTCACCTTGGCCCCAATAGCGAAGGAAGTCACCTTAATACACAGAAGGGATCAATTCAGGGCACATGAGAGGAGCGTCAAGGAGATGTTTGAGGTAGCTAAGGTCTACACTTGGCACGAACTCAAGGAGGTAAAGGGGGATGGAAACAAGGTAACTCAGGCGGTGATTTTCGACAACAGGACCAAAGAGGAGAAGACCCTTAACGTTGATTCCGTAATCATAAGTATAGGACATAAGGGTGATCTAGGCAACATGTTGAAGTGGGGTCTCAACATGAAAGGGAGGGATATATTGGTGAACGCTAAGATGGAAACTAATCTTCCGGGGGTATACGCTGTAGGAGACATAGCTTCAGTAGACGGATCACCTAAGTTGGCGCTGATAGCTGTAGGATTCGGGCAGGCCGCTATTGCCACTAGCGTTGCTAAGAAATTTGTAGATCCTAACGCCTCGGTGTTCGCGGGACACAGCTCCGAAATGGATAAGTTCAAGAAGTGATTTCTCAGTTTTAATGAAATGCTTGAAGGTACCCAGGAGGAAGTTAGGGGAGCTAAAGGGAGTGGAAGTTCATCCTGGGTACAACATAATTTTTGATGGGGAATACGCCCTCATTCCAGTTTCGAATTTTCAAGGAGAACTAGTGGAGTGTAATCCGTTGCCTAAAGAGAGAACCCCTAGATTAAACGAGTTAATTCCAGGTCTCTCCTCATTTTACAAGGTTGGAGATATACTGATCATATCACCTAAGAGAGAAATTAGGGGGGAGGAGTTAGATCTAATCTTGAAGACCTATAGGGCTAAAAGCCTCTTCATAAGGAAGAAAGTGAAAGGAGAGTTTAGGGTGAACGAGCTCATTCACGTAGCTGGCGAAAACAGAACCACCACGATATTTTCAGAGTCCGGCATTAAGTATTTCGTTGACGTCTCTAAGGTCTACGTTAATCCATCTATGGCCACAGAGAGGTTGAGGATCGTAAATGAGATAGACAGAGGGAAGGTACTTGACGTTTTCACAGGTTACGGTGCTCTAGCCATACCTCTTTCAAAGAAGTTAGGTTACGCCGTTGCTGGAGATATCAACCTAGACGGTCTTCTCATGGCACTCAAGTCAGTTCACCTTAATTCGAGTAAGATACTCCTAGACTTGGTTCAATATGACGGCAAGTATCTCCCATTTAGAGATAAGGCGTTCGATTTAGCGGTGGGTGATAACCCTACAGCCATAGACGACTTCGTCAATGAGATATGCAGGGTTTCACTTAAGGCTGTAATTTATAAACTCGGGAAGCTTGACGCTGGCTGGGAGAGAGTCAATGATTACTCTAAGGATCTCTTCATCATGAAGAGGTTTCTCAGATGCGATAATTAACGCTAAGGCTATGCCCTCCTTTAGCCTTAAAACTAGATCTCTTCTTAAGTCCTTAGCCGACTTATTAGCTTTGATTAATATCGTTGCGTCGGAAATGAAATCGGATTTCCTGACTATCATCTTCACCTCTGATGTGAAGGTGAGGTTTTGTGATCCCCTCCCTGATATTACGTCCATTAACCCGTCTTTTAACAAAACGAGGTAGCCATATCCTTCCGTCTTGAGTATCGACTTAACGTTATCTGATAGGTCCTTTGCCCCCTTGTTGGAATTAATGCAGACTATACAGTCTCCCCTAGGGGTTAGGTAATTCTCCTTAGTTATCTCCAGCGTTGTCTGATGTTTAGCTAAAACGTTCCTGTGGCCAGTACAGTTAATGTAGTCAAGCGCTATCATTTTTCCTCAGTATAAATGTCCTTCCTCTTATTTCTACCAATTCACTCTCGGTCTCCTTAGCTACCGCCTCTGCCACCTCTTTTCGTCCCAGAGACTTGTTTATTATCTTAACTTTAACGACTTTGTGATCCTTTAAGTGCCTGCTTATCTCCTCTTTCATCTCGTGAGTGAACCCTTTCTTCCCTATCCTTACCTCTGCGCCCTCCACCAATACCTTTGAGTTTCTTTGCGTCTCTCGTGTCATATCTCCTTATCCACCCACATACTAGACAAGTCCTGATTAAAATCTTTGATCTAATTCTCCTTCTTTCCGTTAGACCTGGAACTAGAGGCGTAAGGCATACCCTGCAAAATCTTCTCTTATAGCTTACAGGCAATTTTATACGCGCCTTAGAGGAGTACGCTAACGCTAACTTCACGTATTTCCTTGAGAGATCTAGGTTACCTTCTAACGCTGTTTGATAGGCCAGATCTATGAGTTCTTCTGATCTCTCTAAGATAGCCCTTTTGGTCATTGATGTTATAAACGTAAATAGTTTTTTATCTAATGTTGTTCCGTTTCCTCGATGGATATAATCTTAATAGAGTCATCATTGGAACTAGTTCCAGAGCAGATAAGGTATCACCCTAGTGTGGTGAAGAACGCGCTAAAGGTTGGAAAGGACCCATCAAAAGTCTTGCTGGACATCTCTCTCCACTATCACGCTATGAGAGATCTGCCTAATAGAGAGAAACGAGGGAGACCCGATATAGTCCATACCGTATTAACTATGGTCCTGACCGATCCTGAATTTAGAGGAGAGGTTCTTATTCACACCGTAGATTCCAGGATAATTAAGGTCTCGAGGAAGATGAGACCTCCTAAGAACTACCTTAGGTTTGTAGGTTTGATGGAACAGTTATTAGTTTATGGGAGAGTCCCATTGGAAGGTGACCCTTTGATGGAAGTTTCTACTCTAACTTTAGAAGAGGTAATAAGGGACAGAGGTCTGATATTGCTAGATGAGAAAGGCCAGAGGGTCAACCCATCATCGCTTTGCAACTCCAAGGAATTCATAGGGGTAGGAGCGTTCCCGCACGGCGACTTTGACCCAGAAGTTAGAAAGCTGTCTGGGAGTTCCTTATCCATAAGCGATAAGACTCTGGAAACACAACACGTAGTTTGTCGGCTAATTTCCTCCTGTGCTCAAGGTTGATTTACCCTAGCTCTGACGTAAATTATTCCTCCAGGCGAAGGTACGATCTCCACTATAGTGAAACCATAACTTTCAATTATCTTCTTGAATACCATAGAAGCGCAGAACGTGGATTCCAGACTAAATCCTGTCCCTGTTAACCTAAGTTCTATGTCGTCCCCTTCTAATTTCCTTATCTTTAGGTCCTTTATTGGGAGCGTTGACTTCACGTTTTCGTAGAAAAGCATTAGTTCCTCCAACGTTGAGGCCTTCGATTTTAAATACGAAGCTACTTGCATCCCAGCACCTTCGCATAAGGACTGGAACCCCTTCTGGTCCTTCTCATAAGCTAGCTTGGCTAAGTTCTCGATGTACCAGGAGGTTACAGGGATAACGTCCAAATCCTTGAATACCTTGTAAAGCTCGACCAGATCCTGTAACCTAGTCGAGTCCTCTCCTGTCTTTATCATCTCCAACATCGCTTTGAGCGCCAGGTTAGTGAGAGAGTATATGGTGTAACCTCTAACCTTAGCTTCCTTCTCTATTTCCTTAATTAGATCACTATCAGCTGCTATGTTTACTCTACCCAACTAAGTTCATAAATATACACATTATAATACTTTATAAAACCTTTGTAATGTATTGTAATGTATTTTACTTGGTAAAACTAGTTTAGAATTGGCTAGTGAGGTGTGAACGCTACTATATCGAATATAATAAATAATATTAGAGCTATAATGAAACCACCTAGGTACCAATTACCATCTTTGAATAAAGCCTTTATCAAGTCCATTATTCCATTTATTTCGTTCTTATTTTCCTTAGCCATAAAGAAGAATTGTCGTCCTTAATTAAAAAGTTTTCTTCATTAATTTTAGAGTAATTTCATTAACTGAGTGAAGCGATTCGTGCCCCCTGATGAGGATCATGGCGTGACGTAATTTAGTTTACATCAAGTTATAGTCAACCTACCACGATTGCGCTCTTTGTCCTTCTCTCTTAATAGAGTTATAATTTATTAGAGTCTTATCGTAACATTATATTAAGGGTAGAGAGCGGTGATGATGTTTGCTTCCCTTAGAAAAGTTCAATTCTATATCAAAGTTGTTTCTTTTATCAGGGATCTCACTCATCCCTATTTCTATTCTTGAGCTTTATTACGGGAGGTATTTCTCTTCATATATATTAATTGAGGACAGTTATCACGGTTTAGTTGATGCTATAACAATCCTGCTCGTAGCTTTATTCCTGAGGGTGGTTCATAAGAGATCAAAGAGGTTCCCAATGGGTCTCTATAACCTAGAGAATCTGATCGTTATAGGCTCATCTTTACTAATCCTATACTATTCCGTGGACGCTTTAATTCAAAGCCTAAGCTCTAAGTCCTCAGTGCCTATTTGGGCGTCAGGGCTTACTATAGCTAACGCTTTGATAACAGGTAGTATATACATCGCAGAAAGGAAGTACTCTTGGCTCCTCCTCGTGAAGAACGACATCGCCCACGCCAAGTTAGATATTATGATGGAGGGGGTTAGCAGTGCGGGGTTGGTCATAGATAACTATTACGTTTCGTTAGGGATAGTTATAGCCATAGTGGCTTTCATTTTGAAGGAGTCGTTGAAAACGATGAAGGAGGCCATTCTTTCCTTGGTTGGAGCAAATTGTGAATCTGAGTTTGGAGAGAGGGTAGAAGCAATGTTGAGAGGTTTCGGGATAGACGTTAGGAAGGTTTACGTGAGGAGATTAGGTTCGTTTTATTCCATTTATATCATATTCGGTGTACCCTCATTCACTCCGATAATTGAGGTCTATAAAATTAAGAAAAAGATTCAAAGGATCGTCTCCACCTTAGACAACGTAGTAATGACAGATATAAGGACGGTACCTATAAAAATAATCAACTATGATACAGTTCCACCAGTTGGTAAGGTTAATGAGGCGGATAGGACCGGACGTGGATCTTCTAGCTTGGCTAACGGGAGAGAGTAAAAATGACATAATCAAGTTACTGAAATCTATTTCAAATCTGTCCTTCACTCCAATACCTCGAAACAAGGCGTTGAGAATTTATTTTCAAACGTCTTCGAACACTTCGTATTACTTTAGAAAGAGCTTGAAGGATAACTTCTTCATTCTCATCTCTGAACGTGGAGTTCCGGTTCTAAGATTTGAGAACTACTCTGGGAACCCGTTGGCGTATAACGTGGAATCCGACTCGTGGGATTTAAGCTTGGACAGTAAGTTTGAGCCTGAACTTTTCGAATTTCAATATGAAGGCGAAACTGAACCCCTTCCCTTCTCTAGGTTTTCTGACGTTAAGTCGTTTAGCGAAATCCATAGAGCTTCCTTGAATTGTGGTAATCTGCAAGGTTTCATTATAGATTACGGAAGGAGAGACTTCGTCCTCGACGTTGTAACTCCTTATCAATACGTTAAGGAGAACTTGGAGTTACTCCCTTTCATTAGATACTCAATGACGCTAAGCGGTCATGAAGGACATGCCTATCTAATGGAGTTCTCAATACCTGAGAGGCACGTTAAGGAAGTCATGGAGGTCATGCATGACGTTAGGGATCACGTTAGTCTTTTAGTTGGAACGATCAGTAGGGACTACACGCGACCCTTCATCTAAGCTATACGATGTCTAAACCCTTAAGCTTAGGCAGCAACCCCTTCTCTTGCGTAAGCTCATAGAACTTTTCAAGTCCTTGCCTAACCTTGTCTATGGGCACGTTATATTCCTGTATGTCCGCCCAGATAGTTTTCTCTACTATCTCCCTTTCCATGTTCACTCCTTGAGCTTCGCTCATGATCTCTACGTCCCTTTTTATTACCTTATCCAAGTTCTTCTCAGCCAGCCTCTTACTTCTCTCATAGAGGTCTTTGAACTTTAAGACGGCTTCCTTTCCTAGCTCTTTAGATATGACTACAGTTCCCATCGGCATCGGCGCGCCTCCAGATATCTTCGTCCACATGTCCCACATGCTAGTTATGACGAAAGGTTTTATCCCAAGCTTCTGCATAGCGTACATCATTTTTATCTCATGAACGGCAACCAACACGTCCCCTTCCTTCCCAAGTGCCTTGATCTCATCCAACACTTTTGGTATTATGGCTAGCTTACCGTATTTTCCTATCAGAAGTCTGTACAATGTGAAAGCGGAGGTGTTAGATCCGTGAACGATAAGCGTTGATCTCTTAAGATCTTCTACGCTCATGTTGGTCGTGGATAAAACGGGCATGCCTGTGATACCGTCAACGGCGGTTGCTACAGCGTTTCCTAAAATGTAGTAATCGTCTTGAATATAGGGATACATAGCTGCAGAAGGAACGGAAACGTCAGCTCTCTTACTAAGTACAGTCATGTTTACTTCTTGAACAGTTGGAATTATTTCAAATTCAAGGTTTACTCCATCCTCTTTTATCCAACCTTCCATCATGGGAATGAAAGGATAGAGATCCCCTGAGTCAGCTAGCGCACCAATCTTTATTGTTGTCATAATTTTATGAATGAATCGGTGGATAAAAATGTTGATATGCGTGGGTTCTACAAACCCTATTAAGCTTGGTGCGGTGTCTGACGCCCTACGTGAGATCGATAGCCAATGGAGGATTAAGAGCGTAGACGTCTCCTCTGGTGTGAGCGCTCAGCCTTGGTGCGATGAGACGTTCGCAGGTGCTAGGAATAGGGCAATGGAGGCTCTCCTAGACGGTGAATGTGATATAGGAATAGGTATAGAAGGCGGTGTCTGTTGGAATAGAGGAAAGATAGTAGCGTACGCCGTCATTTACGCAATGTCTAGAGATAAAGAGAACTTTTCTATATCTCCCACTTTCACTCTCTCCAACGAACTCTCCAAGCTCGTCCTTGAGGGTAAGGAGTTAGGAGAGGCCACTGACCTGGTGTATCGGGGGTCTAACACGAAGCGTGCAGAAGGTGCTGTCGGCATGCTCACAAGGCTGATAGATCGGAAGAGACTTTACAAGGACTCCGTAATCCTTGCTTTGTACCCGTTTTACAATGGGGACGTTTAGTTGGACCCCTCATTCAACAGCGGCAAGTCTTACGTAGAGTGTATACGTTGTCCAGTTGAAGACTTTAAGAGGAACAGAAAACCTCTCACGTTCTCAAGTTAGATATTTTTCCTCACGAATTGTACTAAACGGTTAGCACGTATCTCGGAAACCATTCATTCAATTAAGACCCCGATTGAATATTACAACATCGTGGTTCTAATATCGAAACGTTCTCTCAAGCGCCCTAATTGCTTCTCCTAGTTCCCTTATCGCGCGGCCAACTTCATCTTCGCCTACTCTACTGAAACTTAATCTAAAAGAGTTACTACCTCGATCTGGCGAAAAGAAGAACTTCTCTCCTAAATCAACCTTAATATCTAACTCCTTTAGGGGTAGCGGTCTCTCCCCTCTACAGAAAGCTGACAATCCGCCCTTAGCCTTAATACAAGATACGTAGGAAGGAAAGTGCTCTACTATGTTTTCAAAGACAAGATCTCTCTTCCTTCTGTACAACAACCTGGACTTCTCCATTAACGATTCTACTATGCCTCTCCTTAGCATCTCGTTAAAGACTAATTGATCCAGGGAAGAGTTACGTCTATTTATTTCTTTTTTCAGTGAGATTAATTTCTTTAAGTTCTCGCCTTGAGCTACCAAGACCCCCAATCTAATTCCAGGAAAGATTAACTTGCTCAAACTAGAAACGTAGATTACTCTATCTTCTTTATCGAGTGACTTCAGGGAAGGTTGTGGAGTAATGTCGTATGTGAGGGATCCATAAGTATCGTCCTCTACAATCGTGAGATCGAAGTCGGTCGCTATCTCTAGCAGAGTTTTCTTTCTTTCTCTAGTCATGATCAATCCAGTTGGGTTGTTAACTGTGGTCACGTAAAGGTACTTTATCGGATCGGCCCAAATTTTAAGGGCTTTCAATCTCTTTTCAAGAACTTCTGTCATAAGTCCTTCCTCATCCCAAGGTACTGGTTGGGTCCTTATCCCACGGAAGTTCATAGTGCTTATGAAATCTGGAGATGTGGGCTCCTCAGAACCTATCGAGTTTTGAGAAAACAGGTCCGATAAGAGGTATATCCCCTCCTTCACTCCATTAGTTATTAACAACTCGTCTTCCCCTATCACGAAGCCTCTATTTTGCAAGAACTTAGCTATCTCCTTCCTAAACGCTTCAATCCATTCCTTTTTATCCACTTGTAACAAGTTTTTCTCTTTATCAGAAAAAAGTTCGCATAGTATTTTCTCAACTTCCTCTGAGGGGAGGAGCTTAGGATCCGGATCCTCACCGCTAAGATCGATTTGCATGTAATCTATTTATAAATTAAGTTATAAGTTTCTTATTCTTCTTTTATAAAGGCGTGTAAGTATTTCATACTTTTTAATTCTTCAAGGTCTTAATAAGAATCCTTTATAATGTTAAAGAGTTGACACGACAAATAATAACTATATCTAAACAGAATCCATTCTAGATCTACGACGTACTTATATACTGGTCAGGCGCTTTAAAACCATTTAAAAGTTAATCCATCTATTAAAAGTGAAAAACAACAAGAATCTGAAACTCCCGCCGCTTATAGTTACTCTACCGATTTAGACAGTGTGCCGAAACCGTCGGTTTGTCACAATGCCCTCCTCTCATTAGTTTTGAAAGGAATCGCTACCCTTTGCTCTAGAGCCGTATTATCGGTTATCCCCTGAGGTACCTAGTCTACTGGAAAGGTTCGAAGAGCCCAAACTTTCGATGTGTTCGATCCGGCTTTCCTTTCCGGTTAGGGATTCAAGTCCCCTCAGCTTAGTTAGGAACCGAGATACGTAAAAGGAACCCTCAATTCTTATGGTTGATCGCAATGGAGGTGTGGCCGTAGCTCATCGTGTTAGCTATCTCCCAATCTTAGACTCCGGTGTAACATTTCGCTGATGGGTATGAGCTTCAATTTTACAGGACGAGCATACTCAACTAGGAAAAGCTACTCTCATTAGGTCAATACCTTTTTGTGTCGGCCGATTCATGCATTTGTTCACAACCCTCTAGGTTTCGAGCTTAGTACACCGTTAGTGGATCACCTAACTTTAATGCTTTATTTAATTTAAATTTCTAATTATAAACTAGAATGGAGGGCTTTAAGAGGTGAAGGGTATTCACACCAGGTTTAGCTTTCATCTCCATGGAGGATTCTACCTAGAGGCAACGTTGATTTTCAGTTACAAAATAAGGCTAGTTTCCAGAACCTCCACTACGCTTTCAAATCTATTAGTCCTTCATCGTATATAACTTTTAAATCTCTCTCTGAGAACTCAAAGCTGAACCATCTCTTCTTTGAATCGCATCGCTTCGTAAGTAGTTATGCTTAGATATCTAATATTAAGTTATTAGATGGTCAAATTTATAACTAACTACTACATTTCTATTAAGATGAACAGAAACATCATATTACTTGTGTTAGTCCTAGGAACTTTGATGGCTGCCGTTGATGGGACTATAGTTCTCCTCGCGTTACCGGAGATAGCTCAAGACCTTCATTCAGACCTCTTCACTTCGATCTGGGTGTTGCTAGCGTATCTTCTAGTTTCTGCAATACTCTCCACTCAAACTGGTAGAATAGGCGACATTTACGGTAGGGCTAAGATATTCAACTTAGGTTTCGTTATATTTACAGTGGCCTCAGCTCTCTGTGGTCTATCAAATTCGATTTATCTTTTGATAGCGTTTAGGCTGGTCCAAGGGGTAGGTGGAGCGATGATGTCAGCTAACAGCGGAGCGATAGTTGCAGATCATTTCCCTCCTAATATGATGGGACGTGCTTACGGATACACCTCATTGGGTTGGAACATAGGGGCCCTAGTTGGTATAGTGTTAGGAGGTACTTTGACAACCTTTTTCGGGTGGCCTTACATTTTCTACATTAACGTTCCTATCGGGATAGTCTCAGTTATACTCGGTGTAAAGTACATTAAAGACGTAAATAAGGTACCCAAGAAACTTGATATAGTAGGGGCCCTGACTATAGGGTTATCGCTCGTTTTGATATCATACTCCTCCATCACCATCGCGAGCGTCGGGCTGAGCCTAAACATGATCGCCATCTTGATGATTGGGTTGGCTCTCTTGGGCGTTTTCCTCTACAACGAAAGTAAAGTCAGCAATCCCATCATTGATCTCAACGCGTTCAAGTATAGGTTGCTAGGTTACAGTCTGACCGCAAGTTTCCTCCAAAGCATAGGAGGTCTGGCAATCACTTTCCTTCTAATAATGTATTTACAGGGAGTACGTGGTTTATCTCCTCTCGATTCCTCCCTCATACTTCTTCCAGGTTACGTGATAGCCAGCTTCCTAGCTCCCTACATGGGCAGGCTTAGTGACAGGTACGGCTCCAGGTGGTTAGCCACGTTGGGGCTAGCTATAATCATGCTTTCCGTGATCCTTTATTACGTGGTGCTGACGCCTAACGCCTCTTACCTTACAATCCTGATAGTATCTGGGATAAACGGTGTGGGGTCAGGAATGTTCTGGCCGTCCAACACTTCAGCGATAATGTCGAGCGCGCCGAAGGGCTACTTCGGTTCTATCTCAGGGCTTTCAAGGACTTTAGGTGGTATAGGCACGATCTTAAGCTACGTGATATCTCTCACAGTTGCAGCAGCTGCAATACCCAAATACGTAGCTTTCGAGATCTTTCTAGGCACCTCTAAGTTGGATGGAGGCCTCTCTTCAGTATTTGTGGTGGGACTACATTACGCGTTTCTTTTATCTGCCTTGATATTGGCAGGTGCGACGGTTCTATCTTTCATGAGGGGTAAAGAGACGAGAACCGAGAAGGTCAGGACTGAAAACGCTAAATAGCGGATGAGAATAAAGGTGTCAAAACAGTGCCATAGCCTCATCGTGAGCCCTGTTTTTAGTCTTCGAATTCACTGTTTAAGTTCAGGGACTCCTCTCGTCTAAGGCCCGATGGGAGATTTAGCCAGATCAGATAGCTCAAACCGTTCAAACTTTAGCTTTCACGAGGCGAGAGCGCTTTAGGGAGTTCGTTAGGACTTGCCGAACCTCAAGAGCCTCATCCGCATTATGGAAGGATTTAGAGCCTCTTAATCAACTCTTTGAGCGGACGTCATATGTTAGAGTACCCAGGTCGCCATCTCGTAAGACTAACCTAAGAAATGTAACTCAGAAGAACTAACTTTGATTGACAGCTTTCCTGTTAAGGATCAGAAGAGATCTTTCATGATTAAGTCGAAAATTACCGACCCTTCTAATTCAGCGTAAACGCCCTTCCAGTTTTAAAGAAGAGAAACGAATAGCTAAGACGCCTTCTTAAGGTTCACTTAGAAGTGTAGAGCGCTCGATACTGACTCTTGTTCCTAATAACGATAAAACTCATTAAACACCCTTTGGACGTTCCGGTAGGATTTGTAGTCAATCCGGGTTTCTTATTAACTTACTAAAAACTGTTCCTCACATCTCCCTTTATCATAATATAATTATGAATTACAGAGGATTTAAATTATACCAAACTTATGAACAAACTTTGCATAAAATTTTTTTATACTCTGCATTTCTAGCAACAAAGAAAACCCGAATATTTATTAATAACTTATGCTTACTTTTATATAATTTTCATGCAAAACGTTGCGCATGTTTTTAAAATATTTAACAGAGTCTAAGAAGGAGTAAAATGATTAAAAAATACGTGATAGTAGTTGGGTTATTCTCTATTCTCTTGGGACTAACGGCCTTAGGAGCTACTAACTCTAGTTTAGAGCAACTGAACTCGACCGTCACAGCGTTAGAGAATCACACGGCGGACTATCCATCAGTGGCAGTACCATCGTGGTTGGACACAGGGAGTAATGCGTGGATGCTCACGGCAGCTACTTTTGTTGGACTTCAGAGCGTGCCGGGAGTAGCGTTATATTACGCAGGTCTTACGAAGAAGAAGTACGCTATTAATAGCGCCATGATGGTGTTCTACGCGTTCGCAGCAGTCCTCGTCATATGGATGATAGCTGGTTACAACTTCGGCTTCGGTAAACCTCTGTTAGAGATTAACGGATATGGCATTCTCGGTTCACCAACGCCCGCAACAGCTGGACTTTACGAAGGTTCGCAGACGATATATGGACCTGGTAACACTCCGCTAGACATTCCAACTTCAACTTACATATTCTTCCAATTCGTGTTCGCTGCGATCACTCCTGTCCTATTAGCTGGAGGGGTTCTTGAAAGGATGAACTTCAAGGCTTGGATGGTATTTGTACCTTTGTGGTCTCTCCTAGTTTACAGTCCAGTGGCTTATTGGTTGTTCGCGGGAGGTTGGCTAAATCAGTTAGGTGCGGTAGATTTCTCTGGAGGGTACGTGATTCACGTGGATGCAGGAGTTGGGGCACTAGCGGCTGCACTGGCCGTAGGTCCTAGGCTAGCCTCGGAGAGAAAGCTGGAGGCGCACAGCTTACCCCTTCTATTGGCTGGGGCAGGTTTAATATGGCTAGGCTGGGACGGATTTAACGGAGGGGACCCTGGAGGATCTACCATAGACGCTGCGATTGCAGTACTCAACACTAACGTAGCTACCGCCGTTAGTGCAATAACCTGGATGTTAATGGACATGAAGTTCTTCGGTAAACCCTCCCTTATAGGAGCCACATCTGGGGCAATAACGGGATTGGTAGCTATCACTCCGGCTGCAGGTTACGTAAACGGGATATACGCTATGCTGATAGGTATAGCCTCTGGTTCCCTACCTTGGCTTGCGCTCTATAAGTTAGAACCTAAGCTGAACATTGACGATTCTTTAGGCGTCTTCTCAACTCACGGCATAGCTGGTATTGTTGGGGGTATACTTACTGGAGTCTTCGCGGATCCAAACGTGACGAAGTACGTTGATCCCACTCTCGTCGGAGCGTTATATGGAAACGTTGCGCAGATAGGAATACAGGCTCTGGGAGCTCTGGTCGTATTTGTGTACGACTTCGCAGTAACTTACGGTCTCTTGAAGGCGATAGGTCTGTTCATACCTCTGAGAGCACCACCTGAAGCCTTAAAGGAGGGAGACTACGCAATACACGGAGAGGTGGCCTACGTTGAAACCAATGGAAGGATAGTTGAGAAAGCTGAGGAAAAGGTAGAGGAGAAGGCCAAGAAGAGAGAAGAGGGCTAAGACGCCAGATGATTTTTTTAATTTCATGTTAGGTTTCTTTACTAAGGTTTCCCCTTCCACTCTATGTATTCTTTCAACGCTATACTATTGTTAGTCTCTGGCTCGATCGCGACCCTAAAAGGTGGGATGAATTTAAATTAAGATATTCACAGAAACTGGATAAAAATCCTAGAGTACAAGAGTTAATGGAACTCTCTGAGAACAATACGGTAACATACTCGGCAAAAGATGCACTTCCTTAACTCATCCGAAGGCGCCACGTTCTCCATCCATTTATCTATCGCTTCGATATTGCTTATCCCTCTGGGCCACAACCTATCAACTAGCATCCTCACTCAGTCGTTAGAGGACGATCATAGATTCTCTTTACCTTAATCATTGGATTACTTCTGGAACGTCAATAAATTGATAAACAGGAAAATCAGTATTCGCTTAGAGTCCCCTTCTTCCTTGATGAGTTAAAAGAGTAGAGGTAGAACAAAGCTCCAAGAGGTAAGAGTATTGCGTTGAAGATAAGTAGAACTATCAATATCCCTCCTATTGCTATAGGTCCGTATCCGTCCAACATGGCTAGCCTCAAGCCGTTCAGCGCCCAAGTGAGAGGGATCGCCAAGCTTATGTCCTTCAGCCACAAAGGTAGGACGGACACCGGGAAAACCGTCCCTGACATGAGGGTGGTGAATGTCGAGAAGAAGAAAGATATAGGGTTGCCTTGCTTTACAAACATAGTGAAGCCTGCTGAGATCATAGAGAGCCCAAGGGATGCAGACAAGAGCAGTGTTAAAACGAGGAAAAAGGAGAGCAGATTTACGTGATATTGGGTGTGAAGGATAGCACCTATGGCAAGGATCACTCCTGCGTTTACTGAATTTATTGTGAATCCCCAAAGAGCTGAATAAAGTAGAAATGATAGCACCCCTCCGTCCGAGAGAACGTAGTATTCAATCGTACCGTAGAGCTGCTCGTTTCTGAGTCTTTGGCTCAACGTTGATATGGTTGAAGAGACGTAACCCTGAAAGGCCAGCCCTATTATCATGAACTCGGTGTAGTTGCTTGCTCCCTCAAGGTTTAACTTCCCTCCAAGTGAGTCTCCGACGAAATAATACGTGAAAACCGGTAAGATCCAGGAGAGGACGTTTAAAATCATCTGTGTTTTATAACTGCTCCATATCTTGAACCCTCTGAGGTAAATGTAAGCGTAAACCTTAGCTAGAGTGCCCATCTCCTATGTCCTCCCCCCGTCCTGTTGGTGGTGGAGTCGGCCTCCTCCGTGAGCGAGACGAAAACGTCCTCTAAAGTGGCCGGTTCCCTCCTTATCTCCTCCCCGTCTACGTTTAGATTCCCAGGAACTCTGACAAGGAAGTAATTATCAGAAAAACCTACTACGAACTTCCTTAGCTTCGGGTCAGCCTCTTTCACTTTGATCAGTTTCATCGTCCCAATCCTTTCCTTCAGCTCTCCAGGAGGCCCCTTAGCTATCACTTTGCCTCTATTTAAAATAACTACGGTGTCAGCAAGATCCTCCACTTCTATCATGTTGTGAGATGTCATAAGAACGGTCTTGCTCCTGGCAAGCCCTTCCACTAATCTCCTGAACTCCCTTGAGGAGATCGGGTCCATACCTAGAGTCGGTTCATCCATTAGGATGACTGAAGGATCGGTGATGAGCGCTCTAGCGAGCGCCAACTTCCTTGCCATCCCTGTGCTGTACTTCATGTAAGGGACGTTCATCCATTCATAGAGACCCACAAGCTCTAGCAGTTCCTTGCTTCTAGATCTAGCCTCATTCAAAGACAGGCCTTGAACCGAGGCGAAAAAGATTAGGTTCTCTAAACCAGTCAGCCTGTAATAGAACGCCCGATCGCTAACCATCATGATCCCTAGGCGCTTCCTGACCTGTTTGGCCTCTCTGGTGACACTGAAACCGTCAACAAGAGCGTCCCCCAAGTCGGGAACAGTTAAAGTGGACAAGATCTTAATTAGGGTGGTCTTCCCAGCACCGTTATGACCAACCAGTCCACATATCTCTCCCTTATTCACGTCAAAGTATACGTCGTTGAGAGCTCGAATTTCCTTCCTCTTCACTTTAAAGACCTTATGAACTCCCTCAACTTTGATCATTCAAGATCTCCTCCAACTGAGAGAGTATTCTCCTTAATCTCTCCCTAATCTCTGCGTTAATCAGTTCCTTGTTTTCAACAACGTACCTGATGTTATATTCCACGTCTCCTATCACAACGTCCAAGTTACTTTGTGGAGCGAGAAGTTTCCTCCCTTTCTCCGTTATTTGATAATACTTCTGCCCTTTCTCCGCTTTTGACACGGATATTAGCTCGTTCGACTCCAGCTTATCTAACGCGGGATATATTGCCCCAGGAGAGGGTCTCCATATACCTTGAGTCACCTTCTCGATCTCCCTAATGATCTGGGCACCCGTCATCTCCCCCTTTTTACTGAGCAGAGACAGGATCAACTCAGACAAACCTCTCCTCCTGTGCCAGTGCCCATACATAGATATCGATATTGATATCGGAATAAAAGGATTTGCTAAATTGAGCCCTTCAGGGAGAGATCGCTAGAATAAACGATAGGGGAACCCTTTCCTGAAGTGCTAACCCCCATAGTTACCTCAACGTTAAATCCGTGTTCAAGCCAATGGGATTGAAAGTCAAGTCCCTTTTAGCTTTTCTCTTCACAGAGAAAGAGTCACTCAACGGTCTCGATAGCCAGGATTGAGACACGTTTTGAGGTCAAATTGATCCTTATTTGTTAGCTTTTTTTAAAATATTATCTTAGATATTGATTCAAGATTTAAAAACTGGGATTTCTTCACTCACCTCCTAACAGCCCTATATAAACTATATATCTTCTCGTAAACTATATTCTAGTATAATATAATAAGTTGACTATATACAATTTATTTAAAAATATTTACCCTCACCTCACTTTATGAAAGATGTATTCAAACCGCTAGATGAGAAGAAGTTCTCTTTCTTTCATGTTAAATCCTTGCTAACTACTGGGATGGGCGTTTTCACTGACGGTTACGATCTTTCCTCCATAGGAATAGTCTTGTTGCTAGTTCTCTCCGAGTTCGGGATAACGACGAAGAGTCCTGATTACGTTAGCTTAACAGCTGCCATATCAGGTTCAGCGTTAGCTGGAGCTGCCGTAGGCGCAATACTCTTCGGGTTTCTATCAAACATGGGGAGGAAGACCTTTTACGGCGTGGATGTGGCCTTGATGACTGTTGGGGCGTTGCTTCAGGCTTTCGTTACCGATCCAACCCAGTTGATCATTGTGAGGTTCCTACTTGGCTTGGGCGTCGGAGCTGATTACGTGCTCTCACCAATGATAATGGCTGAACACTCTAACGCTAAGGATAGGGGTAAGATAATAGCTCTGGGCTTCGGCCTATTCTGGGGCTTCGGAGCCACTTTAGCTGCAGTGGTCTACCTTGCTCTCCAGGCAGCTGGGGTTCCATCGTATCTAATATGGAGGATTGTCCTAGCGGCTGGAGCTGTACCCGCAGCTTCCGTTATTTACTTGAGGAGGAAGATACCAGAAACGGCCAGGTTCTTAGGAAGGATTAAGGGAGACGCGGAGAAACTTAAAGGAGTTATAAGGGAGGTAACTGGGGAAAACGTCAGTGTAGACCCTGAGATAAAGGATAAGACCAGCGCGCTATATTACATTAAAAGAAATTGGAGCGTCTTCCTATCTGCCTGTCTCCTTTGGTTCCTCTTCGATATAGTGGCCTACTCAGGGATTCTCTTCGGTCCTAGCCTCATAGCGCAAAGCTTGGGGATAAACTCAGGAGTTTTCCAGCTTTTAATAGAGGGAGCCTTCACGGTACCTGGAGGGATAATAGCGTTATCTCTCATAGATAGGGTAGGAAGAAAACCTCTCCAAGTTATAGGGTTTGTAGGGATGGCGCTTTCGCTACTTTCGTTTTCTCTATATAAGAATATGGCAGGTCTAGCTTTCTCCCCGATGATAGCGTTTGCGTTATACGGGTTGCAAAACCTTGCAAGTCAGGCAGGACCAGGATCCGTTTCCGCTTCCGGGATTTTAGGGGTAGAGTTGGCTCCTACCAAGGTGAGGGGAACGATTCAGTCTCTTACCGTGGCGTCTGGTAGGATAGGCGCCACGTTGACCTCCTTCGTCTTCCCTTCACTTTTCCACCAGTACGGAGAGGCGTTCGCGATCTACTTCCTTGCGGGAATCGCAGCTATCGCCGCAATCCTCACGTTTGCGGTCATACCTGAGACGAAAGGGAAATCGCTAGAGAACTCATCAAGAGAGATAGATCTAGTTCAAACCTGAAAGTGTTGAAACATAAAAGTCAAACTTTTTCTCCCGCTTCAGGGGACGCTAAGTTCTCAGCAGGCCGATCCTCATCTAACGTGCCTTCGAAAATTGGTCTAATGACCTCTCTCAGTATCTCGCTGTCCCCGTGAAGAACCCTAACTGCCTCCAAAGTGGTGATCTCGATCTTCCTTATGTGATTGCCAACGTTTAACCTAGAGGAGTTAGTTATGACGAACCTGCCCGAAACGTTACATTTTCTCCTCTCGTGCTCAACGAACTTCACCTCAGATAGTAAGCTAACCTCTTCGTCCTCTTCCCTATCGTCGTTCATGAGCTTGACCTCTCCGAGAAACGCTTCCTCCCCTCTCAGGAAGAAGATCCCAACGACGAGCGATTTCCCATTCGCTTCGACCCTCTTACCTCTAGAGTGAACGTAAGTTATCCCTAGCTCCTTGGCCTCAGAGGCTATCAAGTCCCTAATTTGCTTCTCCAGATCCCTTGACTTACCTTCTGGATCGTTCAGGGAGTGCGAGCTCTTAATTCTCTCCCTAATGCACTCCAGGTCCTCACCACACTCCTTCTGAAAGCTCTCGACCTGAGATTTCATGTATTGTAAAATTGAGCTGACCGTGTTAAGTTCACCACCGTTCCAGAGGGATAGCACTATAGGGAAGAACTCCTCAACGAGATTATGACAGTACACGTCAACTATCTCCCTGATGTCCTCAGCAGTCAGCATCGAATCTAGAGATATCCTGCTCTCGTCTAACCTTCTCCTTATGGCTAGATCGGTTACCTTGCTGTAAGAGTCAGTTGGTATCGCCATGATCACCGGGATCCCTAGGCCAGAGTTGATCAGCCTATGGATTTTTGGGATGTGGGAGTCCCTGACCTCATCGATCATGAGGTTAACGTCGGTGAAGTTCTTCAGATCCGAGATGAACCTTAGGACCCCGTCAAAGTTCCTCTGATAATCAAGGCAGTAGAGCCTTAGATCAACCTCTTCATATTTACCACAGGCTTGGCTCAACCAACTCTCGAACTTTATGCCCATAATTCTCTTAAGGAAGTTATAGCCTAGCTTGGCTTTTTTGGAGTTTAAGGAGGACCTTACGATCTCCCTTATCTTCGTTCGATCAACCTTGTCCCAAAACTCATCCTCGATGTCGTTCCTGCTCGAAAGGTCCAAAAAGAAGGTCATCCCTGAGGACTGCGCCTGAGCCTTCTTTAGGATTGTCGTTTTTCCCATTCCTGGTTGCCCTATAATCGAAGCTATCTCCTTCCTTTTTATGGCCTCCAAAGTCTTCTCCAGATATCTTCTGTATGTAGGCCCTACTAACACAACCTGCATGGAGTTCCAGGTGGTAACAGTCAGCTTGGGTACGTTACATATCAACTAGCTCACCTTCTCCTCTTGACGATTCCGTAAACCGAACCCCTCCTCACGTATCCTTCTTCTCCTCCAGCTATCAAGTCGTAATGGCTCTCAACGTGTTCTCTCACGGAAGAGTAGAACTCCTCTTTCGTGAGCCCCATCTCTACCCTTATGGCCTGAAGGTGAGCGTAACCTAGGTTATCTTTTATCTTATCGTATATCTCATCGAAATTGTCTACCTTTACCCTAGATTGTTGGGCTATCATCTCGTGTAGCTTGTTTAGCTTAGAGTTAAGGCTGGAGATCTCAGCCAATATTAGGTCAAACTTGTCTAAGTTTGGGGCATATCCCTTACTTCCCTTAAGGTTGAAAGACTTGACTTTCCCTTCCCTCTCTAATCTCTCTAACGTTTCAACAAGCTCGGACCGACTTTCAAACTTCCTTCTAAGCTTGGAGAGCGAAACTGGTTTACCGTTGTATAGTCTCTGGATCGTAGCTAAAACTTCGTCATCTCTGATCATGAACCTAGTATTAGAGCCAATCCTTTAAATAAGGTCCGGGTGAGTATTACGACGTAAGTGCTTAGGGTGAGAAGACCGTGTGAGCTCGAAATTCAAGCTAACACCGAATCGAAAGTTAAGTCGCTTACACGTATCGGTCTTCTCAGCTGATGGTACACCTATCAGGGCGCATCTACTGCTCTACTTACCTTTGAAAAGCCTTTAACCTTCAGAACTCCTCAACGCGTTTAATCCTCATGAACGAACTCTATGACCCACGTAGGTGATCTCAACGGCTGGAACTCAACGTCGACTCAAAGAGTTTAATCTAGCGAACGAGCCCTTCTAAAGTCAGTTCCTCTTGTTTATCTTCACGGTCTCTGGAAGGCCTATCACAGATATCAAAACCAAAAGGGATGAGATTAATAGAGCTGCGCCCAGGTCATCCTTTAATCCAAAGGGCATGAGTAAAACTAAGCTAACGCCAAAGCCCCCTCCTACCAATCTGCCAAGGAAGAAAACTGCGTTTGTCCAAGTGGCTCTGGTCTCAGGGGGGAAAACCTCACTCATCCAAACACCGAAGTAAGCGAAGAAGGAGGACCCTATCATCAACGCAATGATGGTCAAGGCGATGAGGATAGAGTTTAGACTAACTAGCATCACAATAGAGAACACAATCGAGATAGCTACGAAGACGAATGTGGTTTTCTTTCTTCCTAAACTGTCTGAAACCCTCCCTGCGAGAGTGAAGCTTATCATCCCTAGTATGAGAGCTATGGAAAGGATCAGAAAGGAATCAACTTTAAGCATGGATAGTACGGTGAAGGAGAGGGAGACCAAGGGAACTATGAACAGGAAGGATCCCACTGCGAATATTGAGCCTAGTATCACGGTCCTTATCAGATCTCTTGATGTGGACCCACGATAACTCCTATTCCTCCATCTGGACTCAGGTATGAGGAACCACAAGGCGAAGGAAAGGCAGGATATTAGGCCGAGAGAAAGGAAGTAAGCGTTAACGTTCTTGAAAAGGATAGCCCATATGAGACCAATGAGACCACCAATAAAGTACAACCCTTGCATTAAACTTCCTACGAGTCCTCTATATCTCGGAGGCGCTAACTCAGCAGCGTAAGCGTAGCTTAGTCCGTTCTCCCCGTTCACACCGAAGCCTATGATGAACCAAATCAAGTAAAGAAGAGGGAGC
Source organism: Metallosphaera cuprina Ar-4 (assembly GCF_000204925.1). Classification (NCBI taxonomy): domain Archaea; kingdom Thermoproteati; phylum Thermoproteota; class Thermoprotei; order Sulfolobales; family Sulfolobaceae; genus Metallosphaera; species Metallosphaera cuprina. Next base: position 1,208,821 of record NC_015435.1, on the reverse strand, counting down.
TCTCTTATCGCTATGTTCATGATGAGCGGTATCGTAAAGAGGAAAATTGAAATAAGTAGGGACATCCTTCTGCTCCACCTATCAGCTAGCATAGAAAGTAGCACACCTCCTATTGCCCCACCTATCCAACTCATGGGCACTGTGAAGTACACGCTACGGCCGTAAAGCGAAGCTAAGGTCGGCAGTACAAAGCTTATGGAGTAAACAGAGAGGGCTGCCAAAAGGAATATTAGAAGCAAGGAGACGATAGACTTTAACATAGCTAGATAATTGTTAGCCTTAAAAAAAGGATTTCTGATAAGACATCTATATCCGAGAGAACTTAAGTCTTACCTTTCGGTCTTCTCAGTTGATGGCCTATCATGGCCCATACGAAATCCAACCCCTAGCTTACCTCACGGTTCGTAAATGAAATCTTCGAACTTTTACTGGGCCGGAAGAACGTCATGGGACATTAACCTGATCATCAAAAGGTTAACAGTTTAACGATAAATGATTTAACCATATCAACAACTATATATCTATGAGTAGATCAATAGTTTTGCTAATACTTGTTTTAGGTACTTTAATGGCTGCGGTTGACTCCACGGTTGTCTTACTGGCCTTACCTACAATCACTACCGATCTGAGGACCAACCTTGATCTCACAATTTGGACGATCTTAATTTACCTTTTGGTAGTAGCCGTTATGACGACTCAGCTGGGTCGGATTGGAGATCTCCTCGGGAGGTCAAGGATGTACAACTTAGGATTCGGGATCTTCACTTTAGGTTCAGCGCTTTGTGGCCTATCGCCTACAGCGGAGGCGTTAGTTGCTTTTAGGGCAATACAAGCGTTAGGTGCTTCCATGCTTCAGGCCAACTCAGGGGCAATAATAGCAGACGTTTTCCCTCCCAATGAGAGAGGAAAGGCTTACGGCTTCACTTCAATAGGATGGAACGTAGGAGCAACTCTAGGTATAGTCGTAGGGGGAGTACTGACGACGTTGGTTGGTTGGAGGTACATATTTTACATTAACGTTCCAATAGGGATAGCAGCTGTCATCTTAGGCGTCAGATACGTTAGGGACGTTCAGAGAGCTAAGGCGCAGAAGCTAGACGTGCCTGGAATGTTACTCCTCCTCTCTGGACTATCAATGATAACTTATGGGGCCTCAGACGTAGCTGGAAGGGGGATAAACGCGTTTAACGGCCCCCTCATTGGTGCAGGAGTTATCATGATTGCTTCCATGTTGATTTACGAGAGGAGAGCGGAAAATCCCATAATCGACCTCAAGGCGTTTCAGAACAGGGTCTTATCGTTCTCCATCCTGGCCTCTTTCTTTCAAAGCATGGGCTACCTCTCCGTAGTGTTCGTGATCATAATGTACCTACAAGGGATAAGGGGCCTGAGCCCTCTAAACGCCTCCCTACTGCTAGTTCCTGGTTACGTTGTGGCTAGCTCCCTAGGTCCCTTCGCCGGTAGGCTCTCCGATAAGATAGGAGCTAGGATCCCTGCCTCCATCGGGATATCAATGATGATGGGAGCAATTTTAGTTTACTTAACCTTAACTCTCTCATCGCCTTTATACGTCATTATAATAGCTTCAGTGATAGGAGGTCTAGGATCCGCCATGTTTTACCCGGCTAACAACAGTGCAGTTATGGCTAACGCTAGGAGAGGATTTTACGGTGGAGCTAACGGACTACTGAGGACTTTAGCTAACCTCGGTACGCTATTCAGTTACGTACTGGCCTTAACAGTGGCCTCCCTTTCTATACCTCGTTACGTGGCCTTTGAAGTGTTCTTAGGCACTATTGACCTAGTTGGTGGGGTCGCAGGGTCTTTCTTAACTGGAATCAAGGAGGCGTTAGTCGTTGCGTTTTTCATCTTGGTCATAGCTTTGGTTCTCTCAGCCTCAAGGGGTAAGGAGACAAGGATGGAAAGGAACGAAGCTAAAACTTCTAACCTAAAAGCTTAGGATAACTATTTTTTAAGAACTCGTAACTTCATTAGGGTTTAATGCAGAGGACAAGAAATCACGGAGCTTACTTCATGATTATCCTAACTTACCTCCTCACGGTTACGGCTAGCCTAAAAACTCTAGTCCTGGTAATACTTCCCATCATGATCCTACACGCCTTGACGGTTGATCTAACCTACAGCAAGATGCTTGCTCGCAAACTAAGCAAGCTCGATTTGGTCTTAATGGGAGTCAACGCGATCCCCTACGTTTTCTTGTTCAGGCCTCTGCTTTTAATCCCTGCCTCGATTTTCCTACTCTCGATCATCCTCTCCTACTCTAAGGTAAACGTTGTACCACAAGTTCTAGGGACTTTAGGGCTCTCCTCCCTTTTACTTCCCTGGATTTCAATAGTGCGAGGGATCTCCCTGTTGGACGTTTCAGTTTACTTGATCTGGTGCTCTTACACTCTTGTAGAGGCCTTATACGTGGAGTACAAGCTCCCTTTTAGGAAGTTGAGAGCTAGAGCGGTCAAGATAGGGTGGCTGACCTCCATAGCTATCAACGCTTTGTTCGTTCCGTTCTTTCCACCTGTGGCGTTAACGTTGATCGAACCCAGCGTTAGGTTCCTTAGGCCAGGAAATAAGTTATCCAGCGCCACTGAGATCAAGGAGCTGGGTAAGAAGGGTAGCAAAAGGACGGGTCTACTTTTCACTTTACTTTTAATCATATTATTGATTTATCAATTCAAACCCCTTTGAGCTAGGTTTTATTTAAATAACGTAATCTCCAAGCCCAGCTTCATGTGTTTCTTCTTCATCGTTTTTAGGTTTCCTTTACAGTTCCCTAACGTCACGTTTTCACTAGCTCTCAGACGTGTGGTCCTGAAGTTAACTTTCACGAATTTACCCTAATAGATAGGGGGTCTAGTTATTATCTAACCTGACATGAACTCAGGTCATGAGACCGGGGTTACTCCTCCTGATCCAGGCGATAGGTCTTCTCCTGTTAGGTGGGGTTCCTGCTGTTCTGAACTTCATGGATGCGCAAGGCTTTCCATATCCTCTACCTACTGGTCTCTTCGGGTCTCACCCGTTCGTCATGGTATACGGGTTCTTTCTGCTCCTTATAGGCAATGAACTGCTTGTGGCTTTAAGCAGGGAGTGGAGGGGCGAAGTGGCCCCGTCTTGGATTATACTCACGTTCGATATAATAGTGCTAGTAGCCAACGCACTTGATATCCTGAACGTTCCCTTATCTTTCTACCTCGTGATCGCAGCCATGGTTCTGCTTGCCAACTACTCAAAGGTCTACCTCTCTACCTCTAAGATAGGGCTGAAGCCCACAGTATACAACTACATGCTTTTCTCAACGTTGATCATCTCCTCTATCGTAGCGAGCTTCCAGTCCGTCTTCTCCCTTCCTTGGTTAGGTTTAACGTTTCCAGCTTTAACCATCTTCGCAATAATGAGTCGGGACCTAGGTCTCGTCCTAGGCGGTAGGGTTATAAATCAGGACGAGATGCTCTTAGCTTACTTTTCGCTCTTCCTCGGTATCGTAAGCTTTGGAAGTTTATTTTCTCAGGTTCTGATTTTCATAGCTTGGGCGCTCTCACTCCATGCGTCTAAGATACCCTTTTCTAAGGGAAGACCTTACAGTAAGGTCGCCTTAACGATAGCCTGGCTATGGTTGCTGGCCTCAGCCCCACTTCAGTTAAACTACGACGCCTTCATTCACTCCATAGCTTTGGGGTTCCTGTTTAATACCGTGTTCGGAGTCGACTCAGTTTTAATCGACATGTTAATTGGAGTTGTGGGCAAGCGTGTCACCTTGAGGCCCTCTCCTATACCTTTGATCCTCCTCAACTTAGGGCTCATAATGCGCGTAGCCTTCGATTTAGGTTTAAACTCCCCAGTCTTTTACCTTTCTGCCCCATTACAAGGGGTGGGGATCCTCTCCTTTTACGTTTTGACCTTCAGACAGGTCCTCCCTCAGGTGAGAAAAGTTGATAAGGAAAGACCCCTTATGTTTAAGGATGAAAGGGCCGATAGAGGTTGAACTCTACGTCTTCAGGAGAGACTGCAGAGTTATGCAAGTTATGGGTGATAAACATTCAGTAATAGAGAAGGTAACGCCTAAGGCTGGGTTCACCGATCACCTGATTGAGACTGAAGTTAACGCCGAGTTGAAGAAGCAGTTAAGGGAGAGAGGAGTGAGGGTAATAAATCTAGGTGAGAGGAGGATCTGGGCTAGAGCCCCCAGCTGTTCAGCCTGTAGACTACTCAGCGGGTCGGACGCCATGATACTTAACGCCTGGCCTTTGAGTAGGGAGGAGATAATCTACAGGGTTCTAGTGCCTTCTATGGGTTACCTTAAGGACCTGCTCTCGCAGCTAAATAAAGAATCTATGAGGCCAAGGGTGATGAAGACTATGGAGGTCTCTTTGAAAAGCGAGAACGCTCTAACCGCTAGGCAACTTCAGGCCTTGATGTTGGCCTACAAGAAGGGGTTCTTTGACGTTGAGAGGAGGACCTCATTAACCGATTTAGCCAACGTTTTGGGAATAAAGCCTTCCTCTGCAGAGGAGTTGTTAAGGAGGGCGCTTCATAAGGTAGTTGGGGATTACTTAAAGGGTTTAGATTAGTTAACGTTCGGTTCTCACTTTTGGCTCTGGACCAAGAACGGTGTACGATAAGGTAATTAAACGTCGTTAGACAAGGTGTTTGGACATCAATTAATGTGATTTAGCGAATCTCGAGCAGGGTATCTGACACTATTTATGAACAGATATTCATATGAACAAATGTTTAAATAATAGAAAGGGTATAAGATAGTTGATGTAAAATGAGAATAAACTTAAAGAAAGATGAGGGATTAAGGTGTGAAAATTGTGGAATGAAATTGAATGAAAATAACATTTACGTTAGAATAATAAACGATAAAGAACATTACTTCTGTTGTTCCCACTGCGCTGATAAGTTTGAAAATAGCCTAAAGTGACACCTTATTGAGATTTAGCGGTGGATTGAATGGAGGATCTGGTTGTGATAGGTTACGGTGCTGCAGGATTCGCGGCAATTATAAGGGCCAACGAGTTAGGTGTGAAACCTACTTTAATTGGTTATGGAGAGATTGGGGGAACTTGCGTTAATGTAGGGTGTGTTCCCTCAAAGAGGATGTTGAGAATAGATGAGTTATATAATTACTCTTCTAAGATTGCGAATAGAACTATATTTCCGGATTTTTACGAAGCGTTTAAAGATAAGCGAGAGATCGTAGATTCATTACGTAAGGAGAAATATGAAGACGTGCTAAATTCCTACGACGTAAAGCTCTTAAAAGGTAAAGCCCATTTCGTTTCTCCAAATTCGATTAAGGTTAACGGAGACGTCATAGAGGCTAAGAGGTTTATAATAGCTACAGGCTCATCTCCAAACGTACCGGAGATAAAGGGGTTGGAAAAGGCCGGATTCTGGACTAATGTTGAGGCTCTATCCCCTGACAGGAAGATATCATCGTTAGCTATAATCGGTGGTAGAGCGTTAGCTTTAGAGTTCGCTCAAATGTATAAGAGGTTGGGCATAGATGTTGTAATTCTCCAGAGAAGTGAAAGAATATTACCAGATTGGGAGCCGGAGATCTCAATCGCCGTTGAAAATTACTTGGAAAAAGTAGATGAAATACCCATCTTTACGAACGTTAGGGTTAAGGAGATCGTGAGAGGCGGAGAGAGCAAGATTATAATAACAGATAAGGGAGAGGTCGAAGCTGATGAGATATTGTTAGCGACTGGAAGGAAGCCTAACGTCGATCTTAATTTATCAGCTGCGGGCGTCGAATTAAACGATAAGGGTGGTATAAGAGTTGACGAGGAGTTGAGAACTACGAATCGTAGCGTCTTCGCCGCAGGAGACGTAATAGGAGACTTGATGTTAGAGGCTTTGGCTGGTAAGGAGGGTTCAGTCGCTGCTGAGAACGCACTACTGGATTCCCATAGGAGGATCGACAGGCTTAGCGTACCGCAGGCCGTGTTTATAGAACCTAACGTAGCTAGGGTTGGTTTAACTCAGAGGGAGGCGAAGGAGGTCGATTATAGGGTAGTAAAAATGGAGAACGTAGCTAAGGCTAGGATATTAGGAGAGAGTCAAGGTTTAATAAAGATGATCATAGACAGGGAGTTTAGAAGAGTATTAGGTGTTCAAGCGTTTGGAAAGTACGCCGCGGAATTTATAAACGAGGCGGCCTTAGCCATTAAATTTAGAGCAACTGTGGATGATATAATTGATACAATCCACGTCTTCCCCACCATGAGCGAAAGCTTAAAGATAGCCGCGATGTCATTCAAGAGAGACGTAAGTAAGATGAGTTGTTGTGTAGATTAACTTCATGATGAAATTATTTTGTTTTTAGAATCTTATTAAGATATGTGCCAAACTAAGTGCCGGTAAGGGCTCCAAAAGATCCCTTTGACTCTTTCATCGCATTTTGACCTTGTGTGAACGTAGCTATAATCAGGTATTGCGATTTATTGATTTGAAGTGAGCGAAGCATGGCTATCAGTTTGTGTTACCTTGATTCCAGTTAGAGTCTGGTAAGGCGATTGATTATCGCATTAAAAGCGCTTTTTAGAAAAGTTAGATCGCTACATAATCGCAAAGGGCGTAGGTTAAAAGCCAGTGGGTCGATCAGATGCTCTACTCGTTTCGTGAAGCATGAACGAGTCTAGATGTGGTCGATTGAGGGAGTACGACGACACAAATCTCCTTGAAGTGGGCATCACTTTACCATTCCGTGGACATGAGGAGGTAAAATGTGGAGAACCCCATGAGCAGGTCTTCAATCCTAAATAGACTTACCTCTTAGGGTCAGTATTTAAATTTAGACGATATTTACATGATTTATGTCATCTCTCTATGAGAGCATCAAATCTTGGGAGTTTAAGCCTTACCGAAGGATGGGAGTTACTATAGATGAGGAGATGTTTTACGCTAAGGTTTTGGCCAGGTTCGTTGACGCTTTGATTCCTAAGAGAGTGTTGGACCTGGGCTGTGGTAATTGCCTCTTCACGCTCGTTTTGAAGTCCACTTTCCCCAAGATCGAGATAAGTTCTTTAGACCTTTGGAACGACGAGATGACCATAGGGGATGTGAAGGGTTACATGAAAGGCGTAGATGCGAACATCATTCAAAACCTCTTTCCCCTCCCATTCAGGGAAGGGAGCTTTGACCTGGTTTACGCCCCGCTTTACTTCTATAACGTAACGAGGGAGAGAAGGGACGAGCTTGCTGGAGAGGTTTACAGAGTGGTTAAACCGGGCTCGTTTGCGATGATAATAGACCTTGAGATAGTGAGGAACCTAAGGAAGTCCTTCATGAAAGTTGGTTTCAAAGAGGTAAACTACTACGCGAACCAGGGGGTCTTTTTTTCGCTCATGCAAAAGTCAGCCCCTTCTTTCTCCTCATAGCTCAGCTGAAACACGGCTCATCACGTTTAGCTTGTACCGTAGTATTTCCTACATATCTCCGCTCCCATCCTTTCAGGATCTTCAAAGTAGTTAAGCTCACCTAGGCCTCTGCTGTCCAGCTTCTCAGGGAAGGCACTATACAACTTATCAGTTGAGGTCCCGGTGTCTCTAAGAACGTAAACTGCCTTCCCCATACTGTAGGCCATCAATATCTCAGTCATAGTCCCAGCTTCCCCGCCCAGACTGACTAGTATGTCTCCTGACCTGGCTATGAAAACTGATCTACATCGAGGATCGCATCCAGTCTCTACCCTAATTATTTCGTTAGGCATTATGAAGTGCTCAGTTCCTTCAGGTAGGATAGCAACTACCTTGTTCCCCTGAAGTATGGACTCATCCGCGACAACCCTCATTAACCCCCAGTACCCTCCTAAGATTATTACAGGTTTGCTGCACTTAGAGATGGACCTTACGAACGCTCTGGCCTTCTGTTCCAACCCTGGATCCGGTTCATCGCTTAACGCAGCTACGCTAATTTGCATATTAAAACAATCAGCCCAGGGAATAAAAAGAGATCGTAAATAGCTTTAACCCTAGCTGAGGGGCTTTCTAAGCACGTCATGTGAAAGGGGCCCTATACGGTTTGCAGAAGTTCACTACTCTCCTTAACGTACAGTTCTGGAGTTAACGGTAAGCGAGGCTCTTGAGAGGAGGAATTTCAGAGACCTCCACGGTATACATTAATGTCAAGCTGTCGTTTATCTTTTGAGAGGTTCGAGTTACGCGCTTCCAGCGCGTTGTCATCTCGCAAACAAACGTAATGGGACATCTGGCGTTGGGCTCCTTAGCTTAAGGTTTCCCAACGTCGTTGAAGCCCATCACCCTAACCTAGAACCTGGATCAAGGGGGTTTAAAGGCCTCCTGATGCTGAGGTCGATCTCAAGAATTTATTTTCACTTTCTCAATTCATGAAGATGGATAGGCGATTTTTCCTCGCGATAGGTTTCGTTTCAATGTTGTTCTGTTCAGTGTATCAATACTCCTGGAACGAGTTCATGCCTCTCATGGTCAATCAGTTTCATGAGACCGCATCAGCAGTGGAGGTAGCCTTTGCCCTCTTCGTTGTGTTCTCAACATCGTTTCAAGTTTTGAGCGGGAGGCTCTCCGACATTAAGGGTCCCAGGTACGTTGGACTTTTCGGAGCCCTAGCCCTATCTTTAGGTCTCATTTTAAGCTCCTTCTCGCCCAACGTTCAGGTTTTCTACTTAACTTGGACTTTAGGAAGTATCGGGGAGGGGACTCTCTACGGGCTATCGTTAAACCTAGCGTTAAAGTGGTTCCCTGAACGGAGGGGCCTCATAACCGGCTTGGTATCTATGGGCTTCGGGCTCGGAGCAGCTCTATTCAACCCATTT